>NZ_JBQFRK010000004.1:0-329435 GCF_056537365.1 Ruegeria sp. CF3 | reverse complement strand
CATTGATTATTGGACAGGGCAGGGGATCGACGCGCTAAAGCGCGCTCACCCCGGCCCTGGCATTGTCCAATAGTGGGTCTGCTGTGACCGGCAGGCCGGTCCCATCATCCCGATCCGCCCGCATCCTGTGTCGGGTCGGTCAAGGGGCCAGCGCCGCGCGGTGCGCGTCGTCTCCATGTCAAAAAACCCGGTTCCTCCCACGCGCAAGCGCGCGGTTCCCTCCCATTTTTTTGCCACTCCGACCCCGTGACAGTCCCGCCCCAGGCCACCGGCAGGGCTCTGCCCTTCCTGTTCTGCCAGCCGATAGATGTGGTCCATCTATCAGCTAACAGATCAGAAGGCCGCGCCCATTAGCGGATAGCCGGGAAACATCGGCAACCGCATCGCCACGATAAGGAGACGCCACGAATGGCTGATTTTGATATTAATATCACTGCAACTTACTCCCCCGAGGACAACAAAATCCGTTTGTATGCCTCGGAGCGGTTGGACGCCGACACATACGAGCGCGTCAAAGCCGCAGGCTTCAAGTGGGCACCTAAACAGGAATTGTTCGTTGCCCCCATGTGGACCGTTGCCCGCGAAAACCTTGCGCTTGAATTGGCAGGCGAGATTGAACCCGAAGAAACCACAATGGCCGAACGGGCGCAGATCAAAGCGGATCGCCTGGACGGGATCGCACAGAAACGCGCCGAACAGGCAAACGCATTTCACCGGGCCGCTGACGAACTGTCCCGCGCATTCGAATTTGGTCAGCCTATCCTTGTCGGGCATCACTCCGAGCGCAAAGCCCGCAAGACTCAAGAGCGGATGCACAACGCAATGGACAAAGCCGTTAAAGCTCATGGCGCTATCGGTTATTGGCAATATCGCGCGGTAGGTGTCGAGCGTCATGCAAACCGGAAGAATGACCCCAAGGTGCGCGCGCGCCGGATCAAGAAACTACTGGCCGAGCTGCGCGACCTTCAGCGCCGGTTGAACGCTGCGCATAAAGCCTTGGCAATGTGGGAGAGCGCGACCACTGACAAGCAAATCAGCTTCATACTGGGCCGCAGCACTTCGGTGCCTTATGGTCTCTATTCGGCAGTCGCAGACGGCAAGACCACACCGGTAGAGGCCCGCGCGCAGTGCATCGAGGCTGCAAAACGCACTATCGAGAATGACAACCTGTCCCGCTGGATCACTCACACCTTGAACCGCCTTTCATATGAACGCGAAATGCTGGGCGATGTGCCACGTTTTGAAGGTGAGATTACGCCGACCCTGTTGCAAATGTTTGTCCGCGAACATGGCGCAGACAAACCAAAGGGGAAAAAGGTCGATGACGATCTGTTTTCTGTGGAATGTGACGCCCCGTTGCCCGCTCATGTGGCCGATGGCAGCACCGTCGAGCTATCCGCCGACGAGTGGCGCGACTTGATGCAGTCTTGCGGGTACGTGCCGCCCGAAAAGAAACCGGCAAAACCGCCTATTCTGAATTTCAAAGCGCAGAGCGGCAAATTTTTGGTTCGCAACCCGTGGAATAGAACAGTCGAGTTTGTTCCGCAGGTGGAAATGACCAAGGCCGATTTTGCCAAGATTGGCACCGACTACAGGGGAACGCGGCTTTCAGCTTGTGGCGCTTTCCGGGTGCGGATCGCACCGAACCCGAACCACGAAGGGCCGCGTTTCTCGGCTGGGTGGGCTGCTATCCTTATCACCGATCAAAAGCAGCATGACGCCCCTGCCGATTTTGACGAGGAAATTGCACAATGACCCGTCATTGGGAAACCCACCTTTACACCTACGCTGTCGCGCTCACTCAGGGCGCGGCAATCCTGCCCGAAAATTTGCAGGGGATGCGGCAAAAGGCCATCAAACACGGTCACACAGAGGGCGAATGCCAGATCGTTGAAGCTGACCCGATGGAATACGTTCAAGAGGGATTTTCGCGCCTGTCCGTTCTGGGCAAGGCGGTCACAATGCGCCGTTTGATGGAGACCGGAATCGAGGCAAACACGGCGCAACGGATAGTCAACCAAGCCACGAACGCCCTTGAAGTTGAAAGGCTGGGACGATGACTCAGAAACGGCCAAGCATCTACTACCGCCCAAACAAGCCCCTAACCATTCCGGTTAGGGTGCGGCATGACGCGCCCCAACTGGACGAGCTGAAGGCCCCCGAGGTTATCGCCGTTGACAAGTTCACCGAATGCCACGTGACGCCCGATCCTGTAGCCGCGCGGATGGTTGGTTATCTCGGGACGCAAGGTGACTATCTGACATTGGAGCCAAGCGCCGGGACCGGCCAGCTCGCAAAGGCGCTGATTGGATCAGGTCACAGCACTTGCGAATTAACTATGATCGAGCGCCACAACACGCTTGCGGCAAAGCTGCGCGCCATTGGCCCCACGATCAACCGTTGTTTTCTTGAGTATGCGGAGGAAGTCAGAGGCCGCGCGCAGTTTCCCCGTATCATCATGAACCCGCCTTTTAAGCAGGTACGCGCCCACATCGAGGCGGCTTTGTCCCTGCTAGGGCAGGGTGGGCATGACGAACCGGCAACCCTTGTTGCCCTGGTCCCTGTCACATTCCACCACGACGAGGCCGAAGAACTCGAAACCTTGCCGCCAAACACTTTTTCGACGGCCAGCGTTCACACGAAAATCATCAGAATCCGCCGCTGAGGGAAAGCCGATGTCTACAAAACCAATTGTCAGGATCGCTTGCGATGCAATTCAGTTTTTCGAAATCGACTTGCCGGATGGAACGGACCCGGAAACCTACGCCGATTCAGACGAAGCCCGTGCCCATTTTGCCGATCTGGTTTCGTCTGGCTTCATAGACTTTCAGCTTGTCCGCCGGTTCGACAATGACGGAAAGGAAGTCTAACAGTGTTTTGCGCGTTGCGACCGCGACGCGCAATCCTCTGAAACCCATCAATTAGGCTATTTTTGTAGTAACAAATATTGCGCCTTGAACCTATTTAGTGTAGTAACAATATATGAAGATCGAATATGACCCAGCGAAACGCCAGACGACCCTTGAAACTCGCGGTTTGGATATGGCGCAAGCCGGGGAAGTATTTGAGGACGCACATATAACGGTTGAAGATGATCGCCGCGACTATGGCGAAACACGCAACATCACCATCGGGTTCTTAGGTGGTCGAATGGTTGTTGTGGCTTGGACGCCGCGCGGCACGTCGCATCGAATTATCAGCATGAGGAAAGCCAATGAACGAGAGCAAAAAGCATACAGCCCCGTACTTGGGCGATGAAGCTGACGACGATCTGCCGGACCTGTCGCAACCCTATTGGACTGAAAAGTTAGCCAGGGCCCCGGTTTCACGCGGCAGGCCCAAAGCCGAAGTTACCAAGGTTTCTACAACCATCCGTTTGGACCCTGAAGTATTGGAGGCGTTCAAAGCCGATGGCAAAGGTTGGCAAAGCCGAATGAATGAAGCACTGCGAAAGGCAGCGGGTCTGTGATGACCCGGCTTTATCATCGGGTCAATCTGGCGGGTTACAGTGGTTGGATAATGCCCCGGCCACTTCGCCGCTTTTTTGCCCGGTCCCAAGTTCATCGGGCATGGCTCAGCGGTCGCGTGGCTGCTTTATTGAGGCGGGCACGCATTACGGCCCAGCAAATCCCTATCCAAGCTAACCAGCTCAATCGGTTTTGGTGTCCCGGCGAACCGGGGCCAATTGCCCCGATTAGCCAGGACCGCGCGCTGCCCGCGCGCGGGGCCGCCATCGCGGCCGGAGCGGATCGCCTTTAACCTCTGCAGAACCCGTGCTAACTGCACTAAGCCGACGGCAATCGGCAAAAACGCTCTTATGAGCGAGTCGGCCCGATCGTTGCCGCGAGTCTGGGCCGACTGACATTCTCTCAAACCTCTGATTTCTACACTCAGCCCCAGGTCGCACCCTCCATTGCGAACCTCTGTTTTTCGCGCGCCTGTCTTAGATCTGTCCCGATGAAAATAAGCGGCCAAGATACACGCCGCGCAGACCCGTAAACACCAAGCCCTTCGGGGCGCTTCGTGCGTGTTGACTGGTCTGCTTTCCCGGCGTGTCCGAGAGCCGCGAATTTTCAACAGGAGACAGACATGAAATACATTCGCAAAAAATCAATACAGCTTCGCAGGCTTGCAGCTCGTCGCCTTAGAGCAGTGAGAAAACAGCTTCAGAAGATCGACTTGAGCCTCAGCATCGAGGTCAACTTGATCGTCATCAAGATCACATTCACGGCCAAACGCCGGGAGCCATAGTTCCGGGCAAATCCCGCGCCTATGGGCGCGTGACCGCGTGCTAGTCGGACGCCGGCACACCGGCCTCCGACCCGAACCAATCACGTCCTTTCTCCCTTCGGCCCGGGTAGCGGTGAATCTGTCTCGTCCCGAGCCAGCTTAACCGCGGCCAAGTGGTCGCCAGGACATGCTTGTTTCGGCCCAAAGGGTAACGCCCGCTTTTGCAATAGGTCTGGGAGATCCGCGCGAGGCGCGCGGCTCGCATTGATTATTGGACAGGGCAGGGGATCGACGCGCTAAAGCGCGCTCACCCCGGCCCTGGCATTGTCCAATAGTGGGTCTGCTGTGACCGGCAGGCCGGTCCCATCATCCCGATCCGCCCGCATCCTGCGTCGGGCCGGTCAAGGGGCAAGCGCCGCGCGGTGCGCGTCGTCTCCATGTCAAAAAAACCGGTTCCTCCCACGCGCAAGCGCGCGGTTCCCTCCCATTTTTTTGCCACTCCGACCCCGTGACAGTCCCGCCCCAGGCCACAGGCAGGGCTTCGCCCTCCTGTTCTGCCAGCCGATAGATGCGGGCCATCTATCAGCTAACAGATCAGAAGGTCGCGCCCATTAGCGGATAGCCGGGAAACATCGGCAACCGCATCGCCACGAAAGAAAGAGTTGTCATGACTGAATATCGTCTTGGATCATCGGAATTGGTTCATACCCCCGGCCTAATTGCATGGGCCATCAACGGGTATCACTTCGCAGATGATCGCCCGAAGCTGCTGAACAGCATGTGTCTGAGCTTCCCGACAGTCCCTCACACCGCCATCGAACAGCTTTTGTCCAAGTCCGTACCCTACACGGTCGAGGATGAAACGGTCGTTTTCAGCGTGGACGAATAGTCCGGTTCTGAAACGGCCAATGCGCTACCCGCGCACGAAAGGAGGTGAACACCATGAGCATTGAAATGATCGAACAGCGTAAGCGTGAAGCCTATGCGCTGATCAAAAAGGGAGGTCTCTCCGCCAAGATCGGCCTCGCCTTCTTGAAAACTCAAGCTGCCGCCTAAGCGGCCTCGCTCTACCCCGCAAGGGGTAGGGCACCAATAACAAAAACTTAGCTTTGAGACAAGGACTTGCCCAATGAGCAAACTCGAAACATTCACCGCACCGGAAATCATCGAAACCGTTGCACTGTCCGATTTGTACCTGTCTGAAATCAACCCGCGTCAGGAAGTAGCCGACGAAGGTATTGCCCTGCTGGCTGAAAGCCTCGTCACGTGCGGCCTGATCCAGAACTTGAGCGGTCTGCGCGATAAGGACGGTAAAGTCGGCATCGTTGCAGGTGGTCGCCGGTTTCGCGCCCTCAACATCGCTGTGACCGCGCGTCCCGATCTGGCAAACGTACCGGTTAAGATTACCGATAACCCCTTTGTGGCCGAGCAATGGGCCAATGCCGAGAACACCGCCCGCGAAGAACTGGACCCGATTGACGAGGTTCGCGCTTATGGGAAGATGGCTGCGAAATCCCTGTCTGTTGGCAAGATCAGCAACGCATTCGGCGTGACCGAGGCGCACGTGCGCCGCCGCCTCGCGCTGGCCGATCTGCCTGATCCTGTCTTGGATGCGGTGAAAGCCGGGGAAATCAGCCAAGGCATCGCCAAGGCTATGACCATTTGCGACGACGAGGCCAAAATCCTTGAGGCGCTGGAAGGTGTTAAGACCGGGCGGTTGTACAATGAATACTATGTGCGCCAAGCCCTGACGCCGGAATCCGTGCGCAACACAGACCGCAAAGCAAAGTTTGTTGGTCAGGATGCCTTTGAAGACGCTGGCGGAACCGTCACCAGTGATTTGTTCCAGAACGAAACCCTGTTTAATGACCCTGAATTGCTGGAACGCCTGTTTGCCGAGAAACTGGCCGAGGAAGCCGAAAAGCTGCGCGAAGCGGAAGGCTGGGCATGGGCCATGACCACGGACGACAGTAACCCATATTTCTACGAGGTCCGGGACGCCCACGGGGTCGCTCAAACTCCGGTGATTGAAGGTGTTTTGACCGAGGAACAGGCTGAGCGCTTTGACGAGTTGGCCGAGCTTGAAGAAGGTGACGCGCTGGACGAGGCCGGACAAGCCGAACTGGATGCGATGCAAAAGGTTCTGGATGGTGAATACCAGTCCGCGCAGAAGGCGTTGGCCGGGATCATGGTTTTTGTCCGTCACAATGGCGACATCTCCGCTTTGCGTGGCCTCATTAAGCCCGAGGATCAGGCAGCGGCTATTGAGCGGGAGTTCATCGAAGCCCCCTCAGAACCTTCCAAGCCCACCACGCGGGAAGCTGAGAAACCGGCCTTCTCGCAGAAGTTCAATGACGACATGGTAGCGATCCGTCTGGGAGCCATTCAAACGGCCATGCTCGACAAGCCCGAGTATGTTCTGAGCCTGTTTGCCTTCTATGCGACACCAGCATCCGGCCACCACACCAGCCTGTTCGGGTTTGGCTACGGCGGTGCGGAGCGGAACGCCCCCGAGATTGACGACCAGTACAATCTTGATCCGCGCCTTGGCGGAGAAAGGGACGAGGCAGCAGAGGAAGCCTATAACCAGTTTCAGGAAATGGCCGGGAAGGGCAGCGTCGAAGCGTTCAAGGCATTCCGCGATCTGGGCAAGAAAACCCGCAACGGCGAAATCACCGCGCTTCTCGCGCGGCGCTTTACAACCCAGCAGGCCGACTTCATGGCTGAAATCGCGGCTGATGTTGATGCTGATATTCGCTCGATCTGGACGCCTTCCGAGACGAACTGCTTCAAGCGGCTCAAGGCTGTACAGTTGGATGAACTGTACAAAGACCTTCTGGATTTGCACATGGACACCGATGCCTACCGCGCGTTCAGCAAGTCCAAGAAGGGCGAGAAGAACCAAGCGCTGCACAAACTGTTCAACGATCCAGAGCATCAAAAGGCTTTGCGCATCACCGCCGAACAGAAAGCCCGCATTGACGCATGGGTCCCTGAGTGCTTCTAAAACAATTAGGGCAGGGCGCATTGCGCCCTGTTCCCAGCAGGGATTTAATCATGACGTATTCCCGCAAGGTGACTGCCGAAACGCAATGAAAAATGATAGCATACTTGCTATTTGCTTGCACTGCCATCATATCAGCAATATGCTGTCATTATCAAACATGGAGGATGAAATGGCAAATCTGACAGTCAGAAATCTATCTGATGACGTTCACAGTCGCGTTCGGTTTGTCGCGGCAGAACGTGGCATCAGCACTGAGGAAGCCGCGCGGCAACTTCTCGATGAGGCGTCACGGCCAGCCGAGAAGGTTGGCGACGTGATTGTGGAATACGTGCAGGGCCTTAATGCATTCTTGCCAGATATTGAACGTAGTGGCGACAAAGCAGAACCGGCGGACTTCGGGTGATTATTCTAGACACAAACGTGCTGTCCGACCCGATGAAGGAAAGCCCTTCCAAGGCGGTGATTGGGTGGTTGAATGCGCTGCATAGCGCGCAGTTCTATACCACGACGATCACCATCTTTGAGGTACGTTACGGGATCGAATTATTGCCTGACGGCAACCGGAAAGCTGCGCTTTGGAAGGGGTTCGACTTTACGCTAGGCCGTCTGTGCGGCAACCGGATTTTGCCATTTGACCGTGCGGCTGCGGAGGCCCTTGCAACCATGCAAGCCGAAGCGAAAGCCTATGACGTGAAGTTGGCGGACGCGCAGATTGCGGCAATTGCAAAGACACACGGTTTTTCAGTCGCAACAAGAGACGTGAAGCCGTTTCAGTTCTTAGGTGTCAATGTTTTGAATCCTTGGGATCACCCATCCGATTGAGGGACTGGAAGAATGACCAAAGCCACCACCCCAACAGCACCAGAGAGCGCCATTCGCCGCGTCTGGAAGTCCGCGCAGATGTATATTGCGTTCCACAAGGACCAGAACAAACGGCAGCGCAGCGAGCCGAAGTTCTGGCCCCCGAAGAACGGCAGCGCGTCCGTTCATGGCGATCCGAGCGAGCAGGAGGCCATTGTTGTGGTCAAAGCCGCCGACCCGGAGGACACTCAGGATGTGCAAATCAAGCTGCACCCCGGTCGGATTGTTGTGCGTCGTGATGCAGAAAGCTGGTGGCAAGGGGTTGCGGTCGAAGATCATTCTGTAACCGTCCGAATGGCGGATGGCACAATTATTGAGGTTCGACATGATGGGTCTGTCAAACGACGTTCCGCTGAAGATGAAACCCATGTCGAAGCGGATGGCAGCATTTTCAAATGGACCGAACATGCGGAAACAACAATGACAGGTGATGGGATCGAAATGACCCGTCGTACTGAGGACCGGATTACCGCGATCACCTATGACGGCGTTGTCGATCGGGCGCGCAAGCGATAGCCTCACCAAGATTCTTTCATTTTCCTCTTGTGGCGAGAGATACTGGCCCACTTCGGTGGGCCTTTTTTCTTACCGGCGGCTTGATGGTGCAATGTCCTTGTTGTCCTGACCGCGCGGGGTTGGAACCCCGCTCCATCAGGACTGTGCGCTTCCAGCGCAAGGGGCCGCTTCAGCGGCCAGGCCGCGTTTCTTCATCATGGTTTCGGGAATTGAAAGAGGCCAGCATGAGGGGGTAGATGCTGGCCTCTGGGGGAATTACCGTCAGTGAGCGGTAAGTGGTAGGGTTGAGACTTTGATAACCGACTCAAACGCAGGCCGAAATTAGGGCTTTCCCGTAGCAGCGGATGCTTCTTGCGCCGCTGCCAGCAAGAACCGGCGACTTGCGCCGCCACCGCGCCCTTAATCCTTGTTCCGCAGGTCATTCCGTTTCGGGAAAGCGGCCAGATCGCGGATTCGCCCAATGCCCATCTGTCGGATCGAGGTGATGTTGCCGCGTTTCTCTTTGTTCAAGCGTTCCGGGCGCAGCGGGCCCAGAAGCTCTTGCCTTTCACTCGGTCTGACAGCCTCAATCCCGTTGCCAGTGAAGATCCTCGTTCACGTGTTTCTTCTCTGATGAACATAAGCGGGCAGTCGGGGGAGCCGCGCAGCCCCCGTTCCGGGCGCTCCGCTTCAACAGGTAATTTCCCCTGCGCTGATCGCGCATTCCTCGCGGAGCAAATTACCTGCTGACACCCCCTTTATGCCCGCTTCTTCCATGTTCATCGAAACACTCAAAAAACGAGGATCAAACAATGGCAACTCAAACTCTGAAGCTGAACGTCAAAGCCGGTGAAAAAGATGGCAAAAACTTCTGGAACCGCTGCGGTGTCGCGTTCGTAAACACTGACGATCACGGCAACATCACCTCGATCCAGGTCAAACACGATATGTTCCCCGGCGTCGAAATGGTGGCCTTCCCGAAACGCAATGACGACAACGAACAGGTGACCGAATAAAAAGGGGTAGGGCGGCGCAAGTCGCCCTTTCCTTTGCTCCGGCTTCGGTCCGGACGCAATAGCGTCCCAGATTGTCGTAGCCGATGCCTTGGCGGCGCACACCTGCAGCGTCATTGGCCGTCGCTGATCTCATTTTGAGGCCAGTTCCAGCAAACAGATGTATCCACCTGGTTCCCTAGTCGGTTAGGTCTTTCTTCGGCCTCATTTTGAGATAAGAAATGCGGTGCTTGCAAAGACGCCACTCACAATACGACCGCACCGGCCACAACCAGCCGTTCCCTCCGGCTAAATTATGATCACTTCCTCCCATTTGATCAGGCCGGTGCGGTTCCTAAAACATCACCTTCAATTGAAAGCCGCCAAAACTCTGTACAGTAGGCTGCGCTGTACAAATGACGGCGTTATGCGCAAATCCCGCGCCTTGGGGCGCGTGACCGCGTGCTAAGCTTCAGCCGGCAGACCGGCTTACGCCCCGAACCAACCACGCCCTTTCTCCCTTCGGCCTGATGCGGTGAATCTGTCTCGTCGCGAGCCAGCTTAACCGCGGCCAAATGGTCGCCAGGACTTGCTTGTTTCGGCCCTTCGGGTAACGCCCGCTTTTGCAAGAGGTCTGGGAGATCCGCGCGAGGCGCGCGGCTCGCATTGATTATTGGACAGGGCAGGGGATCGACGCGCTAAAGCGCGCTCACCCCGGCCCTGGCATTGTCCAATAGTGGGTCTGCTGTGACCGGCAGGCCGGTCCCATCATCCCGATCCGCCCGCATCCTGTGTCGGGCCGGTCAAGGGGCAAGCGCCGCGCGGTGCGCGTCGTCTCCATGTCAAAAAACCCGGTTCCTCCCACGCGCAAGCGCGCGGTTCCCTCCCATTTTTTCGCCACTCCGACCCCGTGACAGTCCCGCCCCGGGCCACAGGCAGGGCTTCGCCCTCCTGTTCTGCCAGCCGATAGATGTGGTCCATCTATCAGCTAACAGATCAGAAGGCCGCGCCCATTGGCGGAAAGCTGGGAAACACCGGCAACCGCATCGCCACGAAAGAAAGGAAGTAAGTCTATGGGTTACAATCGTTATATGAGCGGAATGTCCTGCGGTGGTCTGGTCACAGGGGAAGCCTTGACCGACGATCAACTGCGCTCCGCCGTGCCCTCGATCTTCGCAACCGAAGCCCACGAAAGCCGGTCTGACCGCTTTGTTGTGGTGCCGACAATCGACGTTCTGACCGGACTGCGTAAGGAAGGGTTTGACCCATTCTTTGCTCAGCAGGCCAACACCCGCATTGAAGGCAAAGCCGAGTTCACCAAACACATGCTGCGCTTGCGCCACCGCTCAATCACAAATGCCGAAGGCGAAGCCTTTGAAATCATCTTGGTCAACGCCAATGATGGAACCAGCAGCTATCAGATGGTGCCGGGTTTCTTTCGGTTTGTCTGCGCTAATGGCCTGATGGTTGGCGACAGCTTTAACGAGGTGAAGGTGCGCCATTCTGGTGACGCCATTCATGAGGTGATCGAAGGCGCATACACTGTTTTGGAAGATGCGCCCCATGTGGCCGAGCAGGTTGAAACCTTCAAAGGTATCTCTCTGGACGACGCCGAGCGCAAGGTGTTCGCGGAAGTGGTGCATGAACTGCGCTTTCCCGAGGCTCACAAGGAAGATGGAAAGCCCGCGCCGGTTCAGGCTGACGCTCTGTTGAGAACCCGCCGCAATGCCGACCGCCTGACCGATCTTTGGACCGTTGGCAATGTTCTGCAGGAGAACGTCATCAAGGGCGGGCTGCATGGTCGCGTCAAGGATGGCAATGGCCGCACACGCCGACAGCGCACCCGTGGCGTCAAAGGCATCGACCAGAACAAAGCTCTGAACCGGGCAGTCTGGTCTCTCACTGAAAAGATGGCAGAGCTGAAGGGCGTAAGCCTCGCAGCCTGAAGAACAGCGCGCGGCTCGATCCGGGCCGCGCATCCCCCCTTACTCGGAGCAGAGCCATGCAAATGGAAATCATCAACACACCCGCACATGAGCGTTTCAACAACTTGCCGAAAGGCGACAAGCTGGACCAATTCGAATGGTTCGAAATCATGCCCTGCCGCAATGATGAAAGCGAAGGGTGCGCCGTCCAGTGCGAAGCCGGAGAGGTCGAGTTTTGGAGCATTTACGGCCGGAAGAACGAAGGCACCAAAGACGCGCCTGAGTTTCTGGCAACCGCCGTTCATGACGCATGGGATGCAAGTGCGATTGTTAAGATCGCGCGCCAGATCGCCAAGGAAACCGGAAAGGGCTTTCTAGCCGGTGACATCGCCTTTGGTCAGTTTCCCCGGCAGAATGGTCAGCTCGTGCCAGTGGTGGAATTCACCGAGTTGGCCGAGGATCTGACGATTGCCATTCATGAGGACATTTGGGAGACCATCCCGCAGGCCGATCAGCGCGTAGATGATTTTGACAATCATCCGCTGGCCGCGTTGCGCGAGGCGTTTGTCGATTATTCCGACTATTCGGGATCTGATCAGCTCGACCCTTACCAGCCCGAAGCCACCACCCACTGAAACATTGCAAAGCCGGGAGGCCGCTAAAGCGGCCCCCGCCATTTGCCCGATGGAGAGCAGAAATGCAGCAGCTTGATTTGATACCGATGGCCCCAAGCGAGAAGGGAACACCAGGCGCAAACTGGTGGGCCGGTGCCTGGGAATGCCGAAACTTTGACGGGTTTTTTCAAACCCGTGAGCAGGGCCGGGGACCGTGGAAATTCGTGATCTACGGTTTTGGCGACGACGATGTTTCTGTCTACGGCGTCAACCCGTTTGGTGAGCTTGTCTACCAGAGCGTGCCCATCGACGGGCAGGATCGCATCACCATTCTTGGCCGCAAATATGGCCGGGACAACTGGCAGCACTAAGCCGGGCGAAGCCCGAAATCAGAAACCGAAAGGACCGTTCAATGTATGCCCATTGTTTCCGATCAGGACACATCGAGCTTTCCGAGCATCCCGACATCGAGGGCGGGATTTGTATTGGTGAAGGGACAGAGGACGAGCTGACCCGCAAACTGGATGGACGCGCCCGAATGTCATGGAATGACACGTGGTTGGTCCCCGGAGTGCCGGAAGCCGAAACCGGGGACGTGGCGCTAGATGCCACCATTCGATTCAAGACCCGGATGGATGACCCTCTGCCAGAGGCAAGGTAGGTGCGCCGCCAGTTCACCTTGCCGGGTCTCGATCAGCCGGGCCGAACCCGGCGCGTTCTGATGCACGCGGCTGATGTAGGTCAGGCCCCCGGTATGATGCCCGGTTGGCGAACCGCCAAGGGCGGGCACTTCATACGCGGTCAGTGCGGCCATGACGCCGGATGGTGTTTTGACATGACCGATACCGAAATTCGGCGGGGCATTCCGTGCCCGGTCTGCAACCACCAAAAGGAGGATTCCGATGCTTGAGAAATGTGTTCATCACACCATCGACATTGCTGTTGCCGGTGCCCTTTTGGTGGCAGCCGTTTCAGCGTTTTGCTGGCACGCGGAACAGCGCGCCACTATCGAGGTTTGGAAGTCTGACCGTGCCGCACGACTGACCGTCGCGCGAGACTGACCCGGCCCTTTCAGCGCGTCCTGTTCTTACTATCATCGACCATCCGGGCGAGGTCCGGATAGCCCGCGCCGCATCGGTTGTGCAGGGCCAGCCCGTCCTTTTCTCGGTCGCATGTTTTGGCGATGATCTTGAGCGCCGAGGGCAGCGGCGTGTCAGCACCGACCAGCTCAATGAACCGCTTTTTCGGGTACTGCCCGTACCGCCCGCAGGTCTTGCAGTTGATCCGGACCAGCTCAAACGGATAATCCCAAGCCCTCACAACATACAGCCCCCGGTAGTGCGGTTTTCACGCGGTCTGAAAAAATTCAACCCTTCCATTCTCAGCATCTATCCCACGGGTCCATTTAGAGCCAGCGTTAAGGCTGGCCGCTCGGTCCCCGTTCGTGCCACCCAACGCGAAGCCGCGCGACTGCCACCGTGCCAAGATCCCGACCGAGACACCCTGACCTGACATGCGACGGTCGGTTAGCTCGTCGGGTCGCGCGGCTGAAGTTCAGCCGACTTGTTGGCGCACTGGCCTGATCGGCAGAGCTAAAGCCAACTCGTCGGCACCCGCCGCCAAAGCGTCGGGAAGTTGAGCGCGCCCAGGCGCGCGGAAAATGCAGATCGCATTTAACGTGCCGGAAAGTGACGGGCGCTGTTCGGGCAGCCCACGCGTTGCGTGATTGCCCTGCGCCAGTCCACCGGCACCCACGCCTGTTTAAGGAAAAGGGGCGGAACCCTTTTCCCGGCGTGGAAATTGACTCCAAGAGTAAACCGATCACGATTTGAGAAAATACGAATTTCTAAAATCCCATCGGTTTACTCTTGGAGATTATGACAGGATAAGGTAGTTGTGTTACAAAATCAAAATACAACCTGAGGTATATATTGAGCAAACCCGCCGACACCACTGTCTTTTCCGTGCGCTTGCCGGTAGATGCGCTGGAGCGCTTGGAGGCGGCTGTGGGCGCGCTTGGGGCCAAGAGCCGCAACCAAATCATCCAACGACTGATCTATCGTCTGATCGGGTATCTCGATCCTGACCCCGCTGTTGTGGGTCTCTGGCAGAAGCACTTGCGGCAGGTTCAGGGTGGATACACCAACCTCAATCAACTGGCGAAATCGGCCAAGCGCGGCACGGTGATCTGGACGGATGACGACCGGCGCGATGTCGAAAATCTCCATCGTGCGATCATCCAGCACCGGCAAGACCTGAAAGCGCTGATCACAGCGGCCCGCCGAAATCGAGAACCGGAGGCCGCCATTCGCCGGATCTTGCGCGACGATGATTGGACATCTGAAGTATGAATGTCGCGGCTCGCAATCTGACAGCAGGGGATTTCCTGGAGCTTGCCTTCCGGGAAGCGCAGAAGGGTATCGATCGATCCAAGCAGATCAGCCTGCAGCTGCAGACCGCCAAGCGCATGAAGTTCATGATCTCGCGGGCCTCATCCATCAAGGCGCGGCTGGGTGCTGTGGTCGGAAAGCCCGAGGCGGTTGTGAAACACGTCCGCAAAGGTGGGGTGAACAACGCCCATGAGCTGCGCCGCCAGATCAGTTACCTGACCGTCCGGGCAGAGGGTGTTTTGGACATCCGGGACAATGGCGTGACCCCGCTTGATGCGGATCAGGTCAGGGATTTGATCGAGACCTGGGCGGAGGATTTCAACGGGAAAACCAACTACGGTTACACCCGTCACATGATCGTTTCTTTTCCCGAAGGCACCTATCCGGACGCCGCGCATGAGGCGGGCTTGGAGTTCGCGGACCGTCTGTTTGGAAGCAGAGATTTTGGCGATACCTGGGACTACCTGACAGTGTTCCACAACGACACCGATAACCCCCATGTCCACATCGTTGTGAACAACCGAGGCGTCGAGCATGGGCAGTGGCTCGCTATGGGCATGAGCAGCGAGATGAACATCGACGTTCAGCGCGCCATCCAGGTTGAGGTTGCCGAAGGATACGGCATTGAGCTGACCGCGACGACCCGCCTTGAGCGCGGTTTGCGGCAGGAAGTGGAGACAGACACGTGGAAAGTTCAGGCCGGACTGTCACTTGTTGAAAGCACCCCGGAAGTCGAAGTTACGGCCCGTGACAGGGCTGCGGATGTGATGACTTTATCCATCGCAAGAATGTCCGATCTGTTTGATGAGCGCGCCAACGCCATCAGCGAAAGGATCGAAGAGTTTGCCATCAAGCTCATTGAAGGAGAAGAACCTATGGTATCGAGAATGGAACATCTACTGGATCAGGCCCATCATTTTGATGATTACGGTGAGCCGGGAGGCCCCGAATACAAGTCGCCTGAGCTGATGCACGAGCTGCGTCAGCACATCGCATTAGGCGGCGATGAGGAAACAATCAGCCCCGATCTGAAGGCCCGTGTAATCCAGCATATTGACGATCACCAGCATATCGCGGAGAGCGGTGGAACCCTCTCGGCGATGGCTGATATTGTCGATCATAAAGTCTATCAATCCTCCGAAGACTACTCGCCGCCAGCAGTTCGCTATGACGCCTACATGCGCGATACGCTGGGCGAGGATGCCAGTGACAATTGGTCGAAGAAGTCCGCCGACATCCTGCAGTCCATCGAGAAAATGGAAGGACTGGCGCGTGAGGTTGAAGATCCCCATCTGCGCGTCTCAATGGATATTCAGATAGGTGAGCTGAAAGGCGACGTTGCGAATATGCGGCCCAACGATCCTGACCTGCAAGCCTTCATCATGGAGGACAGGCGTTATTCAACGCTGATGGACACCGCTGAGATGGATACCTTGGATTATCCGCAAGCCGAGCAATGGGTCGAGATCCGCAAGGAAGTCACTGACACGGCCAGCAGCTACGGCCTAGACGGCGAGGCGTTTGTTGCCCGTTTTGGCAACCATCACAACGTCACATTGGGAACGACTATGGAATGGCGTAGCGACGATATTTCGACCGCAGCGGCCCACTTCCAGGCTCAAGGTTTGCCGGACAGCCAGGACCGCGCCGAGGCCGTTGTTGATGAGCTGCACCAAATAGCCTCTACCAAGATCATCGCAATTTCTGAGGAACTTTCGGACGTTCACGCCCATGCAACGCACCCGCTCTTGCAAGGGCGCGGCGACGATACCGGTCATAGCTTGGAGGACGATGACGGACACAGCTTATAAGGATTACACCCGGTCTGCCTGATGAGCGCGCCAACGCCATCTGCAGGACCATCACAGAGTTATCCATCAACTCGAAAAGGAAAAACTATGGTTTCGCGTACAGACTATCTTTTGAACGAAGTCGAACACTTCGCACCCTATTCCAAATTTGATCAATCCGCCCCGCGTGAAGATCGTGTTTCTGAGCAGATTGACATCATCACGAAAGAGCAACGGAGTCTGGGGTATGACAATGCCGCCATCGGTGGGCGACTGGCTGACATCGAGGACCAGGCTAACCGCCGTGTTGACGAACACACCGCCCAAGCTGATCTGGTCGAAGAACTGAAGATCGAACTGGAAGCCGCCGAGAGGTCAGGGGAACCAGTTAATCAGGGCGACATGCAGGCTTTGGTTTCCCGTCATATGACCGACGCTCAGGAATATGACCTGTATCACCCCTACTATTCGTCGCTCGCGGATCTGAGTGGTGACAAGGATTTTCAGGGTTCGGATGACTACCAGTCGCCCGGTGATCGCTATGTTCAGTATATGCAATCCGCTCTGGGGCAGGCCGGTTTCGAGAATTATGAAGAACAAACCAAAGACATCGTGAAGTCTATCGAGAACATGGAGGCTCTTGCCCGAGAGGTCGAAGATCCGCACTTGCGCGCCAAAATGGACGTCCAGATCGGAGAGCTGAAGGGCGATGTTGCTGAACTGCGCCCATACGACACCGACCTACAGGCGTACACTGTTGCTGATGACAGTTACACCACATCCATGAATGCAGCCGAGTTGGACAACCTGGACCCGACAGAAGCCGAAAAATGGCTGGCTGTGCGTGATGACATTGTGGCAACCGCCAACAGCTTCGGACTCGATGGAAACAAGTTCCTGGCCCGCTACAACGATCATGACAGCGTTTCAGTCGGCACAACGGCGACTTGGAAAGACGCGGATGTTTCCACCGCTGCTGCCCACTTCAACAGCCAAGGCGTTCCGGACAGCTACGAGCGCGCCGAGGCCGTTGTCGGTGAGCTGCACCAGGTTTCATCCAGCAAGATTGCCGCCGTGGTGCAAGAGATTGCCCATACCCGCGAACAGGCTACCCACGTCCATGAAGATGACGGTCACAGCCTTTAACCACGGAGGACATGATAGATGATCGTTCGCATTCTGATCTTGCTCGCCGCCGTCGCAGGGACTTGGTACGCGACGAAAGCACATACAGAAAAGCGCCTCACTACTCAGTGGCGGCTAGCCGTGGTGAAATGCGTTGCCGGGAATGCTGAGATTGCTGGATTGGAACAATGTGTCGTCCAGGCCGTCCGTCCATCGTCTGTTGCTTCTGTTGCAGGAGGCGAATGATGTTGGCTACAAATCAAAACCATTGTGCAGTGCCTTCAACTGCACAGATTGCGTCGATGATGGGGCATAACAACCCGCCCCCCGAAAAGGTCATCAAGCCGTCGCCCGATAGTGTTTTCGGGCTTCGGGCTGCATGGCTTCGGTTCGCGGAAAAGAGGGAGTTAGTCCGTCTTGTAAAGCTGCACGTTCGGATCGAGCGGAAAGAGCAAGCTCTGAAGGATCTGCGAGCCGAGCGCACCAAGATCATGAGCAGGTGTATACGTCGAATGCGCCGGGCCTCTGGCAAGAACTGAGTGCCACGCATCGCAAATGAAAAAGCCGCCCCAGGGCGGCTTTTCTTTGTTGGCCCAACTGGGGGTCGATTTAGGCTGAATGCAGAATAGGGCGGTAAGGATTTTATTCCGGATTGGCAGTATAGTGATCCTTCGCTGCACATCGCACGAACTCACCAGACGCGGACAAACCCGTCATCCGATTTTCGCATTTCGCTAGCGCAGCATATCTCCGCGCGGGCGGCATACTTAGTGCTGCAACACAGCACATGCCGCAAGATCAGACGTTCATAGACGCCGCAATCGTCTGACCCGAAATCTTGCTTTTGCTGCTGCTCCGTTCGATCATGAAAGCGCAAACAAAAGCGGCCATGCCTCAGTATCTCGGCGATGACCGCTCTAATGGACACTCACACAAGTGTCTTGGTTGGCCGCTAACCTTCCAAAGGCATCCCGATGGCATCGCGCCCTTCATCGACCTTGAGCGAAAAATCAGTACCCAGCCATTTGTCTGCGCCATCGGTGGTCAGAAACGAGATGGCTTTGGCGACCCAATCGGGTGTGATGTGATTTTCCCACGGGATCTGGCTGACGGCGTTGATGCCTGAAGCGCGGATTTGCTCCTGCATCTCTGTCGCCACTGTCCCCGGCGACAATCCGACGACACGGACGCCTTTGTCGTTTGCCTCCTTATGCGCCACGCCGGTCAGGCGCAGCACGGCGGCCTTGGAGGCGCAGTAGTGCGACCAGCCTTCGAGGAAGGAGTTCGCTGCACCCGAAGAAATATTGATGATCGTGCCGCCGCCGTCTTGCCCTGCCATCACCGGCATCGCGTGACGCAGGCCGAAATAGACGCCCTTGATGTTTACATCCATGATTTTTGACCAGGCGTCTGGATCACTGTCCATGATCCGTGCGATCGGATCGATCAGACCTGCATTGTTCACGAGGATATCGAGGCGGCCAGTGTCATGCACGGCGCTCTGGATCAAAGCCTTCATGGCGTCATTATGTGAGACGTCGGTTGGGTGTGCCGTTGCCGCTCCGCCTGCTGCTTTGATTTCATCCGCGATCGCGGTAATCCGGTCATTCGATCGCGCAGCCAGAACGACATGCGCGCCGAGGCTTGCGAGATAGCGGGCGGTTTCTTCGCCGATGCCGCGCGATGCGCCGGTAATGATGGCGGTCTTGCCGCTCAGGTCGGGTGTGATGGTCATGGTGTATCCTTTTCAATCAGCGGCGCAGTGCGCCAGAAGTGTTGCAGTGATCGATACATCGGGCGCAACCGCGTTCTGTCCGACGCCAATGTCATGGGATGTGCGGTCGATGCTGCTGCTGAGGTCCGCGCGCGCGATGCAGTTCTCCACCGACAGCGTGCCGGTAAGCGTCAGCGGCATATCGATGCCTTTGAGGGTCAAGGTGCCCGGAACAGTCAAAGTCCCATCCGATTCCAGTTCGAATGTGGTTGAGGTGAAACGAGCCGTCTGGTGGTCCGCCGCACCCAACCATGCCGCGTCGGCAATGGCCTGCGCGCGATCATCGTCGATGCGAACGCTTGCGATATCAATCGACACCACGACCGTAGCAATCTCAGGCGCTGTGGGATCAAATGTGATGTCGGCATCCCATTGCCCAAATACTCCAACCGCTTCGGTGCCGCCGATTTCTACGGCGAAGGACAGAGCGCTTTGGTCATGATCTACTGTCCACGTCATCTCTGCCGCGGCGGCAATCGTGAGGCAGGACAGCGCGATTGCAAGGCTAAGACTTTTCAACATGGTCGGTCCTCCGGTTGGTCTGCTTCACAAGGGGCAGCATTTCGGACAGGATGTTATCCCGGTCGATAAAATGGTGCTTTAAGGCAGCCGCCGTATGCAGTCCGGCCAAGCCGGTCAGGGCCCACGCCCCTGCCCAATGCAGCGTGGCAAACAGCGCCTCTCGCGTGGCATCCGGCCCGATTAGATGGGGCAGTTCAAAGAGGCCGAAGACGACGGTCGGAAAGCCAAGTGTGGAGGAAGATGTCAGCAACCAACCCGTGATCGGCATGGACAGCATCAGTGCATAAAGCCCGATCTGGGCCGCGCGGGCCGCGCGTCGTTCCATAAGCGGCATATGCGCAGGCAATTCTGGTGTGTGGACCACTGCCCGCGCAAGAAAGCGCAGCAATACGGCCAAGAACAACACGACGCCCACGGATTTATGGAGCTGGAAGGCATCGAACACAGGCAGACCCAGCACCGTGACCGAGAAATCGCCGGTGGCCTCTGCGTGATGGGCGGCCCGCGTAATGGCGAATCCACCCAACAGCATGAGCGCGAGCGCTGCCGCCATCACCCAATGGATCAGGACGATGGCAACAGGCCACTGCGCCGCGGATGATTGGCGCGAAGACACCTCAGCCCTCGTTCGGGCCGGTGAAGCCTTCGACATAGCCCCAGTTGCAGGGCACGTTCGTCGCCCGCGCGGCCTCGGGCAGCGATCCGCAATCGACAAGGTCGATATGGATATCGAGGTCGATCACCGTCCCGATGGGCGATCCGGGAAAGGCGATGAAATCCATGCCCAGGGCCGTCCGGTCCACGGACCCGGTCGCCTCGAACGACGCGGTGCGGATCTCATCGTAGTTGGGAATGAAATCGGGGTAGGCGCGGTCCGCGATCAGCGTGAAGTCCAGATCAACCGGTGCAGAATTGCCCAGAAGCGTGACAGTGCCTGTCATGGTGCCTTCGGTGTCGGAGGTCATGGTAATGGCCTCGGACGTGAAGGTGACAACCGGGAAGGAGGCAACGTTCAGCAGTTCCGCGTTGCGGATATGGTTGTCGCGCCCGATGTGGTTGGAATTGACCGAGGCCGCGTCCACGGTGATCGCAATGGCGGAGTTTTCCGGGTTTTCTTCGTCGATGAGGAACGTGCCTTCGAACGTATCGAACCGGCCTGCGGTGCGGGCGAGGTCCATATGGTCGATTTCCCACCCGAGATGGGCGTGGCCCAAGTCAAGCGTCCATTCGGTTTGCTCGGCCACGGCGGGGAGGGCCATGAGAGCCAGCGTGCTGATCAGGGCAAGGGATTTAAGGGTCATGTCTTGGGTCCTTTTTGAGGTTGGCTTGGCGAGGTTCGCCAATGGGGTGGATAGGTGTCTGCGACACCGGGAAGCGTGGCCATGCGGTCCAGCCACGCCTCAAGCGGCGGACGGGAAGACGTCAGGGTCCCGCAAATCGGGGGCGGATTGTCCGCCAGCGCCACTCCGCGCGCGATCCAGTGCAGCGCGGGGTAAAGCCAGATGTCGGAGGCCATCGGGGATGCGCCCCCGAGGAAGGGTTGCATGGCGAGTGTTTCGGCATAGACATCACAGGCGGCGGCGAGCGTTTTCAGATTGGCCTCATCGTGGGTGGTGCCGCGCAGCAGGGCGCGGGCGGTTCCGGTGACGGCAAGACGCAGATCACCCTCCATCACCATGACGTCCTGCCAGACCCGCGCTGCGGCTGCGATGTCGCCACCCCAAATCGGACGGTCGGGAAAAGCTCGATCCAACCACGCCAGAATTGCGATGCTTTCGCGCAAAGTGACATCGCCCGCGACGAGCGTCGGCACCTGCCCCGTCGGATTGATCTTGAGATAAGCGGCGGAGCGATTTTCCCCCGCGCCATGATCGAGGCGGTGGCTGTCAAACGCGATCCCCTTGAGCGTCAGGGCCAGCATGACCCGCCAGGCGGGCGGACTTCCGGAGATCCAGTAAAGCGTTGGCTTATCCATGCGCCTGGCCCCCGAAATGCGCATCGATTGCGGCGTGGGTGCAGGCGTGTTCGGCGGCGACGGTCTCGGGATCGGCAGTTGTCGCCTCGATCACGAAATCCGTGACCGAAGTCAGCCCGATGAAATTGAGCAGCATCGACAGGTAGGGGCGCATGAAATCGTAGCTTTCCAGCGCACCACCGGCCCCGTAGCCGCCCGCACCATAGGCGTAGACGACATAAACGGGACGATCGGCCAAAATGGGGCGGAAGCTGCCGTTCTCATGGGAGAACGTTCGCCCCATCCGCGTGATGTGGTCGATCCAGGCCTTCAGCGCTGAGGGGACGGAAAAGTTATAGATCGGAACGGACAGGACCACTGCGTCAGCGGAGGCAAGCTCCTCGATCAGCGCGTCCGACAGCGCCGTCGCATCGCGCAGAGTGTCGGTCATCCGGTCTTCGGGCGTATAGAACCCGTTGATTGTGTCGTTGGAGATATGAGGCAAAGGCGTCGCGATCAGATCGCGGTCGATCACCTGCGCGTCTGGGTGTTGGACTTGAAGATGCGAAATCACGTGGTCTGCAACGCGGCGACTGTGGGAGCCTTCGGCCACGTTGCGAGAGGAACTTTCGATACGGAGGATGCGGGTCATAGAATTCGCTTTCTGTTGGTTGACCCTGATATCGTCGATGCAATGATTGCGAAAAAGGCGATACTCTGCCAATCTGTCGTGCATGATTTGCATGAATGGCTGATATGGACGACGATCTTCTCAGGACGACGCTGCGGGTGGCGCGCGCAGGCTCCTTCGCCGCCGCCGCGCGCGAAACCGGAGTTGATCCATCGTCTGTGTCGCGGCACGTTGCGGCATTAGAAGAAGCGGTAAACATCCGCATCTTCGATCGCACCACACGGCGGCTTGATCTGACAGAGGCCGGTCGCCTGTATCTGGACCGCGCCGCCCCCGCCCTCGATGCCTTGGACGAGGCAGCAGACGTGGCACGCGACGTAATGACAGAACCCTCCGGCACTCTGCGGGTCACAACGTCCGTGGCCTTCGGCGAACGCTGGCTGGTGCCGCGCCTTGCCGCCTTTCGAAGCGCCTTTCCCCGGATCGACCTTGATCTCATTCTGACCGACGCAATGACGGACCTGGCCCAAGACGGTATTGACGTGGCCCTCCGCCTCGGGCCACGCCCGGAAACAGGGAGCATGGTCGCGGCCAAGCTGTTCGACACACCCTACCGCGTCGTCGCGTCCCCCGACTATCTTGCGCGGCGCGGGCATCCACATACCCCGCAAGAGCTGGCGGAGCACGATGGGCTGCTGTTTCGGTTGCCCGCCTTTCAATCGCCGTGGCAATTCACCAGCACGGAAGGCGGCAGAGGCGTCGAGGCTCGCCCGAAGCCTGCATTGACAATCTCCAACGCGCTAGCGCTGCGCCGTGCAGCCCTCAGCGGCATGGGAGTGGCATTATTGGCAGATTGGACGATTTGCTCAGACCTTGAAGAAGGCACGTTGGTGGACCTGTTCCCGCAACTCCAGGCCAGTGCCGGAGGCTTCGACAGTGCGGCGTGGTTTGTCTATCTCTCGCGGTCCTATGTGCCAGCACGACTGCGTGTGTTCATCGACCATCTGAGAGAGCGATAATCCGGCAGTTGCGCGAATGCTTGGCCCCACACCTTTGTTTTCCGCGACTTGATCTTTATCTGCTCTCGCCAAGCTACATTTGTCATCAACGACCGCTTATGCCGCCGCAGGGCAGCGCACGTATCGAAGCATCTGTAGAGATTTTCATGCTGCGCCCGCATGCAGCACGAAATATGAATTCACAGGTTGGGCTCACAGCGGACTTGCGGCAGCGCGGCGCGGGCAACCTGGGGTTAGATGACTGCAAAGCGGGACAAAGCCGACAATAAGAGCGCGTGCTCGAATGACCGCTGTTGGCGAACTGCCATTCGAGCCCTCGCTTGTAAAGTCAGTACCGGTCGCGCCGTTCAACCCAGCTCATTGTGTACCCCAATCCCTCTTCGGCCCGACCCGAGGGTGTGTGATCGAGCAGGTTGTATGTGGTGTTGAGGATATCCAGTCCCCGAGCATAGGTTGAATAGGAGTGGGCGACACCACCATCTGGCAGGCGGCAGAACACGCTGAGGCCAGGGCATTCCTCGCCATAGGGCCTCATCGTGTAGTTATAGGCGTCATCACTTGCTGCGCCATCAGGGAACGTCACACCAAAGTCCTTGCTGAAGGAGTTTCCCTGTACCGACACCCAGCCAAACGACCAACCCATACGCCGTTTGTAAGCGTCAATACGGTCGAAGCCAGCATTTGATGCACAGCAAAACGCAGTATCGCGGGCCGCGAGGTGTTCTTGGGCCTTGTCGAAGCTGTCGGCGAAGAACGAGCAGCTTTTGCATCCCTCCTCCCAATCCGGGCCGAACATGAAATGATAGACCAGGAGTTGGGAATGAGGGCCGAAGAGCTCTGCAAGCGACCGTTGCCCTTGGGCGGTGGCAAACGTGTACTCGGTCTCAACGCGTACCCAAGGCAGCGCGCGCCGAGCGGCCGAAAGATTATCTCGTTTCCGACTAAATTCCTTTTCAAGCTTCAAGAGCGCCAAGCGCTGGTCAAGCCAGTTGGATCGATCCGTCAGCACCGGCTGCGAAGAGGTTTGCCCGGTCACTCTCCGTCTCCTGTCGCCTCGACTGCCTTGCGCAGACGATCAATATGGGCATCCCAACCATGATCGAGAGCAGACAGAAGTTGCCCGGCGGCCTGTCCCGCGGCTTCGGCGATACCGTCGTGTCTGAGGCTTAGTTTTGTGCCACCGGCAAGTGGCTCCAGCGTCCAGGTCAACGTCGTCTCGCCGCCGTCGAAATAGGGAATTTCAAATGTGCAGACCAGTACGCGCGGCGCATCCGCCCGCAACACCCGGCCCCAGACATGCCGGACCGTTTGGCCGGACTCGTCTTTGTTGACGAGCTCATAAGGTTCACCTTCCGAGAGGTTGGCACGCGCGGGGTGATACCACGTACCGAGCTTGTCCTTGTCGGTGAGATAGCTCCAAACGAGTTCGGGAGGCGCGGGAAAATAAGCGGATTTGGTCAGTGAGTCGGTCATTTTGGTCTTGCCTTCCAATTCAGATTTCAGTGCGGTGTCGAGCGCCGATAGGCGGTCGTCCCAGTAGCGAGAGAAGAAGTCGAACCAGTCGCGGGCATGAAGCATGGCATTCGGCTGCAGATGGTTTATGCGCGTACGCCCCTCGGTCCGCACCGCGATAAGTCCCGCTTCTTCGAGGACTAGGAGGTGCTTCTTCACAGCGCCTCGCGTCATATCAAAATGATCTGTGACCTCGGCGATAGTCATTTCCCGGCTGGCGAGCATCCTGAGGATGTCGCGCCGGGTGGAATCGGCCAGGCCACGGAAGGTCGCCTGCAATGTCATTGCGCGACAACATTAAAGTCGAAAGCGCCGTCCTGATAAAGGAACGCAACGCAGGGAACATCAGAGACACAGGCGCTGACATGGGGCAACCCGGCTGGGATGTGATAGTAGGACCCCGGCCCAAGATGCACAGAATCGCCGCTTTCGCCGCCGCTCGCGGTGTGGATGAACGTGCCTTCCATAACGACACCGAACATATTGGCGGATTTGACATGCGGTGGGCTGGCAAGCCCTGCGGGAAGGCGCACCATCGCCATATAAGGCTCGGCGAATCGATCCCCTTGCAACGCTGCGAACTCAGCGCCTTCGGGTGTTGTGGCCCACGGAAGGCCGTCGCTTGGCAGCGCGACAATTTCGTCTGCGAACACCGGTGTAGACAGGGCGGACGCCGCGATGATGAGAGCGGTTTTTAACATTGTGATCCTTAAAGTGATACCAAAAGGTGCCACTTTAAATAACACCAATTGGTGTCATGTCAATAGTCATTCCCAATAGCGCAGCGTTCGGATTTCTGGAGAGTGTTCGCGGATGTGGAGGAAGCAGCTCTCCGCGCGCACGATAGTTTATGAACCAGGATACATTCAGTGGCAGGCAAGAACGGGCTACAAAATGATAGTCAAAGCGGTCGCTTAGCAGAATCGCAGCATCCGTTAGATGGGCTCTTCAGCCTCCTTCGCCGCGTATTCTACGAACGACGGCTCCCAGAAACGGCGCCGTTCGCTGCGTCGCGCAAGAACTGGTAAGGCGCGGACTTTGCTGTCATTCGATTTGTGGCTTTCGCTGACGCAGCATCGTCTCGCAGGAGCAGCACTGAATTAGCCTTGTCACAGCAAGTGTCGCCACAGCGGCCGTTCAATCCGCGTTCAACGACCATATTCCAAAACGTACCGTCGCCACGTGGCAGGTTTATGCGAACGACGTGGGACTTTGCCTCCATCGTCCCTGCGGGTATTGGCTGGCGCAGTACTTGCTCGCGTGTGCAACACCTTAGTTTGGGCTTCCCGAAGCATCGGGAGCGCATCGATCAGCAGCTTGTGCCACAAACTCGATACGGCACCGAATTCCAACAACATGTCACAAACGACCGGCAGAGAGACATCGAGCCGTGCTTGAGACCAGGTTCGCACCAACGCCCGGGCGTGGCGATGAAACTGGCTTCCTGCGGGCGTTAACTTTGCTCCGCTCTTCCCGCGTTCGAAGACAGGCTGACCTTGCTGATATTCCAGAGGACGAACGCGCATGCTGACCGTTGATTGTGTGATGTGCACCATTTCAGCGGCACCAAAGAAGCTGCCGGTCTCAACCTTCATGGGAGTTGTTCGTGCAAATTCAATGTCCATACTTACCTATTTGTAATTCCGATATCATTATCAACATAAATTTGTTATTCAAACAATTCGATTGACCCCATATTGTCTGTGTAGCGGTCAGGAGCAGTCAGATGTTCGGAACACGATCTATGATATTGTGAGAAGTGTCGCACCCGATCTCTCGTGACGCCGACGCCTGAGTGAGGAGTTTTCACGGTCCCGCTCTTGGGCCGCTACATCAACAATGAAGATCTTAACCTGGGATCCCTTGGATGCCCCATTCATGGAGAAAAACATGAGCCGCGTATCAATAGGTGCACTACTCGCGATGCTGATGGTGACATCGGCTTTTGCAATGCCCGCCGAAATCGATACCGATGGTGATGGAATGGCGTCTTTTGCCGAAATCCAGGCGTTTTATCCTGAAGTGACAGAAGAACTATTCGGAGAGATCGACCTTGATGACGACGGATACGTCAATGATGAAGAATTCCTGGAGGCGGTCGGAGAAGAACTCATCCCTGATCCGGTAACTGACGCGTAGCCAGGAGGTCGCGGAGTGTTCGACACATGTCCAACAGCACACGGATCAAAAGACTGTTCTTAGGTGCCGCAGGCCTCTCGCTACTCTTGTCCCCCTTCGTCATGCTCAGCCAGGCCAGCTTGTCCGCTGGAACCTCGGCCCAGGTAGTTCTTGTTTCGTTGTCCATAGGTTTACAGGCGTTGGTGACTGCAGTGTTGAACTCGCAACATTATCGCTGGGTACGTGGCGCATTGGGAATAGCATTGGGAATTGCAATACTGGGAGGTAGGTCGGTGCTCGGCGACGCCGAACAGTACACGGTCGCGCTAAGTGCCAGCATCGCAGGGGTTGCGATCATCTCAATCGCAGTTGCCGAGTGTTTTGGTAACAATCAACACGGCCGCTCCCAGACAGGTGAAGGGCGGGAAACCACACTGTATTCTTTTCGCGACCGGCGCCGGCTAGGTGAGCTTCGGAAAACTCCAGAGACGATCTTAGCCTTCAGGTCAAGCTGTCAAAGGTCTGGTAAGCCGACAAAATCGATCCACCCCGTGACGATCTGCGGTTGACGTTCCGATAACTGGTGCCTTGCCGTCAAGAGACCTCGTAAGAAAACCACGCCGACAAGTTCACCGAGATCGTTAACTATGTATGGAAGCTGGCCGCGATAGCGCTCAAAATCGCCTTCGTCCGAGGCCAGGCCTCGCAGGAATTTGCCAACGGTCTCTGTTTCGAGGAAATGAAAGCACTCTGCCATCATCAGGCCGCCGGCTGTATCGTTCTCGTATTGTGACAGTCGACGTACGTTATCAGCACTATCAGCGTCCATTTCAGAGAGGATCCGCTAACACCGTAGGGGCCAGCGGCGTGTTTGAACAGCCGCGCAATAGGCCGAACACATGTCAGTACTCGAACCGATGCTAAAGACCGCCCAAATGACCTCTTGCGTTTTTGACGTCTACACATGTTGCAAAGTTTATGAGTTCTGAAGGTGTAAACACCCCCAATCGCCTCGTTCATTCCAATGCGAAAGGTCAAGATGCTCTTCGCCCATCTGAACCGATACATAGGCGTGCCGATAATGCGTTACGAGGACCCAAAGGCGCACACGAACAGTTCTAAATTGCAGCCACCGCAAAACCTCAGGAACCTCGTTGAACTGGACCTAAAATCAGCACCAACGGGCTGAAACAAAAAGCTTGACCAATTGACGCGACACCTGTGACCGGCCCAAACCCCGATTTCCTCAACACTATCCAGGCAAAGTAAACCTTCGCTGCAGTCACGCCAATGGCCGCTTCAGGAACCGGGAACTTTATTTCACCCCGTCAACTTCGGAACCAGATGTCCGAAAATAGATTGATTCCAAAGAGGATGTATTGACAAAACAAATATCAACGTGCAGATAAATTCGCTTTTCAGAATTCCGTGGCGCGCGTAGCTTTGAGCAATGTTGAAATCGTTGTCTGAGGAATCAGAGATGGCCAAGCAGAAACCCGTAGATAAGTATTTCCGCGACCAGGATCGCAACCCTACGAGCATTTTGTCTCGCTTGAAGTCAAAAAAACAGTTGCGCAAGTTTGCCAAGAAACACGCCAAAACCTGGCGTGAAAATTTTTACGGTTCACCCGCCCAGAACTAGCTTTCCGGCTACTACTTGAGTCCAACAGGGGGCTTGAAGCCTGCATGTCGTTAAAGAGCGCATGCAGGCATCTTTTGCTGCATTATCCGAAAATTTGGCGACAGCGATTGACACACTCACATACCAAACGTCCTTGAAACACCAGAAAGGAGACATTGCAATGACTACACTCACCATGAAAGACAGACGTCTTTGGATCGCGGGTGTCGCGGCGACCGTTGTTGTTGTCGTCGCTGTCGCTTACGTCAGCGGCTACTTCGGCGACGGGGCAACTGAGACACTGATACCTACCAGCCCTGAGATTTCGTCACCGGAGGGATGATCGACTAGCTTAGTGATCGGATGCGCTGATGCAGTATGCGTCAGCGCATTCACTTTGCACCGACCAGCAAGGATCGTGCGACTTCCTTCAGGTAACTGGCCGCCTGGCCTGGAAAGCTGTCACTTTGTTCTTTGTTAAAAACAGCATGAGCTGCGTAGGCAAACCTAGGTGCATTATTTACGATTCGTAGCGATCCGTCCTTGATCCCTGTTTCAACAATTCGGCGCGGAAAGTAACCCGACGCTGGTGTGGACATCAGGTATTGCAGCCCGAGTGTTCCGATTTCCAGGTGCAAGCCTGGCGTGACAAGGTCAGGAAAATTCAGCAGGTGATCCGCCCGAAATTCGGGTCCCCAATCAACAAAAATGTAACGGCCGCCGAGTGGATTTCCCAATTCTTCCATGTCGCTGCTGACGAGGACAAATTCGTCTTCAAAGAGCTGCAGTGCAACAAGCCCAGTCGTATTTCTGGGACGGTACATGACTGCGAGGTCTAGAATGCCATCTTCGACTTGCTGGTTCAGATCGACTGCATTGGCCCAGGACGCTTTGACGGCCACGTTTGGCAACGTGTTCTCCAAGCCTAGCATAGCTGTGGTCAAGAACCCATCCCAGAGGCTGGGGAATGCACCGATTTCAAGTGAGGCATAGAGTTCGGCAGGCAATGCGGCATCCAACTTTGCCTGCGTCCATGTGCGCACAAGAGTGACTGCGTGCCGCTGAAAATGCACGCCTGCTGGCGTTAAAGTTGCCCCTGTCTTGCTCCGTTCAAAGACGGGTTGCCCAAGCTGTTGTTCAAGGGTTCTGATGCGCATGCTTACCGTCGATTGGGTAACGTGCACCTTATTTGAGGCTTCGAGAAAGCTACCGGTTTCGACGACAGCAAGAAAGGTTCGGGCGAGTTCGATATCCATACGGCACCTATTTGCATCTACGATAATATCGTCATGTTAAATTCGTTATTCAAGTTTAAACGAATGTGAGAATTTGATCCTGCGAGCGACTCTCGCCCGCTGTGATTAGGAGCATTTCACATGAAATCGACATCCAAACCCAAGCCCAAACCCGCGTCGAAACCGGAGTCGAAGGACAAACCAACGGTCGGCGCTGCCAAAGCCGGACACAACTCGGATCGCTAAGCGCCTCCGAGATCGCCCCAAAAACAACAAGGGCTGCTTGAGGGCAGCCCAATCGAGAAAGGAGAATACAATGAATCGCTTTTTCTACGCTATTTTCCTCGCCTCTATTCTTGCCACAACGGCTGGCGCAATGACCGCCGATGTTGACACGGATGGCGACGGCTTCGCGTCGATGGCGGAACTTCAGGTGGTCTACCCTGACCTGACAGAAGAGGTGTATCAGGAAATCGACACTGATGGTGACGGCCTCGTCAATGACGAAGAGATGCTCGTTGCGATCGATGCCGACCTGATCGCTGATCCCGAAGGCGATAAGTAAAGCCGACCGGGGAACGCTTGCCATGCAAACGTTTGATCTGTTCCGATGGCTCGATACCACATTTGGGCTCTGGTTGATCCTGTCCCCCTTTTTGATGTTCAACCAGCCGCCCTGTTTCAAGGTGTGGTAACCAATGAAGCGGTGACATTGGTGGTATTAGGCCTGCTTGCCCTTGTTATCGCGGGTTTCTGCTACAAGAGGCACCGTGCAATTCAAATTGCCATTGGCAGTGTTCTCGGAGCTGGACTGATCAAGTCGCCCTGGTTGTTCGGATTTTCCGGCAATGTCGTGGCGGCTTGGTACACCGGACTGATCGGTCTTGGTGTTTTGGTGACAACTCTGTTTGCACTGGTGAAGTCTCAAACCGAGTTGAGTTCTTGGTAAGTTTGTTACCGAGGGGTGGGAAACCGCCCCTCACTCCTTTGGACCATTCCGGAACGCGTGGAAGTAGCTAGATGGACATTAAGTTTGCACGAGCATTTGTCGCGATTGTCGAAGCCGGCAGTTTCCGCAAGGCCGCGGCAAGACTGAGCCTGGAGGAAGCGACGGTGCGCGATCAAATCGCTGCTATGGAACGTCTGCTGGGCAAGCAGGTTTTCAAAGAAAACGGATCTGCCCCAAACCTCACGTCAGCTGGTCGGCATTTCCTGCCGCATGCTAGAGCGTTGATACGCACCTGGACAAAGGCAAAACTGGAAGTTGCGTTGCCAGAAGACATCGAAGTTGCGCTGGAGATTGGAACGACCTCCTATCTGTGGGAGCATATACTTCTGCCGTCCTTCTTCAGGATCAGAAAAGAGCTATCAAAGATTGCGATCAAGACGATCGTTGGCACCCCGGAAACGCTTGCCCAACAGTTCAAGTTTGGAAGCCTGGATGCTGTCATTACGCATGATGCCTCGCTCTTTGATGTGGGTGAACGTGCACATCTGTTTCGTGATGAATATGTCTTGGTGGGCCATGACAAGAAGCAGACATCGCCAGACAATTCCTATGTGTTCCTCGACTGGGGTCCGCAGTTCAGGGCCGAGCATCTTCTGTACTTTCCAAATCTTGTGACACCGAACCTGCAGTTGGATGCTAGTCCGGCCGTTGTCGATTATGTAGAGGACGCTGGAGCCAGTGGCTATTTTCCGCATCGTTTGATCTGCGAAGACCTGTCAGATTTGGAGTTCGATATTGTCACGGACGCGCCACACATTCCCTATTCCGCCTACGCAATTTTTGATCGCGAGATGAGCCAGAACGTGATGGCCGTTCTGAAAGCGATCCTAACCGAGACGTCCAACCCTGCAGTGACAGCAATCCAGCGCAAGATGACACTCGTTCACTAGGATCCTGACGACGGCCAGCCACCTTGACCAGTAGATGCGCGCAGGAAGAATCGATGACTGCTTTTGATCGACCAATACCGATGTTCGCCAAGTATCCATTCGAGGTGATCAGGCGTCTGTATGACCGCCCGCTGCGGAAAGATACAGCTCAGGAAATCGACGATTTCGAGTGCTTCGATGACGCGCCAGACCTGGACTATTGGGAACTTGCAGAAACCTTGCAAAGGAAGGCTGATTGGAGGTCGGAGACTATGCGACTCTAGGCTCCAGACTCATTGATTTTCAGCCAGAACAGAACGGTAGCCGCGAGCGCGATGGCTGATAAGAAGACCTTGGGGCATCTGTCGTATCGGGTCGCGACACGCCGCCAGTCCTTGAGCCGCCCGAACATGATCTCAATCCGGTGACGGCGCTTGTATCGGCGCTTATCGTAGCGGATGGGCTTGTCGCGTGATTTTCGACCTGGGATGCAGGGCCTAATTCCCCTTTCACTAAGGGCTTCGCGAAACCAGTCTGCGTCATAGCCTCGATCTCCCAGTAGCCAGTCAGCCGATGGCAGATTGTTCACCAGAACCTTGGCGCCCGTGTAATCGCTGACTTGGCCTGCGGAAATGAAGAAGCGGATGGGGCGTCCGAGGCTGTCGGTAACAGCGTGCAGTTTCGTATTCATGCCACCCTTGGTGCGCCCGATCAGCCTGCCGCGCCCCCTTTTTTCAACCGCAGGCTGGAGGCCGTGCGGTGCGCTTTGAGATATGTTGCGTCAATCATGATCGTCTTGTGATCCGTGCCTTCAGCAGCCAGTCCGTTCATGATCCGAGCGAACACACCCATATCGCTCCATCGTTTCCAGCGATTGTACAGCGTCTTTGGCGGCCCATATTCACGAGGCGCATCAGACCACCGCAACCCATTGCGATTGATGAAAATAATCCCACTTAGAACACGCCGGTCGTCAACTCTCGGCTTGCCATGGCTCTTCGGAAAGTAGGGCTGAAGGCGCTCCATCTGTTCGTCAGTCAGCCAGAATAGATTGCTCATGATACACCTCTGAAACTCAGGGGCTTGAATCATGCAAACGAGACAACAGCAACAAATTTAATGGGTCCAGAACCTAGTTTCGGCGATAGCCATTTACCACGTTTTGGCACATGCCATCGTCAAAGAGGGCATGAAAGCCTTGGCTGCGGGCATGAACCCCATGGATATCAAACGCGGGATCGACAAGGCCGTCGCGGCTGTTGTGACCGAAGTGAAATCGATGTCTCGCCCCGTAGGTGAGACAACCGAGATCGCAAAAGTCGGCACAATCTCTGCCAATGGTGAGGCTGCGATTGGTCAGCAGATTGCTGATGCGATGAGGTCATCCCGTCCTGCAGGCGTGAGTTTCGCGCGAGATTTTCCACGCTCGAACACAAGATGACCAAGCTGCTGCTCAAGCGTTCAAACACGCGTGCTCACCGTTGATTGCGTAACACGAACCTTGTTTGCAGCATCGAAGAAAGTACCCGTTTCAACAACGGCCAAGAAGGTCCGGGCAAGTTCAATGTCCATGAGTCATCTATTCGGATATTCGATATTATCCGCGAGAAAAATTCGTTATTCAATACGATTGGTACGTGCCATATTTGTCATGTAGCGCGGAAGTGTCCCCACCAGGTCGGTACGCAAATCAACCGTTCTCATATTGTAGTGGAGGTCCCGATCTGCGGAGCCGTTGCAATCTGGGTAACAGAGAAGCCCAACCGACGCCCACGCGCTACACCAACCTCAAACTGGGCGCGCCATGAAAGGTAGCCCATATTCTCTTGGAGAAGAAAAATGAGTCGAGTTTCTATTGTTGCTCTGCTCTCTTCGCTGTTTTCTGTTCCGGCATTCGCCATGCCCGCTGATCTTGACATGGACGGTGATGGCCTGGCGTCGCTGGCTGAACTTCAGACGAAGTATCCTGAAGTTTCGGAAGATTTGTTCACTGAGATTGATGAGGATGCCGATGGCTTCATCAACGACGACGAATTCGTTTCTGCTGTCGATGCAGAGCTTCTTCCTGGTTCCACGGGCGATCAGTAGGCAAAGGTCGTCACGGTCATGAAAAAGCCAATCCCACCCCACAAATGGCTGCTTGCAGCGATGGGTATCTGGCTGGTTCTGTCCCCATTTCTCCTGTTTCGTCAGGAAACCCTGTTACAGGGTATGGCTGAATCTGAAGCTCTCGTCTTCATGGCCGCTGGCTTTGGTGCCGTGGTCATGGCTGGCGCTGGCGACCGGAGCCACCTTCTCGCACGGGTGGCTCCGGTATCGGCACTTGGGCTTTCTCTGATTGCTGCACCTGCAGCCTTGAGCTTTACCGGCCACATTGTAGCTACGGCAAATGCATGGCTATCGGGATCGGCGCTGATCGCGCTCGCTGTTTGGGGGGTAAGGGCGAGTCGCAGATTGGGTGCAGTCTCGTAGTCTGGTACAGGGCGGGCAACCGCCCCGCGCTCTATCGCAGCTTTGGCGCACTTGCTGCCTGACTGCTGAGAAAGTTCGAGACCGCCGGAGAATATGCTAAAAAGATCGACCTGCGGATTTTGCGATCTCTGCTATTTCACGCAATCATCATTGGCGCGACGGTAGTTCACGAATGAGTTCGCGCTCATCACGACGTAAAACGTGTCCATATCGATCAACACATATCCCAGTTCAAAAAGTGCGGCGGACAGCACGCGGATATCGGCCTCGTAGAGGCGTTTGCGTCCAGCGATGCGGCGCACCAGTTTGTCAGGAATGCGGTACCGACCGTGCGCCTTGCCGCCGAACTCCTGATCGTAAAGTGCCGCCATATGCCCGGCAGTGGCTGATATCCAGTCTTTTTCGCACATGAATTTTGCCTATAACGACGTAATTATTTTGTCTATAGACAAATTTTATCTGCTATACGCACCAGTAACAGTTAGAATCTTTTCTACGAAACGCAGATGAACGACACGGACACCTCACCTCGGGATATTGAAGTGCAGCTGCAGCAGGCGCTGTCAGACGGCGACGGGGCTGCGCTTGCAAACCTGATTGATCCACTGTCCCTGAGTGATGCGCTGCGCGAATTGCTCAATCTGCCGGTTGATCAGCGAAGTGTTGCCTTGTCGTTGCTGCCACCGGAACTCGCCGCCGAACTCGTTGAAGAAGCTCCAAACGCGCTGGCGGTCGATCTGGTCGAAAGCATGGTGACGGAGCAGGCTGCCGAGGTCATCGAGGAACTGGATTCGGATGTACAGGCCGATGTCATCGGTGAGCTTGAAGACGCGGACGCCGAGGCGATCCTCGCGCGCATGGACCCGGAGGACGCTGCGGATGTGCGGCGGCTGGTCGAGTATGAAGACGACGTAGCTGGCGGTCTCATGGTCGCGGAAGCCTTCACCTTTTCCGAAACCGATACTGTGGGAAAAGTGCTCAGGCGGTTTGCCGATGAGGAATTCGATCTCGAACGCTACCGGGGCCAGCACCCTTATGTTCTTGATGCAAATGGTGCGCCGATCGGTGTGGTCTCACTGCGCGGGCTATTGTCCACCCGTCGTAGCGCCCGGCTCACCGATATCATGGTGCCTCCAATCACCGTCCCGGCGACCCTGCCGCTGGAGGATCTGGAGGACCTCTTCGATGTGCATCCTTTCCTGGGGCTGCCCGCTGTCGAGGCGGACGGGCACCTGGTCGGCGTCATCTCCCGCTCTGCAGTAGATGAAGCTCTGCGAGAACGCGCGGAATCGACCAGCCTGAAACGTCAGGGTGTTTTTGGCGATGAGCTGCGCTCGATGCCCCTGCCGCTTCGGTCGCGGCGGCGGCTTCAGTGGCTTTCGGCCAATATCGTTCTCAACGTGATCGCAGCCAGCGTCATAGCCGCCTATGAAGAAACGCTTGCCGCCGTGATCGCGCTGGCCGTGTTCCTGCCGATGGTGTCGGACATGAGTGGCTGTTCGGGCAATCAGGCCGTCGCTGTCAGCATGCGCGAGCTTTCTCTTGGCCTCGTGCGCCCCATCGACGCCATGCGGGTCTGGATAAAGGAGGTGTCGGTCGGTGTGATAAACGGGTTCGTTCTGGGTCTTCTGATCGGCGTCGTGGCCTGGCTTTGGAAAGGTAATCCGTTTCTGGGACTGGTAATCGGCGGAGCGCTTGGGCTCAACACAATCATAGCTGTGTCAATCGGCGGTGTCCTGCCTTTGCTATTGAAGCGCATCGGTCAGGACCCAGCGGTCGCCAGTGGACCCTTGCTGACGACCATCACGGATATGGCGGGATTTTTCCTCGTCCTGAGTCTGGCAACCGCAATGATGCCACTCCTGGTTTGAATGCAACGTGACACTTTAGTCGGACGTGTATTCACCATTCTGAAATCCAGGATGGCTGGCGGTTGAATGGGCGCATAGCCTTGGGGCCGCGACGCCCCCAAAACTATCTGTCGAAAAATCAAAAAATAGGTCGCTTTCGAACGCTTTGGTCGAAAACGGCGCAGCGACACATGCGCGTTGTCGCAATATCCATCTACAGTCTGGAAATGGTGTTCAGAATGATGGAAGTACATTCGATTCCCGGCGCTTTCACGGCGCGGGAATGCGAGCAAATTGTTGCCTCATCAAAGCGGGTCCCTGCAAATGATGCATTGCTGGTCGGCCAGAACAGAGATCATAACTTGCGCAAGTGTGATGTGACTTGGCTGGACGACGTCACCGGCACCGGGTGGGTAATGGCACGTCTGATAAGTTTGGTGCGCCGCTCCAACACTGATAGGTTTGACTTTGATCTGCGGGAATTCTCCGAGAGCCCGCAGGTCGCCTGCTACAAGGCCTCAGATGGTGGCCATTTCGCCTGGCACTCCGATATTGGCGACAGTCCCACCGCTCGAAAACGGAAACTGACGCTGGTTGTTCAGCTCAGCAAACCCGGATTGTATGACGGGGGTGACCTGGAAATCATGCCGGATGCCTACGCAGTGACGGCCAGTCGATATCAGGGATGCGCAACCGTCTTTCCGAGCTTCTTGCTACATCAGGTGACGCCGGTTGAGCAGGGCGAGCGGTACTCTTTGACGGTGTGGGCGCATGGCCCAGCCTTCCGTTGAGAAGTACATGCAGGGGACACTTTTTCTGCTCTTTGCTTGCGTGACACGTGCTGCTGTTTGAACCTATCCCGACCGGGAGTTGGGCAATAAAGCCGCCTCGGCCTGGACGCTCTCTAGCAAATGATCAAACCCCTTGTAAACTATTGAATACAAACGTTTCTATCGGAGCTTCGTGATGCCAAAAAATTTCCGATCATGTCTCTTGAAACTATGCTTTCACATCCCAAAATCTCGTCTGTTAGCACTCTTCAGTCGAAAGTGCTAACTTGTTGAATCGCCAATTGAGGAGCATTCAGAATGGCATTCAAACCTCTACATGACCGTGTGCTGGTTCGTCGCGTTGAGAGCGACGAGAAAACCGCGGGCGGCCTGATCATTCCTGACAGCGCAAAAGAAAAGCCCAGCGAAGGCGAAATCGTCGCAATCGGCGAAGGTGCGCGCAAAGACAGCGGAGAACTGATTCCGATGGCCGTTTCCGAAGGTGACCGGGTTTTGTTCGGCAAGTGGTCCGGCACCGAAGTGAACATCAACGGTGAAGAACTGCTGATTATCAAAGAAAGCGACATCATGGGGATCATCGAGGATTCAGCTGCGGCGAAAGCCGCCTGACCCGTCACAACATCTGGATACAACAAAGAGTTATCTAAGGAGCAAGCCAAATGGCTGCAAAGGACGTCAAGTTTACTACCGATGCCCGCAACCGCATGCTGCGTGGGGTCAATACATTGGCCGACGCGGTCAAGGTGACCCTCGGCCCCAAAGGCCGCAACGTGGTTTTGAGCAAATCCTTCGGCGCGCCGCGCATCACCAAGGATGGTGTGACAGTGGCTAAGGAAATCGAACTGGAAGACAAGTTCGAAAACATGGGCGCGCAGATGGTGAAAGAAGTCGCCAGCCGCACCAATGACGAAGCTGGCGACGGCACCACCACCGCGACCGTTCTGGCGCAAGCCATCGTTCGCGAAGGTCTGAAGCAGGTCGCTGCTGGCCTGAACCCGATGGACCTGAAGCGTGGCATCGACCTGGCAACGGCCAAGGTTGTTGAAGGCATCAAAGCTGCTTCGCGCGAAGTCAAAGACTCGGCAGAAGTTGCTCAGGTTGGCACCATCTCGGCCAACGGCGAAGCCGAAATCGGTCAGCAGATCGCAGACGCGATGCAGAAGGTTGGCAACGAAGGCGTTATCACCGTCGAAGAAAACAAAGGTCTGGAAACCGAGACCGATGTTGTCGAAGGTATGCAGTTCGACCGTGGCTACCTGTCGCCTTACTTCGTCACCAACGCAGACAAGATGATCGCAGAACTCGACGACTGCATGATCCTGCTGCACGAAAAGAAACTGTCCTCGCTGCAGCCGATGGTTCCGCTGCTCGAGCAGGTGATTCAGTCGCAGAAGCCGCTGCTGATCATTGCTGAGGACGTTGAAGGCGAAGCGCTGGCGACCCTCGTGGTCAACAAACTGCGCGGCGGCCTGAAAATTGCTGCTGTCAAAGCGCCGGGCTTCGGCGATCGCCGCAAAGCGATGCTGCAGGACATCGCAATCCTGACCGGCGGTCAGGTCATCAGCGAAGATCTGGGCATGAAGCTCGAGTCCGTCACCATGGACATGCTGGGCACCGCCAAGAAGATCGAAATCACCAAAGACGAAACCACCATCGTCGACGGTGCTGGCGAGAAAGCCGAGATCGAAGCACGTGTTGCTCAGATCCGCACCCAGATCGAAGAAACCTCGTCGGACTACGACCGTGAGAAGCTGCAAGAGCGTGTTGCCAAACTGGCAGGCGGTGTTGCTGTTATCCGCGTCGGCGGCATGACCGAAGTTGAAGTGAAAGAGCGTAAGGACCGTGTGGACGATGCTCTGAACGCAACACGCGCTGCTGTACAAGAAGGCGTTGTTGTGGGCGGTGGTGTTGCTCTGGTTCAGGCTGGTAAAGCACTGGAAACTCTGGAAGGTGCAAACGCTGACCAGAACGCAGGCATCAACATCGTTCGCAAAGCAATCGAAGCGCCGCTGCGCCAAATCGCTGAGAACGCAGGTGTTGACGGTGCGGTTGTTGCGGGCAAAGTCCGTGAATCCGATGACGCAGCATTCGGCTTCAACGCGCAGACCGAAGAATATGGCGACATGTTCTCGTTCGGCGTCATCGACCCAGCCAAAGTTGTCCGTACCGCGTTGGAAGATGCGGCATCGGTTGCTGGCCTGCTGGTCACCACCGAAGCGATGGTTGCAGATCGTCCCGCCAAAGAAGGCGCGGCACCTGCCGGCGGCATGCCCGACATGGGCGGCATGATGTAAGCTAAGTCACGAGAAGGGGGCTCCGGCCCCCTTCGTTTTTTTGCTGGCAACGGGCTTCATCGACCGAAATAGGCTGTCCGCACCCGCAGCGAAGTTTGAGAAAGCCCGCGACCAGTAAACTTCCTATACCTAGTTCACGGCACGCTGAACGAATGGCCGTTTATCGTACGCATTGCCCTGCAAAAAAGCCATGCTGGTGCAGCATTTTGAGCGACGTTTGCGTTTGCAGCACGAAAATGAAATGACCGACATGGGCTCGATGCAGTCGTTCTCTGCTGTTTGCATAATTGGCTGGTCGCAGCCCGCAGCGGACGTTTACAAGGAGACTTTGCTGTTTCGTAGTACGCAACTAATCCGTCGTTTGTCGAATCTCTTGAGACGAAATCGCAAATGCGTGTTAGCTCCAGACTATGGCAAATACATCTGCTAAAGATCGACCGTCCATCCCCCACGCAGTTGCGGTAATAGGCGTCCTTATTGCTTCGATCTGTTTCGGATTGGTTCCCTACTTCAGCCGCAGTCTAACCGAGCAGGGTGTAGCACCCTATGCTGTGGCATTCTATCGCTACATTGTTGCAGCGCTTCTTCTGCTTCCCGTCCTCATCCGGCACCGACATGAATGGCGAGAGATCACTTGGGGCCTGTCAGCCGGAGCGGTGATGGGACTTGGTTGGATCGGATATGTAACGGCGCTGGAGAAGTTGCCTGCGTCGACAGTCGGCGTGCTTTAAATGACCTATCCGGTGTTCACACTGGTCATTGCCTGGGCTGTGTTTGCCGATGCACCGACGCGGCGCGCCTTGTCAGCTGCTGGTCTGATTGTGGTCGCCGCTGTCATTGCTGGCTCGCCCGCGTCAGTTCCTGTGGCGCATCTACCAACGCTGCTGATATCACTTGCCGCTCCTTTCGGGTTTGGTTTCGGAATTTGCGTCCTGGTGCACAGGTTATCCCGGATTGCGCCCTTGGCCCGCATCGCATCAGTTTCTCTGGGGTCTGTATTGGGCCTCGCGCCGCTCATTCTCGGTGCAGAGGTTGGAGAGCTTCTCCCAAGGGATCAATCCGATTGGCTTCTCATTGTGGGTATCGGACTTGTAACCGCTCTGGTGCCCCAGCTTATCTACACAATCTGCTCGCCGGTCATTGGGGCTTCCCAAACTGCGGTCGTCGGAAGCATCGAATTACCCACAATGTTTGCCGTGGGATTTCTGGCCTTTGACGAGGCCATCTCATTACCTCAGGCCTGGGCTTGTGCGCTAATTCTGAGTGCAATTGCGATCACAAGAAGCCCAAGAACGCGCACCGTATCTACCGTGCTCACAAGATCACCGAAGCGGTAGTGTTGCACTCGCAATAGTCCTACTTTGCGGCGCCGATCAGGCCCCGACATAATGTGGGCGATGAGGTGGTGCGCACCCATTTCGGCACGTCTTGTTCTTGGTTCAGGTGATGCTAGGGTTTTCGGTAGAAAATACTGAGCGCTATTCGAGGGTGGTTGGGATGGCTGATCCGTTTCAAGATGTAGATGCTGCGGGTGCGGAGTTCATTTCCGCGTTTGCCGACTCGATGGACGCGCGTCAGTCCGATCCCACAATGGAAAAGATCGTTTCAAACTATCTGGCCAAACTTGAGTTTGCCGAGGACAGTCTGACGATTGAAGTCGGGTGCGGTGCGGGAGCTGTCACGCGCCGCATTGCGGAGAAAGCCAAACCCGCGCGCGTCATTGGTTTTGAGCCGTCTGTAGGCTTTGTAGCCGAAGCAAGAGCGCGGGTCGGGATCCACGACAATGTAGAGTTTGAGGTCGCAGATGGAGCGTCGCTGCCCCTGGATGATGGCTCAGTTGATAACTTGATAATGCACACGGTGCTTACCCATGTGGAAGATCCGGCACCTCTTTTAGCCGAAGCAGGGCGCGTCCTTCGGTCGGGAGGGTGTCTCGTGGTGTGTGACGCTGACTTTTCGAAAGCGTCCCTGGGAAACTTGTCAAACGATCCTCTGGACGCCTGCGCCAAGATATTTGTGAACGAGTTTGTCACCGACCCATTTGTTGTCGCCAAGTTGCGCGGCCTGGCCTCAAATGCGGGATTCACAGTCGAAGACTTCAGCCTTCAAAGTAGAAGTGTTCTGGACAATGACCAAATGCTCCCCTGGGTCGAAGAGGCTGGAAAAGTGCTGATGAAAAGCGGTGAAATTGGGGAGGATCTGCACAATGGATTAATCGCCGAGTATCGCCGTCGAGCAAGAGAGGGGATACTTTTTGGCTATCAGGTCTTTGCAACACTGATTGCGAGGCGGCCATAAACTCTTGGCATTCGAGTCGCGACAGTAAACAGTTGCCAGCCACAAACTTTGCTCGATAACGATGGTTTAGCGCGCACGGCCGAGGTCAAGTGGCGTATTGTAGAACGATCAACCCTTTTTACGCACCACGACGATAAATTGGGTCATGGAGAAAAAGAAGCGCCCAACTTTTGCAAGGTTGAGCTGCTCGTCAAACCACGATTGCGCAACAACGGGATCAACATGGTCGTTTGCAACAGCGTATTGCTTTATGAGGTGCATCATCATGATTGCGAGGCCATCAGGCTTTAACTGGTGATCTGTCATTGTGAACGACAAGACATCTTCCACATAGTCGCCGCGAGCCTTTATCAGCGCGGGCAGTCTTTCCGGGAGGGAACCACTCACAAAGTGCTGGTTCCAGGATGTCAGCATTTTTTGCATTCTGTCGGGCTCGTCGCTGAACCAAATCAAGCTGCCAAAGTGTAGATCGCTGATGACGAGGCGCCCGCCGGGTTTGACGCACCTCAGCGTGTCAGCCAGCGCACCGTCTACGTCTTCGATGTATTCAAAGACCTGTACCGAGACGGCCTTGTCAGCACTTTCATCCTCAACGGGCAAGCTATTTGCGGCCCCAGCACGAAACTCCACGTTTGCGTAGTCGCTGCATCGTTCTCTTGCGGCTGCTGTCATATCCTCGCTTGGGTCGATCCCGATGACATAGCCATCCGAGCCAACTGCGCGGGCCAACTCCACAGTTAACATCCCGTTGCCACAACCGACATCCAAAATAGTCTCACCGGGAGCCGGGCACAGCGCATCAAATGAAGCCTGTCTTCGCCGAGTCAATTCTGCTCCCTGATAGGCGATTTCAAGTAATTTCGTTGTTTCAGCGTCAAATTTAAGCAACTCGCTCCCCTTACAAAGAACACATGTCCCCAAAACCTTATCAGAAAATGGGATTTCTACGAAAAGCAGGACGGATCATTTTGGTTTGAACATAGATCCACCAACAATAGATGAAGGTGCCGACTGGTATCGACGAATTGGTTAACCTCGGGAGGTAAGGACGCTTCTGCCGCTTTATCGAACCAGCTTTTTGTCGTCGCTCGAAAGTTCGAACAACATCAATTCAAGGGATGTCGAGGCCGTTCTCCCGTCCGAAATCGGTGTAAAAGCTGTCACTGCGGCATCGGTTCAAAGTGGCTTCGTCCGCTTCTCTTGGATCGGTGCCAGGGCTTTGAACACCTGTTCCTTCTATGAAGCGGTTCACGAGATTAAAGACACCGCAAACTTGGATAGCATCGAACAATGCACTCTCCGACCAGCCTGCCGCGTAGACTGCTTTTGCATCGGCTTCCGTCATTCGTGATGGCGAGACGGTGAGCTTTTCAATGTATGCCAGTAACGGTTTGAGATGATCCTCGACAGGTGCTGTATCGCGATCTTCCATCAGTGCCTCGATTGTCTCGACCTCAATGCCGTAGGCTTTGGCGAAAACGATGTGCGCCCCATGGCAATACGCACAAGCATTCAAGCCCGAGACGTAGGCTGCGATTAATTCACGTTCAGCAACCGAGAGGTCGCTCTCGCCCCTCATCACAAGGCTTTCGTACGCACAAAGCGGAGAAAGTTTGTCTGGAAAGGCCTGATAGACACTTCCAAGTGTCGCGTTCTCCGGCAGAGATGGAAACAGGCGTTTCATTCATTTCTCTTTCAATCTTGCTTTGGATAACTTTGTCTCAAAGTGATGAACCAACGTAGTTTACGCAATCCTAAAGCAATTCTTGGTTCCGAAAAGACTCTGTAGGAAACTGCGAACGGCAGGTTTGCTTGACCGCACCGCACCATGTTCGTCACTTGGTTGTGAGCAACTTTTGGGCCATCCGCTCGACTATGCAAGGTCTGGTTTCGACGCGCTACTGCCGTCTCTGAGGCCCAGTGCTACAAAAGCAGCGGAGGTCTGCTTGGTGGCCGTTTGGCTCTCATTTTCTCCATCGCCATATCCTTCGCTGACCGGCTTTTGCGCTTTGCGACTGTTCGCTGCGCATCAAAAGCCGCCTGAAGATCCTGGTCTTTTTCAGAAATTTCTCTCTCCGGGGCAGGGGCCGGTTTCGCATCTGCCAGAGCCTTTGCCGTGTCCTTGGCCTGTTCTTCAGCCAGATCCCAGTGTGTCCCTTTGATTTTGGGAGCATCGCCGCCCAAGAATTGCACGAAATACGGATCTTCGAAGTATCGGATCTTGTTTGCAATCACTGGCATCTTGCCTTCGCGGATCAGCACAACCTCATTTTCAGGTAATCGGCCAACGTGTTCGGGCCGGAGCAGGCGAATGCCTTCCTCGCGTTCCGATATGCTGCCCATTTCCATTTTGCCAAGCGCCCGAGACTTCGACTTGCTCATAACTGTTTTGTCTCCGATGGACCTGGATACGTGTTCGCGTACCTCTGAATCCTCAGAGGCCGCAAACATTTGCGTCCCGGCGTTTGCCAGCATCGCCCGAACACCTTCATGTCCATAGATATCCTGCAGACGCGACAGCGTCTGCGAAATCACGACCAGCCGACCGCCGAACGATCGCATGGTGTCATAGGCTTCCACAACGCGCTCAAGATGGCCGAGGCGCTGAAACTCATCGAGTAGGATCAGCACCTTGAAGGGTTCATCTTGGCCCGGCTCAACGGTTTCAATGGTATTCACCAGATCGAGGAAGAACAGGCGAATGAGTGTCCGGAACTCTTTGACCTTTTTGCCCGGCACAGAAAAATAGATCGAATTGGGGCGCCGCCGCAGATCTTCAAAGTTGATGTCACTGCCCTGTGTAGCTCTTGCCACAGACGGGTTGCGCCAGAGCTGAAGGCCGGAATTCAGCATAACCGAAATCGTTGACCGCAAGATTTTAGATTCTTCGGCTGCTAGATTCAGGAACTCATCTGCTGCCCGGGCATAGCCTACTTCTTCAGCCATTTTCTCATAGTCCTTTTGCTTGGTCGTTTTGACCAGGCGCAGGACTTCGGAAATGTATGGCCGCTCTCTTTTGATCGCCAACATCGCCATTGCGCAGAACATGCCTTCGACACCACCCATAAAGCCCTGTGCGGACGAGCTGGGCGTGTCGAACATCTGGGTCGCAACTTGAATCACTTCTTCCCATCGCCGGTCCAGATTGTCGGCACGTGCTGCGCGGCGCAGCGGGTTATAGCTGTGGCTTTTGTCGGGGTTCTCGGGGTCGAACACAAAAACCTCATCGCCCATTGCCGCCCGCCGTGCGCCGGTCGCTTGGAAGATCTCGCCTTTGATGTCCAGAACAACGCAGGAGCCGTTGAACCGCAGAATATTGGGGATCACAAAGCCGCTGGTTTTGCCCGACCCTGACGGTGCAATGAACATCGCATGTGGTTTTTGAACAGTCGGACCGGGCTTATAGAAAATCGCGTTTTTCTCTTTTGGTGGGCCGAACTTGGCAAAAACAATTTCACTGTCCAGTTTTGATTTCAGCTTCAGAGGTGCCGCGTATCCTTCTGTGACGAGCTGAGGCGCTTTTGCAAAAACCGCATCCCCGTATTTGGTCGAGGGGCCGCGCAGAGCAGCGGCCACAAACGCAAATGTCAGAACGCAGACGGCCACAACAGCCACAAGCCCGATGACCTGTTGTTCTTCTGCAGGCCGTGACATGAACTTTTCCGGGATTGCCCAAATGTCCAGCCCCCGGAAACCTTTCGTGTTGAGGTATTCGATGACCAGGCCGACCACCAACACCGCACAGGCTGAAGTAGCGATAAAGCCCATTGTGCCGGCTATCGCGACCTTCTTGCTTTTGGGTAGATCCTGAAACTCAGCCATAACGTAAGTCCTTCAATTCAGCTGGTCAGCGGTCATCAGCGGCGGAAAAATCACGCCGTTGACCTTCCGCTTGTCACCGATTTTCTTCATGTGAACGATCATGTGAATGGTGGCTCTGATGTCATCGACCACCTCTGACTTTTGGACGGTCGGAGATCCTCGCCGCACCATTTTGCTTATCCGCCCAATGGCATCTACGGGCGAGTTGGCGTGCATGGTGCAGACAGATCCGTCATGGCCGGTGTTGACCAGTTCCAAAAACATATTCGCGTCATCGCCCCGGATTTCACCGCAGATGAGCCGATCCGGGCGGAGCCGCAAGGCGGATTCCAACAGCTTTGTTGGTGATCGGGGACCGTCGTTTTCAGAACGATCTGCCAGCAGACTCACGGCATTGGGTTGCTCGATGTCCAGCTCGGCCACTTCTTCAATTGTCACGATCCGATCGCCTTGATCGACGCGCTTCAGCATGGCATTGAGAACAGTGGTTTTGCCAGACGAGGTGCCCCCGGCAATGATCACGTTCCATTTGCTTTGCATCGCAAGGTCGGCCAGTTCGTCAAAGCTCATCGTGCCCGCTGCGAGGGCAGCACGGGCATTTTCGAGCGCACTGTGATCGTTACTTTCCGCCAATGCGGCCTCTTTGCTGGCGAAGCTGAACGCGCCTAGATCGACAGTTTTCACGCGGAGCAGGCGGATCGCCACGGACCCCACGCCGGTTGTTGCTGGCGGAATCACGACCTGCACCCGCGCTTTGCCCTGCTGTGTTGGCACGTTGGCCGTCGCAATGGGTTTCTTTTCTCCGAATGTCACGTCGCTGAAACCGGCCACACAACGCCCAATGTTCTCCACATCGTCTCTGGTCAGTGTGATGTCTGTCCTGATCATGTGTGTTGTGCCCATTTCTTCGACCCAGACCGCTCCGTCAGGGTTTACAGAAATCTCGCTCAGGCTTTCATCGTGCAACAGATGCTCGATCTGTTCGGTGTAGTATTCCAGAAGGCCGTTGCCGTTTCGCCCGCTCATATTTTTATCCTTGTTATTTCGTCAAAAAAGGCCGCTACCGCATTTGAATGTGCAGGGAGCGGCCGGAAGGACCGACGATACGGCCGCCTCAAGGGGTCTGTCTCAGAAGTTGTCGAACACCACGTCACGCTGCAGGATGGCGTTGATGCGGCTGCCCTGATCCACATAGATAGTTGGCGTGATCCGCAAATAGTCCTCCAACGCTGCCGTGGCGTTCTGCAGATTAGACCCAACTTGCGTTGCCAGATCAGTGCGAACCGAGTTGTTGCTATCACTGTCAGACACCAACGCTACCGGCGCAATGCCGATGATGGACAACAGCGCAGCAGTTCCGAACCGCTTCCCAAAGTGTGTGTTCACCCTGCCGGTCGCACCAGTCCGGCCTTGACCGTCCGTACCAGCCGATCCGATCTGAGCGGACAGGCCGTCAGGCGTGATAACACGGCTCCAAACGATCATGATGCGCGTTTGCGCCAATGTCGTATCCGCTCGATACTCGCCATAGAGCTTCGATCCGCGCGGCAGAAGCAAACGAGTGCCGTCCATCGAGTAGACGCCACGTGTGATCGTCGCCACGACGCTACCGGGCAACTCCGAGCTGACCGCGCCACCGAACACAGCCGACAAAACCGTGCCTTGCGTTAAGGTGCGCGACGGATCGTCAATGATCGAGGCCCCCACGATGGGGGGATATTCTTCGACCAGATTGTTCTGCCATGTCGTGTTTTGGTTTTCCTGATAGCCGCGCTGTTCTTCAGGCAGGCGTGTGTCGTCTGGCTGGACTTGAACCTGCTGCGGCGCAGCAGGGAAGGGTTGGAAAATGACCGGCTGCGATCCACCATTGATCGGCTGGTAGTTTTGACCGGGTGCTTCCTGTGCCATCGCGCTTGACGCCAACGTGACCAGGGCGAGGGTGATTGCTGTTCTGTTCATCGTCAGCTCCATTAGTTTCTGCCGTATGGGTTTTCATCGAACACGATGCCGTCTGACTGGTTTTGGCGCTCGCGCATCCGCTTGAGCTCTTCAAGCCTGCGCCGCTCATCATCAGTCAGACCCGTAGTCTGCAAGTGGCTCATACTGGCGAGTGCCCGGGCCTCTGCATCAGCAACCGCCTGGGCAAGCTCAGTCTGAAACTTTTTCTCGCGCTCGTCATACCTGACCTGCAGGCGTTCATTGGTCAGATTGAGGGACGCGATTTCACTGTCCTTCTCAGAAAGCGAAACTTTCGCATCCGTCAGATCATCTTGCAGATCAGAGATCCGACCATTCTGTTGCTCGATAGTTTTCAACGCTTGTTTCAGCCCTTCGGAATCGACCTGAGGCACTGTTGCGGGTGTTGCTACCGCTATTGTCTCTGGCAGAGCTTCAGGTTCTGGTTCATCGACCTCTGGACCCCGTGCGGTCAACAGCCCGTATCGCTCGCCACCACTTTGTTGCAGAGCGTTAACGCTAACGCCTGTGTTCGAGCTTTTGTTTTCGTCGCCCAATACAAACCACGCGAAGCCCACGAACACCGCTCCGGCGATTGCAACCGTGATGAGCTTCTTGGGCTCGAACCTCTTTCTCACACGTTGAGGCGGCTGCTCCGCCGCAATCCGCGCCGCAATCGTCTGCTCCCGGTTCATCACTTGCTCGCCGCCGTTTGTTTGACTGTTTGCGATGTCACAGGCCGCCCGCTTACACTTGCCTGCTGAAACGCGTCGCCATCGTTCCGGACGCAGATCGAGGTATCCTCGATGCGCAGTGTCCAAAGATCGGAAAGACCCTGCACCTGGATAATCCCCCGCTCTTTCACGGTGGTGTTTACCATCAGTTCGCGACCGTCAGGCAGGACGCGGAAGATACCCGGCAATTCCTCGTCTTGCGGGATCTGCATGTACGTGTGAACGCCATCGTCCCAAACCGCCGTGGGTGCGAAATCTGCTTTGCCCGACCGTGAATAGTTTTGGTTCACGAACCGCCCGGTTGGCTTGGGTTCACTTCGCGCTACCTTGCCACGGGTCGTTGTGGTCCCACCTTTGTTGTTTGAATAGAAGGTGACCCTGAACGGAACACGTTTACGTTCGGCGGCACTCTCGGCCGGAACCAGATAGAAGTTGTATGTCCCGCGATTGGTCAGGACGGTCAGGTTTGAATCTGAGTTCAAGATTTCCGGCTTGAACGCAATAACGCGACCTTCCTGAAGGCGGGTGATCTGAAAGCTCTCAGTGTCGCCCGCACCAATGCTCCGGATGGTTTCACCCTGCGGAAAGTGAACGTATGTGATCAGGCGTTCGCCCACAGGGATGCGGTACACCTGGTTCTCGACGTAATGGAAATGTGTGATGCGGTGATCCGCGTTCTTTCCGTCAGGTTGAGGCGTGATTTCAGCGAGAAGAGGCGTGGAGAATGCCAGGACTGCTGCAGCGGTGGTGGTGAGTGTTTTGAAACGACGCTGCATCAGATGTCTCCCATTGCGTCTACGCGATAGTTGGTGACAGTGAAGCCAAATGGATTTTCCAGAAGCTCATCCATCGACGTCACGATTTTTTCCTCAAACCCGTAGGTCACTGTGACGACGTACCGAGCCGAGGCGATTGGTTGGTTTGGAATGACCAGCGACTTGCGGATCTCAACCTGGACCGTCTCGTCATTGACCGGCGACACACCGAGAATTTCGGTCTGCACCTTTGTCTTTGGCGTATAAATCACGTCCGGATGGTTGTCGTTCGATCCGTCCCAAAGATCCCGATAGGATGTTTCCGCCAGCTCATCAGAACGGCGCAGAACTGATTTCAGGCGCTCGTTGTTGTCCTGGACGTCATAGGTTTCCCGGTCCTGCACATAGTTTGCCACCTCGCGGAAGGCCATCGCTTCGGAGGGTTCGAGTTCTTGAACCTTCTCGGTAAGCAGAACCGGCAACTTTGAATCCGGGTCGATTGAAAAGGGCACCGCTCGGATTTCCTTCAACGGCAGGATCAACGCCCAACCGACCATCGAGGCCACACCCATTGCCATTCCGACAGCACCAAATACCTGCCATTTGAAGGCATCGCGTCGTGCGCCCAGAAAAAGTTCTTTCTCGTGATCTGTCACATGTGACATTTGCTCTGTACCTCGTTTTTAAGAATTCTGACGGGCAGCTTTTATGCTCTGCCGGTAACGATCAGCGGCATAGCTCTGGCGCGCTGCGCTATCTTGGTTGCGGGATCTGTGCGCTATGTCCCGACGCGCTTGCATTGCGCGAGACGCGCTGTCACGAACGCCAGTCCCGTCACGTGCTGCGGAAGCCATCGCGGCGGCGGTTTTGCCCCCGGCAACAGCACCGCGCGCGCCATCGCTGGCAGTGCCCAATGCACTTCTTGCGGCTGCAACCGCGCCGGTTGCCACAGCAAGACCGGAGGATGCCGAAACTATCGCGCCAGACATGCCGCCTGCCAGTGACGGGATTTGCGTGAGCATGACGATAGCCACGATGCAGATTGCTAGAAAACGCCCGCTCGCTTCCATGTCATTAACATCAGACAAGGAACCAAGCTCCGAAGCGAAAAGCGCCTGAATAAGAGAAACGATGCCTGTCAGAACGACGATGACCATGATCAGGCCAACGGTCGTTTTCGCCCAGGCTGCGAAGATATTGGCTGTTGCCGAGCTGAGTAGCGTTGCGATGAAAACTGGCGCTAGACCCAGCAACACCGCCAGACCGCCTTTTGCGATGAGTGCCATGCCAGTGCCAAAGGCAACGATGACTGCCCCAACAACCCAGAGAATAGCCCCGGTGATGCTCAGGCCCCAAGTCGCGTTTTCAATGGCCTGCTGGCCCATCAAGAAACACTGAAGCGCAATCTCATCCAACGCTTGCCATACATTAGTGGTTCCAGTGAGTGCCCCGGCAATACTGTCCGGCAAGGTTTGAACGCCTTGATAGATTGGTTGGAAAAAGGACCAGCTCGACGCCATTCCAATGATTATCGTCGCCCGAATGATCCAGCCTACATAACCACCAAACCCAATTTCTCTGATCTGAAGTACGCCGTTGATCAGCATCGCTACAAAGATCAGCGCAGCAATAGCCCAGAGGGCGGATGCGAGATCCGCCGCAAGGCTGGTGTATGCTTGCTGAGAAAAGTTGCTGATTGCTGATTCAATCGAGCTGACGAAATCCTGAATCACGGCCCACAAGCCTCCTCAATTACAGGGCGCAGCGCTTCCAAGCGTGCTTGCTGCGCTTCTTTGAGCGATTTGAGTTCGCTGGATGGTTTCGACCAGAAATCGTTCTGGTCCGCGCCTGCCAACTCGATTGCAGCTTCGCGGCTAAGGTTGCCGAGCGGGCATTCTGTGCTGAATGCCTCATCGGCTTTGCGCAGGCGGCATTGCTCAATGGCAAATTCATGAGCAGCTATGACTTGCTCATTCAGGATGGCATCGGTCCAGTTGCCAACGACATACTGTTGATCCGCGCCCTGACCGGCGTTAGCGAGCTGTTCAACCCCGTATTCTTTCAGTGGCTTCTTGAACGCTCGGACGCCCGAGTAGCCAAGACAGGTCCGATATTCGCCAAATGTCCAATCAACATTCGGGGGAAACGGCAGTCTGGCCTCAGCACTGGCCGACGACGCAAAAAGCGCCGCCGTGAGTGTGGTCAGGGCGAAAGTGGTGCGGCTTTTCATTGGGTTTCTCCTCTTGCGTAATTGCTAAGCGTCTTTAGGTCCGCTGCGTTGGCAGCCAGATCCGTGCCCGACGCCAGAGCATTAGCTGAGGTTGCGCGCAAGACTTCAATTTCAACTTGAAGGAGTTTCAGGAGAACCGCCGTGTTGTAGTCGATTGCATCCTTCAGATCTTCTTGCTGGCCGATTTCACCGCGTAGCTTTTCAGCATCCTCAGAGAGCTGACTGGCCATGTCGTAGCCCTGTTCGCCGAGGGCCGATGCCATCAGGCCCGCGCCACCGCGCTCAGACAGGATGCGGCGAGCCTGCACATCCGATCCGCTGAACTCGGACAAGATGCCATCGTTCAGGCCGAGGTTGATGGATCGACGTTCCATTGCCTGCGCAGCGACATCGGGCAGGCCGGAGATACCATCTTCTGCTGCGTCCAGCGCATAGCCGAGCGTGTCAGCGGCAGTCGCCAGCTTCAAAAAGCTACGGCTGTTGAACGCGTCCAGATCCGTCAGGCCGGAAATGGCCTTGAAGGAGTTTTCCAGCATTGCACGCTGTTGTTCGAGCTTTTCGTATTGCTGCAACAGCTGTTCATACTGGCGGACCATTTCAGCGATTTCTTTGGCCGAGTTGGCGGCGTCCTGTGTAATGGCCGTGGCGTCGATGGTCGGAACACCCTGGGCCGACGCTATGACGGGCAGGGCGGCCAGAACGGTTACGGCGACAGTGGTGCGAAGTGTTGTCAGGACGTTCATCAGACAAGCTCCAGGTTTTCAGGAAGTGTCATCCGCTCAAAGTCGCAGGCGCATTTGCTGCGATAGCCCGAATAGGTGTTGGTGCAGGCGGCAACAGCGGCCAGAGCAACGAGGGCGAGGAAAAGGCGAGGTTTCATGTGATTTCCTTCCAGAAGTTGGGGTTTTGTCGCCATTCAGGATCAGGGAAAGACTTGCCGTCTGATCCGCTCAGAACACGAAGCAGCGGGCCGAGAGCGCCGACATCGACATCGAGCCAAACATTCTCATCACCCTTTTTCATGAGCATCACGCGGTCGCCAAATTGCGCCCGCAATGCGCCCAGCTCCGAATCGTTCAAACCGATTGCCCGGTAATCCGTTTCATTGCCGGATCGAGAGGGGAACAGGAGCTGCGTGCTGGTGTTTTCCAGGATCGACTTGCTGGCCGCCGATGACAGGATGTGATCTGGGATCTGCGTCATCATCATCATGACAACGTTCAGCTTCCGATAGGTTGTGTAGGCGTTTTTGAGAATGCCCGCGCCGTAGGGGTTGCCTGCGATCACCCAGGCTTCATCAATCACAAAGACAGTCGGCTCCTTCGCGGCACACCGGCGCTCGATCTGGCGCATGACGTAGCTGATCCAGGCAAGCCGGACCAATTCGTCATCCAGAACCTCGGAAATGTCGAACACAAGATGCCGATCATCAGAGGCAAACGGATCTGTGCCACCCTCGCCAAACATCCAGGACAACCGCCCGTCGCTCGCCCATTCACTCGCTCGCTTGAAGAGGTTCTTGCCGTCGTCAAAGGCTCTGAACCGCTCGACCAGTGAATCGAAGTTCTGAAGCTGTGGGGGCAGGGTCGCGTTGGCTTGGCAGGCTTGAGTGATCTCATCTTTCTGTTCGGCGGTCAGCTTTTCGTCGTAGCTCATCAAAGCTGTGACCCAATTCGCCAACCAACTTTGCCCTGCTTCATCCGTTTCCGTTCGAAACGGGTTCATGCCAGTGGGTTCGCCAACCCGAACGCGAGTGTATTGTGCCCCAAGCGCACGCATGGGGGCTTCCATTGCCCGGTCTTTATCAAACGCAATGATCCGCGCGCCCTGAGCTACTGCGCAGGTCGCCAGCAGCACTGCAATTACGGTCTTACCAGAGCCGTTTGGACCCAGAACGATGGTGTGGCCGGACGGCAGGTTTTCAGCATCCGAGCTGGTCTTGGGCAGGTGCAGCGAAACATCGTAGCTGTCGCCATGCGTGGTCGGGAATGTCGCCAGAGGTCCGGGCCACGGCAGCTTGTTCTCAGGCAGACCCTTTGGCCGCATGTGAAACGCTACCATGTCTGCAAAGTTCTGATCTGTGATCAGTTCTTCACGCGCGCGGAACGCAAAATTTCCGGGGTGCTGCGCGAAATACACTGACCGCGCGGACATCGCTTCGCGTTTGACCGTACCGCCCGAAATCTGAATTTCACCGATGATATGCTTTTCGGCAGTTTTCAGATCTTCCTCAGTCCCGAACACGCAGATCGAAAGGTGGTGCTTACCCAGAGACATCGTGCCCGACGCAATCCCATCGGCCAGAATGGACAAGTCCTCTTGCAACGACGTCGCTTTGTCGCCAGCCGAGCGCATCTGTCCTGACTTGCGACGTTCCAATTCCTGCGCCTGGGCGCGGCTGATCGGCAGGAACGATTGCGAAATCACGACATCAACCGGCAGGTCCAGCCCGTCAAAAATGCCGGGGAATGACGCCATCGGATAGTTCTTCAGGGAATAGACGCGAATTGACCGCTCCTGGTCATCGCCAGACATAAGCTTGGCAGTCTTGCCCTGAAACAGCACGTCCTCTTGCGGCATGTTGAAAGCAATCGGCTCTGCAATGTTTGTATGAACGATTGGCTGATAACGCCCGTTCAACAGCATTCCATAATAGCCGAGCCAACGCCCCTCGCTGAGCTTCAGCCGGCGCACGCGGGCCTCGCCCAGCGTGCCCGCCAGTGTTGTGAACACACCGTCGAGCTGTTCCATCATTTCGCGGCGTTCCTCGTCGATCGTTCCTGACGACATGCCGAATATTTGCTTGGCGCGTTCATCCTGACGCTTCTGCAGAATAGCGCTGATGATGATTTTCCGCTCTTTCAGCTCTGCATCGAGCGAGGCTGACCGCATGGCTTCTGCCACAGCACCAGCAAAGCCGGTTGTGTCCGTGATGACATGCCCTGTTTCAGCGGGGACGGTCACTCGATGAACGTAGAATGCGACCTCATTTGGAGTGGTCCGCAGTACACGTTCAAAGCGCTCGGCCAAAAACTCGAATTCGTTTTCGTCCAGTGTGTTTGCGTTGATTCCGGTAATTTCGGCAGCGGCGATCAGTCCGCCGTTGCGTGTGGAAATGACCTCATCGTCCACGACATAGCCATAAGGCAACATCTGAAAGAGGTGCATTTCATCCTTACGCCAGCTCGGCTCAAGCAACGAGCGGGCGAGGGTAAAAAGATCCTTTGAAGCAGGCTTAGGCACTATAGTAATCTCCCCCATGATGCTGGCGGTTTTTGGTGCGTGGCGTTTTGGAAAGGGTTACGGACAGGACACGGAAGAAAGCCGGTTCCCATTCGTAAAAGAGGCGAAGCCCGGTGTAGAAAACAAAACCCGCAATGATTGCTGGTGCTATCCCGAATATGAAGAACGAAAGCATGGTCATCCCGAGGACCACCAGCAGATAGATCACGGGTAGGCCGCCCCATTCTGCGGGGCGGTTCAGGCCGCGAAAGACCGTATTGCGGCGCTGCATCAATCAGGCTCCGATGAACGTATCGGCGAGGCCAATAACGGCACCGACGACGATAGCGATTACAGGGCCTTTCAACGAACCCCAGCCGAACACATAGGCGAGACAGCCCCAGATGAAGCCGACAGCGGCAAGGCTGACGCCAACAACCTTCGAGTCGGCCAGCGTTTCGTTGATGAAATCGCCAATGGCGTCTTGGAGCCAGCCTGCCGAGGCCGGTGCCGCACTGACGATAACGAGCGTCAGCGCAAAGAACGCGGTCTGTTGGATGAAGTGGGTTCTGTTCATGAGGAAGTGCTCACTTTGCTTAGGATTGTCCGCACGTAGTTGCGGGTTTCGGTGAAGGGGGGGACGCCGCCGTATTCGACGACGCGGTGAGGCCCGGCGTTGTAGGCAGCAAGCGCCAGCTTCCAGGTTCCAAACGCGCGGTACTGCGCCGCCAAATAGCGGGCGCCACCGTCGAGATTTTCTGCAGGGTTTCTTGGGTTCACGCCCAGGTCTTTCGCCGTTCCCGGCATGAGCTGCGCGAAGCCGATGGCACCCTTGGGCGACAGGGCATCAGCCCGATATCGGCTTTCCTGCCAGACCAGTGCCATGAACAACTCGGCCGGAATGTCATGCCGATCCGCTGCTGCGTGAATTTCCTTGACGATCCGGTCCTGCGACCAGCCACCCGAGGCTTTGCGAGGCCGCGGTGCTTTACCCGCTATCTCGATCTTTTCTTGCGGCTTGGCCTTGGGTGCTTCTGGCTTTGCTTCAAGCGTGTATTCTCGCATCCGGATTGGACGAACGACGCCATTGACGATTTCTGCCCGCGAACCGTTAAGAAACACGCTGCCATCCGGTTCGTACTCGATGACCTGGGCACTGACATCAGTTCCCAGGAGCGCCAACAAAGACCAAATGACGTTGGACCTGCGTCTGTTTTCGTTGAAGCTTGTGGTGGAGCTGGTCACTAATTCGCCCTCCAAATTAGGTCAGTAGTTTTTACATAATTACTATTACGAGATTCGAAATCAGGTCATCTGGGCAGCAGGAAACAGGGTGCTGTGACACAGCACTGAGCCTTTCGCGGGCTTCGTAGACAGCCAGCGTTCAGCTCGGATCAATCAGCCTGAAGGTCTGACCAAAGTGTAGGGGATGTCCTGCTCGCCGCTGTTGCCGGTCAGTGCCGTGCGGTCGTAAGCTCAGACACGTTGTCTGAGTTCGCACCCATTGACTCTGGCGCGATGCTATCCAATCTAGGATCGGCATCTAGGACTACTGTTTTTACCATAGTACAGTTCTCTCTTGATGTTGAAGGAATGCCCGGATGGATTTGGGGCGTTTCTTGTCCTGTCGGTTGTTGGCGCAATCGACAGGACCGCTCATTGCTCAATAGTTTCGTTTTTTGGTCATCAAGTCGTTGTTTGATCCTTTCCTTCAGCTGCACCAGGACCGGCGTTTACCACCGCTGTATGGTCGCGCGTGACCTTCGGAAATCAGGATGGTCCCGACGCCCTGCCCAGCCACACGCCCAACCGCCAGGAAGCGGTCATGTACGTCTAGCTCCGGTTGGATGATCAACTCTATCTGGCCCGCCGTCTGGATGAGCTCTTTCAGCCTTGCTTTCGCTTGCAGTCCCAGAGCCTTTTCAGCTGCGCATTGCGGCCGGTAAGTCTCAGGTGTGTCGAAACCGATGAGGCGGTAGCGGTCGTCGCCGTGGTCGATGGTGTCACCATCAACGGCAATCACCTCGGATGCACTCAGGACCTTTGTTTGTTTTGATGGGTCAATCCAAACCGCAGCAAAGAACAAAGACGCGAGCACAGCGCTGAGAAGCATGAGCCGTTTCATGTGCTCTGCCCCAGTATTTTGATGAGCCAGGTTCTCGAACGTGAACGATCAGGTTTTGGATTTCGCGTCCAGGGCCTGAGCTGCTTCGAGACCCTCTGGGGTAATCGACTCGATCGTATAGTCTGATTTGACGCAGAGAATGCGCCCATCACCAAATTCCTGATGATGTTTGAAGAGACCCGGCCAAAGATCGAACTCTCTGGGCTCAGCGCCCGCTCGAGAGATCTTCGACTTGCACAACGCCCCGACATAGTTCGGCGAGCTGTAAATGCAGTGGTACTTAGGTCGTCCAAGGGAAGCGAGTCCGATAAATTCGTAGCGGCATGTAAAGGGAACCTGATCTTCTTTCAGGCCCCGGACCATCTCGATGGTTACCACAGTGTATTGTCTCTTGTTGTCCGCCATGACGACCCCCTATGGGCCGTCTTCTACATCCAAAAGTTGTGGACTAAAACACAATCTACGTCAATATAAGAAAGTACGCCAATATACGATATTGGATTGTCAGAAATATATTGGCCGGATATTGCTTAGGCGATTCGCAAGCAGGAGAGACCATCTTGAAACACTCAAAATCCGGAAATAGAACTCGCGCAAAGGCCCTTGCAGTTGCACTCGCTGCACTGCCGGCCACGCAGGCCAGTGCCTATCCAATTGACTGTGCCATATTCCTTTGCCTCGCCGGAGGTTGGCCAAGTTCGACAGATTGCGTCGCAGCCAAGGCGGAGTTCATTCGGCGCATCACACCCTACCCGGTCGAACCGCCGCTGCAACTGTGGCGCTGTCCAATGAACGCTTCAGAGAGCTTCTCAGGCTTGAGCCCCATGGAAAGGCTGGGCGCAATCAAAGGCAACAGTGCCAGCCCTATTCCAGAGCTTCCATCTGACGATACGACAGAGCCATTGCTGGTAGATGCTGCGATCTCAACAGAAGAGATTCAGGCATTTCATGGCCAGTCTGGCGATAGCTTTCAAGCCACACCGATTAGCGTCGATCTTTCCTCACCCGATTTCGACGTTGTCAGATCCGTCAGAGTTTGGGATGTGCGCCACTACAGCTATCGCCGTCGTTCACGGGAGGGCGATTGTGAGCGCTCACTTGATCTTGTGGTTGGCACATATGACGACAACGCGAGCTTTCACTGGTCAGATCACGCTCCTGCGCCAATCCCAGCATGGCTGCCCCTTGGCAATCGCTGTGAGCCTCCCAGCTACTTCCGCGGCGTTGGTGTCGAGTGGACCGACACATTAGGGTTCAGCGATTACGAACTCATTCGATACTGACGTGCCGGCTCGCGGGTGAACACTTTGCTCCTGCAAAGGCTAGTGGACTTGCCAGCGGTATAGGCAACCAGCCCGTTTGGCCTAGAGGACAACTTAGCCCCCAGAAACAAAAAAACCCCGCAAGGCGGGGCCTCAGCGGGGATCTTCTTAAGTCAAGTTTGATCACCTGATTTATAGGAAGTTCCCAAATATCTGACAAGGATAAACGCATCTGTGCGAATGGATTTTCTTTGTCTCAGTGCCGAGGTTCGACCCGCTTTGCTTCCCAAACGAGAAACAAAACATGAAGCAAATCCACCAAACTCAAGTTACCACCGTGCGACACTGTGCGTGTCTACCGGACTCTCGCCAAGCGAGGATGGAGCCATGAGTTTCCGACAGATCTCAACGACCCGGTTTCAAGACCCGAAGCGCTTCCACAACGGCTTGCCAGACGGCTGGAATCGGGACCGGTTTCGGCAGCTCTGCGTGAGTTATGCCCAGATCAGAGGCGTATCCGCCCAATGTATTCGCACTTTTGAGATCATCATCGACATGATCTCTCCAAACGCGTTTCGCGACCCGTCTCAGGAACCTTTTTGCTATGCCCGTCAGGAAACTCTCATTGCCGGGCGTAGATTGACAGATCGGACGATCCACAATCACGAGCGCAACCTGGAAACCATTGGTCTCATTGAACGCAGGCTTGGTGAAAATGGGGCGCGATGCAAGCGTAAGGGGCTTGGCCTCTTCCTGACGCCCGCCCTGAACCTCATTCCCGAGATGCACGACGCAGAAGCACAAAACAAGGTGGACAAGAAAGAACATGACGCGCTGCGCGGGGATCGGTCACGGCTTTACCGATATGTGAAACACGGATTGGCGGTGCTCGTTTCACTCCCCTGCCCTCCTAAAGGCTGTGAGGATATGATGGAGGCGTTTCGATCCTGGCCGCGTGCTGACAAGCTGAAATACATGTCCCTGGATCAGCTCAAATGCCATGTTCAGGCCGCTCATGACCTTTGGAAAAGCATCGAAGGGCATGTCGCAAAACCCGGTGAAATTTCGGGTGCGCCCGAAGCTTGTTTCGGGTCCCATATACAAGACCAAATTGAAGAAAAAATTCTGTCCTGTAACGCCGATGGCGAGATTTCAATGCCCTCGGCTAAAGCCTCGGAACCAGATTGTTCTAGCTCCGGGCCTGACGGCCCTGCGCATTGCTTAGAAAGCAATCATCCGACGGATGCGGCAGCGCACAAGACCCAAAAGCTACCGCGGGTGAACAACCGTATTCTCTATGAGCTGGCGTCACCCGAGCTGCGCATGCATATCGATATTGCTGGTGGTCGCGATCAGAATCCCAACCCATCGCTTTATGCTATCGAGACCGGCATTTGGTCCCGGCTGTCTGAGATTGGCACCAATGTCTCCGCCTGGCATGGGGCGATCAATCGACTGACGCTCATGGGTGCGATCCTGGCTGGAGTGATCACAGACGCAAGGCTGAGTGATCCGAAACTGCCGCTGGTCGTCAATCCGGGTGGATACCTTCGAGGTATGGTTCAGGCAGATGAACGCGGAGAGTTGAACCTGATTTCCAGCTTCATGGGGCTGCTGGCGCGAAGAGCGCGGGAGGAAGACCATCGGTTTCGTTAGGGCGGAAAGGAGGTTTCACAACCCTATGAGGTTTGCGTCGCCAGCTTTTCAAAATCACGTGCCTTGTCGGCAGGTTTCCGCTCTGTTTCCGTCTTCTGAACAGAAAGGTATTCGCATCTGTGATTGGCTACGGGAAATCCCGAGTAGTTTGTTCAGCTTTAGGTTGCTATGCGGCCTCATCGGCAGCGCGGAACAGAAAGACGGTCTATGAAAATTGCGGATATTGGCAGCTCTGAGTTGGATTTCCGGCAAACCGGGGAGGCACGTCTTCAGGAGATTTGCCACAGGTTTGGATTTGAGAACGCCTCTTATGCCCATATCGACAAGTCGCAGAACATCGTTCACGGCTGCACCACGTTTCCGGCTGAATGGACCAGGCATTACATCGAAAACGACCTGATCCTGGCCGATCCGCTCATTCGGTTCGGCGCCACCATGATCGCCCCGATTGATTGGACAGCATTCGACAACCAGTCCGACTATGCAGCGCTTTTTGAAGCTGCCAGAAAATTTGGCGTTGGCCGCAACGGCCTGACTATTCCGGTCATCAATCCGTTTGGTGAGCGCGGCGTGTTTACCGTCACATCCAATGCACCTCGCGCCGAATGGGAGGAATTGATCGCGACAATGCTCCCTGCCCTGCGCCACGAAGCCCAAATTCTGCATTTGCTTGCGCTGGACGTCATTGAAACCGTCTTCAACTTTCCATCGGACTCCTTGTCCGGTGATGAGCTGGATGTCCTGAAGATGCTTGCGTCGGGTTTGATACCGTCCGTCATTGCCAGGCAGACGGGAAACCCCTCTCGAACGGTGGATGCGCTGATATCTTCGATCACCACCAAGCTTAAAAGCCGGACGATCGAACAAGCGGTTGCGCGCGCAGTCAGCACCGGATTTCTCAAATGGAGCGATTTCTTTGCCGATCCGGTGGCGGAAATGGTTGATATGGAACACCAGACCCTCTGCGGCGGGATCGTCCGTTGGTCCGGCAGAACACACGAGCTAATCGCATTTGAAGAAGGCCGACTTGTGCGAAGTCTCGATAGCTTCCAATCAGTTCAGGTCGAAGATCTGGTTGCGGAATTTGGCCTCAACCCAGCTGAAATCACCGAAGTGGTCGGAGATACAGACGATCAAGCCCTGTGGATCAGATATCTGTGAACCAGGCCGGCGGCGGCACCCTTCTTTGCAATGTTTGAGGGTGTGAATGTGCAGATTTCACATAATTGAAATTACACGATATTGATGTGTACCCGCAAAGTTAAAGTGTCCCACATCTGCAAACTAGAAGTGTCACACTCTGCCCCAATGAGAACAGGCAGAGAGTATGGGCATGGGATTGGTTTTGATGAGCGAGCGCGAGCTGAACCGGGTCGAGGTTTTGAGCCAGGTGAGCCAAGGCCGGATGACTGCCGCGAATGCGGCCAATGTCTTGGGATTGAGTCGCAGGCAGGTTCATCGGCTTCTGAAGAAGTTTCAGACAGATGGACCGGCGGCGATCCGACACAAGGCGCGCGGCCGCGCTTCGAACAATCGGATCGATCCGGCGGTACGGGAGTTCGCGGTGACGTTGGTCCGGGAGAACTACAGCGACTTCGGGCCGACCTTTGCTGCTGAGAAGCTTGAGGAAGATCACGGGCTGAAGGTCTCTCGCGAGACGCTGCGCAAATGGATGCAGGACGCTGGTATCTGGCTTTCCCGCAAACAACGACGTACATTCCACCAGCCGCGCTTGCGCCGGGAGTGCTTCGGTGAGCTGATCCAGATTGACGGGTCAGATCATCACTGGTTCGAGGATCGCGGGCCTGCTTGCACCCTGTTGGTGTTCATCGATGATGCGACCAGCACGTTGATGCATCTGGAGTTTGTGAAGTCCGAGAGCACATTCAGCTACTTCGGCGCGCTGGAGGCTTATCTACATACGCATGGACGCCTGAGCCTCCCCAACTGAACTGGTCCACCGTTATGTTTAGGAAACGGAGGACCACGAATGGCAAACAAGAGACCGAAGCCCGAAGAGATTGTCTCGAAGTTACGGCAGGTTGAAGTTTTGATGGGGCAAGGCATGTCCCGACTTGATGCGATCAGGCAGATCGGCGTTGTTGAGCAAACCTATTACCGCTGGCGGAAGAAGTACGGTGGAATGGGTGTTGATCAATTGAAGGAACTGAAACGGCTTCAGAAAGAGAACGAGCGGCTGAGACGCGCGGTGTCTGATCTGACTCTGGACAAGCTGATCCTGACGGAAGCCGCAAAGGGAAACTTTTGAGCCCCGCTCGTCGTCGTGCCTGCATCGATCATGTCCGTAACCAGCTGAACGTTTCCGAGAGACGCGCCTGTCGCGTGCTGGGGCAACACCGGTCCACGCAGCGGCGGGTCCCACAAGGTCGCGCAGACGAAGACCGACTTGTCGCCGACATGATCGAGTTGGCTCGACAGTACGGCCGATTTGGCTATCGCAGGATCGCTGCGCTGCTGAGAGAGGCCGGATGGTCTGTCAGCGATGGGCGAATTGAACGGCTTTGGCGACGAGAGGGGCTGAAAGTGCCAGTGAAACAACCGAAGAAAGGACGGCTCTGGCTGAACGATGGCTCGTGTGTTCGGCTGAGGCCGGAGTATCGCAACCACGTGTGGTCCTATGACTTTGTTCATTGCCGAACTGACGATGGCAAAGCTTTTCGGACGCTGAACATCCTTGATGAGCACAGCCGGGAGTGCCTGGCGATTAGAGTGAAGCGCAAGCTGAACTCGGTCGATGTGATCGATGCCCTGACGGATCTGTTCATACTGCGGGGTGCACCCCGCTTCATACGTTCAGACAATGGGCCGGAATTTGTCGCCCAGGTCGTCCGAGACTGGATCGCCGCAGTTGGCGCCCAACGAATGGCGAAACGTAGAGGAAGACCACGGCACGCGAGGCATTGGTAAAGGCAAGGCCCCAGTAGACCATCAGGAACTGCCCCGCGAAGAGTAGGCCGGCCGCAATCCCCCAAGGGCTAGATCCGTCGCGCCGAAAGACCGGCACTTTGCTGAGCTGCATCCAGAGGAACACCAATACAGCGGCGCCAAGTGAGCGCAGTCCGGATTGCATCACCACAGGTACTTCCGAGGCGGCAAGTTTGATGGTGACATTTTGCAGACCCCAACTCGCGCAAATCACGATCAACATGGTGATGGCAAAGCCATTAAGGTTCGAATTCCGCATCGCCCAGCTTTCTTCAAACACTGACCCGGTGATAGCCACCAAAAAGCAGAACGCCGATTTTGACGGCCATCAAGCCGAGTCCCACGTAGGCAAGAATTGTCCAACCGAAGACGGCGATCAGCGTGCCACCGGAAAAGGCGCAAACGGTCGATACGAGAGCGATGATTGTGTCATTCACGCCCTGTGCAATAGGTTTTTCTTGATCTGAAACCGCCTGTGCCAGCATGCTCGTCGCGCCGATAAAGCCAAAATTCCAGCCGACGCCCAGTACAATCAGCGACAAGTAAAAGTGTGAGAGGCTCAAGCCCTGTGCCGCGATGACCGTGGCAACGGCTAGGAGGACCAAGCCTGATAACGACACCAGATGGGTGCTGAAACGCTTGATCAGAAAGCCGGTGAAGAAGCTAGGTGCGAACATCGCGACGACGTGCCATCGTACGACGTCCCCAGCGGTATTTTCCGAAAATCCACAACCGATAATCGCTAGAGGTGTCGGGATCATCAATAGAACCATGACACCTTGGGATATCGCACCGATGCTGACGGCCGTCCGAACCTCTTTGCGCTTAAGCACCTGCAGACCTTGCCACCGGCGGTTTGCCAAGTTTGTAACGGCCTCTGCCGATTTTTTCACCGGCGCGGGCGTGGATGCCAGCGCCAATGGGACCAATCCGGCGCAGGATATAACTGCAATTGCTCCGTAGGCACCGGCAAATGGGGTTGGGGCGAGCCCATCTTTCGCCAGGATGAAGATTTGTGGGCCCAGCAAAGCCGCGACAAGCCCGGACGTGAGCATCAGCGAAATGGCAACAGGCTGCCAAGTGTTGGTGACAACCTCAGCCGCCGCGAAGCGGAAGTACTGGTAGCAAGCAAGCGCGCCACCCATAGCAAGGTGAGCGAAGCACAAGAGCCAGAAGCTTCCGATCATAAGGGCCCACGCCCCTATCACGCCCCCGAAGATGGCCAGCCCTGCGCCCGCAAAAAAGCCCAGCTTGCGTCCATAACGGCCCATCAAAAACGAAAACGGCCCGGCAGCGAAGAGACCCGCGAGGGTTTGCACGGAAGCAGGCAAGGTTGCCAGTGCGGTGGACGGTGCAAGGGTCAACCCGGCAAGGCCACCAAGGATGATCAACATAGGCATGGAAGCGCTTAGAGTTGTGTTTGCAGCCAGCAGGAACACAAACGCTCCGTTGCGCGGTATTGCAGTAGCCACCATCAGAAAATCCCGTTCAGCTTGATTGACACAGGATCTTTTAGATGCAAAACCACTTGTCTAAAATGTCATTCAAGCGTCAAAAAAGGACAAGGTGCTATGATGCGATCGGTAGAGGTCTTGCTTTATGACGAGGTGAACCTGCTGGACGTTTCCGGCCCTGTTCAGGCACTCGAGACCGCACGACTTGAGGGGCATCGCTGTTATGAAATTTCATATGTGAGCCCCGACGGCAAATCCGTGCGCGCGTCGTGCGGCTTGGAGTTGACACCCAATGGCAGACTCCTCGATGGGTCGAAATCAGATGATTTTTTGATTCCAGGCGGTGCGGGTGTGGACGCCCTGATCAGCAATGTGGCCATTCGGACCGCCATACAAAACCGCGCGGCCAGACGTGGCGACGGCCGGCTGATTTCCGTCTGTTCCGGCGCACTTCTTCTGGCCGCTGCCGGCGTCTTGGATGATCGTTCAGCAACAACCCATTGGTCACGTAGCGAGGATGTTCAGGAGTACCCCGAAGTTGATTGGGACCTCGACAAGATCAATGTGTCGGACGGGCGTATCTTCACCTCCGCAGGGGTGACAACCGGAATTGACCTTGCGCTGGATATCATCCGGCGGGATTGCGGGCCCTCGGCTGCCTTATCGGTCGCGCGAGAGTTGGTTGTCCAATTGCGTCGCACCGGAGGTCAGAGCCAATATGCCATTCACTTGGCGGGTCAGTTTTCCCGGGGAGACACGCTCTCCCGTGTCATCGAGAAAGTTGTTTCTCAGCCACATCAGGACTGGACGCTGGATGACTTGGCCAATGAAGCCGGCCTCAATCCACGCACCTTGTCGCGACATTTCAAACGGGATTTGCAAGAAACACCCGCACAATTCGTCGAGCGCATTCGCGTCGATCATGCGCGCGGGCTTTTGGAAGACAACCTACCGCAAAAACAAGTGGCTTCAGAAAGCGGCTTTGGCGATGTTCAAAGAATGCGCCGTGCGTTCAAACGCCGGTTCGGAATTCATGTTTCGGACTATTTGAAAGCCTTTGGCTGAGCGTATCCCAAACATTCGCTTTGGGTTGAAAGCGCTCCCGGCTTTTGTGGGTCAAAGGATAGCAATCACCGCGACCGGTACATCTCTAAATTCTCGATTGTCACATGGTTGATAAACGACGACTTCTTGACGCGGAAATGCCGCACATCGTGGTCGAAGATGTCGAATACAGTTGTTTCAGCGCTCTATTCAGAAAGATGAGGTCTGAGGTCCAGCTTTGAGGTTCGCATGGGACATCGCCTTCGCCCACGGCCAGTAAGTTTGCGATGGTACCCTCGCCGCAGGACAGATGAATGGCCGATTTTCCGCCGCGTCGCAGCACGCCAAACAGCGAGTCCGCAGCGACTTTTGCGTTGCGAGCGCACGCAGCACGAAATTGGAATGACTGAGTAGGGCTCGCAGTCAGATTTCGCCGCCCGAAGTGTGAACTACCGTTCTTGATTTGCCTACGACCGCGCATTCAATGACGCGGCACAAGATCAAGGACTTGGCCCGATCGATGGATGACCGGTCTCTACCAGGCTTCCACACCGGCATTGCGGCATGAGCACTAGGCCGTTCTGAGCCCTTTTTGACGAATTCTGCAAGGCGCACGAATGCCAGCTGTGCGCCTTGCGGTGACTTTATAGCTCTGTGTGGCCTAGGTGATTTCTCCGGCGAAGGCCTTGGTCACGGCCGGAACGTCCAGAACGCGCTGCTTCAATTGTGCAAGCCTCGGATAAGTTCGCGTGATCTTACCGTCGACCTTTGCCTCCCAGTGGAGTGTCGAGGCTACGTATAAATCGGCTAGGCTCATTCTATCGCCCGCGAGAAAATCGCGATCCTGAAGGGCCTCGTCCAATATGCCGTAGTTCTTCATCAAGTCAGCCTCGGCCAGCGCGGACACCGCTGCGAGATCTTCTTCGCCCGCCATTCGCTGCGGAAAGAACAGCCTAATCCAAATCGGGTGAATGGTTGCGTAGCCGAAGAACAACCATTTCAGAGCTTCACGGCCTTCAAGGGAAGAAAGCTCCGGCATCAGACCCGCCTCTGGGTTCTTGGCGGCAAGCCACAGGTTGATGGCGCCCCCCTCAAACGCTGCGCCGCCATCGTCCAGTAGCGCTGGTACTTTTCCAAGCGGGTTGGCCTTCTCAAATGCCTCGGACTTGTTGCCAAGATCGACGATTTCGAGCTCAAACGGAGTTTGTGTGATTGTCAGTGCTGCGTGAACTGCTGAAGAGCAGCTGGCGGGCAAGTGGAAAAACTTGGTCATCTTGGTCTCACTTTTTGTTTGGTGGTTTGACGTTTGGAGAGCGGGACAAGCGCCCGCTCTCCGACGGCCTCAGTTGCGGCGCAGCCAGTCCGCGATTGCGCGGCCGATTGCGACCGGCTGGTCTTCCTGAATGAAATGCAGGCCCTGACCGATGAATACAGTTTCCAGATCTTCGATGAGGTTGCTGTAAAAAGGCACGGCCTGTGGCGGCACCAGAATGCCCGGTTCCGCGTAGGTCAGCAGAACGGGCATCTCGGTCTCGCCCATGAATGACTGAATGTCGGCCATCAGCTGAACATTCTCCGCGGGATTTCCTCCGATCGGGACCTCGCGCGGCCACATCCAGGTGGGCAGGCGGCTTTCGACAGTGCCATAGGGCGCACCATAGGCCTGCATTGCTTGCTCGCCCAAGGTGCGGTTGACCATCATGGGCAGGATGCCTTCCACGAAGAAATTTCCCTCCATGACCATCGTATATCCCTGTTCCTCATCCTGAAGGGCGCGGAACATGCCGCCCATCTCTTCGCCCATGGCCTCGTAGCTCGGCTGGGGCATTGCAGGCGGAAGAACGCCTTCCATAAAGGCCAGCCTGACCACGAGATCGGGATTGCGACGGGCAAAATCCCACGCCAGTGCCGCACCCCAGTCATGCCCGACAAGCGTGATGTTGGTCAGATCCATTTCGGCGACAAAAGCATCGAGGAAGCGGGCGTGATCGGCGAATGTATAGTCGATGCCTGGTTTGCCCGACGCGCCCATCCCGATCAGATCGACTGCGATGGCGCGATGCGTGTCGGCCACGTAGGGCATGACATTGCGCCAGAGATAGCTGGAGGTCGGGTTGCCATGCACAAAGAGCACCGGATCCCCGGAACCAGTTTCGATATACGACATCGAGGAAGACAGAACGTCGACGCTTTGTGCGGCAAACGTCAGTTCTTCCGATACAACGGGGATTGGGAGACTTGCGGGCTCAGATGTTGCGGCAACTGGCAGCGAGGCGAGCGCCATCGTTCCGGCCAAAGCCAGAATGTTTGAAGTGAGTTTCATTGTTTTTCCTTGAGATTTTGGAGGTGCGTAGCTGCGAACGAAAACACCAATGCGCTTGGGTGCAGGACCCGAGTACGTCAGGCCTGCTTTATCGTTAGAATGATGGATGCGTCTTCCAGATCGAAGATCGAGTCGCGCAGCGCAACATGCGACTGATACTCGGCGTCGCCAGCCATTCCCTGCATCGAGGTTTCGGGATCGTCGGTCTCGAACAAGTTGACGAGGTCAGCCTGTTGCGCCCCTCGCAGCGACTTGAGCGCCCGAAGTGGGGCATCAACGCGCCGCAGTCCATTGCGTTCCATCGCCGGGCGGACTTTCTCAAAATACGCCAGCGCGTCTTCGATGGTTTTGCCTTCCTTAAACGGAAGAATATCGACAAGAATATATGTCATTTTACGTCTCCTAGGTCTTTCACTTTTCCGCCCCCCAGAGCCGCGCCATTGAAGGCGTCCGAGGGGGTGTTCCCGGGCTATGTTGCCCGGGCGACGAAAACCTAGTAGTCACATGCTTGAGACACAATCTGCTTAGATGATACATGCTGGTGCACAAGTGAGACAAATGGACTGGAGCGATCTGAAGCTGTTTCTGCTGTTCGTGCGAAGCGGGTCCACCCGCGCCGCCAGCGCCGCCCTCGGGATCAGCCACTCGACTATTGCACGCAAGTTGGACGCAATGAGCGCCCTTGCCGGGGCGCCGCTCTATCAGCGGAAAGGTGGGAAGCTCGAACTTTCTCAGACGGGCCAGGAGATGCTGGCGACCGCCACGACCATCGAGAACGAAATCGCCACGCTGGATCGGCGGACTTTCGGGATCAGCCGCGAGATTTCCGGGCCGGTCACACTTTCAATGGGAGATGTTCTGGCGGTCGGTCCAGTACTGGAAATCCTTGAAGAGTTCCGTCAAGCTCATCCCGATATCGACCTGCGTGTGATCACCAGCGCCTCGCTCTCCGATCTTGACAGACGGGATGCCGATTTGGCGATGCGGTTCGGAAACAGCCCTGATGATCATCTCATCGGCCGGAAACTGACCCAAACCGCCCGCGCAGTTTACCTGTCGAAGGCTGTTGTGGATAAATTACGCGACGGCCAACCGTTCGACGATATCGGGTGGATCAGTTTCAGTCCCAAGGGGGCATCCGAAGCCTGGAAGAAAAGTACGCCTTTCGCAAAGCACCCGACTACCATGCGAATCAGTGACATGCGAACGCAACAGATCGCCTGTCGGGCAGGCATCGGAATGGTTCTGTTGCCCTGTCTTCTGTGCGATCCCGACCCGGAGTTGGCTCGCATCACCGAGCCAGAGTTCGTTCCACGTCAGGATCTTTGGCTGCTGCGGCACGCCGAACTGCGCGACAACGCCCGCGTCCGCGCGCTAAGCGACCATCTGGTGCGCTCTCTTCCGCGACTGATATGGCTCTTCAAGGGCGACAGTGGCAAGACGATTGGATTCCCCACAAAGGTGAGCTGACATCGCAATCCAAAGTGACGGGAATCGCGCCGCGTTCGCGAGTTGTCTTTGGTCCACCCTTCTACAATGGAATCGGTCATTTATGTTTTCATCGTGAACGACCGATAGGTTGCGCGACCTGTGAATTCGACACCTGAGCCCCGCTGCGGTCTGCACGAATGACCGTTTCTTCCGCTGCGTTGCATCACGGATCTTCGCGCCTGTGCAGAAAATCTGGTTCTGCGTGCGCGCGCTGCGAGAAATCACGATGGCCGAGTTGGGCTCATCTTCATTCTTCGCTGTCTGATCCACCAACGGCTGTTCTGGGGCGATCCGACTTTGGGCTATTCAGGAAACATACCTTTTCCAGACGAAAGAGTGCTTCCAGATGATTGGTCCTAGACCAATGCATCCCTACTCGAATTGCTGGATGCTCCCGGTTTTTCCTCTGTCGATGCCGAGAAAAGCTCGTAAATCTTAGACAAGACGTGCTCCCGAACCTTTGGCGTCTCATAAAGAACATCATGTCTCGCTTCCGGAATGAGCTCCAGCTTTCCGCCGGGCCAACTCGCCGTCTAATTTCGGCTCGAGGCGATGGTTCAGAGCATTTTGTACAAGCGACTGCGTTATGGCCAACGCGCGCTGATTGCCAGCGCCTCAATTCCACGCCACGCAAGTGCCTCGGATATCGGACGCCAGTCGAAGTCTTCGAAAGCAAGCTGATGGAAAAACAGAACCGGCCGACGTAAAAGAACAAATCAGAAATTGCGCTTCAACGTGAGTCCACAAAGATGCTTCGCACGCTTGTCAGTCGACGATTTTGTTTCGAGTCCAGTCAAACGTGCCTTCATCCCGTTCCTGCACCGCCTGTTTCCAGCCGACTTGCTCCACGCGGGCTTTGAAGTTCATGCCCTCGGGTGAATGGCGGGTAATGCCGTCGAAAACGGTGGCAAGGCGCTGCGTCTGGTTGACTTTCTCCTCAACGGCTGAATTGATCACCATCTTCTGCATGGCCAGTTGATTGATCGGCACGGATGCCATCCTGGCGGCGAGAGCTTCGACCTCGTCATCGAGCTGATCGTCAGGCACGGATTTTAGCACCAGCCCCATCTCGGCAGCCTCAACCCCGCTGATCTTGTCACCCGTGAACATCATCCGCTTGGCCTTTTCAGGTCCGAGCCGATGCACCCACATTGCGGTTGTCGGGCAGCCCCAGACGCGTGTGGGCATGTAGCCAATCTGTGCTGCGTCGCCCATGACGGTCAGATCGGCACAGAGCGCGATGTCCGATCCACCCGCGACGGCAAAGCCATGCACCTTGCAGATCACCGGCTTCATCGCCCGGAAGAGCGACATGAAGGCCTGCGTGTTGGCCCACATGAACTGGAAATCCTGCATCGGGTCCCAGGGCATGTCCTGCACCACCTTGTTGGGGCCTGCGCCTGACGCGTAGTGGGCCAGGTCGTAGCCTGCGCAAAAGGCCTTTCCTGCGCCGGACAGGACCATCACGTGGATGTCTCGGTCATGGTCGGCTTCTGCCACCGCCGCCGCCAATTCGTGCGGCAGATCATCGTCGATGGCATTCATCACTTCGGGTCGGTTCAGAGTGATCCGCCCGATCCGGCCTTCTTTTTCAAACAGAACTTTTGCCATGCCTACTCCCAATCGCTGACCGCTTTAACCTCCAGGAACTCCTCAAGACCCCAGACACCACCTTCTCGGCCATTACCAGACTGCTTCATGCCGCCGAAAGGCGACCCGGCACCGCCGAACTTGCCGTTCATCTCGATCATACCAGACCGCAGCTGACGCGCGACCCGGCGTGCGCGGGACTTGTCCGTAGTCTGGACGTAGTTCGTCAGGCCATAGGGCGTATCGTTCGCCAAGGCGATCGCCTCCTCTTCAGAATCGAAGGGCGAAATACCCAGGACTGGCCCAAAGATTTCTTCCTTCCAGATCGTCATGTCCGGCGTGACGTCGGCAAAGATCGTGGGGCGCACGAAGTGACCGCGGTTCAACCCATCGGGGCGGCCAAGGCCACCTGTGACCAATGTCGCGCCTTCATCAATCCCGCCCTTGATCAGATACTGGATCTTATTGAACTGTGTTTCAGACACGACCGGGCCGATCTGGCGGCCTTCGATGTCCGCCGGTCCGACCTCCGTTTTCTCGGCCACAGTACGGGCGGTTTCAACGGCCTGGTCGTAGATCGAGCGCTCCACGAGCATCCGGGTCGGCGCGTTGCAGGACTGGCCCGAATTGTTGAAGCAGTGGCGCACGCCGCGTGTGACGGCCTTTTCATCTGCATCGGCGAAGATGATATTGGCCCCCTTGCCGCCCAGTTCGAGGCTGACGCGCTTGACGGTCTCCGCTGCCGCCTTGCTGATCGCCACACCAGCGCGGGTTGACCCGGTGAAGCTGACCATGTCCACGTCCGGGTGCGACGTGAGATGTGCGCCAACGCCTGCACCATCACCGTTCACAAGGTTGAACACGCCGGGCGGGAAACCTGCTTCGTCAATCATTTCGGCCAGCAGAATGGCGCTGAGTGGCGAGAGTTCAGAGGGTTTGAGCACCACCGTGCACCCTGCCGCTAGGGCCGGGGCGACCTTCAGCATCACCTGGTTCATCGGCCAGTTCCATGGGGTGATCAGGGCACAGACACCCACCGGCTCGTATAGGATCATGTCGCCGGGTGCGTGATCCCCCAGGGGACGTTCAAAGGCAAACTTCCTTGCCGCCCGGATGGTGTTCTTGAGGTGCCCGGCCCCGGCGCCGACCTGTGCCGTCTTTGCAAGTGCGATAGGTGCACCCATCTCAAAGCTGATGGCCTGCGCCATGTCTTCGGCCCGAGACTTGTAGAACTCCATCAACCGCTCCAGTGCGGCGACCCGTTCTTCGGGGTTGGTAGCCGCCCAGGCCGGGAATGCACTCTTGGCTGCGGCGACGGCCGCGTCGGCATCCGCGACGCCACCCAAAGTGATCGTGGCGATCTTCTCTTCCGTCGAGGGGTCTTCCACGGCCATTTCCCGACCGTCTATCGAAGCGACCCATTGTCCATTGATGTAATGTTGTGTGGCGTCTTGCATGGCGAGTCCTGTTGTTCAGAGTTCAGTGAATTCCCCGGCGACGAAACGATCGCGGAGAACGAATTTCTGGATTTTGCCCGAGCCGGTCAGGGGGAAGTCCTCGACCTGCACCCAGACGTTCGGGGTTTTCTGCGGGGACATGTTTGCGCGGCAATGGGCATGCAGCGCGGCCTTGTCGAGCGGTCCCGTGCCGCGGATGAACGCGCCGATGACCTCGCCCCACTTCGGGTCCGGCAGGCCGACAACGGCGACCTCGGCCACGCAGCCATGTTCCAACAGGCAGTTCTCGATCTCGGCCGGGAAATGGTTCTCGCCGCCGCGGATGATCATTTCCTTGACCCGTCCCGTCACGGTGACGTAGCCGCGCGCATCCATCCGGCCCAGATCGCCGGTGTGCAGCCAACCCATCGCGTCGACGGTCTCGGACGTGGCCTTGGGGTTGTCGTTGTATTCCAGCATGACGCAGGGGCCGCGGGCACAGATTTCCCCGACCTCTCCGACGGCGACAGCGCTATTGTCATCAACACTGCGGATCGAAACCTCGGTCTGAGCCACCGGCTGGCCAGCCGTATTACAGATGTCGTCGATGCTGTCGTCCAGATGATGCTGCGTGATCACCGGACAATGCTCGGTCTGGCCATAGAGCGTCGAAAATCCGGCCCCCATCAGGTTCTGCACCCGGCGCACCAGTTCGGGGGCAACCATCGAACCGCCACAGCTGACGAGCTTCAGGGCCGACAGGTCTCGTGGACGCGCCTCTTGTGCATCGAGCAAGGCTACCACCATGGTCGGCACGCCAAGGATGATGTCAGCGCCGCTCGCTTCCAACTGGTCAAGCACGACGTCCGGGTCAAACAGGCTGATCAGCACCATGCGGCACCCCGCCTGAAGGCATCCAAGCGTGACCATACCGCAGCCCGAGGTGTGAAACATCGGCATGATGTTGACCCAGGTGGTCGCCTTGGTCGCGCCGCAGCGACCCGCGTAGAACCGGGCGTTGTTGACCAGGCCGCAATGGTTCAGCACCGCCCCTTTGGGAAAGCCGGTGGTGCCGGACGTATATTGGATCATCGCCGCGTCGCCCGGGGCGACTTCGGGCAAAGCAGGCGGGCGGGCCCCTTCCGCGTAAAGCGCTGCGCTTTCCATGTCCGTGACTTCGCGCACCGATGGGATGTTCGCCGCGACCTCAGCTCCAATCCGGCCCATCGGGTTGCCGCGAAACTCCTCGACAAGGAACAGGGCGACCGCGCCGGATTGCTCCAGAACATAGGCCAATTCCCGCGCCTGAAAGGCCGGGTTTGCAGTCACCAGCACCAGTCCGGACAGCGCACAGGCATATTCCATCAGGACCCATTCGGGACTGTTTGGCGACCAGACGACAATGCGCTCACCGGGGTCGAAACGGGTGGAGAACGCCATGGCCAGCCGCTCGGCGTCGGCCAACAGTCCCGCATAGGTCCAGCGGCGTCCTTCTGTACCGTCCCGCCTGACTTCGACCAAGGCCTCCGCCTCCGGTCGCGCCGCAGCGACCTCGCGCAGCAATGCACCAATGGTGATCTCGCGTGTCTCCATGTCGGACTGGGCCGCGACATGGGAGGTGGTGAGGCTCAGCTCATACATCGCTGAAATCGCCCCCTCGACCCTTGCCGCTGGCGAAGCGGGTGGCACCTTCGACACCTTTCGTCACCTCTGCCTTGCTGCCACGCCATTCCTGTCGAAGAGCGTCGCGCATCGAAAGCCCGTGCTGCGCCCGCACAGAGCGGCGATCGGCGCGCATGCAGCTTTGTGGGAAACGGGCGATGTCATGAGCAAGTGCTTCGGCTTTGGTTCGCGCGTCGCCTTCCGGCACGACGTATTCGCACAACCCGATCCGCAGAGCCTCGTCTGCATCCACACGGCGACCGGTGAGGATCAGGTCCATCGCGCGACCTTCGCCCACCAGACGCGGCAGGCGTACCGTGCCGCCATCGATCAGCGGAATGCCCCAACGGCGGCAGTAGACCCCCATGAAGGCGGTTTCTTCCATCACCCGGATATCGCACCAAAGCGCCAGTTCCACGCCACCGGCCACGGCAGGCCCCGCCACAGCGGCGATCACCGGTTTGCTGAGCTCCAAGCGGCTGGGTCCCATGGCCGCCATCCCCGATTCTTGGGGCGTCTCTCCCTCATCGGGAAAGTCGAACGGATCAAGCGCCTCGGCCCCGGCAAGCGAGGCTGCATGCTTCAAATCCCACCCGGCGCAAAAGGCACCGCCTTCGCCCCAGAACACGGCAACGCTGGCGGTATCGTCCGCGTCAAACGACTGGAACGCCTCAAAGAGTGCCACGGCGCTTTCGGGGTCCATGGCATTTCGTGCCTCTGGACGGGAATGGATAACGGTCCAGACGGGGCCGTCCTTTTCAATTCGCACGCTCATTGCAGAACCTCTCCGTAGTTACCTGCGAGGAACTTCTCACGAATGGCGAATTTCTGCACTTTGCCGGAGCCTGTCAGTGGGAAGTCCGGCACAAGCACCCAGACCGATGGCGTTTTCTGAGCGGACAGATGCGTCCGGCAGTGGGAGCGTAAATCAGCCACGTCGAGCGGGTGGTCGGACAGGAAGAATGCCGCGATCACCTCTCCCCATTTCTCGTCGGGCAAGCCAACTACGGCCACCTGAGCGACGCTCGGGTGGGTCACCAACACCGCTTCGATCTCGGCCGGGAAATGGTTTTCACCGCCGCGGATGATCATGTCCTTCACGCGTCCGGTCACCCGCACGAACCCCTGGGCATCCATCGTGCCCAAGTCGCCAGTATGCAGCCAACCGTCTGCATCGATGGCGGCGGCGGTGGCTTCGGGGTTGTCATTATAGCCGATCATCACGGCGTAGGACCGCGCGCAAATCTCGCCAACTTCACCAATTGGAAGCACCCGATTGTCTTCAGGGGAGAGGATTGAAACTTCGGTCTGCGGCAAGGGTGGACCTGCGGTTTCCACGATCTGCTCCAGTGTTGCCTCGACAGGGTTCAGGCAGATCATCGGGCTGTGCTCCGTCTGCCCGAAAGCGCTGAGCAGATGACAGCCCAGACGGTCCCGCACCCGGCGGACCAGATCGGGTGGCACCGGCGCGCCGCCCGTCGTGATGACCTCAAGCGAGGACATGTCGCGTGGGGTTCTATCCAGCGATTCCAGCAGATTGAACAGCATGGTGGGAACGGCGAAACAGGTTGTGACGCCCTGTTCCTCGATCAATCGCGCAAAGACATCCGCGTCGAACCGCTTGATCAACAGCATCTTGGCAGAGGCCTGAAGGCACCCCAAAGCCCCCGTCGCACAGCCCGCCGTGTGAAACAGCGGCATGAAATTGGCCCAGACTGAATGCGGCCCCACCTGCTTGCGCGCGCAGAAAAGCCGCGCGTTGTTCACAAGGTTCTTGTGGCTGAGCACCGCGCCCTTGGGAAATCCTGTAGTTCCCGAGGTGTACTGGATCTGCGCGGAATCATCCGGCTGGACGTCCGGCAGGATGGCGGGCCTTTCTCCATTGGCGTAGAGCGCGTCCTCGTCTTCCAGATTGACGACCTCGCGCAGGCACATGTTGCCGTTCGTCGCCTCGCGCGCAATCTCAGCCATCGGGTTGCCTCGGAACCCGTCCACCATGAACAGGCCAACAGCACCGGATTGCTCCAGAACATACCTGAGCTCAGAGGCTTGAAAGGACGGGTTGGCCGTGACCAGAACCAGCCCCGCCAGACCGCAGGCATATTCCATGAAAATCCACTGGGGGATATTGGGTGCCCAGACGACGACCCTGTCACCCGCTTCGAACCGGGTGGCGAGGGCGCGGGCCAAGCGTTCGGCCCGCGCCAGTATCTCCGCATAGGTCCATGACTGGCCACAGTCACCGCTGTCTGCGACATCCACGATTCCCACGGCATCCGGGTGGCTGGCTGCCACCTCTCTCAGCAACCCACCAACCGTGATATCGCGGATTTCCGCATCATTCTGTACCGGGAAGTGCGAGGTGGTGAGGTTCAAATTGTACATTTTTTTGCTCCTTCTGAGCAGTCGCCATCTGGGTGAGGATCATCTATTCGCCGGATTCCCTCATCCAGAAGGGGTGAAACTCCAAACTGCTTCCGGTAAAGGCGGGAGAAATGGGACTGGCTCTGAAAACCGCTCGCAATCGCAATTTCGATCAGAGGCAATTCTGTTTGTTGAAGCAATCGCCGTGCATGTTCCAGCCTCAGCTTCACATAGAATGCTTTAGGGCTGGTCGCCATATGAGCCTTGAAGATGCGCTCGAGCTGACGCATCGAGACGCCGGTTAAGACAGCTATCTCCTGCGCTGAAACAGGCTCTTCCAAGCGCGATTGCATTACCCTGATAGCCTTTGCCAGCTTGGAGTTGCGCTCTCGCATGTGCAAGAACTCGGCGGCCCCTTGATCCTCTTGTCCAGTCCTGAAGGAACTGCAAACAAGCCGGTCTGCGACCCAATTGGCTATTCTGCCGTCACTGGTCAATGCGATCAGTTGCAACATCATGTCGAGGGTCGACGCCCCACCGGCACAGGTCAGGTTTTTTTCGCCAATAGAGAAGATGTTCTGCTTTAACTCCAAATCTGGGCAATGTTCGGCAATTGCCCCCCTATACGCCCAATGTGCAGAAACTGGCCCGTTCAAACGCACACCAGCCTTTGCCAATGTGAATACAGCGCTCCCAATTGCGCCTATACGCGCCCCTTTCCGGGACACACTTCGCAACCATGCCAGCACTGGCAAAGTAGATGCGCCTACATATTCCTTACCTCCCAGCACGATTACTGTGCTTCTTCTGCTGACCGGCATCATCGGGCCATCTACATTCATGGACAATCCGTTAGACGCCAACACAGCGTTTCCGTCTTCACTGAACAAAGACCACGAATATCTGGGCGTCTGGTCAAACTGGTTGGCTTCATTCAACACGTCCAGCGCAGCGCAAAGATCCAACGAGGAGAACGACCTCAATAGTAAGAAAGCAAAGTGTGTGGAGACGGCCGAAGCCGCCTCTGGTTGGCAACTCCTAGAGCGTTCTGTTGAAACGCTGGGCATGAAGGTCATTCCGCCGCGATCGGTTTGGTCGGGATGTCCACAAGCTTGCCGCGCGGAATGAGCCGGTCCGCGTCATACATCGGGAGAGTGCAGAGCTCACCGCTTTGAGTGGAACCATCGGCGCAGAGCACGTCTACCTTTGTGCCCGGACCCTGCGCGGGGTCGTCCATGCGCACGATGCAAACACCACGGCCCTGATACGGCGAATAGCCCGAGGAACAGACACGGCCGACATCTTTGCCATCAATGGTCATGACGCGTCCAAGCTGCGCCACGCCGCCGGTGACCCGCATGCCCCATGTACGGCAGGACTGGTCAGCGGCCTCCAACGCCTTGCGGCCAACAAAGTCACGGTCGTCAAACTCGACAAAACCGCCAAGCCCTGCGTCGAACGGCGTCGTCTCGGCTCCGAAATCCGACCCCGCGTTGAGCAACCCGGCCTCAATCCGCCGCGCGCGGAACACCGGCGTTCCGGTCAGCAGGATGCCGAATGCCGCACCGACCTCCATGATCCGGTCGCCGATGGCCGGGATGTCGGTGTCGGGCAGCAGGTAGACCTCCCAGCCCAATTCATTGGTGAAGCCCGAGCGGCTGATCCAACAAGTCTGGCCCGCGATGGAGACCTCAGCGCAATCGAAATAGCGGAAAGGATCGGGCATAGGTCCGTCCAGTACCGCAGCCAGCAATTCCAGCGAACGCGGCCCCTGGATCTGGCTGACCCAGACGTTGGGGTCGTGGATTTTCACGTCCAGCCCCTCGGCGTGGGCCTTGTACCAGCTGAACAGGTCGCCGTCGGCCTGCGCCATCCAGAACCTATCCTGCGACAACCGTAGCAGCACCCCATCGGTGATCATGCCGCCATCGTGGTAGCACGCAAATTGATAGGAGCAGCGACCCGGCTTCACCTTGCTGACGCTCCGTGTGAACACCTTGTTCAAAAGGGTTTCCGCATCCGGCCCGCTGATCTCGATCGGCAACTCGCCAGTGTGGCGAAAGATGACATTTGTGCGCACGGCCCAGTACATCTCGTCATCTGTGGCCGTATCGAGTTTCTCGGGTGTCAGGCGCGAATTGTAGAGCGTGTATTCGGGATCGTAAGGCAGCTCCATGTAGCTCAGCGGATGGGGCGGCATTGTTCGGGTCAGTTCGCGCGGGCGCTCGCCTTTGCTCGGAAAGGCTTTGACCGCGAAACGAGTGTGGGAAAGGTCGGTTGTCATGTAATTCACCGTTCAGAGTTGTTAGACGCCTGCGGGTGATCTTCAACAAGGACAGATGGATGCCACGCATTAATTTTTGGATATTCTGTGATGCGGCCTTGGCGCAAATCTAATGATTTGCACAACTCGTTCGAAAAAATTAGACAATATTCATGCGCTTTCGTTCTTACGATGCCCTCAAGACCTTTGATGCCGTTGCCCGCAATCTGTCGATGACCAAGGCGGCGGACGAAGTGCATCAGTCGAAAGGGTCGATCAGTTACCAGGTAGGCAAGCTTGAAGCAGAGCTCGGCTTTCGCCTGTTCGAGCGCGCGCACGCCAAACTGGAACTGACGGAGGAAGGGCGCAGGTTGTGGCATGTGTCCCAAACGGCCCTGAGCCAGATCGACCGTGAAATCGAAGACCTGCGTGGCACAGCCTCCGGTGCCGTGACTATTGGTGCACTGACCTACTTCTCGTCGCGCTGGCTGTCGCCAAGGCTCACACGGTTCTTCGAGGCCAATCCCGGTATCAGCCTGCGGATCGAACCGCTCAACTCCGTCGACATGATGAGATCTGTGAAAGTTGACATGGCCATCCTCTGGGGAATTGGCGGCTGGGAGGGTCATAAAAGCGAACTTCTTCTATCCCTGCCTGCTGTGCCAACAGCCAACCGTGCAGTTGCCGAGCAGGTGAGCCGTCTTGGATTGCCGGAGGCGGTCAGGCAGCTTCCGCTCTTGGGTGACAGCTCCGGCGATGCGGGTTGGCGCGCCTGGCACATGGCCGCGGGGCTGCCCTACGCGCCCAGCCGGTCCAGCCTGACTATCCCGGACTCAAACAGCCGCGTTCAGGCGGTGGTGGATGGTCAGGGGATCGCCCTTTGGGACGATCTGGTCGGGCCCGAATTTGGCGATGGAACGCTTGTCAGATTGTCCGATGTCAGAGTTGAAAACGCGGGTTACTTTGTCGTTTTCACAGATCGGCAGATGTCTCAGGGCGCGCAAGCCTTCCTGGACTGGTTGCGGGCTGAAACCGCGTCCAGCAGCCAGTCCGAGAACGTGGTCGCCGCTTCCGACGTCGCTGCCCGATCTGGCCTGACGATGAAATAGCCGTAATCCGGCAGCGCGATATCCGACAGCCGATGAAGCTTACCTCCCACCAACTCGTCGCCCACCAAATCATCCATCAAAGCGACGCCCTGGCCATTGATCACCGCCTGAACCCGCACATTGGGGTCCGGCACGATCAACACGTCTCGACGCGCTTGCGGCGGCAGGCCCGCACGTTCCAACCATTCAGACCAGGCGTTGCTGTCTTCGCGATCACGCAGCAGTGTTAGTTCTGTTACCGCCTCCCTGATCCCCAGGCGTTCCACCCGCCCTGCAACATCAGCGTCGCCAACCGGAAAGGGTGGTAGTGGCATGAACGGTGTCACAGTACCGCCCTTCCAATTCCCGATGCCCCATCTGATTGCGAGATCCACGCCCTGCATCTCGGCTTCAGAAAACTCAATCATCGGCTGAATGCGAAGCTGCACATCAGGGTGGCCTTGCATGAAGGTCATCAGGCGTGGCGACAGCCAGCGCGCGGCGAAATAGGTCGAAACGCCAACTGTCAGAGAGAGGGTCGAGACCCCCTTTAACATTTGAATTTCGGCCTCGATCTCGTCGTATCGTGTTTGACAGATCGCTAGCAGTTTCAGACCTTCTCCGGTCAGAGTGACGCCGCGCGTGGTGCGCTGGAACAGGCTCATCCCCAGATCAGCTTCGAGCGTTTTGATCTGATAGCTGATAGCGCCTTTCGTCATATTGAGAGCCGCCGCCGCCGTCGAAAAGCTGGAATGGCGAGCGATCTCGGCAAACAGCCTAAGCAAGTCATGATGGTGAAAGCGATGAGTCATAAACTCAGCGTATAATTTTTTTATACGCAAAGGACAGAAATTTTCGATTTCATTAAAATCTTTTATGAACATGATCTTCGTTCAGGGCCACAAAGGAAGAAATGGTGTTGGAGCCTTTGAACGCAAATGCAGGCATGTCAGCGCCACCGGGGCGCCGCAGAAGCACGCGCCGTGGTCGTCTGTCCGGTCACGGCGCGCCTTGCGAGAAGATGCCGTTCACCGGCCGCAAGATACCTGCGTACGATTTGCTGGATGAAACGGCGTTGGCCCGCATCGAAGACCAGGCGGACTGGATATTGGAGAAGATCGGTGTCGAGTTCCGTGGGGACAGTACGGCGCTTGACCTCTTTTCCCAAGCGGGCGCGCAAGTTGAAGGAGAACGCGTGCGGTTCGAACCGGGCCACGTTCGCGCGCTGTGCGCGACGGCCCCAAGTGAGTTTCAACTGTATGCCCGCGATCCGGCCAGAACCGTAACGCTTGGCGGCGACAACGTTGTGCTGATGCCGGGATATGGCTCTCCCTTTGTCAGCGATCTGACAAAGGGCAGGCGCTATGCGACGCTGGAGGATTTCCGCAATTTCATGAAGCTGGCCTACAGCGCCCCTGCGCTGCACCATTCCGGCGGAACGGTGGTCGAGCCGACAGATATCCCGGTGAACAAGCGGCATCTGGACATGATGCTGGCGCATCTGACGCTCTCGACCAAACCCTTCATGGGGTCCGTCACCGCACCTGAGCGCGCGCGCGACAGTATTGAAATGGCACGTCTCGTCTTTGGTGAGGTCATGGACCGCCACGCGGTGATGCAGGCCAATATCAACGCCAATTCACCGCTGATCTATGATGACACCATGTCCTCGGCCCTGCGGATCTATGCTGAGGCAGGCCAGTGTGTTTGCGTCTCTCCGGCGATTTTTGCCGGCGCCATGGGGCCACTTTCCCCAGCCGCCGTGGCGGCACAAACGCTGGCCGAAGCCATGGTCGGCATCGCCCTTGCGCAACTTGTGCGGCCCGGTTGTCCTGTGGTGTTTGGCTCGTTCCACTCCACGATGAACCTGCGCACGGGAGCGCTGACATTCGGATCGCCGGAGGCGAACATGACCACGATGGCGCTCACGCAACTGGGCCGAAGACTTGGCGTGCCGGTGCGTTCTGGCGGGGGACAGATCACCGCGTCCAACGCGCCTGACGGGCAAGCCATGCAGGACAGCACCGGGGCGATGTGGTCAACGCTGCTCTCTGGTGCGCATCAGGTCTGGCATGCGGCGGGCTGGCTCGAAGGCGGGCTAGTGATGTCTTATGAGAAATTCATCATGGATCTCGACCATTGCGGCGCGATGCTGAAACTCTTGCAGGGCTTCGACACCGATGACGAGGCCTTTGGCCGGGACGCCTACCATGAGACCGGTCCGGGCGAGAACTTTCTGTCGACCAGCCACACTCTGCGCCACTACACGACGGCGAACTTTGAACCACAGATATCTGATGCCGGGCCATTCGAGACCTGGTCTGAAAATGGCGCACTGACCGCTGATCAGCGCGCCACCGCGCGATGGCATCAGATGCTGAACGACTATCAGCAACCCGAAATGAAACCCGGCATTCAGGCAGCGCTCGTAGACTTCGTGTCGGATCGCAAGGCGCAGATGCCGGACGAATGGTACTAGAAAGGAACATCCATGACCGAAGAGCTTAGCCGCACATCCGCCCTTGCCTCACGCCACACCGCGCTTGGCTCGGGGCTGGAGGACTGGAATGGGATGGGCACCGCCTGGACCTATGACACCGATCCCAATGATGAACACGATGCGGTTCGCGAGCGCGCGGGCATGTTCGATATGTCGCCTTTGAAAAAGGTGTTTGTGCGCGGGCCAGACGCTCAGGCGGTTCTCGATCACCTGACCACGCGGGATCTGTCGAAACTAGCGCCAGGAAAGGCGGCTTACCTATGTGTTCTCACCGATCAAGGCGGGATCGCCGATGATGCGATCGTGTCGAACAACGGCGGTGACGAATGGATGATCGTGCACGGGTCGGGCGACACGATGGCGCTTTTGGAGGCTTCGGCGGAGGGGCACGATGTTCAGGTCGAGTTTACCGATGATCTGCATGATCTGTCTGTGCAGGGGCCTGCGTCGCTGGATATTCTCAACGCGCATACGGATATCGACCTGAGCACTCTGGCCTATTTCGAACACACACGAGCAAAGCTCTTCGGCCACTCTTGCCGCATCTCGCGCACCGGATACTCCGGCGAACGTGGCTACGAGATCTTTGCCGATGGCTCGGTGATCACCGACATCTGGGACAGGCTGGCCGAGGCAGGCGTCATGCCCTGTTCCTTTACCGCGCTCGACAAAGTGCGGATCGAAGCGGGCCTGCTGTTCTACGGCTACGACATGACCGAGAATAACACCCCATGGGAGGTTGGGCTGGGCTTCACGGTGAGCAGCACCAAGGGTTATTTCCGTGGCAAATCTGCGGCCATGGCCGCGAAAGGGGCCGAGAAGGTCAACAACGTTTGCCTCGACATCGACCACTCGGACATGGTCGCAGGCGGTGAAACCCTTATGTTGGATGGTCAGGAAATTGGCGTGATCAACAGCCCCTGCTATTCGCACCGGATGGAGAGGTCCCTCGCGTTGGCTCATGTCCGGCCGGGCCTGTCGGTTGGCACCACGCTGATGGTGTTGGGCGAAGGTCTGGAAACAACGGCCCGCATTACCGCCAGCCCGGTCTACGACCCCGGCAAATTGCGTACACACGGCTAGGAACCGCAACTACCGCAACCAACGGCGAAGCGGAAATTCGGTTCGCCGACGGCACGCCTGTGGTCGGGCAGTTCGACAATCCGCCCGGCCTGACCGATTATTTCCGGGCAAGCCTTAGTAATGCATCTACCGCCGTCGCGCGCCCGTCTGTGTCCAGGATGATCGGATTCACGTCGAGCTCCACCAAACTGCTTCTGTGCTGTTCCGCAAATGCCGCGATTGCCTGGATCTGCGTCACAAGCACGGTTCGCTCGGTATCGGACAGCCTTAGCGTGCCGCTGATCTTCAGGCCGGCAAGCGCGTCCTCGATTTGCGTGTGACCCGCCGGGAGTAGCAACGTGGCATAATCCTTCAGCTCTTCCACCGCCGTCCCGCCGCGACCAATGACCAAAGCATGCCCCAATCCCGGCTTGTAGCTGACGCCGACGATGAATTCGGCACGGGGGGACGCCACCATGCGTTCGATCAGAAAACGGTCGACGGGCAAGGCCGGATCGTAGGCCCTGACGGATGTTTTGATCGCTTCAATCGCGTCTTCCAGCGCGGGTTTGCTGCCCACGTTCAGATGCACCGCGCCTGCGTGGTTCTTGTGCGCCAGATCGGCGCTGAGCAGCTTGACCGCGAGAGGAAACCCGAGTGTCTCGGCCTGAGCAATCACTTGCCCAGCCGAACCCGTCACACCCTTTGGGATCGTAAGCCCGCGGCTTGCCAATGCTGCCTTGCCCTCTGCCTCATCAAGTTGGATGACCGACCTGGGCTCGGGTGGGGGAGCAGACAGTTCCCGGTTTCCAGGGTCCGCCAAAACCGCGCGGCGCAAGCTGTGGTATTTGCCTGCCGCTGTGATCGCCGCCAATGCGTCGTCCAGCCCCTGAAGGCAGATCAGGCCCGCCTCGGTCAGTTGGCGGCGCAAATCCGGGGGCAACCCATCGGGGAAGACGCTGGCGACCAAGACCGGTTGGGCGATCCGCGTATTTTGGCGGATCAGGCCTTCGAGTGTTGGCCACCACACTTGCGCGACATCCTTCTGACGGGGCCAGTCGATGAAATAGACCAAGAGGTCGATCTCATCTGTCATCAGATGCCCCAGGCCGACATCCGAAGTCTCGGACCGCGCCATGCTGGCCCAGGGCAGGTTCCAGTCGAGCGGGTTCAGGAGCGACACCAGATCGGGTACATCTTCGCGCAAGGCTTGCTGCGCTGCATCGCTTGGCGCGGGAAACTCCAGACCGACGGCGCGGCCCTTTTCGCCGATCATCGCGGCATAGCCGCCGGAATTTGCCGCGGCAACCACGCGGTTGCCTTTTGGCAATTTGGGCGAGCCGAGAAGCTTCAGCGTCTCGACCAAGACCTTGGGCGACCCGGCCTCGACAATGCCGAGGCGGCGAAACAGCGCGCTCCATAGTTCGTTTGCAACTGCGAGCGTTCCCGAATGGCTACGGGTCAGCTCGGAGCTTTCCTCCGTACCGCCAGCCTTCAAAGCCACGATCGGAACGCCTTTGTCGATCGCGCGCAAGGCCGCACGGCTCAGCGCGGCGACATCGACGATCCCTTCCAGATAAAGGCCGATGGCCCGGACCCGGGGATCATCCAGCAGGGCTTCGATGAAATCGGCGACGTTCAGCACCGCCTGATTGCCTATGCTGATGGCATAGCCCAGCGGCAAAGCCTCTTCGACATTGGTGATCGAATAGGCGACATAGCCCGACTGGCTGATCAGCGCGACGCCGTCGCCGGTGACCGGCTCGAACACGTTGTCGCCGCCCCAAACCGCAGCGCGATCGAACATGTTCATTAGCCCAAGGCAATTCGGGCCGACAAGCGCGAGATCTCCGGCCGCCTCGATCAGCCGGGCCTGTAACGCGGCCCCGTCCTCTCCCGTTTCAGCAAATTCGCCGACGATGGAAACAGCGCCACCAGCCCCCATAGCGTTGAGCTCGGCCACCACGTCAACGGTGCGTTCCCGCGATACGGCAATCAGGGCGGCATCCGGCGGTTCGGGCAGATCGGCAAGGCTGGGCACGCATGGGATGCCTGCCAGTTCCTCGTATTTCGGATGCACGACCCAGATGTCCCCGGCAAAGCCGGATTTTCGGGTGGCGTTGATACAGTCCTCGACCGCCTTGCCACCGACAAAAGCGATGTGGCGCGGTTTCAGGAGGCGTTTTAGGTTTTCGCGGCGAGCGCTGGAGACGGTGTCTTTCATCCCTTGAACTCCATGACCTCAAGGCCCCGGGGGATGCGTTTGTCAGGGTCAAAGAACGGCAGCGCATGCAGGGCGAGCGGATGTTCAGTTCCATCTCGGCCCGTCACGGTGAAGGTGTTGGCAGCCATGGCCTCGGGCGTGTCGAAGAGGACATAGCCGATCCCCATGCCCAAGGTTGGCGACGGCTCGAACGCCTTCACACGGCCGACCACCTGGCCATCCGCCTGGACAGGCGATCCCCATTTGATGTCTCTCGCCTCGGTCATGAAACCGGAAAACCGGTGTCTTCGTTCGGCGCCTAGCAACGCGTCCCGTCCCACGAAATCATGATCGAAATCGACAAAGGCCCCCAGCCCCAGATCAAAAGGCGTTGTGTCCCACCCCATGTCGGTGCCGTAATTCATGATCCCCGCCTCGATCCGGCGCGGGTTCATGGCGTAGGTCGACAGGATCTCCATCCCATGCGGCCTGCCTGCCGCCATCAGGTGTGACCAAAGCGCCATGCCATCGACATGTGGGTCCATATTGTAGACCTCAAAACCCAGCTCGGCGGTCCATCCCGTCCGGCTGATCAGCACCGGCTGACCGCCCATGGTGACCTGACGCGCGTGGTAATAATTGAACCCGTCCGGGGCGCCGCCATCAACGCAGGCGTCCAGTATCTCAAGGCTGGTCGGCCCCTGGATCTGGATCGCCCAGGCCCCCGGATCGCGGATGTCCACGTCATGGCCGGGGCTTAGGGCCTGAAGCCATGTGAACACGTCGCGGTCCGCATGGACATACCAGAACCGGTCTTCCGCCAGCCGGAACACCACCCCATCGCAGGCAATGCCGCCGCCATGATGACACATCAGACCATAGCGCCCCCGGTCAACGGCCATGGTGCTGACAGGCCGCGTGAACACATGGTCAAGGAACGCCGCCGCATCCGGCCCCCGGATTTCCAGCGGAACCTCCGGCACGTCGAAAATGCCCGCCTTGGTGCGCAGCACCCGGTACTCTTCGACGATGGGCCGCTCAAAGGTTACGGGCGTCAGCCGCCCTTCGTGGTCGCCATAGGCGGTGGTGATCTCTCGCGTCGCCTTGAACCACGGCGAACGCGCACAGCTAGAGATCATGGGCAATACCATTCCGGCCATATCCATGGCTCCTTTCGGTCTTAGGTGGGTGGATCAGCCCGGGAGGGCGCGGCTGATGATGGCGTCGAGGTCGAGCCCCTTGGGCAGGGTCCCGAACGCCCCGCGATAGCGTGGGGCGAGGCGGCTTGCGCAGAAGGCTTCGGCAACGGCACTGTCGCCGTGGCGGGTCAAGAGCGCCCCTTGCAGGGTCAGGGCCATCATCTCGGTCACCATGCGCATGCGGGCTTCCAGCCCCTCCGGGTCCGCCAGTTCATCGCGCAGATCGTCGATTGCCCGGTCAAGATTGGGATGGTTTCCACGCGCCTGTTCCAACTCTTCCATCATGGCGGGGATCGCCTCTGCCACGCGCCCCATGGCCCGCAGCACGTCGAGCCCCATCACATTGCCCGACCCTTCCCAGATCGAGTTGAGCGGCGCTTCGCGGTAAAGCCGGGGCATGATGCTTTCTTCGACATAGCCCGGGCCGCCATGGCATTCGAGCGCCTCGACCACCAGACTGGGGCATCGCTTGGTGTTCCAGTATTTCGCAACTGCCGTGCCGATGCGCGCCAGTGCCGCCTCTGCGGGGTCATCTATTTGATCCATCGCTTTTGCGACCCGCAGCCCGAGCGCCAGCGCCGCCTCGACTTCTACCGCCATGTCGGCCAGAACATTCTGCATCAGTGGCTGCTGGATCAGACGTTTCTGGAAGGCCGAACGGTGCGAGGTGTGATGCAGCGCCTGTACCAGCGCCTGGCGCATGATCCCCGCCGAGGACATGGCGCAATAAAGCCGGTTGCCCGTGACCATCTCGATGATCGTGCGGATGCCGCGCCCTTCCTCGCCCACCATAACACCGTAAGTGTCCTGAAACTCCATCTCGGTTGAGGCGTTGGACTTGTTGCCGAGCTTGTCTTTCATCCGCTGGATGAACAGGTTGTTGCGCGTGCCATCGGGCCGCCAGCGCGGGACGAGGAAACAGGAGAGCCCCAAGCCTTCGGTATTGGCGAGCACCAGAAACGCGTCGCACATCGGGGCCGAGCAGAAGAACTTGTGCCCGGTCAGCAGGTAGCCGTCACCGTCAGACCGGGCCACCGTCGAATTGGCGCGCACGTCCGATCCGCCCTGTTTCTCGGTCATGAACATGCCGATCATCGCGCCAGTCTTCTCGTGCGCAGGGATGTCGCGCCGGTCATACTCGGTCGACAGGATGCGCGGCATCCATTCCTCTGCAACTGCGGGCGCCATGCGCAGGGACGGCACGACTGAATAGGCCATTGCCATCGGGCACATCACGCCGCCTTCGGGCTGGCTGAACATATAGGTCAGAACCGACTGGCCCAGATGTCCCGCGTTGCCCTCGTTGTGCCAGGCGAAATTGTGGACCTGGTTGGAAATCGCCAGATCCATGAGGTCGTGATAGGCGGGATGAAACGCGACCGCATTGATCCGCATGCCGTAGCGGTCAAAGGCCTGCAACTCGGGCCCGAACCGATTGGCCTGATTGGCCTTCTCAAAGGTCTCGTCCAGCCCGGTCAGATGTCCGACATGCGCGAAATGACCGGCATGACCAGCCCCGCCCATATGCGAAGCCCAGTGTCTCAGCGCACGGTCATCTGCCCAAAGATCCTGATCGCCCATGTGGGGCGGCATGTTGATGACCTCATGGGTCGGCAAATGCGCAATCGGATCGCGAGGTGTCATGATGTCTCTCCCTACGTTCAGGGTAGAGTGGCAAACCGTCCTGCGGCAAACCCAATTTCTTGATCTCTGTGTTCAGTTCAATTAAACAGAGCCATGCGATTTCGATCCTTTGACAGCCTCAACATCTTCCGTACCGTTGCCGAGCGCATGAGCTTCACGGCAGCGGGCGAAACCTTGAACATGTCCAAGGGCGCGGTGAGCTATCAGATCGCGAAGCTTGAGGACGAATTGGGCGTGCGCCTGTTCGAACGCCGCCACACCCATATCCGCCTGACAGCGGAAGGCACGCGCCTGAAAGAGGCAGCAGCGCGTCACCTGGGCCGTATCGAAGCCGTGATGGACGAGATCAAATCAACCGTTGAAAGGCCACTGTGCGTCGGCGCCCATAGCTGGTTCATCGCGCGGTGGCTCGGCCCGAGGCTGTCCGACTTCACCCGCGCCAACCCCGACATTTCGCTTCAGGTTGAGCCGATCAATACCAAGGCCGATCTGCAAAACCCCGCCCTCGATCTGTCGATCTTCTGGTGCGACCCTGCGGTCGAGGACATGGAAGTTGAGGTTCTGTTCAACTCCAACACCCGGCCATTGGCCAGCCCGGAAACCGCAGCCCGGGTCCACGCACTTGGCCTTGAAAACGCCGTTCGGGAAATCCCGCTCCTACCGGACGCATCCGGCATGGCCGCCTGGCGCGACTGGCATGATCTCGCCGGGCTGACATTCGCGCCGAGAAAGAACGCACTTTCGCTGCCGGACGCCAACAGCCGCCTTCAGGCGGTCATCGCCGGAAATGGATTGGGGATGCAGGATGCGTTTGCGGAGCCAGAGATAGAAAGCGGTCAGCTTGTGTGGCTGTCAGATATTGCCATTTCCAACTTCGCCTACTGCATCGTTCAACCAGCCAAGCCTACCGCGTCACCTGCAACTGAAGTATTCAGGACTTGGATAATGGCGCAGGGGGTTTGACGGCAATTAAGGCGCAAACACAAATCCGTCATCAATTTCTCAGAGTTGAAGAGATTCAATTAAGAGTGGACGCTAAACCCATCTCAGATTTGTCGCCTATCAAAAACCGTCTCAGTTTTCTGAGCGCCTTCTTTTGTAGGGCCCACTCCGGGTAGACGAAGTGATAACCGGCTTGCTCCCGGCCAAACTTGGGGCCGATCCGAACCAACTGTCCTTTGTCAACCAGATCGTCCTCAAAGCCTAGGATCCCAATTCCAATCCCTTCGCCGGCGCAAATCATGTCCAACATCATTGGATAGCTCTCCACCTTCTTGAACGGCATATTTTTCGAAAGTGGTTGGCCAGTTTCGGCCGCAAAGGTTTCCCATGTCACCCAGCCGTAACCATGTGGATCACCATGATCGAACATGCGCGTGGGATTGATTGTTTCACCCAGGCGGACTGGATCAAAGCCCGGATGCGCAGCCAGAAACGCCGGACTTGCAATGATTTGACAGGTTTCGGGGAACAAGAGATCGCTCGCGAGTTTTCCGAAATCTCCATTTCCGAACCTGATTGAGGCATCGACTGATATATCGTCGAAGTTTTGGTAGTTGTCCGACGTCAGGAAGTTGATCGTGGTTCCGGCGGCAGCCCGCATCGCACTGATCCGGGGCATGAGCCAAAGATGCGCCACCCCGAAGGACGCGCCGATACGAAGTTCACTTTCGTCCTGACCCACGAGCGGCTGCAGGCCCAGTTCCAGCCGGTCGAGCACGGCAGTCGCGAGCTCGGCGAGCTCCTGGCCGCGCGGTGTCAGCGCGACTCGATTGCCTTGACGCGTAAACACGGGGCCACCGATCCATATCTCAAGATTATGGATGTGCCGCGTCACGGCGGGCTGAGCCACTGACAGCTCCTCTGCCGCGCGTGTGTAATTCTTGTGCCGGGCGGCGGCCTCGAAGGCAACCAGCGCATTGAGGGGTGGAATTTTTCTGCGAGACGCCATCCGTCAATCATAACAAAAAGGTATTTCTTCATGCAAGGATTTGATGTTGTGCCGATGGCGCTTTGTTTGGCAGAAAAATCGCAAACCAGCAGTTCGGAGAGCCTAACATGAAACAGGTCAAATTCACGCAAATGAAAGATGGCGACAAGGCCGATTACGACCTGTTGCACCCTTTGGAGGTCGCATATGCCGCCGGCACAGCAGACCGCATGCTCAAGGCGCTCGTGGAACTTGACGAAAGCCTGTCCGGCTATCAGATCACCCGGTTGGGCCATTCGGTGCAATCGGCCACGCGCGCTTGGCGCGACGGTGCCGATATCGACTGGGTCGTTTCCGCGCTATTGCACGATATTGGAGACATCTACGCGCCCTACAACCATGACGAATACGCCGCCACGATCCTGCGGCCCTTCGTACGGGAACAATGCGCCTGGTGCGTTCAGACGCACGGGGATTTCCAGATGCTCTACTACGGGCATCATCTGGAAGGCTACGACCAACACAAACGCGAGCGGCACCGCAGCCATCCCTATTTCGACGATTGCGCCGAATTCTGCGAACGCTGGGATCAGGCCAGTTTCGACCCCAACTACGACGACCTGCCGCTGTCGTTCTTCGCGCCGATGGTGGAAGAGGTCTTTGCCCGCAAACCCTATGACCCCGACGTGATGACCCCAGGCGCCCGCCTGCCGCTTACAGACCCAGATGTCGCTGCCCAGCGTGCGGCCAAGGGCTGAGGCCGGATCATGACCGACCATTCCAACCGCCCCGAACGGACACAAAGGAAGATCTGGAACTTCACCCCAAGCCTGCCACTGCAACTTGCTCCGTATTGGGACTGGCCGATGAAGCCCCTGGCCTCGGTCCTGTATTTGCTGCGCAGCTGGAAACCGTTGGGCACGCGTTTCATGATCCTGGGTGCCGCTATCATCATCTGGCTTTTCTTCACCCCGGACCTGACCCGCGCCCAGACGCTGTCCTTTGACTGGATCGCCGAAATCTGGCTGCGCAATTTTGTTATTCTCGCAGGCGTCGCGGGCGGGTTGCATCTGTTGCTTTGGAAGCTTGGTGTGCAGGGCGACGAGACGCGCTATGACATGCGTCCCATGATGACCAACGCCAAGGCGTTCTGGTTCCGAAACCAGGTCTATGACAACATGTTGTGGTCCTTTGTGGCCATGCAGTTCTGGGTCTTTTTCGAGTGCGCGATGTGGTACGCCTATGCCAATGGCTGGGCGACGATGATCACGTTTTCCTCAAACCCCGTCTGGTTTCTGGCCCTGATTGTCCTGATCCCGATCTGGGCGGGGTTGTATTTCTATATGCACCACCGGCTGTTGCATATGGGGTTCATGTACCGGCATGTGCATGCGTGGCATCACAAGAACATCAACACCGGCCCTTGGTCGGGCCTTGCGATGCACCCGGTCGAAAGCTTCATCCTGATGACGGATGTGGTGATCTTTTTCCTTCTGCCCGCCCATCCGATCCATGTCCTGTTTTTGATGCTACACCACGGAATCGGGGCACCAACGTCCCATGCGGGCTTTGAAAAGCTGAAACTTGGCAAATCGACGGGAGTTGAGGTCGGCGACTTCTTCCACCAACTTCACCACCGGTTCTTTGACTGCAACTATGGCACATACGAGACTCCATGGGACAAATGGCTGGGTACGTTTCACGACGGTACGGAACAGGGAAATGAAAGGGTCAAGAAACGTCGCAAACTAATCTAGTTCGGTTGAAGGTTTCACCCTGATGAGGATTGGCCAATGACTGAAGAAAACACACGTGGGAAAAACGATACCTGGAACCACCACCCGGACTTGCCCCTGGAACCGGTTCCATATTGGAGTTGGCCGCCGAAACCACTTAGCGTCCTGAAATGGCTGTTTGAAAACTTTCTCCAGTTTTCCGACCGCGCGCTGTACATTGCATATGCTTTGGCAGTCGCAACCTGGCTGATGCCTTTCACGCCGGCAGAAGCTGTGTTGACCTGGGACTGGGCATTGCTGGTCTTGCTTCGCAATTTTGTGGCAGTCTTTGTTGTTGTCGGAGGCCTCCACATCTGGTTCTACGGCATTGACGGACAGGGCAATGTTTTGCGGTTTGACACCCGCCCGATCAACGGCCGGAAAAACGCCCTTTTCGCATTTGGCTACCAGACATGGGACAACATGTTCTACACGCTCGCTTTTGGTGTGCCGATTGCATCCGCGTGGGAAATTTTCATCCGGTACCAATTCGCAAACGAATGGGGCACGACCGTTTCGTTTTCTGAAAACCCGATTTGGTTTTTACTGCTGTTTCCCCTGTTGACCCTGTACCAAGGGGTTCATTTCTATTTCATCCACCGCCTTTTGCACTGGCCGCCCCTCTACAAGCGGGTGCATTCCATTCACCACCGCAATATCAATGTCGGTCCGTGGTCCGGACTTTCCATGCATCCGTTAGAGCATTTCCTGTATTTCAGCACGCTTTTGATTTTCCTCGTGTTTCCTGCCCATCCGATGCACATCCTGTTTTTGCTGCATTGGCAACTTCTTGGCGCTCCTTCGGGTCATTCCGGTTATGAAGCGGTCTTTGCAAAGGACAAGGCGCGCTTGCTTATAGGCGGTTTTTTCCATCAGCTTCACCACCGTTATTTCGAGTGCAATTATGGAAGCCCAGAATTTCCACTCGATAAATGGTTCGGCACATTCCATGACGGCACGGAAGAAATGACTGCAAAAACCCGAGAACGAACACGCAATATGCGCGCCCAGCAATAACAGGAGTGAACATTGAAACGCATCTACGATTTCTACCGCCGCCCGGCCAAACGCAACTACACCGTGTCGGATCTGCGGGCGCTCAAGGGATCCGGGCGCACGCTTTCGATGGCCAACCCGGCCAACAAGGACGAAATCCGCGCCTGTGTCGAGGCGGGCATTGATCTTTTCGTTGTTGGCGCTGACCAGATGAAGGATGTGCGGGACATCGCGCCGTACCACTTTACGGGCGCGGGCTCATCCTGGGCGCAATTCGGCTCAGATGACGAGATAATCGCCCACGCCTACGAGACGATGCGCAATGGGGCGGACATGTATTACACCCTGCGGTCTTTCGACGTGATGGAGCGCATGGCGCGCGACGGGATCCCGGTGCAAAGCCACATCGGCCTGATCCCAACCTTCAGCCACTACAGTGGTGGCCTGCGTGCCTGGGGGCGCACCGCCGAGGAAGCGATGAAGGTCTACGCGACGCTCAAGCGGATGGAGGATGTCGGTGTATTTGCCGTCGAGGTCGAGTGCCTGGCCGAAGAGGTCCTGGCGGCTGTGAATGACAAAACGAACGTAGTCACCTTTTCGCTTGGGTCCGGCAAGGCCGCCGATGCGGTGTTTTGCTTTATTGCCGACATTTGCGGGGAAGCCAGTGAAGAAGACAAACCACCAAAACACGCCCACGCCTTTGGCAATGTTGGTCGTCTGCACCGGCAGATCCATCTCGAACGGGTTGAGGCCCTTGGCAAATTTCACACCGAGGTGAAGGCGCAAAACTTTCCATATCCGCAGAACAATGTCCGTATGCATGAAGGCGAACAGGAAAAATTCCTAGAGGCCCTGGACAAGTGGCAGCCGGCCCACATCTAGTGGGAACTTTTGTGCCAACTACACAGCAGCTGGCGGGATAGCGACGAAGGTCCAATGAAAGGCTACTCGGCCACAAAACTTTTTTCGGCAAGTCAATGACCACGACCCTAGCCCACGCTTGGCCTGATCGAAAAACCTTTCACGTCTATGGATTATGTGAAATTCATGATCAGCGGCAACGAAGTCTGCATTACGTCTTTGGTCGCGTGCGTGCCACAACTGGACAGGTTCTCGCACCATTACACTTCCTATTGCGCATTATCTGCGTTGCGCGGTTGGCGACAACCGCGTTTCCGACAATGTGAAACTCGCCAGCCGGAACCGTGTAGCGGCATCGGAGTGACCTGCTAGAGCGGTAGATTCCTTGCCGTCATATCCACGACGATCTAATCGAGATGTCTGAAGGTCTGTCCCGCCCGGCCTACCAAAGTCGAACGGTCTTCGGGACAGCGCGGCTTTTCGTTGTGGCAGGATCAGCCCCGCCATGGTTCAGGGCCTTCGGGTATCGTTGTGTTTCTGCCACGCACGATTGCACCCTCGGCATCATACATCGGCAGGCTGCACAACTGCGCGCTGTACGTGGCGCCGTCCGTGCCGGTCACTTCCACTTCTGTACCCGGTCCCATTTCCGGGTCATCCATCCGCACCAGCGCGACACCGCATTCCTGGTAAGGCGACCATGTGGACGAACATACCCTGCCGACGGTTTTGGAACCTACCGAGATCGTCCGCCCGCGTTCCGCGATCCCGCCGCGCACCCGCAATCCGAAGGTTCGCGATCGTTTATCGGCCTTTTCCAAGGCTGCCTTGCCGATGAAATCCGGCTTGTCCATCTGCACAAAATGACCGAGACCGGCGTCAAATGGCGTGGTCGTGCTGTCGAACTCGGCCTGGCTCATCAGACCGGCCTCAATCCGGCGCGCGCGAAACACCGGCGTACCTGTCAGGATCATTCCGTGCCTCTGGCCCACCTCCCAAATGTGGTTACCTACCTTTTCGGCATCGTTTTCTGGCCGCAGATAAAATTCCCAGCCAAGCTCGTTCGTGAACCCGGTGCGGGTGATAATGACCTCTTCTCCGGCGATGCGGACGGTCGCGATGTCAAAATAGCGCCACGGATCGGGGAATTCACCGTCGATGACGTCGCGCAACACGTCCATGGACCGTGGGCCTTGCACCTGGCTGACCCAGACATTCGGATCTGAAATCGTCACGTCGAATTCATGCGCGTGAGCCATGTACCAATTGTATAGCTCACCATCGGCCTGTGCCATCCAGAACCTGTCCTCCGCCAGGCGCAACATGACACCATCGGTGATCATGCCGCCATGGTGATAGAGGACGAAATTATAGGAACAACGACCGACTTTGACCCGGCTCACGTCACGGGCGAACACCCTGTTCACGAACGTCTCGGCATCCGGCCCAGAGATTTCCGCAGGGAATTCACCGGTATTGCGCAGGATGACCTTCTGACGAACGGCCCAGTATTGCTCATCATCTGTCACGTGGTTCAACCGCTCCGGGGTCATACGGTTGCAGTAAAGCGAGTATTCAGGGTCGAAGGGGAGCTCCATGTAGGACAAGGGGTGCGGTTTCATGATCGTACTCAACTCGCTCGGCCGGCGGTCTGCAGTCGGGATTGCCTTGATGGTGTAGCGTTTGCTCAGAATGCTTTCGTGCATTTACTGGATTCCGTATTGAATGTTGGTTTGAAGAGCGGCCAAAGCTCGCCGTCATCTCATGATGAAAGGGTTCGCAGCCGTGGTCTGTTGCGCAATCCAGACAGATTTCACCTGCATGAATTCCTTGATCGCCTCTTGCCCGCTTTCCCGCCCCTGACCGGAGCGTTTGAAGCCACCGAAGGGTGTCATGAAGCTGACAGCGCGATATGTATTGACCCAGACAGTACCGGCCTTAAGCTTGTCCGACATCCGGAAGGCCCTGCCAATGTCCGAGGTCCAAACCCCAGCAGCCAATCCGAAGAGGATATCGTTGCCGATACGGATCGCGTCTTCCTCGGTGTCGAATGGGATCACTGACAGGATTGGGCCGAAGACCTCTTCCTGTGCAATCCGCATTTCGTTGGAGACGCCGGTGAAGATCGTCGGCTCGACAAAACGGTCCCCTTTTGCGCCATCGCCGGTATAGGGTTTGCCGCCCAGAACGCAGGTTGCCCCGTCTTCTCGAGCGACGTTGATGTAGTGGAGTATCTTTTCGTATTGCGGCGGCGTGGTCACCGGGCCGACATGAGTGTCCATTGACATCGGGTCGCCGATTTTGGCTTCACCAGCCACCTCGACCAGACGCTTGACGAACCTGTCGTGGATTGAGCGTTGTACCAGAAGCCTCGACCCGGCAATGCAGGTCTGACCGGTTGCGGCAAAGATGCCCGAGATTGCGCCCATCACGGCGGCCTCGAAGTCGGCATCCTCGAAGACGATGTTGGGCGATTTGCCACCCAGTTCCAGCGTGACCGGCATGATCTTTTTCGCCGCCGCCTCATAGATCTTCTGTCCCGCGAGGTCAGATCCGGTGAAGGCAACCTTGGCAACGTCCGGGTGCTCCACCAACGGCGCGCCGGTATCGAGGCCGAACCCCGTCACGCAGTTCACCACGCCATCGGGGAAACCAGCCTCCTTGACCAGCTCCATGAACTCGAGGGTCGAAGCCGAGGTGAACTCGGACGGTTTGACTACGGCGGTATTTCCAGCAGCCAGCGCCGGAGCGAGCTTCCAGGCCAGCAGCAGGAGCGGCGAGTTCCAGGGCGTTATCATCGCGACCACGCCCAGGGGCTCGTGCTTTGTGTAGTTGAAGATGCCCGGCCGGTCCGAGGGCAGAACCGCGCCTTCGACCTTGTCGGCCAGACCGCCATAATAGCGGTACCACTCGGCCAGATAGCGGGTCTGGGTGCCCATCTCGGCAATCAGTTTGCCGTTGTCACGCACCTCCAGTTCGCCAAGGCGCTCGGCCTCGCGCTCGATAATCTCCGCCAGCTTGACCAGAAGCTTTCCCCGCGCCGTTGGACGCATTTCGGCCCATGGCCCCGTTTCGAAAGCCGCCTTGGCGGCGGCAACGGCGCGCGCCACATCTTCTGTGTTTCCCTTGGCGATCTGCGCCCAGACCTCGCCCGTGTAGGGGTTGTCAGTGTCAAAATATTGGCCGCTCGCTGGTTCGACCCAGGCGCCGTTGATGCAATGCTGATAGGTTTTCATGGGGTTACTCGTCGTCTTGGTCGGGCTGAAACACTATGCGGCCTGTGACCCGGCCATGTTCCAGATCCTCGACCGCCTGGTTAATTTGCGAAAGCGGACGCCGCTCTATCGGCATCTGCTTGATCTTGCCTGCGCGCACCATGTCGATCAGGGCGCGCAGTTGCGGTGAATTTCCAACATGGCTGCCGCGCACGGTCATCGCCTTCTGCGGCAGCCAGACCTGAGGCATCTTGAAATCCCCGCCAGCCTGACCGGCGACGACATATCGCCCGGCCTTCGCCAGCGCGCGCACGGCAATCCTGCCAGTCGATGCTCCGCCGAAGGTGTCGATCACGCCCATCAGGCATCCTTCGGCCAGTCGCTGCAACTCGGCGACCGCGTCATCACGCTTGCTGTTCATTACCTTTGCAGCACCCATCTCGCGCGCTGCGTCTAGCTTGGCGTCGTCGATATCGACGGCGATGATGTTTTCGAACCCCATGGCCCGTGCGATTGCGATGGCGTTCATGCCAAGCCCGCCGCAGCCCATGATTGCCATCCACTCACCGTCACGCAGCGCGCCCATCTTTTCCAGAGCGTTGTAGACGGTGATTCCCGAACAGGCGTGTGGCACGACATCTGCCGCATCTAGTCCCTCGATATCGACAAGGAATTTCTCATTCTCGACAAGGCAATGGGTGGCAAACCCGCCCTTCTGCTTCAACCCGATGATCCGCATGGAAGAGCAGTCGCTCTCGCGGTCTTCGCGACATGCCTCGCATTCGCCGCATCCGATCCAGGGAAAGACGAGAACCTGCTGTCCGGGCGTTACAGTCGTTACCTCGGGGCCCACGGCCTCTACGACACCGGCAATCTCGTGCCCGAAGGTCATCGGCAATTGCGCGCCGCGTTCGGCAAAGGTCAGACGGCCCTCTTCGCCAAGGTCCATATAGCCTTTCTGGACATGCAGGTCCGAGTGACAGAGACCTGCCGCCGTAACGCGCACCAGAACCTCGACCCCGCTGGGCTCCGGCAATGCATTTCGGCGTCTTTCGAAGGGCTGCCCCCATTCAACAAGATCGTAGCTGGTGTATTCGGTCATGAGGTTTCTCACAGCAAGGATGGGATAAGTGTGACGATGCCCGGAACAAGATAGAGCAACGTGATCGCTATCGCGAAGATGGCTACGACGCTCCACGCCGCCCGGTAGGTCTTGCCCATTGGGAGGGTGGGAGACGCTGCCTTAAGCGCGAAGAGTGCGTAGCCAAACGGGGGCGTCACCGAACCAAGGGTGACGTTTATCAGGTAGATTGCCCAGAACCAGATCGGGTCGAACCCGAACGCGTCGGCGATCGGCGCGTAGATCGGCACGCTGACCAGCATATAGGCGATCACGTCGATGAACATGCAGGCCACGAGCGTGATGAGCATGATCGCCAGGAAGGCCGTCAGGCCAGTGAGGTCCTGCGCCAAGAAGAATTTCAGGAAGCCTTGCGATGCGCCGGTAAAGGACAGTATCTGTGCAAACAGGCTGGAGGCGGCAAAGATCGCCATGATCGAGCCGGTCAGAAGCGCCGCCTCGACAAGGCTGTCGGTCAGGAACTTGAGGCTGAGCTTTCGATAAAGCGCGGTTGTGATCAGGGCACCAACGACCCCGCTGGCCGCGGCTTCCGATGGCGTGGCAACACCAAGCAGGATAAACCCGATGACGGAGAATATGACCATGAGGAACGGCACGCATTTCAAAAGCAGCCACCCCAGGCTGTCGCCATCTTCGCCTCCGTGGGCGTCGTCTTCCGGGGCGAGGCTTGGGTTGCGCTTGATCCGCACCCAGACATAAAGCCCGGTCAGGGTGGCAATCAGCAACCCCGGAAGCAGCCCAGCGACAAGTAGCCCGGCAATCGAGACATTCACCAGGGATCCCAGGATGATGACGACGATGGAGGGCGGAATGATGGGGGCGAGGCTCGCGCCGGACAAGATCGTGGTGATCGAAAGGCCCTCGTCGTAGCCGCGCTGGTTCATAGAAGGCAGAACCGAACGCCCAAGCATGGCTGTCACTGCGACGATGGAGCCCGACAAAGCGCCAAAGATCGTGGAAAGCGCGATCACGAGGAAATAAAGCCGTCCCCGCAGCTTGCCAAAGATGCGGTTCGCCGCGTCGAAAAGCACTTCCGTCGACCCGGAGCGAAACAGCAGATCGCCCATCAGAACGAACATGGCCACGGTGCTGAGGGGCACGATGGACGTTGCCGTCAGGATCGAGTTAGCGACTAGCCCGAAGCCGTTAGAGCCAAACAGCATGAAGACCGCGCCGATGCAGATCGCGAAGAACGCAATGAATACCGGTAGTCCCGTCGCAAAGGAGCCGAGCAGAAGCCCCAGCAGGATCATAAGGGTTTCGGCCCAGCTCATACCTCATCCCTCCCGATCAGGGCAGTTGTTAGGAAGATCAGCGCGACAACGCCGAAACTGAATGCAATCGGCGACAGCAGGGCCCATTTGGGCACTTGAATAACCGTGTTGGTCAGGATGCCCGTCGAAAACTGCTTCAAGGCCGACGAGGCAACGATCCACGCCGCCAGCGCCGCGACAATTGCCGAAACCAAAGCCAGAACCCGGCCCCATTTTACTGCTACGTCATCGCCCATGGCCTCGACCAGAAATGTAATCGCGATATGCTGGTTGCGGCGGGTCACCTCGGGCAGCGCGAGAAAGATCATCGCGGGCATGATGAAGCTGATGACGTCGTTGCTCCATTTCGTCGGAGCGTTCATGGCGTAGCGCATGAAGATCTCCATCACGAACAGAGTAACGATCCCCGCCAGAAGAAGCGCGGAGAGGATGGCCATCCCCCCCGCAACTGCCTTTTCGATACGTTTCAGCCTGGGCATTTATTGCGAAAGCCCAGCATCTACGGCAAGTTTCCGGATACTCGCCGCCACGTCCGCATCGGTGTCCATCGCGAGGCCCCACATGGCCTCGGACATCCAGGCCGAGATATTTTCAGCCTCGTTTGCGTTCATGTTGGTGATCGCCATGCCCTTTTCCTGAAGCTGACCCAGCTCCATGTCGGCGATGCGCGTCATCTCTTCGAGCGCGTAGAGTTCCGTCTCGGCCGCGGCACGGGAGATTGCCGCCTGCGTGTCGGCGTCGAGCGAATTCCATTTGTCGAGGTTCATGAACATCCAATTCGACAGCGATCCGAAATCGGGCTGCAGTACATGGCTGGCAACTTCGTAAAGCTTGAAATCGACCAGCCCCGTAGCGCTCCAGGGAGCGGCATCGATTACGCCATTCTGAAGCGAGGAGTAGATCTCGCCACCACCCAGCGGAACAGGGCTGCCGCCCAATTTCTCGATGATCGCGATGTACGAGGCATTGGCCCGCACCTTCATACCTTCAAAGGAATGCTCGCGCCCGTCGACCGCCTGGTTGGTCACGAAACGAAAGCCCCGCTGGCCCAGCGGCATGATCCCGATCACCTTGATGCCCAGGGTCTGGTAGTAGGCGTCAAAGGCGTCGAAGATGCCGCTTTCACGCCAGGTCGCCGGATCGACGGCGATGCCATCAGCGGCCATGCCGATTTTCGTGGTCCCGGCATGATAGGCCGGGTGGGTGAAGATCATGTCGACGATACCAGTCTGAAGCGGTTCGACCAGTTCAAGCGGGCTGATCGCCTCGGGCCCGACAACATTGATGTCGGTATTGCCGCCGGTATGTTCGGCCACCTTGGCCACGAAGGTTTCGACATTGACGCGGTAGGTCGCCTGGTTCGACGCCCAGGAACTGACCATTTTCAGCGTTTCAGCCATTGCGCCAGCGCCGGACAGCCCCAGGGCAAGCGCCGATACGGCAGCATATTTTGACAGTTTAGTGATGATCATTTTGCCCTCCCATGGTTTGCGCGCCCCCAACGTGGAAGGACGCCTTTGCAAGGGTAGCTTTGCAAATGCTGTGGGGTGACAAAATTATAACGCGAATATGGGTGCTATAACGAATTTGCAACGCAGTGTTAGGCGGCTGACAGAAAGGTTTTAGCCAAGCCCGCCTGTTTTAACCGGCCTTCGATGCGTTCGCCCGGCAGCCATTCCTCAAGCCTCGCGCGCAGCTGCAACAGCCGCTCGAAATCAATTCCAGTGCTCAAGCCGATGCTTTCCAGCAGATAGGCGCAGTCTTCTGTCGCGATGTTCCCCGTTGCTCCGGGCGCGAATGGGCATCCACCGAGCCCCCCAAGCGCTGCATCGAAGCGCCGAACGCCGACCTCGGCGGCAGCCATGACATTGGCAAGCCCCATGCCTCTGGTATCGTGGAAGTGGGCGGCCAGTGGAAGCGGGCCGACCACGGTTGAAATGGCGGCAAAGAGTCTACGTACTTGGAGCGGATTTCCGTAACCGACCGTGTCGGCGATGCTCAATTCGTCCGCCCCAGCGGCGGCCAGTCTTTCTGACAAAGCCAGAACGCGGTCTTCTGGCACCTCGCCCTGGATGCTGCACCCAAATGCGGTCGCGATAACCGCCGACAGTGCAACCTTGCCCTTCAACCCACGCGCATCGCGTTCCGTCACGAGGTCCTCGAACTCTGTCGCCGACGCGTCGGTCGGGCGCCGGACATTGGACATGTTGTGCGCTTCGCTGGCTGACAGAACGAAGGTGATCTTATCCGCCCCGCGCTCAAGGGCGCGGATACCACCCTTGAGGTTCGGCACAAGCACCGCCGCGGTAAAACCTCCGATGGCCTTTGCTCCCTTTAGAACTTCGGCCGCGTCCGCAAATTGGGGAATGGAGGATGGCGGAACGAAAGACGTCACCTCGATCTCCGAAAACCCGCAAGCCACCTGGTCTCGGCACCAGTCGAGCTTGGTTTGGGTTGGAAGGATCTGGCCAACCATCTGCAACCCGTCGCGAAGGCCAACTTCGCGCAAGTCCACTTTGTCCGGGAGAGGCATGCGCTTCATTGCCCTTTGAACTGCGGTTGGCGCTTTTCGTTGAACGCCCGCACGCCTTCGCGCCGGTCCTCGGTGTTGATCGTGCGGTTATAGGCTTCGATCTCAAAGGCCAGCCCATCGGCCAGTGACATCTGCGCACCGCGATAGATCGCCTGCTTGGCCTGTCGGACGGCAATCGGCGCGTTTCGGGCAATACCTTCGGCAGTGTTCAGTGCTGCCTCCACAAGGTCGCCAATCGGGAAGACGGCATTGGCGAGCCCCCAGTCCAGTGCCTCTGCCGCACTGAACGGACGGGCTGACAGGATCACTTCCTTGGCACGTCGCTCACCAATGGCCCGTGCCAATGTCTGGGTGCCACCGGCACCGGGGATGATTCCGATCCGGGTTTCGGTCTGGGCAAAGCGGGCGTTGTCGGACGCATAGATGAAATCCGCTGCCGCCGCGATTTCGCAGCCCCCCGCATAGGCCGCACCTTTCACGGCGGCGATGATTGGCACCGGGCAGCCCAGAATGGCACGGATCATGCGTTCATAGACCAGATGCTGAAGGCCCCAGTCATGATCAGACATCCCGTCGCGTTCCTTCAGGTCGGCCCCCGCGCAGAACGCCTTTTCGCCAGCGCCCGTCATGACTACGCACCTTGTATCCCCGGGATCGAGCGCCAGGTCCTCGTAGAACTGAACCAGATCACGAGCCATCTGCGTATTGAAGGCGTTCGCAGATGCCGGCCGGTTAAGTGTGACCTGCAGCACGTGGTCACGCGGCGTTGTTATCTTGAGTGTCGAAAATGAGGAAGTTGTCATGAGGTGATCCATTGCCGTTTTCGATAAGATCAGCGGCTCAATGCAATCAAACAATTAAAATGTTGGCAGTGATGCCATGCAGAAATTCTATGGTGGGCGGACGCACGTCAAATGTCTTCGACAAGATCCGATTCCGGATCAGCCTTCCACACGCCCTCTTCAATCATCGTGGCGATTTCGCTGGCAAGAACCTTGATCACCGCGTCCGTGGCTCTGGTGTTTGACCTGTCCGGCGGCATTGCCAGAACGAGTTGCCGGCGGATGGACGGGGAAATGAATGTCCGGGCTTCGAGCACTCCCGACTTGACCTCTTCCGTAACCGCGGAGAGCGGGATGAAGGCGTGATAGGACCCGCCCACCACCAGCGACTTCAAGACCCAGAAGGCATCACCGCGCAGAGCAATGTTGAGGGACACACCTGATTTGGAGGCGGCGTTGTCAACAAGCATCCGAATGCCATGCGGACGACTGGGCAGGACAAGCGGTAGATGCGCCGCGTCAGCGATCCGGATCTGCGGACCGAGGTCGGGCAACGAATCCGGAGGGCTGATCAGCGCAATTTCCTCGTAAAGCAACTCCTTGCAGCGCAGGTGCAGGTCAGCCGCAGGCCCGTAGAGAAACGAAATGTCCAGATCGCCTCGCTGAAGCCATTCGATCAGGTGGCCTGAATACCCCTCGACGATCCGGAGTGTGACCTTGGGCAGCTCGCGCCGCACTCGTTCTACGAGACGCACTGCGAAAACGGTGTTCACACTGGGCATCAAACCGATCGCAACGTTGCCTTTGACCACTTCATCATTCGAGCGGATGTCGTCGACCGATTGCTCCAACTGGCGGATCAGGCCGGAAACACGCCCAAGGAGTTTTTCACCCGGTTCGGTGAGTGTCATACCCCTGACATGGCGCGCGAAAAGCTGAACGCCGATCTCATGCTCCAACAGCTTGATGTGACGCGACAGGGCTGGTTGCGCCAGGCGCAATCGGTCCGAGGCTGCGCTGAGTGATCCGGTTTCCGCAACGCAGATGAAAGTCTTGAGCTGCTTGATATCCACGTCGACACCTTCGAATTTCGCTATCGTGGCTATACTTACTTTCGCATATTTTTATTTCCGTCAATGGAAGAGAGTAAATGTGGTTTTGCAAGAGGCCATACGTGATTTACAGGAATGAACCGCCGATGAGCAAATCTGACACCTTGAACTCCGCTCCAATCACTGAGGCCATCACAGCGTTTGCGACGGGTTCTCTGGATGAGGGCCGATCTGAGGCCGCGCTGCGCATGACACGCATATCACTGTTCGACTGGCTGGCTGTTTCGATCGCCGGGCAGGACGAGCCGGTCAGCCGGATCGTCAGGGACTATGTCTCAGCCGAAGGCGGTGTCGCAGAAGCTACGGTTGTCGGAACGGCGCAGAAGCTACCGGCGCGGGCAGCCGCAATGGCCAATGGAACGATCAGTCACGCCCTTGACTATGACGATACCCATTTCGCCTATCTTGGGCATCCCAGCGTCGCCGTCTTTCCCGCGAGTTTTGCTTTGGCGCAAAAGACCGGATCGAGCGGCAAGTTGTTTCTGGAAGCATCGCTTGTCGGTATGGAAGCGGCAACGCGCATCGGCACTTGGCTTGGGCGCCATCACCATTTTGTCGGATTTCATTCCACCGCAACCGCAGGTGCCTTCGGCGCGGCACTGGCCTCGGCCCGATTGCTTGGACTGGACGTGCGGGGCGCAGAAAACGCCCTCGGGTTGGTCGCAACGCGCGCCTCGGGTTTGCGGGCACAATTCGGGACAATGGGCAAACCATTTCATGCCGGTATGGCCGCGTCCAATGGTGTCGAGGCCACGCTTCTCGCCCACGCAGGCTTTGTGTCCCGTCCCGACGCGTTGGAGGCCGACCAGGGTTTCGCGATCACCCACGCGGCAGAAATGCGGGATCCAGGTGAGATATTGGACGGTCTTGGCCAGTCGTGGATGTTCGAAGGGGTGCTGCATAAGTTCCATGCTTGTTGTCACGGTGCGCACGCGTCGCTTGAGGCCTTGATTGAAGCGCGTGACAGACTGGGCGTAATACCGGACGAGGTTGCAAGTGTCTCGCTTTCAGTGCCACCGCGGTATCTGAAGGTCTGCAATATCCTTGAACCCCAGACGGGGCTTGAGGCGAAGTTCAGCTATCGTCTGTGTTCCGCGATGGTTCTCTCGGGTCGGGACACAGCCGCCTTGACCACCTATACTGATGCCGCCTGCCGCGCCCCAGACCTCGTTGCCCTGCGCGACCGCGTAGTGGTGAAAGGTGTTGACGGATTGGCGGAAACGCAAGCAACGGCCCGGATCATGACCAATGATGGCCGAAGCGTTGAAATCACCCACGACATTGATCGCATGGGAGGGCTCGCGTTGCGCGAGCAGAAGATCAAGGCCAAAGCTCAGGCTTTGCTGGGCGAAGACTCCGCATCCGATCTTTGGAATGCCGTGAAGGCAGCGGAGCCTGCCTCCCTTGATGAATGGTTGCGGGGCTAAAACGACCCAGACACCTGCACCAAGCAAGCTGCATCATAAAAACCTGATATAGCACCTATCCATGCATTTTAGTTTTGCAATCCCAATGCAGATGCGAGTTCTGGTTCGAACAGACACCCTACCAAGATAAGCGCGAACCGGAGAAATTCATGGCACAATCAACAGACAAAGTGGACCTGACTCGTCAGCTCGCAGAGTTCGTTGCTCGCACGAGCTTCGATGACTTGCCGACCGAGGTCGTCGAACAGGCGAAACTCTTCGTACTCGATACCCTTGGCTGTGCTTTGGGCGGTCGCGTTCAGGCTAGAGAAGAGGTTTCCTGGGTGACGGGGTTCGCCGCGGCTCAGAAAGCCGGTGGATATTCCACCGTCTTTGGCGAGGCGGGAAAAACCAGCGCTGTTACAGCCGCTCTGACCAATGGCGCCATGGCACATACGATTGACTTCGACGACACGCATATGCCGTCGATTTCCCACCTCGGATCGTCTCTGGTCGCCACGACCTTTGCCCTGGGCGAGGAACTGCAATCGAGCGGCAAGGAGATCATTGAGGCCTTTGTCTTGGGCTTCGATGTGGCCGGGCGCATCGGGCGTTGCACTATGCCGACCCACTACAAGTTCTGGCATCCGACCGCGACCTTCGGGGGCATCGGCGCAGCCGCCGCCGCAGCGAAGCTGCTGAAGTTGGATGCTGTTGGCATCGAAATGACCATGGGACTTGCGGCTGATGCAGCTGGCGGGCTTCGCTACGGCGTCGAAAATGGTGATTTCTCAAAAAGTTTGCATCCTGCCATGGCAGCGATGAAAGCCGTGCTGTTTGCCCAACTGGTCAAAGGCGGGGCGACCGGTCCGCTTGGAATCCTTGAATATCCGTCTGGCTTCTTCAACGCTTTCTCGGAAGAGCCAAACCCCGAACCTCTTCTCGACAGGTTGGGAGAATATTACGAGGTCAGTATCGGCGGTCTGAAATCGCTTCCGACAATCCAATGCAGCCATACGGCAGTGACAAAAACGCTCGACCTGGTCGCCGCGAACGGCCTGCAAACGGAAGACATCGCTGAGGTCAGCATCGTGCAGTCCGAGACCATGCCAGGACAAGGCATGAACTATGCGCCAAAGAGCCCCCTTGCAGCGCGTCTCAGCACGCCTTTCGCCGTATCTCTGGGCCTCAAGGACGGGGCAGTCACGCTCGAACGCTTCTCGGACGAAACTCTTGCCGACCCGGATATTAGCGATCTGATGCCCCGCATCAAGATCGAGGCCAGCATGGAACTGGCAGAGAAATACCCCAATACTGTTGCCGCCCTAGTGGATGTCAAAACCCGCGATGGTCGGGTCTTCTCAGGGGAACAGATTTACGCCAAGGGCGACCCGAACAACCGAATGACACCGGAGGAAATTGCGGCAAAGTTCCGCACGCTGGCGACCGGGGCGCTTGGCATTGAGCGAACCGACCGGGTGTCCGCCGACATCCTCGCTCTGGAGGCCGCCGAAGACCTTCGCGAGGTCACCAAGAGCCTTGGCGCGGCCTGACGTCGACCCGGAGAGAGTAGCATGGCAAACCCGTTTTCCGACCTGCTGGTGGTGTCCGTCGAACAGGCGTTGGCGGCACCTCTTTGCACATCGCGCCTCATCGATATGGGCGCGCGGGTGATCAAGATCGAACGCGCCGGAGGCGATTTCGCACGGGGCTATGATGCCGCAGTCCACGGCGACAGTTCGTATTTCGTCTGGACCAACCACGGGAAGGAGTCGGTGGTTCTGGACCTGAAATCCGAAGGGGACGCCGACCTGATGCACCGCCTTCTGGCGAAGGCCGATGTCTTTGTCCAGAATCTCGCGCCGGGCGCGATGGCCCGCGCGGGGTTCGGATCGGAGGAAATGCGCAAGAAAAACCCGCGGCTCATCACCTGCGACATCTCCGGTTATGGCGACGAAGGTCCAGCCAGCGCGCTCAAGGCCTATGACTTTCTTGTTCAAGCCGAAAGCGGGTTGGTAGATGTGTCGGGTGCGCCGGATGACCTGGGCCGCATCGGTGTTTCGATCTGCGACATTGGCGCAGGGATGACAGCGCACGCGGCGATCGTCGAAGCGCTCCTCTATCGCGAACGCACCGGCGAAGGCTATGGCGTCAGCGTATCGCTCTTCGGTGTAGCGTCAGAATGGATGAACGTGCCGCTGATGCAGTACGAATACGGCGGCAAGGCCCCCAGGCGGGTTGGCCTGATGCACCCCACGATCCAGCCCTACGCAGCCTTCAAGGTGAACGACGGATCCCAGGTCATCATCGCCATCCAGAACGAACGCGAATGGGCACGGTTTTGCGACAAGGTACTAGAGCGACCGGGTTTGGCCACCGACGAAAGGTTCAACAGCAACAATGCGCGGGTTGAAAACGTCGAGGCGCTGCATGACATCATCGGCAGCGTCGCCCGCTCCCTCTCACGGGACGCATTCACCAGAAGTCTCGCCGACGCAGATATCGCTTACGGCTCTGTCAATTCTTTGGCGGCGCTTGCCGATCACGCAGGCCTGAAGCGTGTCCGCGTTGCGACCACCATGGGTACAGAAGTTACCATGGCAGCTCCGCCGATTCATCGATCCATCGACGCAAATGACAGTCTGCCCCCACCTCCGACTCTTGGGCAGCATACCACTAGCGTCTTTGACGAGTTCGGAGGCTCGTAGGCTCCGACGATGGCGCAACCTACTGCCGGTCGGCTGCTAAGCTGAAATCGAGAAGACCTCGAGCAGTTTGTTCTGTGACACTTGCGGACGCTTGGTTCCAGAGCAATGCCCTCCATGAGCGAAATCGCACCCATTCGCGCATTGTGCAGCACTTGTGGGTTTGGGCCGTCAGCAACGGCGCTCTTCGGGCGGACCCAGGCTGAATGCTGCACGACCGCATGACAGCTCAGGGCCCAGACCTACTGATGCTGCACAGAGCGCTAATGATTACAAAGCGTGTGAAGCAGACGTTGTCGCAAGTCATGACGCAAGAAGCAGTCGTTTCTGCTGGTTTGTCGATGCCGCGTTGGGGTACGGATCATGGTAGTTCGCAAAAACTGGCACGCAGAAAGAAAGGCCAGTCACTTCCATTCCTTGGTTTCCCGAGCGAATTCTTCGAGGTAGTCGACCAATGCGTTTGAAGCGGCAATGGCCGCCGTCGTGTCTCCGTTTGCGACATCAAGTAGCAACCGAGCGTGCAGCTCGGCCGCAATGTTGAAGTCTTCTTTTTTCATGTGAAAAATCCAGAAACGGCGCGACAAACCCTGGACAACACGCATCGTTTTCTTTGAAAATTCATTGTGACAAGCTTCGACAACCAGGTCATGGGCCGTTCTAACAGCCGAAAGGGCCTGGGGACGCGACGCAGGCGGAGCCTTACTGGCTTCCAACAACTCTTCACCGAAGTTCCTCATGATCTTCCGGTCCTTTTCCGTGGCCCGGATAGCCGCATATTCGGCGGCAAAGTTCTGTAAAGGGCGCCGAATTTCGAGCAACCGCAACTGAACATCCGGTTCCACTTCGGTAATCTGAATACCCCGGCGCTGCTTGATGGCCACCAGGCCCTCGAATTCGAGGCGTTGCAATGCCTCGCGCACGGGTGTTCGGCCGAATCCGACGACTTCAGCAAGCTCTTTCTCGGAATACATCACGCCCGGCTTCAGCTCGGTCAGGACGATCATTTCCTCAAGCTTCAGAAAGGTGGCCTCGGCGTCTGAAAGGGTTTTCACGGTCTTGTCCATATCTCCATACTTGCCTGCAATCCCCATGCCTTGTCCACTTCATCCGACCCAAATCAGGAAAATGGCAGCTCGCACAGGGTGCCGCCAAGCATACTCCCCTCTTTTTTCACCTCGACGTGGTCGCCCGAGCGATACACTCGGGAAACCAGAGCGAAGCCGATGTTTCGGCCAAGCTTTCGCGACCAGGTGCCGTTGGTCATGTCACCGACCTTGATCCCACCAACCTGGATGTCGTACCACCGCGCATGGTTCGCAGACGGCGTCTCGCCCTCAAGAACAACGCCCAGCTGGTGACGCCGTGGACCCTCTTCCTTGATCCGGCGAAGTGCCTTGACGCCGATCACCTCGTCATCCACGTCCAGATCAACGTATTTGCCAAGCCGAACCTCGAAGGGGTTGGTCGTGTCATCGGAATCCCCACCGCAGGACAGAAGGCCGCTTTCGATCCGCTCGCAGGGGTTGGGGTATCCAGGACCGATCCCGAACGGCGCACCCGCCTCACGCACGATGTTCCAAAGCTCGGTTCCGCGGGATCCGTCCATCAGGTAAATCTCAAAGCCGCCTTGTTTCGAGAATCCGGATCGGGCGATCTTGACCGGAATGCCGCCGATCTCGGCATCGCCGAACCAGAAGTATTTCAGGTCCCGCACCCAATCCCCGAAGACCGACGCCACGACATCTGCCGCCATCGGGCCCTGAACGGCCATCGGCGAAACGTCCGGCTCGGCGATTTCGACCTCAAGTCCGCGTTCGGCAGCGATGCAGCGCGCCCAAAGTTTGACGTCACTGTCCGCGATCGAGAACCAGAACAGATCGTCGTCCAGCTTGTTGACAACCGGGTCATTGATAAGAGTTCCGGCGTGATTGCACATCGGTACATACTTGCCTTGGCCAACCACCTGTCCGGAAAGATCGCGCGGAGAAAGGATCTGTGCGAGACGCGCAGCGTCGCGCCCCTTGATCTGAACCTGCCTCTGGCCGCCAACGTCCCACATGCTGACACCGTTCATCAACCGGTTATATTCCGCATCGGCATCGCCGTATCCCAGTGGGATCAGCATCTGGTTATAGGGCGTGAATGAGGTGACACCTTCTGCAAGGGTTGCCTCGTAATAGGGCGATGGGCGCAAGCGGGTATGAGGGGCGATTTCCGGCATCTTGGGGCCTCTGCTTTCCGGTCAAACCGGGTTTGGTTGAAAGTGGTTTTTGAAGGTCTGGCGCAACGCCTGACGGTCGAGCTTGCCCAGCACCGTTCGAGGCAACGCTTTGAGAGTGACGACGTCATCCGGAAGCTGCCATTTCGCGAACCGACCTGTTGACATGAGCTCCTGAGAAATGCGCTCGATCTCAATCGCTTCTCCGGCCACGGCCAAGCAGAGAGGTCGCTCTCCCCATCGCGGATGTGGCACACCGATGACGACGCATTCCTCCACTCCGGCGATCTGTGAAATCTGCCTTTCCAGCGCGGCTGGGGAAATCCACTCGCCGCCGGACTTGATCAGGTCCTTCTTGCGGTCCTGCAGGTGCAGGGTGCCGTTTTGGTCAATCTCGGCCGTATCACCGGTTGCGAACCAACCGGCCTGTCGCGCCGAGCCCTTTTGGCCGTGATACCGCTCGGCGACACACGGGCCGCGAACCAGCAGTTCCTGCGTTCCATCTTCGGACTCTGCCAGCGAAAGTTCGGTCAGCGGCAGCGGCTGGCCCTGCGTTGGCGGGACCTCGCCTACCTCGGGCGGCAAGTGCTGCATCGTCGCCGCACTCAGCGTTTCCGTCATGCCCCAGCACAGCATTGAGGTGACACCTGCCGCCCTGAGGATCGACAAGGTTTCAGAACGCGGTGCCGTGCCACCCATCAGGATACGCAGCCCGGTGAGGTTTGCCTTTCGCAAGGCGATTTCCGGGGCAATGCGGGCAATCACCTCGGGAACGGCGCCGGTGAAGGTGATCTTCTGTTGGGTCAGGATATCCAGGACTTGATCTGCCTGGATCGGCCCTGAAAGCACCGAGATATCCGCCCCGCACATGAATGCCGAATAGGGAACACCCCAGCCTGCGCCGTGGCAGAAAGGAACCATGAGCAGCACATTGTCGGAATGACTGATGCCGTAGCCATCGACCATTGCCTCGGTCAGGGCGTGCAGCGTCAGCGCGCGGTGAGAATAGCCGACACCTTTGGGCCGCCCCGTGGTGCCACTGGTATAACAGAGCACGGCTGGGGCATTCTCGTCGGTTAATGCAGCCTCAATCGCATCAGGGCCCGGCGGGCCTGACCCCGGAAGGGCATCGAAACTGGTGACGTGTCTGCCCGCAGCTTCACTCAGAGACAAGATATCCAGATCAGGGCGGGCCTCGCGCAGTTCAGGAAGCAAATCGGCGAATTCGGGATCGATGAACAATATACGGTCGTCAGCGTTTTCGAGGATATAGGCGATTTCCTCGACCGACAGACGCGTGTTGACGGCGTGAAACACGCCGCCCGCCAGCGGCACGGCCCACATCAGCTGCAAATGCCGAATACCGTTCGTGGCGAACGTCGCGACCCGTTGGCCAGGTTCGAGACCACGCGCCTGCAATGCACTTGCCAAGGCAAGAACATCGTGGGCGAACTGATCATAGCTTTGTTCGACAACCGATCGGTCCGGACCAAAGCACCTTATGCGGCGCCCGGTACCAATGGTGCAACCGCGTTCGAAAAGTCGATGGAGTGTCAGTGGGTCGGTCATTCGATTCTTTCCGCAATACCCTCAGACCATGCCGAACTTCCGAAGCGTGGCTTGTGCGGCTCCGGTAGCGAGACAACGCTCGAATGACGCCATCGCCCGCTCGTCCATCTCAACCGCATCCCGGTCAATCGGCCCCGCGCACAACTGTTTGGTTGCCGCGACCGCATGCGCCGGTAGCGCAGCCAGCCGGGTGGCATAGTCGAGTGCGGCCTTGGCCGCGCTGCCTTCGGCCAGGAAGTCCGCTAACCCGATCCGATACGCGGTTTCACCGGAAAACGCCTCTGCACCCCACAGGATATGTCGCGCCGTATAAGCCCCCAGCCGCGCCTGCATCGCGGCAATGCCATAGGCGGCGTTCCAGCCGATGGGAACCTCGGGAAGGGCCCATTTTGCATCCGCGCTGGAAAACACCACGTCGCAGGAGGTGGCATAGACCGCGCCACCGCCGATGGCGTACCCGTCGACAGCGGCAATGATCGGTTTCGGGTGACGATTGAAGCTGCGGGCTAGTGCGGCCATTTCGCGTTCGTCTGCGATCATTTCTCCGACGCTCTGACCGGCGAGAGCCTTGAGATCGCTGCCCGCTCCGAAACCATGCGAATATCCCTGCAATACAATTGCATTGACATCCTCATTCCCGGCGGCGCGCTCCAGCGCCCCGGCCAGCGCCCGCGTCACCGCGAGATCCATTGAATTGCGCCGCTCGGGGCGGTCCAGCGCCAGGATCAGAACCGCCCCGTGATCGATCTCGCGCAGGCCTTCCGTCATCAGATTTTCACTCCAAACCGGGCATACGAAGCCCTTGCGACCTCGTGCTTGCAGCTTTCATGAAACATCTGGTTGGCCATCAGATCGAGTACCTGGCTGTTTTCGCCCGCCGCCGGGGCACAAAGCCGCTTGGTCGCGGTAACGGCGTGTTCCGGCAGTGCCGCGAGCTTGGTCGCGTATTCGTGCGCGGCCTCGGCCGCGCTGCCCTCGGCAAGAAAATCCGCCAATCCCAAGCGAACGGCCTCTTCGCCATCAAACGGATCGACGCCCCAGCAGACATGGCGGGTCACATAGGGCCCGCAACGGGCGAGGAATGCCTGGACACCCCAGCCGGGGTTCCAACCCAACGCCACCTCGGGCAAATGCCAGCGGGCGTTCTTCGCAGTGAAAACCACGTCGCAGGACACCGTGAACACCATGCCGCCGCCCATGGTGAACCCGTCCACCGCCGCGATCACCGGTGTATCCATGAAACAGAACGAGCGGGCCACGGCGGCCTTTTCACGCTCCGCTGCGGAAATCTGGTCGAGGTTGAACGTGGCCAGCTCCTTCAGGTCGCTGCCGGCACAGAAGCCATGTTCCTTGCCGCGCAGGATGATCGCCTTGACCTCGGGATCGCGGTCCAGTTCCGCCGTGACCTGGGCAATCTTGTGTGCAAGCCCGAGGCTCATGGCATTACGGACCTCGGGGCGGTCGATGGACAGCGTGGCGACAGCGCCATCACGGGTGATTTCGAGCATGAAGGTTTTCCTTTACGTGAAGAGTTTCGGATCCATCAGGGGGATTTGATCGGGCACGCGCACCGGCGCAAAGCCCATCAGGTCGAGCACCTGGGCCTTCGGGTCGATACCCGGGGCGACTTCCAAGAGCTCAAGTCCATTCGGCGTCACCGCAAAGACGGCACGTTCGGTGACGATATGGGCGCTTTGGCCGCGTTCGCGCACACCGGTCAGCAGCGGGTAGGTGATCTGTTCGACGCTTGAGACGAATTTCGAAACCTTGCCTTCCTGAAGGATCGTCAGCTTGCCCCCTGTCGCATCGACCTTCAGCCCGCCGGTGGTGAAGGTGCCGTTGAAGATCAGGTTGGTGGCGTTATGGGCGATGTCGATGAACCCGCCCGATCCGGGATTGGCGCTCCCGAATTTCGAGACGTTGATATTGCCCTGCGCGTCAAACTGGGCAAAGGCCAGCGCGCAGGTCTTGCACAGGCCCGCATGGATCGCATCAAACTGGGTCACGCCATCAAGCAGGGCATCGGGGTTGTAATTGGCCGAGAACTGCCAGCCCGAGGTGACGATGCCGCCGTATGAGCCGTGCTCGGTGGTGGAGGGGTAGTCATAGATGCCATCGCCATCAAAACGGCCTTCGGTGGCAAAGATCGTCGGGATCGAGGACGAGGCGCCGAACCCGTAGATCGTCAGTTCGTTTTCATTGATCATGCTGGCAGAACGGCGAGCAATTACCGTTGGCGCGCCGGGTTTGAGCGGTTGCAGCTCGCGCGGGTCCATCCGCGTCTGGCCCAGGAACCGGGCGTCATCCTGAATGCCGGTGACCAGTTGCTGGTCAGGGTCGACCACCACGTGATCGACAAGGACCCCGGGCACCTTGACCATTTGCGCATGGCGTTCACCGGGTTCATAGGTGCGCTTTACCTGGGCAATCACCTTGCCGCCGCAAGCCTTGACGGCCAGCGCGATCGCCAGGTTGGACGACACCAGGGGATCGTCCTCAAAACAAAGGTTGCCGTGTTTGTCGGCCGACGTTGCCCGGATGATGCCGTAATCGAGATGCTGGCTGGGGAAGAAAAGGTGCGGTTTGCCGCGAAAATCGATCTTTTCGACAATGTCTTCGGTAGTCTGCGGCGTGACTTTGCCGCCATCCAGGTCGGGATCGACAAAGGTGCCGATGCCCACCTCGGTCAGATAGCCGGGGCTGCGCCGCGCAATCTCGCGCAGCCAGTGCATCATCACGCCGATATGAAAGGTGTAGGCCTCGATTTTGTCGGCACGGACCTGCCCCATCGACCGGGGGCGTTCGCCTGTCTCGGGGTCGGGCGGGTTGATGAACGATCCGGTGATCAACCGCCTGGTCATGCCGTCGTGCATCAGGTTGTCGATGCCCTTGATCGAACCGTTGTCGCCACCGAAGCAGGGCACATAGAGCGTCAGGTCGCCCGGCGCGCCGGTATCAAGGTAACGCTGCCCCAAGGTGCGCAGTAGCTTTTCCGGAACGATCCACCCGATGACGCCAACGATGGCCAGAGTGGCGCCGGACGGGATGTCGGCAACGGCAGTTTCGAAATCGGTGATCTTGCTCATGGGGTCCTCACATCAACACGGATGGCAGCCAGAGGGCGATTTGCGGAAAGGCGATCAAGAGCGCGATGGCCAGCGCCTGCAGGAAGATGAACGGCCAGAACGAGCTGTAGATGTCGCCCATGGTAATATCTTCGGGTGCCACGCCTTTCAGGTAGAATGCGGCCGGGCCGAAAGGCGGTGTCAGATAAGACATCTGCATGTTCATGGTGAACAGAACGCCGAACCAGATCGGGTCATAGCCGAAGCCGATGATGATCGGCACGAAGATCGGCATGGTCAGTAACAGGATTCCGATCCAGTCCATGAACATGCCGAGCACAAAGAGGATCAGCATCATCACGATCAGGATCGCCAGCGGCGACCAGTCGAGCCCGTTGATGGCCGAGGTGACATAGGCCGCACCACCGAAAAAGTTGTAGACGCCGATGAGGGCGGTCGCGCCGAACACGATCCACATGATCATGCCGCAGATACGCAGGGTCTGATTGCAGACGTCCCGGATGAGGCCAAGCGAGTAGGTGCCCTTGACCGCGGCCGAGATCAGGGCGCCGATGACACCCATGGCAGCGGCTTCGATAAAGGAGGTGATGCCGGTATAGATACAGGTCAGCACCCAGGCGGCCACGGCGACAGGCAGGATGGCACCACGCATCACCGCCATCTTCTCGGCCGGTGACATGTCGCGTTCTTCAGGCGGTAGCGGCGGCGCCTTGTCCGGCCAGATCGTCGCCGTCACCATGACATAGACCACATAAAGACTGGCCAGCATCAAGCCGGGCAGGAGCACGGCAAGGAACAGCTCTCCGACGCCGGTGTCGGTGGTCAGCCCATAGACGATCAACACGATCGACGGCGGGATCATCGTGCCCAGCGACCCCCCAGCACAGACAACGCCCACGGCCAGTTTCTTGTCGTATCCGCGTTTCAGCATTTCCGGTAGGGCGATCAGGCCCAAGAGGACGATCTCGCCGCCGATGATGCCGGACATCGCGGCCAGCAGAACCGAAACCGCCAGAGTCTGAACCGCCAGTCCGCCGCGTATCTTGCCGCCCAGCATCGACATGGCCCGAAACAGGTCATTGGTGACCCCTGATTTCTCCAGAACCAGCCCCATCATCACGAAGAGCGGCACGGCCACGAAGGAAAAATCCGCCATCAGATCGTAGATGCGGGTTGCGATGAGGCTGAGACCCGTCGGGCCGAACTCCATCAGGATCAGGGTCGCGGCCATGATCCCCGTGGAAAAGGCCAGCGGCACGCCCGCGAACAGCAAAAACAGGATGCCGATAACAAGGATCAGCGTGATCAGGCCAACACCCATGAACCTAGCCCACCAGGCGTTTCATCGAACGGAAGATCTGCGTCACGGCGATCACGCACATGATGCCCGCACTGACCAGCAGCACGGTTTTCAGGATCATCGGCAGAGGCGAGTCCCAACTGGTTCCGGTCGTCTCATGAAGTTTGATCGACAGGCGCGCATTGACCCATGCGCCATAGCCAATCAGTGCCAGATAGGCAGCGGCAACGATAGCCGCCAGCAAGTCCAACCACCGCTGCACCCGCTCGGGCACGTTGTCGTAGATTGCGGTGATCCGGATATGGCTGCCTTCGTAAAGCACCACGATGCCGCCAATCGCGAAACAGCCCCCGACGAGCATGACGACCATGTCCTGCACCCAGATCCGCGGTGCATTGAAGCCGTAACGCATCACCACCTCAAAGCCGATGATGGCAACGCAGATGGCAAAGCCATAGCTGGCAAGCTCGGCCGGTTTCAGCACCCAAGGGAGAGACGGGGCGCGCGCATCAGGCTCTGGCAGTTCCATGGTGGTCCTCGAAGAAAAAAGCCGGGCCGATCACGGCCCGGCAGTTGGAAGAGATCAGTCGATCTGACCGATGGATTTCAGCCAGGCGATCTGGCTTTCATAGACTTTCTGGGCGTGGGGGCTTTTTGCCGCCGTCGCTGCCCAGATTTCCTGTGCCGCCGCGCGGAACTTGGCGCGTTCTTCCGGCGCCCAGTCGATCAGGGTGATGCCCTTTTCTTCGGCCGCCGCCAGCACTTCGGCGTCTGCGTTCTCAAAAGTCTGAAGCATGTCCAGGGCCAAGGTCCGGACACCAAGTTCCAGAAGGGTTTGGGTTTTGGCATCCAGGCTGTTCCAGGTTTCGAGATTCATCGATACGTCGCCCATCGGTATCGAGTGGATACCAGGATAGATCGCGTAGGGTGCAACATTATGCAGGCCCGCGCCGTCGTTAATCGAAATCGTCGACCAGTCGGTGGCCGAGATCACACCCTTTTCGAGCGAGGTGTAAACCTCGGAACCATGCACCGAAACGGGTGCCGCGCCGATTGCCCGGAAAAGATCGGAAGACGGACCCTCTGGCATTCGAACCTTCACGCCTTCAAATTCGGCAACCGTACGGATCGGTTCCTTCATGGGGATGGATTCCACGCCCCACGGCACCGGCCCGATGAAGTGGAGCCCATGTTCGGCATAGATCTTGCGGGCCAATTCAAGGCCACCGCCTTGATAGTACCAGGTGATGAACTGATAGGCGTTGGAATAGCCCGCGTTCATTTCGCACAGCAGACCGAAGGCCGCGTCGACACCGGCATAGTAGCATGGCGTGCTCTTCTGCATGTCCAGAATGCCGGAGCCAACAGCCTGCAGCGTCTGGTTGTGAGCCACAATGGCCTTGTTGGGCAGGACAGTGATGTTGATGTCACCACCCGAAGCCGCATTCATGTTAGCCGCGAATTGCTCAATGACGAGTTGCGGCGCAGATCCGCCGCCCCAGAACGACTGGAGCTTCCAGTTGTGACTTTCGGCCAGCGACGCTGTCGCCGACAGAGCCAGCGCCGCAGCGCCAGCCATCAGGGATTTTGCAAGATTCATGGGCTTCCTCCTGGGGTTTGACATTGATTGCTTGTGCAAAGTCCGGAAAATCAGTCCAGCGCGGCACCTTCGCGGTTCAGAATGTCGCGAACGTCTCCGCCTCGGATGTCGCGCAGCGCGACGCCGTCGCGCAACGCGATGTCCGCTGCCACGGCCGCCGCGTGGCCATAGCCAAAGCACTGGGCCGTGACCCGTGCAGACGCCAGCGCCTCGTGTTCGGCGGCAAGACAACGCCCCGCGACGATGATGTTCTCGCCGATCTCGGGAATGAGCGTGCCGAAAGGAATTTCGTAATAGTCGTCCAAGAGCCATTCGACCTTGGGCTTCTGGCCGGAATGCAATTCGATCGGCCATGGGCAGCGCACGACACCATCGGCATGTTTGTGGCGCCCCACCACGTCCTGGTTGGTCAGACGTTTGACCCCGACAATCGAGCGGGTCTGGCGAATGCCGACCTCGACCCCGGTATCGACGACATAGCTGTCAGCACAGCCCGGAACCTTGTCCCTGAGGAAACGCGCGTATTCGCGCACCTGGTGCCGCGCGACCAGTTCGGCCTCGGTATGATCGACCGGGTTGGTCACATCCAGATCGCGCCCGTCACGACCCAGGATGCGGGTTGCGTTGACCATGAGCTCGTTCGGGCGCGAGGTCGGAAAGATCCAGATCTTCTTGCGCGGAAGATGGTAATTGCCGCTGTTCTCGGCCTCGATCAACGCCTCAATGACGTGTTCCGGGCTGATCGTGTTATCGCCCCAATACTCCAGGTAAGCGCCCACATCGACATTGCCCAACCGGAAGATCATCGTCGGGTTCTGGATGGTGCCGTCCTGCCCCTTGGTGGTGGCCCACCCGGCGCGGTGTACGACATCGGCGTCTCCACTGGCATCAACAACCAGCTTGGCTTCAATCTTGGCCAGGCCGGATTTCGTGTCGACTATCACGCCACGCACGGCAGCCCCATCTCGCAGCACGCCCACGACGCGGGAATGGTAGAGAATGTTCACGCCTGCATCGGACAAAAAGTCGTCCGCGTTTTCGCGCCACATGTGCGGGTCATGCGTGACCGTCCAGGTCTTGCCATAGCGCTGCGGTTCCGTAAGACCGCCACGCACGATCAACCGCTTGCGGAACTCGTCGGCAAAACCGAACACGACTTGCTCGGCACGATTGGCGTTCCGATCGCTGGACATGTAGAGACCGCAAATCGTTCCCGACATACCGGCAACCGCTCCACCGCCGCAGAAACCGTAGCGCTCGATCATGAGAACCTGATGCCCTTTTCGGGCGATGTTCGTTGCTGCCGAGACACCAGCAGCGCCCCCACCGGCAACGATCACGTCAAACTGGCCCAGGCTTGGGATCGCCGCTTCGTTCAGCACTCCTTGAATTGCGTAATCGTCGGAAAGCATGGCATCGCCCTGTTCGAATTATTGATACGTCATCTGATATGTCAAATAATGTAGTACGGTCAATGAATCTGACAGCGCTCTTTCGTACCAGCGCAAGACAGCCTCTATGGTTCGGAAAACATGGAGAATAATCGAACAAGGAAACTTCTGTAAGGACGACCCTTCAGCACATTTCCAAGCTCACGGTTTCTACTTTCAGATGCCAACGCCGGAAAGTGGCCAGTTGATTCCCTCGGTTCCAGGACAGATGTCCTTGGCGTTCGGAACTCTCCTTTGCGATAGAACACACTGTGAAACTTCAGACAGATTGAGATTGCGCATCGAGATATCGAATGGCCGCTGCGGGGAAGTTGCGGCGGTATGTCGACGACAGAGGAGAGGGTTTTGTTTGTGCGATTTCTCTTGAAGCGAAATACCGCAATGCACAGCAGACCAGACACTGCAGTCAATTAGCTAAATGCTCGCTAAGTCCCGCAGTGTTCGCTTTCATCACCCTGAGGAACGTGGTCTGCAATCGACCGAGAGCCGCCGAATGCATCCGCAGCGTCTAAGCTGAGCGGCAATGGCGGTTCAGGGCTCAAATGGCTTGTTCAAGCTCACTGCAGAAACAGGCGGCAAAGAGCCTGTAGTGCAGAGACCGCGGCTTGAATAAATGCCTGCTTTTCGCCCCAAACGCAACAGTCACAGATTGACCACATTCGATCGGTAACCACCAATTGTATGAGGAAAACTATCTTACTATTTATTATTGCCTCAGCCGCATTTGCGGCATGGCAGTACAAACTGATGAGAACTGCAAACCAACAACTTGTTGTAGCCGAGCAGCGGGTTGCAGATGCAATTTCTGCCGGAACCAATAACCTAAGCTTCAGCGACCTTGTCGATCTTCGGAAGCTGCCAGCCAACATCGGCGATGTTCCAAACTTAAAATACCTGAATGCACGGGGAACCAGCTTAAGCGATCTGACCGGGCTGGAAGGGAACACGACGCTCGAACATCTTGACGTGAACATGACACGGGTTTCCGATCTCAAACCGCTTCAGGGCTTGCCGAACCTGAAGCTGGTCTACCTCCATGATACCTGGGTGTCTGATGTGTCACCCATAGCAGCAATACCGTCACTTGAGCGCCTTGATATTGGTAAGACACAAATTGACACGCTGCGGCCTGTTACACAGATCGAAAGTTTGGTCTGGTTGAATCTTCACAACAGCCACGCGCTTGATGGGTCTCGTGAGCACTTTGCGATCCTGGAGGAGCGTCCATTTCTTGAGTTGTCAGGTGGGAGCGCCTACCGCCAAGACTATCGACCGGGTTGGCAGTACTGAGCAGCCTCATCTGACTGGTCCAAGTTGATTGTTAGTGCATCATTGGCCTGTGATCCATTGAGATGATGGTTTCGGGCGCTGGCGGGCGGTAGCCCAGTGCACTGTGGGGGCGTTTTGTGTTGTAGTGTCTCCTCCATTGTTCGATCAGGATTTGTGCTTCGCGCAGGCTGTAGAAGATTTCGCCGTTGAGCAGCTCGGTCTTAGGTAGCAAATGCACCAAATTGCCATCTGGATGGCTGGCGAGATCTCGTGTGGAATGGCGGTATGTCGAAACCATTGATTGTTCACACGCTGACAGAGAAGCGGGCCGAGATACTGGGCCAGATTAAAGCATACGAGGCGCAGATCGCGCATGCGAAGCACGATCTGGCGCATGTGAACGCGACGATTGAACTGTTCGCCGCACCTGAGCGGCAGCGTGCCCGGTACATTGTGAGCCATGGGTTCTTCAAGAAAGGCGAGATCGCGGATATCTGCATCCGCCATCTCGGGGTCGATGCTGAGCTGACCACGAGAGAACTTGCCGAGCGCGTAATGGCGGAGCGCAACCTGGACATCTCAGATACTGCGCTTAGGAACTCGGTGGTCTTCAAGGTCGTCCAGGCGCTGCGACATGCCAGGCGACGAAAGCTCGTCAGGATGATCGAGAAGAAGAAAGGCATGTGTGTCTGGGGTGCCGGCGACGCCGTCACGCTGCGCGCCGTTGCCAATACCCTTTCCACGACCGGCTGACCGGGGACGCGAGCGCGCCGCCGATCAAGTAATCCGCCAGGCGGCCATTGCTCTCCTCCCGATGATCCTCGAGCCAGGCTGCATGCGCCGCGTATGCATCGAGATACCTTCCTTCGACTTTCAGGTGCTGTCCGCCAATCATCCGTCTGAGCCGTGAGAAGAAGCTCTCGGCAAGGTTGGTATGGGCTCCTCCGACGCTGTAACCCTCTGAATGATTGATCCTTTGCATGTCGAAATCTGTTTCCAGAGGATCCCAATGCGCAACTTCATCGGCCGAGACGACGGTTTCTGGAGCGATCCTTTCCCTTGCGAACTCGACGCCCTGCGCCTCCCGAAGAAAGGTTCTCGTCACTGTTCGACCGCCTCGCTGGCGGAGTACGACAACCACCCGACGCTTCCCACTCCGGTTGGCGCGACGCCGCCTGTCAACACGCTCTTCCCGCAGGTTGGCGGGCCGGACATGGCCACCGAACGCGGCACCATCAATCTCGACCTCGCCGCCCAGACGGACATCCCGGGTCTCCGCCCACATTGCTTCCCTGAGCTTGTGCATGAGCACGAACGCCGTCTTGTGCTGCACATCCAGATCACGTGACATCTGAACCGCAGACACTCCCTTCGCCGCATTCACGAACAGACAGATCGCGCCCAGGAGATCGACAAAGGCGAGCTTTCGAGAGGCGAAGATTGTGCCCGACGTCACGCTGAATTGCCGATAGCAGGCCGCGCACTTGAATCGACGCCTGGTCGTCAGGTCGTAAACATCAATGCACCCGCATGCAGGGCAGATCGGTTCACCATCGTTCTCCGGCCAACGCAGTCGGCAGAACCGACGGTATGCCGCAGGAAGTCGACGATGTGGTGACATTTGTCGAGAGCGTTCACGCCATCACCGACCGGCGGATGATCTTTGTCGAAGAGGCGATCGGTCCGGACGCGCCGGAAGGGTTCAGGGAACTGCGGTCGCGCATTGAAGTCGATGTATGCGGGGGCGAGATCATCACGACACCAAAAGAAATGATCGATCGTATCAATGACGATGTTTACGATTTTGTTCAGCCTGACGCCTCGGTCATGGGGGGTATCTCTGCCGTCATGGATGTTTTCGAAGCAGCCAAGGCCAAGGACACCCCGGTCGTCGTTCATGCCTGGGGCGGTGCTGCCGCGATCATGGCAAGCTATCACGCCGCTTTTGCCGCAGGTGGGAAACTCGTCGAGTTTCCGATGCTGGATTTCCCTTTGGGGCGTGAGATGATGGGTGATCAGGGCCAGATCGTTAATGGCAATCTCAAGCGGCCCACCGCACCGGGTCTGGGTTTGACCCTGACACCGGAAATCGAGGCGCGATACCCGTTTGATGAAACCGCCGTCTATTCCTGCGCCCTGATTGATTTCGGCCCACCCCCTGACAGCTATTGGGCACGGGATTGAGAACGGGAGAGATCGAATGCTGAAAACCACGCATCTGATTGCAGGCAAATGGATCGGGGGTGAGGCGCTATTCACCAACGAACCGGTCAATGGCAAGGCTGACAGCTTTGCTGTCGGAACTCCGGACCTTGTTGATCGTGCCTGCCAGGCGGCCGAGGACGCATTTTGGTCCTATGGTTATTCCGACCGCGACACACGGGCTGGTTTCCTGCGCCGGATTGCCGACGAGATCGATGCGCGGGGTGATGACATCACCGATATGGGGATCAAGGAAACGGGTCTTCCAGAGGCCCGTCTTGTTGGTGAACGTGCGCGCACCACGGGGCAGCTCAGGATATTTGCCGAACATATCGAGGCCGGGGACTATCTGGACCGACGTCATGACAAGGCATTGCGCGACCGTGCCCCACTGCCACGGCCCGATCTGCGCATGATGCAACGCCCCATCGGACCTGTTGCCATCTTTGGTGCATCGAACTTCCCGCTGGCATTCTCAACGGCGGGCGGCGATACCGCCGCCGCGCTTGCCGCGGGTTGCCCCGTGGTGGTCAAGGCCCATTCAGCGCATCCCGGCGTCAGTGACCTGGTGGCACAGGCCATCAACGCCGCCATAAAAGCCCTGGCCCTGCACCCTGGCGTGTTCAGCCAGGTTCAGGGCGGCAACCGCGCGGTCGGAACCGCACTTGTTCAACACCCCTGCATCAAGGCTGTCGGGTTCACGGGTTCGCTGGCCGGAGGGCGCGCCCTGTTCGATCTCTGTGCATCAAGACCAGATCCAATCCCGTTTTTTGGCGAACTGGGCTCGATCAACCCGATGTTCATCCTGCCACAAGCGTTGTCGAACCGTGGCCCCCAGATTGCCGAGGGGTGGGTCGGGTCGCTGACCATGGGGGCGGGGCAGTTCTGCACCAATCCCGGGGTCGCAATGATGCTGGAAGGACCAGAGGCCGAAGCCTTCACACAAGACGTTTCGACCGCTTTGGGTCCGGTGGGGAGCCAAACCATGTTGACCCGGGGGATCGCTGAGGCGTTTCAAAGCGGGCGCGACCGGCTAGCCGCCGCACCAGGTGTGCACTCAGTCATGACTTCGGGCTGTGATAACCGGCAGGCCACGCCCAGCCTGTTTGCAACAACCGCAGCCGAATGGCTGGCGAACAAGGAATTGGGTGAAGAAGTATTTGGCCCGGTCGGAATGATCGTCAAGGCACGTTCGCGCGAAGAGGTGCTTTCTGTCGCCCATTCGTTGCAAGGTCAGTTGACCTGCACCATGCATATTGAGGCAGGCGACGCGCAGTTTGCCCAAGACCTGCTTCCCGTTCTGGAGCGCAAAGCAGGACGGGTGCTGGCCAATGGCTTCCCCACCGGGGTGGAAGTCTGTGACAGCATGGTCCACGGCGGCCCCTACCCGGCCAGCACCAATTTTGGGGCAACCTCGGTTGGAACCCTTTCAATACGCAGGTTCCTTCGACCGGTTTGTTACCAGAACATGCCGCACGACCTACGGTGACACTGCCGATCGAGTGAAGCCAGTTAGGTGCAGGCGTTTATGGGCGCCATCCTTGAGCGTATGCGGTGGACGCAGGAACCGCACCAACCAAGCACTCACAGCGCCGAAAACCAAACGTCTCTACGGCAAATCAAACCGCTTACCGACCGCACCCTCGATACTGCGATAGGTCCGGAACCCCATTGCATCGTAATAGCCAAGTGCATCCGAATGCTGCGCGCCAATCGTTGCATCAATCGAACGGATACCGGCATCCGAAGCGGCGTTAAGGGTGCTGCGGAACAGAGCAGACCCGACGCCTTGACGCAATGCGGCACTGCTGACGTAGGTCCCAATGACCCCCCATCCAGACGGGACCTCGTAGTCATTCCCGGATCGAGCAATCTTCAGTGACTGGAACCCGACCACCCTGCCCTGTTCATCAGATGCAACAGAGCATTTGATGCTGTCAGGATGGTCTATATAGAAGCCACGGACATGCTCCATTGAACCGGGCCTGGAGCTTTGCCACTTGTCGAGAACATCAATAAGAATACGACTCATCTCGGCCGCATCAGCCATCACGGCTTGTCTGATCTGAAGCATTACGACCTCATTTTGTCTAACGGCTTTGTGCCAGCTGCTCTACCGGTTCGTTACTTTTTCTGGAAGGATGTGTCGCAAACATTTGGAACGGCCAAAGTCAGCGACTTACTGGATACACCTATCCTGCGATCTCGGCGAATAGCTGAAAGCCGGAAGTCGTATCGCTTGGGAATTGCCGCTTCCGGATCATATCGGCGACTTCGATGCCGTCCAAAGTGGCTGATGCGGATCTGAACGATTTTAACCCACACATGTGCCGTACGCGACGCTTGATAAACCGATGATCCTGTTCGATCAGGTTATTCAGATACTTGGACCTGACCGTTTGGATTTTGGCTGGGCAGCCAAACCGATTAAGGATTTTGTTCACCTCTCGAATGCCAGCCGCGTTGGCGCCACTTTTGTCTATGACGATCTTGCTCGGGATTCCATTTGAAGACAGCGCTTTGGCAAAGAATCTTGCTGCTGCTGGACGATTCCTGCGCTCAGACAGTATGAAATCAATAGTATTCCCAGCTTTGTCCACTGCCCGATAGAGGTACATCCATTTGCTGCGAACACGAATATAGGTCTCGTCCATGCGCCATGAACTCAGCGTTGGACGCTTCTTTGACTGCGCACGAGCTGCGACGATCGGCGACGAGCTTGAAGCCCTCGCTGTCGATCTCGTAACTCGGCGACTGGCTTTCGGGCACGGCAGCGCCCATGTCGCGTGCGCGGTCTTCGAATTCGCGTCCGATACCGCCTGCCTCGACGGTCGCTTCGTCGCGATACCAGGCGAAACCTTCGACACCAACGACGGTGATGTTGCCGCCGAAGCATCCAAACCTCTCTACCAGACAGACCTCGACCCCAGCCCGCGCTGCCGCAAGAGCTGCGGCAAGCCCCCCGGAGCCGGATCCGATCATAAGCACGTCCGCATTGTGGATGACCGGCGTCTGCCGGGTAGGTTCGGTGATGACAGTCATGTTGCCCTCAAAGGAATGGACAGATCAGTATCCAGAAGATCTGCGCGGTGGCACCAGATCGAGTGACCATCGGAAAACGTCCTGCGAGGCGGCGCAGCCTCTTCGCAAATGGAGCCAAGCCGCTTCGGACACCGCCGCTGAAAAGGGCATCCCTTTGCCGGCGGGCTGAGCTCGACCACATCACCTGCCGAAAGAGTGGGGGCAAAGTCCGGGTCGGGTTCCAGAACCGCTCCCAGCAGGACCTCGGTATAGGGATGCGAGACGGAACTGTAGACATCGCTGGTCGAGCCAAGTTCGCACAGGCGACCCTGATAGAGAACGGCGACCCTGTCGGAAAGGGCCTTGACCACCGCAAGGTCGTGGCTGACGAAAATGTAGCTGGTGCTGTTGTCACGCCTCAGATCGTCAAGCAGTTCCAGAACTGCCGCCTGTACTGATACGTCGAGCGCCGATGTGATCTCATCGCAAAGAACCAGTTCGGGCTGTGCAGCGAATGCACGCGCCACGGCGACGCGCTGTTTCTCCCCGCCTGACAGCTGGCCTGGCAACCGATCCAGATAATGCGCGCCGAGGCGCACCTGTTCCAGCAAAGCGGCAGACCTATCCAGCAGATCCTGCCCGCTCAAGCCGAAATAGAGCTTTAGCGGCTGAGCCAGGATTTGCGCGATCGTCTGACGCGGGTTTAAACTCTCGTCGGGGTTCTGAAAAATCAGCTGAACCTGACGAAGATGCTGACCAGCGCGGTCCTCGACCCGGGGAGGAAGATCGTCTTGTCCTTTCAGAATGACGCGTCCGGACAGGGGCGGAAGCAACCCGGCGATCGACTTGAGGATGGTCGACTTGCCTGAACCGCTCTCTCCGACCAGTCCCAGGGTTTCTCCGTGGCGCAGCGCAATGTTAATCCCGTCCACGGTTGCAACGGCTTGTGTTTCGCGCCGCAGCAGACGGTCAAGCAGGCCAGGCACAGCATAAGAAATGGCCATGTCTTGAAGGTCGAGTGAAAGCGCGTCCGGCAACGACCGCTCGCCAGCCTCGCGTTCACCGGTCAGGGGGATGGAGCGGACCTGTTCGGGAAGGTGACAGCGCGTGCGCGACCCGCCAGAGGTCTCCCGCAGGTCTGGACGCTCCGCCTTGCATCGGTCCGCAGCGATGGTGCAGCGTGTGGCAAAGGCGCAGCCGCTTCCCGCCTGCCCCGGTGCTGGCGGGCGCCCGTCAAGCGCCCGCGGCAGGCACTTGTCTGAGAGTTTTGGAATGGAGGCCAGCAACCCGCGCGCATAGGGGTGATCCGGATCGCGCAGCACCTGGCGGGCGGTGCCTTCCAGCACGATTTCGCCTGCGTACATGACCACGACATGGTCGCAGACGCGCGCTATGGCGCCAAGGTCATGGCTGACATAGACCATCGCCATGCCGGTGTCGCGGGCAAGATCGCGCAAGAGCTCCAGTATATGTGCCTGCGTCGTCACATCGAGACCGGTGGTCGGTTCGTCCAGCAGCAGGGCTTCGGGTTCACCTGCCAGTGCCATGGCGATGGCGACCCGCTGTTGTTGTCCACCGGACAACTCATGCGGATACCGCCTGGCGATCGCGGTAGGATCAGGCAGGCGAACCTGTGCCAGCAATTCGACCACGCGGGCCTCGTGTTTGGCTTCGGGCAAGGCGCTGTGAAGCCGCAAAGCTTCCCGGATCTGGGCGCCAACCCGAAGGCTCGGTGTCAGCGACTGGCCAGAGTTTTGTGGGATCAGCGCAAGCCGCCCCCCGCGGATGCGTTCCAACGCGCGACGGTCCTGGGCGAACATGTCCGTCCCATTGAAGCTTGCACTGCCGTCCATAACCTTCAGGCCGGTCTTGAGATACCCCATCATGGCCAGTGCAAGGGTGCTTTTTCCCGACCCGCTTTCGCCCACAAGACCGATGCTTTCCCCGGCAGCCACCGATACGCTGATATTGCGCAGCACTGGCAGCATCCCTCCGGCACGTCCCCGAAATCCGATGCTGAGGTTCTCGACCGAGATCACGGTCTTTGACAATTTCGCCTGCTGCATCATACCGGAGCCTTCTGTGCGCGGTCGATGCCAAGTGCCTTGGCCAGTGCATCCGCGGTCAGGTTGATGCCGATGATCAATGAGGACAGACCGACCATTGGCGCGAGAACCCCGAGAGGAGAGAACGACATAAAGCCGCGTGCGTCAGCGATCATGAGCCCCCAGTCCGGCGTGGGTGGCGATACGCCGAAGCCCAGGAAGGACAGCGACGAAAATGCCAGGAGCATCCAGGACCAACGCATCGCTCCTTCGACAAGCAGCGCGTCGCGCACGTTCGGCAACAACTCGCGCCAGATGATCGAGAAATGACCATGGCCGCGCGCACGGGCGGCCTGCACGAAATCACGGGCCACCACGTCATGCGTTGCTGCGCGCGCAATTCGTATGACCGGGATGCCATAGAAGAACGCCAGCGTCGGGATCAACACTTCGGTGCCGGTTCCGAAAGTGACGATCAAGACCAGCATCTTCAGAATCCAGGGCAACGACAGGAAGGCATCGACGACGCGCATCAGGACCTCGTCCAGACGCCCGCCCGTCAAACCGACGAAGACTCCGACCAATCCGCCCCAAAGGACCGCCAGCGGCGTGGCGATGCCTGTGACCAAGATGGCCTCGCGCCCGCCGAGCAGAGTTCTTGTCAGCGTATCCCGCCCAAGATGGTCTGTGCCCAACCAATGCTCGGATGTCGGCCCCGATAGCATCAAGCCCGCGTTCATTTCCGTGTAGTTGAAGGGAACGATCCACGGGCCGATCAGCGCCAGAACAAGATGTGAGATGACAAGGGCAAGTCCGATCGCACCCGATGGGCGGGCAGAGATGTCCCTCAGGACGGCCAGAAACCTCTGGAGTGGGCCGGGGCGTCGATATGTTGAAATATGTGCCATGACTTATTTCCCGCGCATATGGGCAGTGCGCAGGCGCGGATTGGCAATCATCGTCAGAAGATCAGCCAGAAGGTTCACGCCGACGTAGACCGAAGCGATGATCAGAGCGATGGCCTGGGTGACCGGTAGGTCCCGATCCGAGATGCTGTCAATCATCATCCGGCCAAGACCGGGATAGTTGAACACGGTCTCGATCACCACCACACCGCCAAGAAGCCAGGCGATGGTCAGCGCGACCACGTTGATCGTCGGCAAAAGAGCATTGGGCAGAATATGCCGAAACACGATCTGCCAATAGGGGACACCTTTCAGGAGCGCCATCTGCGAATAGTCGGACGCCAGCGTTTCGATCACCGACGACCGGACAGTCCGCAGAATATGAGCCGTCATCACCAGTGTCAGTACACCGATGGGCAACAGCACTTCGGGGAAAAACTCGGCCAGAGGCGCGTTCGTCGATGTCAGAACAATGCCTGGCACCCAGCCAAGCCAGACCGAGAATACCAGAATCATCAAGGTTGCGGAAACGAACTCGGGGATGGTCATCGCGGCGATTGCGGTCGTGGATACGATGATATCCGCGGGCCTGTCGCGCCACAGGGCGGCAACGATGCCAAGAAACAGCGCAAGAGGGATTCCGACCAGCATTGCGCCGGACGCCAGCAAAAGCGTGTTGCGCAAGCGATAACCGACCAGCTCGGATATCTGCTTTTGCCCGTTGGCCGAAACGCCGAAGTCACCCCGCAGGGCATTTCCGGCCCATTCCGAATAGCGGGTGATGGCCGGACGATCGAGGCCCAGATCCTGTCGGCAATTCTCAAGCAGTTTGCCCTGTGCCTCGCGCTCGAGAAAGGCGGTACAGGCATCACCCGGCAGCATTTCAACGCCGGCGAAGATGATGATCGAGACAAGCCAGACGGTAATGGCCCCGAGGCCCAGCCGTCGCAGGAGCATGGAAAGCATGTTCTGAATCCGTTCAGGCAGGAATGACAGGGGCGTCTTTCACGCCCCGGTCCCTATCGTTCAGTTCACTGTCACAAGGTGCCAGCGCACCGAGTTGTTTTCGACAGCGTCAAGGTTCTCCACCCGGGATGACGTGCCGACCAGTCGCGTCACGTGGTACGGGATCAGAGTGCCAGCGGTTTCCCAAAGATACTCCTGTGCCTGAACATACAGGGCGCGACGCGCGTCAAAGTCGAGTTCCTGACGGGCTTGAGACAGGAGCGCGTCGAAATCCGTATCCTTGTAGTAGCTTTCGTTCCACTTGGCGGTGCTGAGGTAGATCTCGTTCAGCGCCTGATCCGCCGGACGCTCGTTCCAGCGCGTGGTCACTGCATCCTTTTGCATCCAGACATCGCTCCAGAACCCGTCTGACGGCACCTGGACGATATTGACCCGGATGCCGGCCGCGGCCGCCTGGTTCTGATAGACCTCGGCCAGAACGGGCCATGTCGGTTCGAGCGTGGCGACATGCAGATCGATGTCCAGCCCATCAGGATAGCCCGCCTCTGCCAGCAGCGCCTTCGCGCGGTCGATATCCTGCCCGCAATCGATATCAGCGCGGTATTGATCGCGCGGACCAACAGGGCTGTCGCAGGCAACCACCGCTCCGCCGCCCATTACCAAGTCCACCATGCCCTGACGGTCGGCAGCAAGGCGAAGCGCCATGCGCACACGAACATCGTCAAAGGGCGCGACGTCCGTTCGGAACACCAGACCGCGCCAGTTGCCGGTCGGAATTGTCTGTATTTCGAACTTGTCGGACCCAGACAGCATGACGCTTTGCTGCGCCGTGATACCGCGTTCCATGTCGATCTGCCCGCCGAGCAAAGCCTGCAAGCGCGCCTGCGCATCGGGAATGCCGATGATTTCCATCTCGGCGACACCCGGGGCGCCTTCGAAATAGTCCATGTTTGCCTCGAGCCTCGTTACACCCTCGGCGTCAAAGCTGACCAGTCGGAAAGGGCCGGTGCCGATACCTGTCGCTGCAATCGTGTCACCCGAGCCTTCGGGGATCATCCGCAGACGATAGTCCATCAGCAAAAGCGGAAGGTCCGCAAAGGAATTGTTCAGAGTCAGTTTGACGGTGTCCCCGTCCACGGCCTCGACCTTGTTGATCATGGCAATGGCCGAACGTGCCGGGCTGTCCATCTCGGGGTCAAGGACGCGTTCCAGGGAATAGACAACGTCCTCGGACCCGAAGGTCGTGCCGTCGTGGAACGTGACACCGTTCCGAAGTTCCAGCGTCCATTCCGTTGCATCCTCGTTCGCCGACCAGCTGACAGCCAGATCCGGCGAAGGGCGTCCGTCCATGTCAGGCCGGACAAGGCGGCTCATGATCTTTTCGGTGATCTGGAACACCCGACCCTTCGAAATCGGGTCAAGGCTCGAAGCCGCGCCTGATCCGACCTCGTGCGCCTGCCGGAAAACTCCGGTTGGTTCGGCCCAGGCCATTGAAGCCGTTAGCGCCAGCCCGGATACCATTCCTAGAAAAATTTTCATTTGTAGTCCTCCCTTTGGCGTCCCTCCAGTCCAAAGCGCTCAGGCGGAGAAACCTGCCCAACAGTCCCGCCCGGCCAGCCGCTTGGTCAAACGAAAAAAAGGGAGGGTATGGATGAAACAAAGTTGATCCATGCTTGTCGCAAATTCGGTTTGCGAAAAGCGCTTGCCTACCTACTGATTGACTACCAAATCAAATTCAAGGGGTCGGTGTATGCGCCAGGGGCAGATCATCCTTTCCATTGGCGGAGGCGGCTTTACTCATGGAACTGACCCGGATCTGGACGATTTCTGTCTGCAATTTCTGCCTCCGAGACCCGCTATCGGCTACCTGGGTTGGGCAAACAAAGATGATGAAACCCGGCTCTTGCGGTTCTACGCGCGATTTGAACACCAGGCAGGATCACTGTCCCACTTGCCTCTGGGGGCGTCACCTGCTCAGGTCTGTGCATGGGTTCAGGGCAAGGACCTGATTTATTTGGGGGGTGGAAACACCTCGGATTTGATCGCGGCAATCCAGGCCGCTGGAGCCCTTCCAATACTGCAATCTGCCAACGAGGCAGGTTGTGTCCTCGCTGGTGTCAGCGCTGGCGGTGTCTGCTGGTTCGAGTGGATCCTGTCTGATTCAGGCGGGCGCGGCTACGAACCGATTGCCGGGCTATCGTTGGCCAAGGGAGGTATATGCCCACACTTCAGTTCGGAACCTGACCGCAAGTCCAGGTTTGAGCATACGCTTCTAGGATGTGGCGGCGGAACAGCGATTGCCGTGGATGACAGCGCTTGCCTGGTCACACTGAACGGTATTGCACGAAGCTATTTCTCGGCGCGATCGGACCGTGCCGCGCATAGCCTTGCCGTGCAGGCGGGCCTCGTTACGTACAACCGATTGCCAGAGTTCTCTGCGGATTGCGTCTAAAGACTGCGCGCGCCCCCGGTCTCGGCTTCGAACCATTCACAAACCGTCCGGATTGCCGTGGACTCCCGCGCCTTCGGGCGCTCCAAAAGGTGAAAGGCACGTGCCGGGTTCAGGTCGATGTCAAAGGGCTTGATCAATTGTCCCTTGGCGACATCACCATCCATGAAAGGAAAAACACCCAGAGCGACGCCCTGCCCGTCTTTCACCGCGCGCTGAACCATGTTGGAATCGACAACCGTGAATTCGCTTTCGATTGCGACGTTCGGGCAGCCGGCCAATGCGAACCAGTTGTGCCATTCGCTATGATCGTGCTGATGGATTATCGTAAGGCGCGCCAACTGTGCAGGATTTGTCAGGGCGCCGACTTGCTCTGCCAGTTCCGGACTTATGATCGGGGAATAGCGCGCGTCGAGTAGTCTGGTCGACACAAGACCACGCCAATCTCCGAAACCCCAGTCAACGGCAAGATCGGTCTGGAGTTGTTTTGCATCGGTTATGCGGGATCCATGATGCACCAGAAGCTCGATCCTCGGGTGCTCCTTGCCAAACCGGGCCAACCGCGGCCCCAGCCAGCGGGATCCGAAAATCGGGCCGACGGCTATCGACACCGTGCGGCGCGGTTGGGCTACGTGTCGTTCGACCTCCCCCCGGATATCGTCGAAAGCGCGAGAAAGCACCTTCGAGAGCGAGCTTCCCTTCTCGGTAAGGCTGACTGCGCGCGTGTGGCGATGAAATAGTTTGAAGCCCCAATCCTTCTCCAGTTGCCGGATCTGATTGCTGACCGTTGTCGTGCTGACACACAGTTCTTCAGCCGCAGCCTTGAAACTCAGGTGCCGCGCCGCGGACTCAAAGGTTCGAAGCGCCGTCAGAGGCAGTCTTCTCGAAGATCGAGTCACAATAATCCCCGTCATAGATGAAAATTATGCAATCCATAGCGCTCGGAAATCTCGTTTGTCAAAGACAATACAAGGCAAGACCTTCGACCTATTGGAAACACGCGACCTTGTCCGGGCCGGGTCGCGCAACTTGGGTGCTGTGCCATGAAAATCGCTATCTTCGGTGCCGGAGCGATGGGATCGGTCTACGCTGCGCGGTTCGCAGAGGCTGGCTTTGACGTCATTGCCGTTGATCTCTGGGCCGATCACATCGCAGCAATCGCCAAATCCGGGCTGCGTCTGGAAGGCCCGGATGGTGATCGGGTTGTTTCGGGCATCACCGCTTCGATAGACGTGTCACATGCGCAGGGCGCTGAGCTTTTTATCATCGCAACCAAGGCGGCGGGTGTTGCCGACGCGGCACGCGCTGTCCGGGAGGTTTTGGCACCCGGGGCGACCGTGCTGACAATCCAGAACGGGCTTGGGGCCGGGGAAAGGCTACGTGAGCATCTGCCGGATAGCGCGATCCTTCTGGGCGTCGCTGACGGGTTCGGGGCTTCGATTCCAGAGCCGGGCCATGTGCGCCATACCGCGATGAAAATGATCCGGCTCGGCGAGCTTACGGGCGGCGAGACGGACCGGCTGGGCAGAGTTGTGGACATCTGGCAGCGGGCCGGTTTCCAGGTGCAGGCCTTTGCCGACATCCATCAACTGGTTTGGGAAAAGCTCCTGTGCAATGTGACCCTGTCGGCTCCCTGCACCGTGCATAACTGCACCGTGGGCGAATTGATGGATAGCCCTGAATTTTGGTCCGAAGCGCTCGCCGCCATGTCAGAGGCTTATGCCTGCGGCATAGCACGCGGCGTTGCGTTTTCCTTCGACGACCCCAAGGCCTATGTCACGGCCTTCGCCGAACTTGTTCGCCATGCCAGCCCGTCGATGCGGCTCGATCATCTTGCTGGTCGCGCTTCGGAAATCGACTTTATCAACGGGGCGATCCCCCCAATTGGCCGGCAATACGGGATCGCGACCCCCGTCAACGACAGGCTGAGCGCCGAGGTGCGCGTGCGTGAGGCCGCATTCGAGGGGGCGTCAAGATGAGGATCGCCAGCTTCCTAGTGGAAGGCCAACCAACCTATGGGCTTGTCACGCCCGCAGGCATCAAGCCTGTGTCGTCCATGTTTTCGGCGCAATACCCAGATCTTCGCTCCGTGCTGTCGGCGGGCAAGCTGGCAGATATCCCGGACAATTGCCAGTCAACCGCGTTCGATCCGGAAGACCTCGTCTTCCTGCCGCCTATTCCCGCTCCGTCCAAAATACTCTGCGTCGGGCTGAACTATCGTAAGCCCTACCCGGTTGCCGGGCAAACCGTGCAAGCCGACAACATCGTGATCTTCGGCCGCCACGACGATACGCTGATCAGCCACAAAGCTCCGCTGGAGATGCCCAAGGGCGAGGCGGCGGCAACTTTCGACTTCGAAGGCGAGATTGTCGCGGTCATCGGCAAGACCTGCCGCCATGCAACCGAGGTCGACGCGCTTTCATATGTCGCCGGCTTTTCCTGCATGAACGAGGGATCGGTGCGAGGCTGGCAAAAACATTCCGTCCATGCCGGCAAGAATTTCTTTGCGTCCGGTTCTTGGGGGCCATGGCTGACCACGGCAGACGAAGCTGGACCGATCGAGAAGATGACTCTCGTGACGCGCGTAAACGGGACGGTCATGCAGCAGGCGACCGGGGCGGAGATGATTCATTCCGTGCCGAAACTGATCGCATATTTGTCGAACATCACCCGTCTCAATCCCGGTGACGTGATCGCAACCGGTTCTCCGGACGGGACCGGCGGAAGCCGAACACCACCTGCATTTTTGAAACCTGGCGATGTGATCGAGGTCGAAGTCACGACCATTGGCACGTTGCGCAATCATGTGGCCGAATGACCGGCTTCGGAACAAGGACGACACCCATGCATCCCGATCTCAAGAAACTCCGTTTCTCGGTGAAACCCTTCCCAGTTGAAGGGAACCGCCCCGTCGAACTTGCCCGAACAATGGCCGTTCATCCGTTGACCTACCAGGAACTGCCCTTTGAGCCGGAATACTCTCTTTACGCCGGCCGCCTGACCCCGGAGAAAATGACCAATGCCACACCTGACGAGATGTACTGGGCGGCTCGGCAGGGTATCATTCTGCGGCACACCGGCGAACACCCGTTCGAGATCGCGGGGCCCGATGCGCTGAAACTCCTGCAACGGATTTTTCCGCGCGATGTGTCCAAAGTGAAGACCGGACGCTGCTCCTACCAGTTTGCCTGCTACCACGATGGGGGAATGATCACCGACGGGCTGCTTCTGCGCGTGGCCGATGACCGCTTCTGGTTCGCGCAGGCCGATGGCGATCTCTTCTCGTGGTACATGGCACACTCCGCTGGTCTGGATGTCACGATCAGCGACCCCGAGGTCTGGGTCAGCCAGATCCAGGGACCCCATTCCATGAAGCTGCTGGCACATCTGCTGGATGGTGCGATGCCGAACCCCTGGCGCTATTTCGACTGGGCCGAGGTGAGCATGGCGGGACAGAAGGTCATCATCAGTCGCACGGGGTTCACCAACGAACTCGGATGGGAAATTTATTTCCGGCCCGAAAATGATATCGAGATGCTGGGTGATCTGATCCTCGCCGAAGGTACAAAGATTGGCATGCTCCTGACCGCGACGCCCGGTTTCCGGGGACGCCGGATCGAGGCGGGGCTCTTGTCCGCGGGCCAGGATTTCACCCGGAACACGACACCGTTTTCTGTCGGCCTCGGCAAATTCATCGACTTCGACTGTGGTGAATTTATCGGGCGCGATGCGCTTCTTGCGGCCGACCGAACCTGCCGCACCTGGGGACTTCGAGTCGAGGGCAGCATCGCCTTACGCGGGCGAACCTTGTATCAGGGTGGGCAAGAGATCGGGCGGGTGACTTCGAGCACCTGGTCCCCATATCAGGTTTGCGGCATCGGTATCGTTCATCTCGACCAGGATGCGCAGGGGCCGGGGACAATTGTTGAGGTTGAATGCACCGATGGGGCGCGCCACCGCGGCGAACTCTGTACCCTGCCGATGTATGATCCGAAGGGTGAAATCGTCCGTGGCATCAATACGACCATCCCGGACGGCCCCAATCCATGGGCGGGCGTAAGGCATGACCTTGCAACTGTCCAAAGCGCCTGATCGGCAAAGCTAGAAAGATGTCGGGTTCCCCGGAATTGCGGAACGTGTCGCTTGTCGATCGTTTCGACCTGAGCAAGAAAACCGTCCTGTTGTCCGGAACGCAGGCCCTGGTCCGTGCGACCCTGATGCAACGCGCCCGTGATGCGGCAGCGGGGATTGATACGGCGGGTTATGTGACAGGCTACCGTGGGTCGCCCCTTGGAGCCGTTGACGAGGCGTTTAGAAAAGCGGCCCCGCTGCTGGAGCCTGCTCACATCAGATTCCAAGCTGGGCTGAACGAAGATCTTGCCGCAACGGCCTTGTGGGGTACCCAACAGGCTGAATTGCGCGGAGAAGGTCTGCACAAGGGGGTATTCGGGCTTTGGTACGGTAAAGGCCCCGGCGTCGACAGGTCAGGAGACGTTTTCCGCCACGCGAACCTGGCGGGCACGTCCCCGCTGGGAGGAGTCCTGGTCGCAGCGGGCGACGACCATACCTGTGAAAGCTCGACGACGTGCCATCAATCCGAACTCGCACTCATTGACGCCATGATCCCGATTCTGTCGCCAGCTGGAGTGCAGGAGTTGCTTGATTTCAGTTTGCACGGTTGGGCGCTGAGCCGGTTCAGTGGGTGCTGGGTCAGCCTGAAATCGGTGAAGGATACGATTGAGGCGACCGCCGTCGTCAATGGTGACCCTTTCCGCGTTGACATCAAGCTCCCCAAGACACCTGACGGGTCCGGCCTCAGCATTCGTTTGGGTGACACGCCGCAGAACCAGGAAGCCCGACTGCACCAATCCAAGAATCCGGCTGTTCAAGCCTATGTCCGCGAAAACCGGATCGACCGGCGCGTGCACGGAGCGCCCGGCGCTCGGGTTGGATTGGTCGCCTCGGGCAAGAGTTGGCTCGACCTTGTTCACGCACTCGAACTGCTCGATCTGGACGATGATGCACTGCAGCAAATCGAGGTTACCACCTACAAGGTTGGTATGGTCTGGCCACTCGAGCCCCAATGTTTGAAGGAATGGAGTGTCGGCCTCGATCACGTCATCGTGGTCGAGGAAAAGCGTCCAGTCCTGGAACCCCAGGTTCGGGAAATCGTGCCTGTTGGGACAACAGTGCTGGGCAGCAAAGACAAGAACGGCCTACCCCTGTTTCGCTCCATCCTCGACCTTGACCCGTCAAGGATTGCGGTAGCTCTCGTCCACGCTTTTGAACAGATCGGCGTCAAGACGGGCCCCCTCCTGGAGCGCGCCGCGGTCCTGCGCAATCTGGCACCTGATGATACGATCCACGATGCAGTGGAACGCAAGCCTTGGTTCTGTGCGGGCTGTCCCCATAACAGTTCCACCCGCCTGCCAGAAGGGGCTCGTGCCTATGCCGGCATTGGCTGCCACTACATGGCGCAATGGATGGAACGGGAGACCAGCGGCCATGCGCACATGGGCGGTGAAGGGGCTAACTGGGTGGGGGAGGCTCTTTTCTCGAAACGCGCACATGTTTTCCAGAACATGGGCGATGGAACCTATAACCACTCCGGCAATCAGGCGATCAGGGCTGCGGTCTACGCTGGCACGAACATCACATTCAAGATCCTCTACAATGATGCCGTTGCCATGACAGGTGGTCAGCAACACGAAGGCGCCATGACCCCCTATCAAATTGGGGCGGAGTTGCTGGCCTTCGGGGTCAAGAAAGTTGTGGCTGTCATCGACGAAAAAGAACCTATGCCACGGCTACCGTCGGGGATTGAAGTCAGATCACGCGATCAGCTCAACAGCGTGCAGAAAGAATTGCAAGGCATCAAGGGCGTGACAGCGATCCTCTACGTTCAGACATGCGCTGCGGAGAAAAGAAGACGCCGAAAGCGTGGCAAGTTGGCTGATCCGGATCAGATGGTCATCATCAATCCCGCCGTTTGTGAAGGCTGCGGCGATTGCGGAAAGGCGTCGAATTGCGTGGCAATCCTGCCGCTCGATACCCCGTATGGCCGAAAACGACAGATCGATCAGTCAGCTTGCAACATGGACTTTTCATGCCTGCGGGGCTTTTGCCCCAGCTTTGTCACCCTCTCCGGGGCACGACCCAAGGCATCGGCCTCCGCCAAAGTGAAGCTTCCCGACCTGCCCTATCCCGCGCTGCCTGTTCTGGATCGGCCGTGGAACATGTTGATCACGGGAGTCGGAGGAACTGGTGTCGTCACAATCGGCGCGCTTCTTTCTATGGCGGCCCATCTTGAAGGCAAGGGTGCGGCCGAATTGCAGATGGCTGGCCTGGCGCAGAAAGGCGGCGCAGTGTCCATACATTGCCGGATTGCGCCCAGCCCTGAAGATATTTCTGCCACCCGGTTGACAACCGGCGAGGCGGACGCGGTCATTGCCGGCGATCTGGTGGTCGCGTCCAGCCAGAAGTCGCTTGCCCTGATGTCACCCGATCGAACACGAGTCGTTGCGAATTCCGCCACGGCCATGACTGGCCAGTTTGCCCTAGACCCGGATTTCACCATTCCGGATAGTGATCTCTCGCAGCGGATCGCGCTTCGAGTAGGCCAGGAGGCTATTGCAAAGATTAACGCTTCTGAGGCGGCACGGACCTATCTGGGCGACAGCATCTACAGCAATGTGGTGCTTCTCGGGGCCGCCTGGCAAGCTGGCCTGGTGCCACTGAGCCACGCGGCCTTGCGAAAGGCAATCGAACTGAATGGGGCGAATGTCGACGCAAATCTCGCGGCTTTTGAAACCGGGCGTTACGTCCAGTCGGGATTCTCAGATCCCAATGCCCGAGCGGGCAAAGAAGAAACACTTGCGGAAAAGACCGATCGTCTCTGTTCCTTCCTTCTCGACTATCAGGGGCCGGGCTTGAAAGCGCGGTTTCTTCGGTTGGTGGAGCGAGCAAAACTAGTAGAAGCGGAAAAGGGTGTCACTGGCTTGGCAAATGCGGTTGCAGACGGGTACTTCAAGCTCCTGACCTACAAGGATGAATACGAGGTTGCGCGCCTGCATCTATGCCATCTGGACCAGATGCTCGCGGAAGAGTTTTCCTCTGTCCGGCGCGTGACTTTTCATCTGGCCCCTCCACTGTTCAGCGGTACCGGTGAGGACGGACGCCCGAAGAAACGAGCTTTCGGCCCGTGGATACGACATGTCTTTTGGATTCTGACGATGATGAAAGGGCTGCGCGGAACTCCTTTTGACCCATTCGGACATACAGCCGAGAGGCGGTTTGAGCGGCAGTTGATCCTCGACTACGAATTCGACATCGAACGCGCGATTGAGGTGGTCTCACGTCAAAATGTCGAGACGGTCATCGAGCTTGCAAGGGTGCCTGAGATGATAAGGGGCTTTGGCCACGTAAAAGCCAAGAATGCCGAGTGTGCAAACGGGAACAGGACTCATCTACTATGTGGTCTGGGTTTGATCTAGGTTGACACACTCGACGGTTCTCGCAGTGACTTCCTTGTTTACCACACTGTTGCGCGCGAGAGACTGAAGCGGATCAATGCAAATACCGCCTGAATTCGCTAGGAGAATGCAACTTGGGTCGCCGTCGAGGCCAGAGCTACCCGACAGAGCGACCTTTCCATGCAAGTTGTGCTGTCCTGACCAATGGCGTCAGCAAATATGCTCCAAAGGCCAATGGTATCACCTTCTGCTTGGTCAAAGTGACGATGTTCGTGGCATCCACCAGTCCTTGGGAAATCTCGGGGAACTGGAAATTCATGGCGAATAATCCGATGTTCTCGATCAAGTCGAGCAGTCCGAAGGCCACCGGTCCGAAAGCGAAGGCCCAGATCAGCCAGGTTTTTCGAAAAGTCTGCCGCGCGATCAGGTATCCTGCGAACGCCAGCATCAGCGGCCAGACGGTATCGAAGACGGTGGAGCGCATGTAAAAAGCCCGACCGAGCGCGCCCGGGCCATCAAAGAAGGCGAAAACTTCTGCATGGTCGTAGCCATCGAACCTTAGGTCCAGGTAGATGTCAGGTGCCAGGAAGTCCTTCAGTGGCTGGACATAGATCAGGTAAAGTCCAAATACGATCAGTGTGCTGACCCAGAGCGCGATTACACTGCGCCAGGAGGTCCGAGGGATCATTCCGAGGTCCCCCGAATTCTACGTAGTGTCCAAAGCACGATCCCGATGACCAGCGGCGACATGCCGATGACAAGAAGCCCGTTCTTGATCAGGCTCAACGCGGAACTGACCTGCACAAGACCGTCCGGCACTTCAGGAAATGCGCGCGCGATCAGGAAGAGCGTCACATTCTCTGCATAGTCACCAAAGCCACCCAACAGGGGCATCAGGCACACCCAAGCCGGTCCTCGATCCCGCCACAGGAGATAGGTGAGCGCTGCCGCGACAAGCGAATAAAGTGCTGGGTTGAACACATCGAGAATCTGAATGCGGTTATAGAGCGACATTCCCTCAGGTCCGTAACTGCCCAGAATCTCGCTTACCCGGTCCGGGGAATACCCCTGTTCGAAGTCGAGGATTCCATAGCCGCCGCTGATGTCGGAAAGCTGGCCGAGCGTCAGAAGGATCGTTCCGAAAACGACAGCATAGGCTAGCAACAGAACGGTCAATCCTCGTCTCGTCGCGAGTTTACTTACAAGTGCCACCATGTGAGGTCCTCGAAATGACAGTTGTGTCAGATAAAAATGACAGGTATGTCATTTATGGGGTCGGCACAAGGAAAAACTTCTTGAACGTAGAACTGGACAATCTCACTCCAAAGGCTCGCCGAACGCGGGCTGCCTTGATCGACGCTGCCAGGTCTTTGATAGGCCGCGAGGGCACAACAGGGGTGAACGTGATGACGGTCTGCGCGGAGGCAAATGTCGGGCGTACGTCGTTTTATAACTACTTTGAGGACATCGACGTTCTAATTGCCGCTGTGGCACTTGAGGCCGCCGCTGATATCAAGGCGCGCTTTGACCAAATGCACCGGGAACAGCCGCGTGGTCGGAAGCGATTGAGGAATTGTCTCGACATGATGCTGTCGCTCGCAGGAACGGACCACGACACGGTCTTGCTATTGACGTCACTGGCGCACACGACGCCGGAAATTTCAGCGATGATTGAAACTGAGATCGCTGCTGAACTCATGGCTGAGACGCCTGCAAATGGACACGGTACCGAGCCGCTCGCCCGCTTTCTAACCGTCACGACCCTGGCACTTGCCCGCCACATGGCGACGGAGACCATCCCCAAGGACGACGTAGATCAATATTTGGCATTCCTCTTGAGAGCCTGCGACGAGCCTCTCGAGTAGGGAATGAGTGTTAATCTCGATGTCCGGGCTTTACAGGCGGATTGGGCTCACCCATAGTTTGGCGTGACAGATCTATTTGCCTGCGCGCCAAATCCTGAAACGTCCTTGCCCCGAAATTTCCTGCACCAGCCCCATCTCGTCCATCAGCGTCAGATTACGTTGTACTGCGGCTCGGCTGGCACCGGTCAAGATCTCAGCCAGCGGTCGATTTGGTCAGCCACTCGCGCCCCTTCAGCATTGCGTTCCAGTAGACCCATGGAAGAACTGACTTCTTCAGAAACCATGCTGACCGCCGCGGTTTCGCCGAGTCCCATGGGAAAGTCGGCATGACTTTGCCGCCGTAACCGAACTCTGCCAGGATTATTTTGCCGTTCTCGACCGTTAGCGGGCACGACCCGTACCCATCATAGATCGGCGCCAGGGCGGCACCCTTCATCCGAGCGATCAGGTTTTCGGCTACGATCGGAGCCTGTTTACGGGCGGCAGCTGCGGTTTTCGCATTCGGTGTCGACGTGACATCGCCCAACCCGAAGATATTGTCGAACTTGGTGTGCTGCAACGTGGCCTGATCCACATCGACCCATCCGCCTGCACCCGCCAGCGGGCTTGCCGCGATGAAATCGGGAGCGCATTGCGGCGGGCAGACATGGATCATGTCGAACTTGCGCTCGACGATTTCGGGTTCTGTACTTTCTCTAGTAACGTTGAACCAGGCAGTCTTGGCGGGGCCGTCGATCTTGACCAGGTTATGTCCAAAATCGAGGTCGATACCGTATTTCTTCACGTATTTCATGAGCGGTGGCACATAAGTCGCGCAGCCGAATAGAACCGGCCCGGCGTTGCAGAACGCCACGTTCATGTCGCCCAGCTTGCCCGCCCGCATCCAGGCATCGCAGGACAGGTACATCGCCTTTTGTGGCGCGCCCGCACATTTGATCGGCATCGGCGGCTGGGAAAAGATCGCTTGTTTGCCCGACATTTCCTGCACCAGTTTCCAGGTGTAGGGTGCCAGGTCGAACCGATAGTTGGAGGTGACCCCGTTTTTGCCCAGTGTTTCCGACAGACCCTCAACGGCATCCCAGTCCAGTTTCAGTCCCGCGGCCACGACCAAGAAATCATAGCCGATGATCGTTCCGTCATTCAGCGCTATGGTATTGGCGTCGGGCTGAAATGTCGCGACCGCGCCCTTTATTCGCTTTATGTCGCTGGGCCAGACCGAGTCCATGCTCCTCACGGTCTGCTCTTTCGAGAAAACACCGCAGCCCACCATTGTCCAGCCAGGCTGGTAAAAATGCTGGTCTGCCGGTTCGACGATCGCGATGTCGAGCGATCCGTCGCGTTTTTTCAGGCTAGTTGCAGTCGCGATTCCTCCGGCGCCGCCCCCGACAATCAGAACTTGGTGGTGTTTGGTCATGTTGTTGTCTCCCCTTCGCTGATCCACAGGCCCTCAAAGGCGGTTGATTGGCACTTTCAAATAAGTGTTTCCGTCTTCCTCGGCTGGTGGCATCCGACCCGCGCGCATGTTCACCTGGATCGACGGAATGATGAGTCTTGGCATGGCAAGCTGGGCATCACGCTTTGTCCGGAATTCGACGAATTCGGTTTCCGATTTGCCTCCGCCGACATGGATGTTGCTGGCCTTCTGCTCGGCGACCGTGGTCTCCCAACAAAAGGTGTCACGAGTCGCGGTCTTGTAATCGTGGCACAAGAACAGGCGCGTTGTGTCGGGCAGTGCGAGGATACGCTGTATCGAGTTGTAGAGGTCAGTGGCCGACCCGCCCGGGAAATCGGCACGGGCAGTGCCGAAATCCGGCATGAACAGCGTGTCACCGATGAAGGCGGCATCGCCGATAACATAGGTTACACAGGCGGGCGTGTGGCCCGGTGTGTGCATGACCACAGCGTCGAGGTTTCCGATGGCAAAACAGTCGCCATCGGCGAACAGGCGGTCGAACTGGCTGCCGTCCATCTCGAATTCAGTGCCTGCGTTGAAAATCTTGCCAAAGACCTCCTGCACCGACGAGATGTTGACGCCGATCGCGATCTTACCACCCAGTTGCTGTGCCAGATACGGTGCTGCCGACAGATGATCCGCGTGGACATGGGTTTCAATGATCCATTTCAGCGCCCAGCCGTTGGACCGGATGGTCGCGATCAGGTTGTCAGCGTGCCGGGTATGCGTGCGGCCCGACGCGTGGTCGAAATCTAGAATGGAATCGATCACCGCACAGGCATTGGATGATGGATCCTTGACGATGTAGCAGGCCGCGTTGGTGGCTTCGTCAAAAAAGCTGTGTACCTCAGGTATTGTTTGTCGCACGCGTTAGAACTCAACGACTGCGCGAATGGACTTTCCTTCGTGCATCAGGTCAAAGCCATGGTTGATCTGGTCCAGCGACAGCTTGTGTGTGATCATCGGGTCGATCTCGATTTTACCGTCCATGTACCAATCAACGATCTTTGGAACGTCTGTCCGGCCAGACGCGCCACCAAATGCAGTGCCACGCCAGACCCGGCCGGTGACAAGCTGGAAGGGGCGTGTTGAAATTTCAGCACCCGCGGGCGCGACACCAATAATGATGCTCTCGCCCCAGCCCTTGTGCGCAGACTCAAGCGCGGTGCGCATGACGTTCACGTTCCCCGTGGCATCGAAGGTATAATCCGCCCCGCCGCCCGTCAGTTCGATCAGATGAGCAACAAGATCGCCGTCCACGTCCGAGGGATTCACGAAATCGGTCATTCCGAACTGTTTGCCCATTTCGGCCTTGCTGTTGTTGAGGTCGACGCCGACGATCTGATCGGCACCCGCCAACCGCAGCCCCTGAATCACATTCAGACCGATACCGCCCAGCCCGAACACAATCGCACGCGACCCGATCTCGACCTTGGCCGTATTGATTACCGCGCCAATACCTGTGGTGACACCACAGCCGATATAGCAAATCTTGTCGAACGGTGCGTCCTTGCGGACCTTGGCCAGCGCAATCTCGGGCACAACCGTATGGTTGGCGAAGGTCGAACACCCCATGTAGTGGTGGATCGGCGTGCCATCCAGCATGGAAAACCGCGTCGAGCCATCGGGCAACAGGCCCGCGCCTTGCGTCGCGCGGATCGATTGGCAGAGGTTGGTCTTAGGGTTCAGGCAGTATTCGCATTCCCGGCACTCTGGCGTGTAAAGCGGGATGACATGATCACCCACTTCCAACGATGTGACGCCCTCGCCAACCTCCACCACGATACCAGCGCCCTCATGGCCCAAAATGGCCGGGAAAATTCCTTCCGGGTCATCGCCCGATCGGGTGAATTCGTCGGTGTGGCAAAGGCCGGTTGCCTTGATCTCGACCAGCACCTCGCCAGCGCGGGGGCCTTCAAGGTTAACTTCCATCACTTCCAGCGGCTGTCCGGCGGCTACGGCAACGGCGGCTTTGGTACGCATTTGTCCCCTCCCAATTTTCGGCTTGCTTCGAATCGAAACATTCTCATAATTCGAGACACAGTCTCACAACTGGTAGTTTTCCGTCAACATGCATCTCGAACGTCTCATCAGTCTTCTAGAGGTCATCGCGGTCGCGGGACGGCCTTTATCGGCTGCCGAGGTACAAAGGGCCACCGGACTGCCCAAGCCCAGCTGCTATCGCCTTGTCCAAACACTGATCGATCAAAAACTGGTGGATCAGCCCGGTACAGACGGGAAGGTCGTGATCGGCGAGCGGCTGATCCGCATCGCTCTTTTGGGCAAATCGGATGCCGATGTGCGGCGCTGCGCGGCCCCGATCCTGAAAACGGCGGCGACCACCTTCAACGAAACGGTGTTTCTGGCGCGCTTCCGCGACAGCAAAGTCGAGATCATCCACGTCGAGACCCCCGACGATCCGGGGCGCGCGTTCATCCACCCCGGGCTAGGCGAACGACCGATGCACGCCTGTTCCTGTTCCAAGGCCATCGCGGCCTTCACCGAGCCCGAATTCCAGAATGCGATCCTGTCGGGCACTTTGCAGCAATATACCGAGCACACGAAAACCACCGAGGCCGCGCTGCGCGCGGAATTCACCAAGATCGTCGAACAGGGCTTTGCCGACTGTGACCAGGAAATCGACCTTGGCATCGCTAGCGTCGCGGCTCCGATTTCGATTGGCAATATCGGTGCAACCTTCAGTGTCGGCGCGGTCGGTCCGATCCGCCGGTTGGGACCCGATTACCGCCGCGACATCGGCGGGAGGCTCAAGGACATATCCGAGAAGATCAGCGGGGCCATTCAACTGTGCAACGTCGCGGAGGTATGACCAGGCTCCGCTTTTTCAATCCGCTGGACCTAGAATAACAGACCCCGAAATGGGGCGCACTCAATCACCAAGGGAGAAACCAAATGAACCTAAGACCGGACCCGACTTTCCACGCCACCCCCAAGCTCGCGATGGAGGCCCCTGCCGAAACGCTCGCCTTCACGCTGATGCTCAGCCCCGACGGATTACAGCCCGACGGTCTTGCCGTGGTCGACGTGGACCCCAAGTCGAAAACCTATTCCCAGATCGTGCATCAGGTCATCATGCCCAACAAGGGCGACGAGTTTCACCATTTCGGCTGGAATGCCTGTTCCTCAGCTCTTTCGCCGCTGACCGGCCACGCCTTCCTCGAACGGCGCTACCTGATCATCCCCGGTATCCGTTCGTCCCGCATTTACGTCATCGACGTCAAGGAACCGCTCAAGGCCAAGATCCACAAGATCATCGAACCCGAGGAAGTGTTCGAGAAAACCGGCTACTCCCGCCCGCACACCATTCATTGCGGCCCAGAGGGCATCTATGTCTCGACCCTTGGCGGTGGCGGCGAGGATGGCACTGACGGACCTCCGGGCATCTTCATCATGGATTGCGAGACCTTCGAGATCCTCGGCCGCTACGAAATGGACCGGGGCAAGCAGGACAAGCACTACGACTTCTGGTGGAACCTGCCACGTGACTACATGGTCAGCTCGGAATGGGGCCTGCCACCTCAGTTTGAAAACGGGATAGTGCCTGAGGATCTGCTGAGCAACAAATACGGCCATTCGATCCATTTCTGGAACCTGCGTGAGCGCAAGAACGTGCAGACCATCGACCTGGGTGAAAACCACCAGATGGCGCTCGAAATCCGGCCTGCACATGATCCGGCAAAGGACTACGGGTTCTGCGGGGTCGTTGTGGACACCACCAACCTGCAAGGCGCGATATTCACCTGGTGGCAAAAAGACGACGGCACCTTCGAGGCTAAGAAGACCATTACCATCGACCCGCGCCCCGAGAAGCCCGAGAACCTGCCGCCGCTGCTGCAGGGGTTCGAGGCGGTGCCGCCGTTGGTCACCGATATCGACCTGAGCCTCGATGACAAATATCTCTATGTCGCCTGCTGGGGCCAGGGCGAGATGCATCAATACGATGTTTCGGACCCGATGAACCCCAAGCTCACCGGCAAGGTCGAGATCGGTGGCATCGCGCGCGGGGCCAAGCACCCCAACGGCAAGGATTTCGTCTATGGGCCGCAGATGGTGGAAATCAGTCGCGACGGCAAGCGCGTCTACTGGACCAACTCGCTTTATTCGACATGGGATGATCAGTTCTATCCCGATGACGAAGGCGGCCAGATGGTGATGGCCAATGTCGGCGATGACGGCGGGCTGGAGCTCGACAAGGATTTCTATATCGAGTTCCCCAAAGGCTACCGGAGCCACCAGATCAGGCTGGAAGGCGGCGACTGCTCGACCGACAGCTTCTGCTATCCGTCCGTCTAATCGATGGGTGACATGACAACGGTGACAGCCCTTTGGTGGGCTGTCATTTTTTCTGGCTTCTACCACGGCATCAACCCCGGCATGGGCTGGCCACTGGCCGTATCGGCGGCGTTGATGGAGCGTCGCCGCATGGCGATGCCCAAGGCGCTGGCAATGCTGGCGCTTGGGCATTTCCTGGCGATGATAGGGATATTGCTGCCATTCTCCCTGATGCTCTTTCTCGTCGAATGGGAAATGCAGATTCGCGTCGGTGCCGGGTTGCTGGTTATTGCCATGGGAATCTATCTGCTGATCAATCGCAGGCATCCGAAGATATTGGCGCGTATTCATCCGGCACGCCTGGCTTTGTGGTCGTTTTTGGCGGCCATGGCGCATGGCGCCGGCCTGATGCTGGTGCCCATCTTTCTGGGAATCTGCGCGGTGGGCGCGGATGAAGCCGGCCATGCTGCCGCACAATCTCTGATGGGTAACAATGTCACGACCGCGTTCATCGTGGCATTTGTCCATACCTTCTCGATGACGATCGCCGGAGGCGTCGCCGCACTGACTGTTTACCTTTGGTTTGGGTTGAAATTCTTGTCGAAGACTTGGTTCAACCTCGATCTCGTCTGGGCACTGAGCCTCATTCTGGTTGGTGCTCTCGGAGTAGCTTCTGCCTATTTGGGGCATTGAATGTCGGCCACTTGGCATTCGGCCGCGGCGTGCAAGCAGTTTATGCTCACCCATAGTTTGGCGTGACAGATCTATTTGCATGCGCGCCAAATCCTGAAACGCCTTTGCCTCGAAACTTCCTGCACCAGTCCCATCTCGTCCATCAGTTTCAGATTACGTTGCACTGCGGCTCGGCTTGCATCGGTCGAGACCTCGGCCATAGGAGCCGAGATCAGTGGCCAGTCCGTGAAGACCTTGCGCAGAGCTGTCGGTGTGTGGCCAGACAGAATGGCCATCGCGTGTTTCGCCCGCGTTGACCATGTCTCGATATCGTCCAAGTGCCGCACGCGGTCAAAACGGTGCTTTCCGGGGCAAAGCGGCAGTCTTGGCACCGAAAGGTGCTGAGAAGGTCAACAACGTTTGCCTCGACATCGACCATCCGGACATGGTCGCAGGCGGTGAAACTCTGTCGCTGGATGGCGCGGATGTTGGCGTGATCAACAGCCCCTGCTATTCGCACCGGATGAGCAAATCGCTGGCGCTTGCACATGTAGAGCCTAGCCTTTCGGTTGGCACCACGCTCATGGTGTCTGGCGACGGTCTGGAAACAACGGCCCGTATTGCCAGCAGCCCGGTCTACGACCCTGGCAAATTGCGCACACACGGCTAAGGCGTCCGGCCTTTTAACCTTAGACATATCCGACAGCCTTTAAGTAGTTCCAGCACTCTTCCGTTGAGAAGAGGTCACAGATTTCAGTGAGAGCGCTGATCGTTGGTCAACTCGGCGATGCTCGCGCGGTCTTTGAAGGAATTTATCTGAAAACCTAAAAAGGCCAACGGCCTGAAATCACGGTGGACGCGCCTTCAGGCCGTTGGAGGAAAACCCGCGAGTCGAGAAATGGTCCCGCAGGCTCGGGGAGCGTTTTCTCAGGCGACCACGAACATGTCTTTGTAGTGGTCACGCAGGATGTTCTTTTGAACCTTGCCCATGGTGTTGCGGGGTAGTTCATCCATCAGGATCAACTGGCGGGGATGCTTGAACCGCGCGAGGTTGTTGCGCACGGTGCCCATCATCGTATCCAGATCGGGGGACTGGCCCGGTTCGGCGACAATCACACCCAGAACGGTTTCGCCAAAGTCGGGATGAGGCACGCCAATGACGGCGCTTTCCAGAACTCCCGGCTGGTCATCCAGCACAAGTTCAATTTCCTTGGGGTAGATATTGTAGCCGCCCGAGATGATCAGGTCTTTGTTGCGACCCACGATCTGGACATAGCCATCCTCGTCAATCCGCCCCAGATCACCTGTAATGAAGAACCCGTTCTCGCGCAGTTCAGCGGCGGTTTTTTCCGGCATCTGCCAGTAGCCCTTGAACACGTTGGGCCCGCGCACCTCGATCTCTCCGATCTCGCCCAGAGGCAGGGCGTTGCCATCAGAGTCGCAGATTTTTAGTTCGACACCCGGAAGCGGGAACCCAACGGTGCCCGCACGACGTTCACCGCCATAGGGATTTGAAGTATTCATGTTGGTCTCGGTCATGCCGTAGCGTTCCAGAATCCGATGGCCGGTGCGCTCTTCGAATTGCACATGGGTTTCCGCCAGCAGAGGTGCGGAACCGGACACGAACAGGCGCATATGTTCGGTCAGTTCCTTTGTGAACCGATCGTCACCCAACAGTCGGGTATAGAAGGTCGGTACGCCCATCATCGTCGTGGCATTTGGCATCCGCCCGATGATCTCATCCAAATCAAACTTGGGCATGAATATGATGCTGCTGCCCGCAGCCAGTGTGACATTGGTTGCCACAAACAGTCCGTGAGTGTGAAAGATCGGCAGCGCGTGCAGCAGCACGTCGTCGGATGTAAAGCGCCATTCCTTGACTAGCGTTTGTGCATTCGACAACAAGTTGTTCTGGGTCAGCATCGCGCCTTTGGACCGGCCCGTCGTCCCCGAGGTGTAGAGGAACGCCGCCAGATCGTCACCATCGCGATCAACGGTTTCAAAACTGGCAGGCATGGTTGCGGCCTGATCCATCAGGCTGCCGCTGCCATCCGCGTTCAGAGTCTCCACTTGCGCGCCCAGTTGCGCTCCAACAGGGGCGAGTTTCGCTTCGCTGCGGCTGTCACAGACGATTAGCGAGGCCCCGCTGTTTTCGATGAAGTAGGTCAGCTCATCCACTGTGTAGGCAGTGTTGAGGGGCAGGAACACCAAACCCGCTTGCGCGCAGGCCGCATAGAGCGCCAGCGCTTCGGGTGATTTCTCTATCTGCGCCGCAACCCGGTCGCCGGGTTTCAAGTCCAGTTGCTTTGTCAGGTGGGCGATCTGTGCTGCGGTGCTCAGAAAGTCCTGATGGGTAATCACCGAACCGTCGAGCAGCTGCAAAAAAGGTGTGTCTTTACCGGCATGAGCGCCGAACAAACCGTCATAGAGAGGATTGGCCATAAGGATTACCTTTCCTGTGTCGATGTGAGAGAGGCCGAAGCCGCAAGCGACTTGGCCTCGGTCGAGGCGATCACCTCGCGGGTATTGGCGAATTGTTCGTGGTTCTGCGCCACACGGCTGAGGTCATAGAGATAGTTGACCATGGTGCCGCCGGACTGGGCCCGGCCCTTGTCCGAGGTATCGGCATCCGCGTGAACCGCGTGAACTAACGCGCCATTGCCCAGATGGAAGCGGGCGACCGGATCAAACGGCATGTTGCCCTGCCCTTTGGCGTTTAGCAGGTAATGCGCCGCCAGTGCCTTCATCTGCTCGGGCTTTTCGACGTCCCATTCGATGTTTTCTTGCGTCAGCCATTTGGTCAGGCCCGGAATGGGCGACAGGGTGACAAAGGTCTTCAAACCCGACAGTTCCGCCGCCAGATCCGAGGCCACCTGCTTGATCAGCGAGTTGCCGAACGAGATGCTGGCGAGGCCAGCCTGACAGTTCGAGATAGAGTAGAACACAGCTGTATCCGCCTGATCCTGCGGCAGTGGATAGCGGTCTTCGGCGAGCAGCGCCTGAACCGAGCCCGGGATGCCTTGGTTCAGCGCCACTTCGACAAAGATCAATGGCTCATCGGGCATCGAGGGGTGGAAAAAGGCGAAACAGCGCCGGTCGGCGGGCTCGAGCCTGCGGCGCAGGTCATCCCAGCTGCCGATGGCGTGGACTGCCTCATAAGCAATGATCTTTTCCAGAATATGCGCAGGGCTTTCCCAGTTGATCGGGCGCAGCACCAGAAAGCCACGGTTGAACCAGCTGGCGAACAGGTGCCGGAAGTCCAGGTCAAGCGCCTGCAGTTCCGGTTCCTCGCCGCCCAGCCGCAGCAGATCGGCACGCATCTGTACCAGCGCGCCGGTGGCACCGGGCACCCGGTTCAACCGGCGGATCATTTCCTGCCGGGCCGGTTCCACCGCAGCCGCAAAGCTGCGATAGGTCGTTTTCGAGGGGTCGCGTTCGTATTCATCCAGCGACGACCGCACCGCCTCGGGGTTGATATTCATGGCCGAGGCGAGGTAGCGGAAAAACTCCAGCTTTTCCTCGTCATCCAGAGTGTCGAACCGGGTCAGGATTTCTTCGGCCAACGCCAGCCCAGAGGTCTCGCCCGCTGACCCAACAAGCGCATCGGCCAGTTCGGACAGCGGGCGGCCATCGAGGGCCGCAGCGCCCGAGCGTCGGTAGCGCCGCTCGAACACGGTGGACAGAAGATCGGCGAACAGGGTCATACCGCTGCCCCCATCACCAGATCAGGCAGCCATGTCGCGAGACCCGGGAAGAGGCACAGCAGGACAATCGCGATCACCATGCAGGCCACGAAGGGGAGAGAGCCGGTCAGGATGGTTTTCAGCGAGATGTCGGGCGCGATGCCGTTGATCACATAGAGGTTGAGGCCGACAGGGGGCGAGATCAGGCCAATCTCCATGTTGATGGTCAGTACAACCGCGAACCAGATCGGATCGAAGCCAGCGGTAGTGATGATCGGCAACAGGATCGGTGCCGCCATCAGGATCACAGCGACGGGGGGCAGGAAGAACCCGGCGATCAGAAGGAACACGTTGACCGCACCCATCAGAACCCAGCGGTTCACATCCAGCGTACCGATCCATTCAGCAATCGCCTGTGTAATGAACAGCGAGCTGAGCATGTACGAGAATACACCGGCAGCGGCGATGATGAACAGGATCATCACGCTTTCCTTGGTGCTGTCGCGCAGCACGACCCAGATGTCCTTGGGGTTCCACAGCTTGTAGATGATCATTGCGATCAGCAGGCAGAGCAGGGCACCAACGGCAGCCGTTTCCGATGGCGTGGCGATACCGCCATACATGGCGTACAGCACACCCAGAATGATGCCGAGGAAGGGTAGAACCCGCGGCAGGATCTCGAAACGTTCACGCCAAGTGTAGCTGCCAGACCCCAGACGGGTTGCGTCACCGGATTTCCAGGTCGAATAAAGCGACCAGGCCATGAACAGACCAACCAGCATCAGGCCGGGGATCACGCCGGCCAAAAACAAACGACCAATCGAGGTCTCGGTGGCGATGCCGTAGACGATCATGGTGACCGAGGGTGGGATCAAGATACCCAGTGTACCACCTGCAGCGATGGAACCTGCGGCAACGCCGTCGGGATAGCCGCGCTTGCGCATTTCGGGGATGCCCATTTTGCCGATGGCGGCACAGGTTGCAGGTGACGATCCGGACATCGCGGCGAACAAAGCGCAGGCACCAAGGTTGGATACGACCAACCCTCCGGGTACGCGGGTCAGCCAGCGTTCTAGGGCTTCGTACAAGTCGGCCCCAGCCCTCGTCGACGCGATGGACGCCCCCATGATGATGAACATCGGGATCGACAGAAGGGCAAAGTTATCCAGCTTTCCGAACAGGATTTCTGGCATCAGTTCCAGCGAACGCGGGCCGTCGAAGACGATCAGAAACCCGGCTGAAACGATCAACAAACCGATGGCGACCGATACGCCCGAAAACAAAACGAGGATGGTGGCGATGGCGACAATGGCGCCGAGCAGGAGGGGGTCCATCGGCTTTACTCCAGACCAAAGGGTTTATCGATGCCAAGCAGGACGGCGACGAGGTCAGCGATTAGCTGAAGCAGCAGCAGTCCAAAGCCGACCGGGATGGACAGGTAGGGAATCCAAAGGCGCACACCCCATACGGTGTCGGATTTCCAGCCACGCTCCCATGCGAAGTGCCAATACTCGTAGCCGTAGAACAGCATGACCGAGACGATGGCGATGGACAGGGCCGAGGTCAGGATCGCCATAAAATAGCGGGGGCGCGGGGCCAGCGAGATCGGGATCAGGTCGACATTCACATGACCACGGAGGCGCTGCACATAAGGTAGACCGACGAGGGTGGCCGCGATGACAAGATAGATGACCGCTTCGGTTTGCCAGATGGTCGAGCCATTCAGGACAAAGCGCACCACGATCATTTGGCAGGTGATGGCGACGGCGGCAACGATCATAGCTGCGGAACACCATCCGGCCAGTGTTGAAAGCGCAGCGACAAGACGAAGGAAAGGATTGTTCCCGGTATGGGAAGCAACGGCAGAGCTATGGCCAGCCATTTGCGTCTCCTAGTGATTGAGATGCAATTAAGTCTGAAAATCAGAACTGAGATCAGTGCCGGGCGGCAGCGGGGCCGCCCGGGCGAAAAAGGGTCACTCGACCGCCAGAGCCTTGTCCAGCAGCTCTTGCCCGTCCGGCACCTCTTCCACAAACGCCTTATAGGATGTTTCCTGTGCCAGAGCGCGCCATGCTTCGAAGTCTTCCGCGCTCATTTCAGCAATCTCAACGCCCGCTTCGGCGAAGACTTTGGCCGAGTTTGCGTCCTGCTTCTTGGCTTCTTCAAGATAGTAGGTCTGTGCCTTTTCAGACGCGGCCAGCAATGCAGCTTGCTGATCTTCATTCAGCCCGTCGAAGGTGGATTTGTTCATCAGTAATGGCTGGTACATGAACCACAGGGCAACGTCGCCCGCTGGCGTATAGCAGCTGACCTGTTCGTAGATGCGATAGCTGACAAATGACGATGACGACGTGTTAGCCGCCTGCAAAACACCGGTCTGCATCGCGTTGTAGATCTCCGATGACGCCATCGAGGCGATCGAGGCGTCGGCCCCGGCCAGCATCTGCTCAAAAGACTTACCTGCTGCACGCGTCTGCAAGCCTGCGATATCTTCGGGCTTGGTGATGCACTTGTCTTTTCCGGCAAAACCACCAGCCAGATAGCCATGGACCAGAACCATCACATCATCCTCGGCCATCTTCTCTTCCAACGCCTCCATGAAGGGAGACTCGGAGAGACGCGCTGCGTGATCGTGGTTTTTCACCAAGCCGGGCATCAAAGTCAGGTTATAGGCGGGCTGCTGACCACCGGCATAGCTGAGCGGCAGAACGGTCATGTCCAGCTGACCTCGGCTGAGCGGCTTGTATTGCTCGCGCGGCTTGAACAGCGATTTTGAACCGAAAATCTTAATCTCTAGATCGACATCGGCGGCTGCGACCTCATCGGCCACGATTTGGGCGACCTGGTGACGGATGTCCTTGTTGGACCACTGGTGCGACAGGCGCAGCTCTTTTGCGGATACAAGCGTACCGGCAGATACAAGCGCCAGCGCAGCGACCGCTGTTTTGAACGTGGATTTCATATTCTTCCTCCCATTACCATCCCGGTCATACCGGGGATGAGCGGGAGCATAGAGCAGTAATGTTTTTTTAGTCAATATTTTTGTATACAAGATTTATCTTATTGAGTTCTCATTTGATCGCGGATAAAACAAGCAGCCATGGACCAACGACTTGCCGATACCATCGCTCAGGATTTGGAAGAGCTTATCTTTGACGGAACCTTTTCGGACGGTGACCGTCTGGATGAAGTCAAACTGGCCGAGCAGTTCGGTGTATCCAGAACACCACTTCGGGAAGCAATTCAAAGGCTTGCCCAGTCTGGGTTGGTCGATCTCATCCCGCGCCGAGGAGCTTTTGTCCGACAACCCGGCCCTGTGGAGCTCATGGAGATGTTCGAGGTCATGGCAGAGCTCGAAGCCGTTTGTGGCAGGCTTGCTGCCCTGCGCATATCCGATGAAGCTCTGAAGGAGCTGACCGAGGCTAATACGAAATGCCAGATAGCGGTCGATGCCGGTGACCCGGACGCATATTACATCGAAAACGAGCGCTTTCATAGAATCATATACAATCAATCGGGCAACTCGTTTTTGGAACAAGAAGCTTCTAAACTGCACAAAAGGTTAAGGCCATTCCGGCGTCAGCAGCTTCGGCTTCGTGGGCGTATGGCGCAATCGATGTCCGAACATCGAGACATCGTGTGCGCCCTCGATACGGGCAACCCGGAAGAATCGGCACGTGCACTTCGATCACATGTCGCCGTTCAGGGCGAGAAATTCCACAATCTGATGGCGTCGCTGAAAAACACAACGAAATAGTTTCAGCAATCGCACCGCATCACAGTTGCCTAAGAAGAAGCGATCCAGCAGAAGTTCCAGCATCTTGGATCACGATGTCAGCCTGCCTGTTTGGGCGGCCCTAAGGTTCTACCACTGCTGCCCCTGAAGATACCAATATGCAGGGAAGTTTGTTTCTAGATAGTAATGCCAATAAAATACGTTCGTGCGCGCCCAATATTGACTGTTGTTTGCGGCATATTATACTACTCAGTAGTACAAATGGGGCTTGATATGAGTGTCAAAGCATCTATATCCCTGACTGACTCACAAGACGCCTACGCGCGGAGTCTGGTCGCCCAGGGTCATTACGCTAGCCTGTCCGCCGTGCTTCAGCATGGGCTTGAACTGATGCGTGAACAATCGCAAAAAACTGACGCACTGCGAGAGCTGCTGGATCAGCGTCGAAACGGAACCTTCATTACTCTCAGAGAGGGCAAGGAGCGTACCGAAGACATGATCGCACGCAAGCGGGCTGCGCGTGGTCTATAAAGTCGTTCGCGCCGAAGAAGTCACCTCAGATCTCGATCTCATATTTGACTATCTTGTTGAAACCGCTGAGCACTTTGGCGAAGATCTGGAACCCGCTTTTCTGCGCGCTGAGAAGCGCGTCATAGAGATTCAGGAGAGCCTCGAAAGCCTGGCGAACGTTCCACATCAAGGCACCCTAAGACCACATCTCGGCAATAGCATTCGGAACGTAACCAAGAACAAAGCGATCATCTATTTTGAAGTCGACGATGACGAACTGATCGTACGCGTACTCGCAGTCTTCTATAGTGGTCAAAACCACGATGCGCACATTCTGCTGCGCCTTTTGTCGTAACCCCAACGCGTCCATTGGAAATACGATCGGCCGGCAGTTCTCATAAGTCAGCTACCTATTTTGATAGTCGAACAGTACTGAATCTCGAGTGCAATCCTGCGGTTCGAAAACTAAGGCCTAGCCAAAGATTTCAGTCTGGATGCCATCAGGGTCATGGAGGAGAGTGGTCCACTCAGAGCTGGATCTGCGCGATTGGTGAAGGGATTGCGGACCCTCGGTCGCTTTGTCAGTCGCGCGGGAGTTGGTTGTTCAACTGCGGCGGACCGGAGGTCAGAGCCAATATGCGATTCACCTGGCAGGTCAGTTTTCCCGGGGGGACACTCTTTCAGGTCTTATCGAGAAAGTCGTCTCTCAACCGCATCAGAATTGGACGCTGGATGCCTTGGCTAGTGAAGCTGGGCTCAATCCGCGCACGTTGTCGCGACATTTCAAACGTGATCTGCAGGAGACACCAGCGCAGTTCGTCGAACGGATCCGCGTCGATCACGCGCGCGGGCTTCTAGAGCACAAACTACCGCAAAAACAAGCGGCTTCTGAGAGCGGGTTTGGCGATGTTCAAAGGACGCGTCGCGCATTTCAAAGACGTTTTGGAATTCACGTTTCAGACTATCTTAAGACCTTTGGGTAAGCGCTTCTTCACGCATTCACCTTTTCGCGCAAGTTGTCTTTGGACTAAGTTCAAAACAGGTTTTGTACTTTAGGTTTAGGAAGCTTTTTCAAATACCTAATTATTTCTCGAATGATCTGACCTAGAACGACCTTGTGTTACTCATTCTGCGATGTGCGTTTCTGTTCGATTTCACGCTCCAGTCCTTTGCGATCCTTGGCGACACGGTCCACCATCTGTCTTAACCTCGAGGGCCTTGGGTCATGCTTTCCGCTCCAAGCGATAATCTCAAACAGTACCGGGGCGAGATCAAACCCTTTCGGCGTAAGATTATAGATGAAACTGCGAAAATTTTCCGGGTCGCGGCGCTTTACGATGATCCCTTCCGTTTCCAGATGTTTTAGTCGGCTTGCCAGAATATTAGTTGAGATCCCTTCGTCGGCTTCCAGAAAATCGCCATAGGTATTTTTGTCGTTGAACATCAGTTCACGGATGATCAACAGCGTCCACTTGTCTCCGAAGGTATCCAGCGCAAACGCTAAAGGGCAACCTGACGGCCGTTTTGAGTTCTGATCAGTCATTCGAAGCATTTACTCTCACCACTTGCAAAATACAAGTAGATGACGTAATTGTTCACCACTTGCAAAATGCAAGTTGATTCTCTCGATACAGGAAACGGCAATGAAACATGACGACAAGAACAGCATGGCTTCGCTGGCAAACACACTGAACCGCAGGCGAGTGATAGGGGGGATCGCTGCGGCAGGAGCAGCCTCAGTTCTCTCACCCTCGGCTGCTCGTGCGCAAACCAACGTCAATCAAGAGAAAACCAAAATGAATGCAAAAGCCTTTGTATACACTGAAGTTCAGATCTCGGTTCCATTCGCAGATGCCCCCTGGCGGCAGATCAGCGAAACCATCCGCAAACAGCCTGGATTTCTGAACAAAACCTGGCTTTCCGGCCTGGGCAACAACTCGCTCGGTGGATTCTATGCCTTTGACAGCATCGAAAACGCGCAACGGTTCGTGAACGTCTATTTTCCAACCGAGCCACGCGCCTTCGGCGTTGCGCACAACACGCGAATTTTTGATGCGTCGGTCGTCGCCCAGGCCAGCCGCGACATCTACTCCCCGCATTTCGGCCAGAAGCTTGATAAAGCGCCGGGCGCGTTTGTCTATACAGAGCTACAAGTGAACGTACCGTTTGCGGACGCGCCTTGGCAGGATCGGAATCCGGCACTGAAGGAGACGCCCGGCCTGATTTCAAAAACCTGGCTCAGTGGTCTCAACACACACACGCTTGGCGGATTGGATGCGTTCGATACCGTCGAGAACGCACGCAACTTCGCAATCGATGCGTTCCCCGAAACAGCCGCCAGAATGAACGCCGCACTTTATACGCGGATATTCGATGCCACAGTCACTGAAGAGGCAAGCAGGCTGTTGAATTCTCCCTATTATCAGATTGAATCCTGAAAGGAATAGGAATGAAAAACTTGGCCAAACTCGTTCTGCTGGCCGCAGGTATCGCGGCGGCAAGCACGGCAGATGCCGAAGAGTGCTTTCCCATCGGGGGCGTTGCAATTCCGAACTTCTTTGTCGAAGGCGAGGAACAACCCATCGTCATTTCCGCTACTCTTATGGGCAGCGTTCAAAACGCAGCAGGTAAAATCCTGTCGCAGCGAGAAACTGAAACTGGCCTTGAAATGGACATTGAGCACTATTTTGGTCGCGGCGACGGAGGGGCCTTTTTAACAAAAGATCATGCAGAGCTAACGGCAGTGCCCGGAAAGCCCGGCCGGTATATGGTCGAGATCACCTACGACATTCAGGAAGGCTCAACACGGGGGACCATGGAAGGCGTTTCTGGCCAGTTCCAGAGCTATGGGCTGGTCGACATGCGCGACCCAGATAACCTCGTTGGGCTGGTTCGTTACTTCGGCAAGATCTGCAAATAACGAGAACGGGCGGCACTATGAACATGCCGCCCGTCTGGCAGTTGCTTAGTCTCTGATTGATGCCGATTGAGATGTGGCAACAGGTTCCGGCGCTTTGGCCGGTACCCGTGAAGACCAAAGCGCTCCGCCGATGATCATCGCGAACCCCAGTATCGTTAGAGGAGCCAGTTGCTCGCCTAGAAGAGCGACGCCCAACAAAACGGCAGCCACTGGAATGAAGAAGGCCAGTAAGGACGTACGGGTTGCCCCAACCTTCTTGACGAGCATGAACATGAGCAGAACCGGCACAGCAGTGCTGAATACGCCGACAGCCAACGTGGCGAAGATCGCAGCAGCATTTGGCATCGCAGGAAACGGCCCGCCCGAAAACAATCCGATCGGCACCAAAACAAGCGAGGCTGTCACCATCTGTCCCGCCGCCATCAGAACCGGATCCAGTTCGCTTTGGGCGCGCGCGAAAATATTGCCAAGCGCGTAGCTCAGAGCGGCGGCAAGCGTGACGACTGCACCTGCGGCCTGTCCCCCCAGGTTCTCGAAGCTCTCGGGCCCGACCGCAAGAACGACCCCGAGAAATGCGAGGGCGACGCCCATCATGCGCGCACCGGACAAGCTGGCTTCCTTCGTAAGGATCGGGGCAAGGATAACTGTGAAGATTGGGATGGTCGCAAACAGTATTCCCCCGAGACTGCTATCGATCCGCGTCTGTCCCCAGGCAATCGTGAAGTAGGGAATGGCCGCCGTCAGCAGACCCAACACCAAAAGCGGCAACCATTTTATCCCGATTGGCGGTAGTTTCCGGCCGGACGCGTACAGGAACACCACCACAATCGGTGTGGCGATCAAAACCCTCGCGGCAGCCATGTACATCGGTGAAATCTCGTCGACAGCGATGTTGATCAGTGGGAAAGACGAACCAAACAGCACTGCTGTCAGAACCAGCAAAAACCAGTTTGTTGCAGTCATAGCCGCTCTCCTGTGTTGCCTTCGTCGCCGGCTGGCATGGGATGATGAGGTCGGTTGGTCATTTCGGAATAGGTGGTGAAGGCAAAGGGATCGGTGAACTGCCCGATACTGCGCAACCGATCCGCAGCCTGTTCCTTGGCGACTTGGATACTTCGCGTTGCTCCAAAGGCAGCTTCGGCCGCTACCGCAAATTGCAGCGCCAGCGTGTTGTCCCCGCCCGCGATCATACGATTCAGGCTGCGGACCACATGCGACTCGCTTAATCCCAGGTAGTCAGACAACAGGCGGGCCCTCTCCTCCGTGGTGATGGTGTCCAAACCTTCCGGTGCCTGACCGGTTCGATCCTCTCGCCATATTCCGACCATCTCATCAGCAACCCGCGCGATCACATTGTCCCGCGCGGCGACGAAACCGAGCGTAACATCCGGGTGTGCCACCAAGGTCGGTGGGATCAGGTTGAGCCGGATAATGTCCTTGGCAGAATAGCCGCGGCGGACGTAATCCTGTGTCATCCGCACCAGCCATTCGTGCATGTCGCGATAAATACGCAGGTTTTCTGGCCCATAAAGGAGCGTCAGTGGGTGGTGACCATGCAGGATATGCATCGCCCCCAAGCTCAGGACCCTGTCCATGACCTGGGTGGCGGAAGACACGAAGCCTTCGTTTACCCAGGGTTCACCATACCACGGCATCACTACATCACCGACAAACACACAGCTCAGACCCGGTAGATGGATCAGCATGGCGTCTTCAGTTTCGCCCCCTGTAACCGGAATGAGGGATATCTCTGTCCCACCCACGGTGAGCTTCTGCGGCCCATCAACCGGATGTGTCGGAGCATAATCTGTGACCCAGGCGTGATCGAAATTTTCGCCGCGGAAGTACTTGTAGCTGTGGTCGCGGGCCACACGCTCGGTCACCGCCGCAAAATTCGCCCGTCCAAATATTGCGATATCCGGGTTGTGTTCTTTCAGATAGCCATGACCTCCAACGTGGTCCCAGTGGGCGTGCGTCACGAACACAGTGGTGATCTTCGGCAGGTCGGGATAGGCCGCCAGCAAGAATTCGTGAGCCGCCTTCAAAGAACGTGGTTGAGTTCCGGCATCAATGGCGATCAACTCTTTCCAGTCGTCGGAAAGGACAAAGTAAATATCCGAAAACCCGAAACCATAAAGGGCGAATACACGTCCTGCGACAACCTCGTCCAGTACCGGTTGCGGCGCCATGGCTGTACCCTCGAGGCCGGTGACAAACCACCCCATCAGCGGCACGTGGGGTTGCGCAGCGTCATATCCGCTCATACGCAACCAGTCCTTCGCGGATTCCGCCTTGCCAATCGTTAAAGCGGAAAGCTGACGATACACCTCGCGATAGAAGCCGTATGTCGGTTCCGTTTCCGGCCGATCGGCCAGCCAAGTCAGGTGTTTGATTGCTTCAGCTTTCTTGAAAAAGAACGCGGGCACCTGAGCATAAACCATACCAGCCGCCCAATGGGGGATCGGATGTTCTGACGCGGTTCGCTGAAGCGCCGTTTCGATCAGGGCAAAGCTGTCATGTACCCAACTGATCCGGCGAAGCACAGGCACGCGATCCGCGTAAGTTGCCCGCAGCACGCCAAGCGCCGATTCATAAACTGCGCGCGTATCGGGGGTCATTTCATCTCCGAAACGGTCAAGAACCCCGGCGTAAAGCTCGATCCCATACTGCTGTTGATTGGCCATGAGATAGAGGTTCATTGCCTGTAGGATCACGCGCGGGTCTTCGATTTGACCGTAGGACAGAACTATTTCGAGTTGATGCAGTGAGGATTGAAAACTGCGCGCGCCTTTCGGTCTTGCGAGAGCTTGGAACCCGTCAGAAAAATCAAGCGCAGCTCCCACTTCCAAGAGTTTTAGCCGCGCCTCAGACGGCGCTTCCGATTCTATGGTTCCGATCATGTTCATGTTCAAACCTCCGCTTGTGCTCCTTTGGAGCGTTGCCGGGAATATAGATGATGCTTGTCATCTTATATTTTAGATGATACCAGCAATCTTAATTGTCAAGAGGGTAGGAACTGCCATGGCCAGAACGTCAAAAGCCGAGAAAGCCAAAACTCACGAAACGCTTCTTGCCATTGCTGCAGAGCAATTGAGGCGGGCCGGCTACGCGGGACTGAACGTGTCGGATGTCATGAGTTCCGCCGGCATGACGCATGGCGGTTTCTACCGACATTTTAAAAACAAGGAAGATCTGGCCGTCTCTGCGACACGCAAGGCCTTTGACGTCTTCATTGAAGGTATTGAACGGGATATTGCAGAAAACTCTGCAGACGTTGCCCTGTCCAATTTCGTAGATCGCTACCTGTCGATGCAACACCTTGGTCACGTCGAGACAGGCTGTCCGGTTGCTGCACTTATCGGTGACGCAGGGCGATGCTCAGCGAATGAAAGGAAAGAACTGGAACTTGGGACACGACGTTTGACAGCAACATTGACCAAAGCAGTGGAACGTTGTGAGAGAACCACCGAGATCAGCGGATCGACGTTGCTCGGAATGCTTGCAGGAACTTTGAGCATGGCGCGATTGCAGAATGATACCGCCAAACAAGAAGAGACGTTGTCGTCTACACGCCGAGCCCTGTCTTCGTTGGGGCTGACCACCTAGGTTCAGCTTAATGTCGGGAGCAGTACTGTGCTAGCTTCTGTTGCCAACATCTACGTCGGTCAAATTGGAAACCGCATCACGAGCACGATTTCGGAGCCGTCGAACGTTGCTATCGATTGAGTAAAGACCTTGGCTCAATCGATGCCTGAGGAGAAAAAGCCACCCTCCTCGTCCACTTGGGGCAACGGTCCGAAGTCGCTTCGAAAGGAATCTCGCTGCATGACGTCGATTTAACTCATAACTTCAGGTAACTCGTGTCTGAGGAATGTTGCGAGAGCGTCAACTTGCGGCGGATTGCCCCTCCGGTCATGCATCAGCAGGCTGATTTCGGGTGCTCCAGCGGTCCAGTCCGGCAGGAGACGGCACAGGCGCCCGGCTTCGACGTCCTCAGCGCAGGCATACGCTGGGAGCGCTGCCACGCCGAGCCCTTCTGCAACCGCTTGTTTGAGTGTGGCCATGTCATCACTGCGCAGCCGCGCGTAGTAAGGAACGAAGGCTGTGCTTCCGTCGCGCGCGACCAACGACCAGGCACTGTCCCGGGGGCGCCAGCCTAGTGTGAGACCGGGCAAGTCTTCAAGGTCTGTCGGCGATGCTGAAGCACCAACTTGCCGCGCCACGTCAGGCGAGGCGAACAAGTGCCAAGGGACTTTTGCGATGCGTCTTTGGATCAAACCGGAATCGGGCAACAGTTTGGCATGGCCCCGTATCGCCAAGTCTATGCCATCACTGACCATATCGGCAAAATCATTGGATGCCTGAAGCCGCAACACCAACCGCGGATTGTCAGCCAAGAACTGCGGTAGAATACGACCAAGGGCGAACTGCGCGACCCCGACCGAACAGGACAGGGTGACACTACCCTCCAGTGTGTTCTTGTCCTGGAGCACAGCGGCTTCGGCAGCCACCATGCACTCCAACGCCATCTTTGCATGTCTGTAATATGCCTCACCTGCCTCTGTCAGTGACATGTGACGTGAGTCCCGATTGAGAAGCCGGGTGCCGAGCGTCTCTTCCAACGCTTTCACATGCCGACTGATTCGTGACTTGGGAATGCCGAGGATTCGCGCCGCTGCCGAGAAGCCCTGCTTCTCAACCACATGCACCAGGTAGTAAGCTTGATTGAGATCCATCATCTGATCCTCCTGGCATCACATATCGTTCTGAATATGGAACGGTAGGTTCCGAAATCAAAGGATTTTGCAGCCTTCGTATCACCCATAGGTACTGTTGCAGCACAGGAGGCAGATATGACCGCAAAAAACAGACTTCAGACCAACAATCCCAATACCGCGATTGCCGCGAAGCAACAGGGAGAGAAAATGACCCGAGGCGAGGGTTTTGAAGCACTCAGCTTCATCCACCGCCAACTTGACGGGCTGATGGACCCGCTGATTATGGTCGATCACTTTACCATGAAGACACCAACCTTCGGGCCCCATGCCCATGCGGGGATCTCTGCGGTGAGTGTGCTATTCGAGGACAGCAAAGGCAGCTTCCGCAACAAGGATTCCCTTGGGAACGATATCGAACTGGCGCCGGGTGATCTTTATTGGCTCAAAGCTGCCCGTGGTGCGGTGCATGACGAAGCTCCTACGCCTGAGTCGCGTACGCATGCTCTTCAGATCTTCGTTAACCTTCCAGCAGAGCAAAAAATGGACGCACCGGAATCTCTGCATGTCGCCGCGCAGACTATGCCGGTGATCAAGGGTTCTGGGCATCGGGTCCGGGTGATGACCGGCGCCAGCAATGGTATCGTGGGTGCGACCCCGCCAGGAATGCCGCTCACCATCCTTGATATTGGCCTGTCGCCGGATGGCAGCTACGCCCATCGCAGCGCGCCCGGAGACGCCATGTGGCTGCACATCATCCAAGGCGAAGTCGAGGTTGAACTCGATGGCACCCGTTTCCGTCTTGACGGCGACGAGGCATTGGCTGCCCACAATGCTGAACACATCCGCCTTATGAGCACCATGGGTGGTCGAGCTGTACTCCTAAGCGGACGCCCCTTGCGCGAACCGTTCGTGCAAAAAGGGCCGTTCGCAATGAGTGACACAGCACAGTTGGAGGCAATCGTTGCTGCCCACGCGGCCGGTGAGCTCGGAACCATAGACTGAACACCTGCGTTGATTGGTGGGCTCAATGAACACTTTACCAAACACCAAGGAAAACCTCTTATTAAACTGGAGAATACCCATGAAAATTCTGACATTCGGTGCAAGCAATAGTAAGATATCTATCAACAAATCCCTCGCGCGGTTCACCGCGTCCCTGGTTCCAGATGCCGAAATCGATCTGCTGGACTTGAATGATTTTGAACTGCCAATCTTCAGTGAAGACCTGGAGAAAGAGATCGGAATTCCTCAAGCTGCCAAAACGTTCTTTGACAAGATAGGATCTGCCGACGGGGTAATCGTATCTTTTGCAGAGCACAATGGCTCCTATTCTGCGGCTTATAAAAATCTTTTCGATTGGGCGAGCAGGATCGACCAAAAGGTGTTTCAGGCTAAGCCTGCGGTCTATCTCTCGACCTCTCCGGGTGCCGGAGGTGCAAGCAACGTGTTGGCCTCGGCCAAGGGCTCGGCCCAATATTTTGGCGCAGACCTGAAGGCAGCCGTTTCTGTTGCCAGCTTTTTTGATGTCTTCGATACGGAAACCGGAACCGTTACCAATCCGATCGCGCTCGCAGAACTGACTGCCGCAGCCGAAACCTTGGCCCTATCGGAGGTCGACTAAGATGGGAGATCACAGGCGCCTTCAGAGGTATACCGGAGCTTTGGTCATGTCGACATTCATGTCCATGGCCATATCGGGCGTCTTTAGCCTGCTGGAATTCGGGATCTCATGGAACTGGCTGCAATCCTGGGCACGGAGCATCCTAATTGCACTGCCGGTCGCGTTTTCGTTGGACATGGTCTTTGGAGATAAACTCCGGTCTCTCTCGGCCCGTTTGGCCAACACAGCGGCGAGAGCTTGCCCGAGACGTTGAAAGTCCGAGAGGTTCGCATCCTTCCGAACTCCAGAATATCAAGCTCACCTAGGCTGGAAGCTGTTGCCGTTTTTGCGTTTACGCAGTGGCAGGGAATTACTCGCGGTGAAGTCAGCTGGCCGACTTTGGCCTTGGCAACCGGTCTCCAAAGTGCAAAAAAACTTGACCAGTGCCGTTAGACAGCATCTCTGCAAATCGATTTCCGCCAATCCTGGCAGTCTCGGCCAGCGAGCCTATTCCGTGCCGGAGCTCCTAACTTAACCCATATCTGCCCGCTGCGATAGTATCCAGTCTCGCACCAATGATGCGCCCTTGGTTAAGCGGTTAGCTTTTGACCAAACCAGGTAAAACCCTTTCCCAGTATCCCAACTCCATTCACGGCGCGCGGCAAGCAAGCCTTGATTCACCAGGCCATCAGCAACGTGCTTCCAGCCAAATGCGAAACCTTCGCCCGCCATCGCAGCTTGAAGCACCAGAGCATAGTCATTCAGCCGAAGGCCACTTTGTGGCAATGCATTGTGAACATTGAAATTGACAAACCAATCCTTCCAGCTAGGTCTTTCACGGATGGGCTCTTCCAAGTGTATTAGTTTTTGGTGCAATAGATTAGGCAAGCTCTTAAGATCAACAGCGTCTGACATGTTTCGCGGTGAGGCCACAGGGAAGATGACTTCTTTTGCAATAAGCTGACATTCGCACCCTGACCAGTTCCCGTCCCCGCGACGTACTGCCAGACTTATATTCTCTGTATCAAGGTCTGGCTCCCGATCACTGGACTGAAGGCGCAGGTCGATATCAGGGTGCTGCCTCTGTAAGTCCGCAAGGCGGGGCATAATCCAATAGTTATTAAAGGCGGTAGAGGCGCTTAGCGTGACATAATCGGGCCGAGAGAGTTGCCTAATTGCTGAAACCGAATGAGAAAGCTGTTCGAAGGCGCGGGTGACATCGGCAAGCAAACGCTCACCAGCCGTGGTCAATGACACCTTGCGGTGGTTGCGTACGAACAATGCAATTCCCAATCCCTCTTCTAGCTGACGAATTGATGCACTCACTGCAGGTTGTTGGACATTCAGCTCATTAGCCGCCTTTGTGAAAGATCCCAGCCTTGCGGCCGCCTCGAACACGACCAGATGTCGCGGTGATCCAAGGTGTCTCCACATGTTTCGCATAACTTCTAATTATCCAATTCATTGTTTTTTGCAAGCATCACAAGATTTTCCTTAACAGTTAACATACACCGCAAAATTGTAATACCCTAGGAGCACCTCTAATGGCTCGGCGCACACGTCAATCCCGTTCCCGCGGTTCAGAACCGGGTTCGGTTCCGGCATCCCCTTATATCCAGCGCAGTTTGGCCTTTTTTGACCCTCTGAACGAAGAGGATCTGAACCGCCTCGAGGCGCAGGTCGACTGGATATTCGAGAATGTGGGTATCGCGTTCCGCGATGACCCTGAGGCGCTGGAATTATGGCGTCGTGGGGGTGCTCAAATTAATGGTGACACTGTTCGTGCCGACGCCAGTTGGATACGTGATTTGTGTTCAAAGGCGCCGAAAAGCTTCAAGCAAGTTGCGCGCAATCCTGAGCGTTCGGTGGTGATCGGGGATGGCAACCAAGTCTTTGCTCCAGTCTACGGCGCGCCTTTTGTGCGCGATCTGGAAGGTGGGCGGCGCTATGGCGACATCGAGTCTTTCGAGAAGTTGGTCAAACTGTCCTATTTGCACCCGAACCTGCATCATGGCGGCTTTGTCACCTGCGAGCCCTGTGACGTTCCGGTCAGCAAGCGCCATCTGGACATGATGTTCGCGCATATGACGCTGAGCGATAAGCCACATCTGGGTGCGATCACCGAAATGAGCCGCGCACAGGACAGCGTCGAGATGGCCGAGATCGTCTTTGGTGCAGACTTCATGGAAGACAACTGCGTGATCATGGGCAACGTGAACACGAACTCGCCCCTGCTGGTCGACCGTGTAGTCACGGAAGCGGCCCGCGTGTATTCGGCACGCGGGCAGGGCTTGATTGTTGTTCCGTTCATCCTGTCTGGGGCGATGGGTCCGGTCAGCACCGCAGCCAGTGTCGCCCAAGCCATGGCCGAAGCGATGATGGTCTGTGCCTATGTTCAACTGCTGCGCCCCGGTGCGCCGTTTGTTTTGGGCAACTTCCTATCGTCGATGTCTTTGAAATCCGGCGCACCGACCTTTGGTATGCCAGAACCGATCATATCAAACTATGCAATTGGTCAACTTGCGCGCCGTGCCGGTCTTCCCCTGCGTTGTGGCGGTTCGCTCACCGCGTCTAAGATTGAAGACGCCCAAGCAGCCTATGAGTCTGCGGACTCGATGCATTCAACGATGCTGGCTGGCGCGAACTTCGTTTTGCATTCGGCCGGTTGGCTGGAAGGCGGCCTGTGCACTGGATTCGAAAAACTGATCATGGATGCTGATCGGCTGGGGGCCTACCAGAAGGTCCTGGGTCAGGGTCTCGATACCGGCAGCGACGCTTTTGCCCGCGACGCCTATGACGAGGTTGAGGCCGGTGGTCACTTCCTGGGCTGTGCCCACACCATGCGCAATTATCAGACCGCATTCTACGAGCCGAAACTCAGCGATAGTGAAAATGTCGAAAGCTGGGAAGATGGCGGGTCCAAGGACATGCGTCGCCGCGCTTACGAGCGCTGGAACCAGATGCTGAACGACTATCAGCCGCCCGCGATGGACGAGGCCAAGAAAGAAGAACTGACGGCCTATGTCGCCCGCCGCAAAGAGGAAATCCCGGATGCCTGGTTTTAAGATTACCGGTCTTCGGGCGACCCCGGTCAATATCCCGCTGGAAAAGCCGATGTGGTGGACCGGCGGGCTTTACCCGGGCACCTCGAAGACCATCATCGAGGTTGAGACGGATCAGGGTCTTATCGGTTTGGGCGAGGCTCCGTCAGTTGATGTGGTCGAGTCTATCCGCGCCATGGGCGAGCGCCTAATTGGCGCGGACCCGCTGGATATTGCGGGATGTGAAAGCCTGTGCGTGCCACCCTGGCAGATCGTTCAGAACACCGATGACAGTTCGGTGGTCAAAGCCTTTGGTGCGATCGAGATCGCTCTGTGGGACCTGCGCGGCAAGGTCGCGAATGAACCTCTGTACCGCCTGCTGGGTGGTGCGGTGCGCAGGGAAATCCCCTTCACCGAGTATTTCGGGTACCGCAAAGGCGGCGAGATGAGTCCCGAGGCGGTCGCCGACTACTGCATCCGCATGCGCGAAGAGCACGGCAGCACCATGTTCGAGGGTAAGCTGATCCTCGGCGACCCCGAGCTTGAGATCGATACGGTCAAAGCGCTGCGCGAAGGTCTGGGCCGCGAGGCGATGATCCGCCTAGACAGCAACATGCAGTGGAGCCTGCCCTCCGCCATGCGCGTCTTCCGCGAGATTGAGCCCTACAACATCCGCAACTATGAAGACCCGGTTGCCACATTCGAGGAAATGGCAGAGCTCCGCCGCCACTTCACCATTCCGATCTCAACCCATGTGCCAGATATTCGCAAGGCAGTCGCCTTAGGCGCGCCCGATTACATCGTGACCAACTTTACCGTGCTGGGCGGGATTTCCCGTGCGGTGCGCTTTATTGGCGCCTGTGAGGTGATGGGCGTCGGCTTCTGGTGCTATTCCGGTGATGCCGGCATCGCCACTGCCGGGTATCTGCACATGTCTGCGGCGATGCCTTGGATTTCGGAACCCTCGCAATCGCTGTTCCGCTGGCAGATCGGCGACGTCATCGAAGGCGGGCCCTTCCGTCAGAAAAACAACGTGATCCCTGTTCCTGAAGGCCCTGGCCTCGGCGTGACGCTGGATCGCGATGCACTTGCCCATTGGCACAACCATCTGGTCGAGAACGGACCGCTCGACCATTTCCATGACCCCGCACTGCCCGGCCAATTCCGCCGGTTGCCCCTGAACTAAGAGAGAACCAAAAATGCCTGAGATTCAAAAAGACGAAACCACGTCTGGCAAAAAGCTCCCCTCCCACGCCAAGGTCGTGGTGATCGGCGGCGGGGTCGTCGGCTGTTCGATCCTGTTCCACCTGGCCAAGTTCGGCTGGAAAGACGTTGTCCTGCTGGAACGTGACGAGCTGACTTCGGGTTCGTCCTGGCACGCCGCCGGCCAGATCCACACGATCAGCTCGGACCCCAACATCTCGCGCCTGCAGAGCTATACCATTGATCTTTATAAAGAGATTGAAGAAACCTCGGGTCATTCGGTCGGTATGCACATCACCGGCGGTTTCTACGCGGCTTCGACCAAGGAGTGGTACGACTACCTTAAGCGGGAGCGCTCGAAAGCGCGTTACATGGGCCTGCATCAGGAATTCATCAGCCCGCAGGAACTGGCCGAGCGTCACCCGCTGATCGATCCGAAACACTACCACGCCGCGCTTTGGGATGAGCAGGACGGCGATGTCGATCCCTCGGGCGCAACCTACGCCTTCGCGAAATCCGCCCGTCACCACGGCGCGCAGTACTTCACCCATTGCGGTGTGACGTCGATGAGCCATCGGCCCGATGGCAGTTGGGATCTGACCACCCCCAAAGGCGTCATCAACGCTGAGCAGGTCGTGAACTGCGGCGGCCTCTGGGCGCGTGAAGTGGGCCATATGTCGGGCATCCACCTGCCGGTGCAGCCGATGGAGCACCACTATCTGATCACCGACGCGATCCCGATGATCAAGGACCGCATGGAGAGCATGGGTGAAGCCGGTCGTCTGCCCGCGGGCATCGACTATGAGGCCAACATCTACTTCCGTCAGGAACGCCATGGCATGCTTCTGGGCACCTACGAACCCAAATCGACCCCGTGGAAGGTCGATGGCACGCCATGGGATTTCGGCCACGAGCTGCTGCAACCCGATCTGGACCGGATTGCCGACCGTCTGGAAATGTCGTTCGAGCGTATCCCCGCCATCGGCGAATCCGGCATCAAGGACACCATCAACGGCCCGTTCACCTTTGGCCCCGATGGCAACCCGATGATCGGCCCTGTTCCGGGCATGAAAAACTACTGGGTCGCCGTGGGCGTCATGGCAGGATTCTGTCAGGGTGGCGGCGTTGGTCTGACCATGGCCGAGTGGATGATCGACGGCGAGCCTTCGATCGACGTCTGGGCGATGGACGTGGCGCGGTTTGGCGAGTTCGCAACGCCGGACTGGGGCACCATCAAGTCCTCGGAAAACTACGAGCGTCGCTTCGTGATGACCTTCCCGAACGAAACGCTGCCCAAGGGCCGGATGCAGAAAACCACCGCGCTCTATGATCGTCTGATCGACAAGGGTGCCGTGATGGGTCAGGGCTTTGGTCTGGAAAACGCCCTGTGGTTTGCCGACAACGCCGAAGACGCCCATGAAACCCCGACCTTCGAGCGCAACCGCAGCCACGACTATGTCGCGCGGGAAGTCAAAGCGGTGCAAGAGGCCGTGGGCGGCATCGAGATCGCCAACTTTGCAAAGCACGAGTTCAAGGGCGCTGGTGCGCGAGACTACTTGAACCGCACTCTGGCCGGTTACGTCCCGAAACCAGGCCGTCTGGCGCTGACCCCGATGCTGACCGAGAAAGGCCGTCTGTACGGTGACCTGACCGTGGCCAGTCTGGGCGATGACCACTTCATGCTGTTCGGCTCGGGTGCGATGCAGGATGCGCACCGTCGTTGGTTCGAAAAGGACCTGCCTGCGGATGTGAGCTATGCCAATGTCTCGGATGACTGGCACGGGATCGCCCTGTCTGGCCCCAAATCACGCGAGCTGCTGGCACGTATCACCCGCGACGACGTCAGCGCCGATGCGCTGAAGTTCCGCGATCTGCGTCAGACCTTTGTGGGCGGCGTGCCGGTGATCCTGAACCGTATCTCGTTCTCGGGCGAGCTGGGCTTTGAGATCTACTGCAAGCCGATGTACCTGCTGCGTCTGGCCGAGGCGATCGAAGAGGCCGGGGCCGATCTGGGTTATCGCTGGTACGGTGCACGCGCGCTGATGTCGCTGCGCCTTGAAAAAGGCTGGGGCGTCTGGACCACCGATTTCCGTCCTGATTTCAACGCGGCCGAATCCGGCATGGATGTCTTCATCAACTGGAAGAAGGACTTTGTCGGCAAGGACGCGACGCTGAAGTTCAAGGAAGACGGCGTTGCCCGCAAGCTCGTCACCATGACCATCGACGTGGACGGCATCGACGTCTCGAATGACGAGGCGATCCTGAAAGATGGCAAAGCGGTCGGTTATGTCTCCTCCGGCGGCTATGGTCACCGCGTCGGGAAGTCGATGGCGATGGGCTATGTCGCAACCGAGAGCGCCGCTCCGGGAACCAAGCTGCAGGTGGAAATCCTGGGTGAGTTCTACGACGCCGAAGTTCTGGGCGCACCTGCCTACGATGCCAACGGCGCCAATATGCGGGCGTAAGAAAGGAAAGCTGAATGGGTCGTTCCGAGATCAACTTCGCACAGTCAAGCGCACGAACAGCTGAACTGAACAGGTTCATTTTTCTTCTAATGCCTGGCTTCTCAGCGTTGGAGCTTGGGTCCGGGATCGACTCATTGGCGGCAGCCAACGCTGCCTCAGGCGGCAACTCATTCGAATGTAACATCGTTAGTGAAGCGGGTAACGAAGTTACGTCTTCGTCCGGTATGACTGTCGCGGTCGAAGGCGGATTGCCTAAGACGCAACGCGGCGACTGCATCGTGATCTGCGGACCCATGGCCGTAGAGCGCGCCATCTCCAATAAGCTCAAGACGTGGTTGCGACAAGCCAGCAGGTTTGGGGTTCAGCTTTGCGGTGTCGGTGGTGGTGCCAGCGTTCTGGCAAGCGCTGGGATTGCAAACGGCAAGCGCCTTAGCGCGCATTGGCAACAACAGCCGGTGATGGCCGAACTGTTCCCCGGCGTCGAAACGGTCTGCTCCGTCTATGTGGACGAACGTCCGATTTCGACATGTGGCGGCGGGGTGACCACGCTGGACCTGTTCTCGTCTCTCATAAATCAGAAATGTGGCCCCAAGGTCGCCTCGAACGTTGCCGACCAGTTGCTTTATGCATCTGTTCGTTTCGGCGATGACCGTCAAACGCAGACTGACCTCTGTCGCTTCGGGACACGCCATGAAAAACTGGCGCGGGCCGTGATGATCATGCAGGAAAACCTGGAATCGCCGCCCTCACCCAGCGTTGTTGCGGAAACCGTTGGTTTGTCGACCCGCCAGTTGGAGCGATTGTTTCAGAGATACGTGGGAACCAGTCCTAAAAACCACATGACCCGTCTCAGAGTGGAACGCGCCCGGATGCTGTTGCAGCAGACGGATATGCGCGTTCTGGACGTCGCAATCGCCTGCGGCTTTGCAACTGCAAGCCATTTCTCAAAGTGCTTTCGAAAGTACTATGGCATCTCGCCTCATACCCAACAGAGCTCTGGTTACGCGCAATCAGGTCGGGTGGCCGATTTGCTATAACTGCACCAACGAACACAATACGCTCGACACGGGAGGAAATAAATGTCGATTAGAGAACCGTTTACGGATTTAGACATAAAGACTGCGGATAGCGGTTTTTATGAAAACAACAGCGTACCAATCGCCTTGATCAGCAAGGGGATCATGGTGGCGCTGGTGCTTTGGGCTCTGGTGTTTCCGGCTAACGCGAACGGAACCCTGGGCAGTTGGAACGGGAAATTGCTGGAAAGTTTCAACAGCTTTTATGTAATCATCGTGGGGCTGTTTTTCTTCTTTCTAGCCGTTGTTGCCATCATCCCTGCCACCGGCAAGCGGGTCATGGGGACGCCGGGCGAAAAGCCTGAGTTTTCGAACTTCTCGTGGTTTTCGATGATGTTTGGCGCTGGTCTGGGCGTGGGTCTGATGGTGTTTGCCACGGCCGAGCCTCTGGGGCTGTGGGGATCGAACCCTGTGGTCGTCGCCGGGGACGTGACAGGCAATGAACCCGAAGCGGTCCAGTCGGCCTATCGCTATACCTATCTGCACTATGGCTTCCATGCCTGGGCGATATACGTGGTAACCGGCCTTTCGCTGGCCTACTACGCCTATACCCGCGACATGCCTCTGACCATCCGCGCAGCGCTGACACCGCTGTTTGGCAAGCTGTTGAATGGCTTCTTGGGTCACGTGGTCGACGTTCTCGGCGTCGTGGCGACGATCCTAGGCGTATCGGTCACCATCGGCTACGGAGTCAGCCAGTTCATCGACGGCGTCTATGCAATCACTGGCATGGAATGGGTCATGAACCTGAGTGGCGACGTACCGACCCCCTCGAAGGTTGGCCTGGTCGCCGGCCTGGTTGTCATCATGGGCCTGTCGATCATCTCGGCTGTGTCTGGTGTTGGCCGGGGCGTGAAGTACCTGTCGAACTTGAACCTGGTGCTGTCGATCATCCTGTTGGGTACATTCGTAGTGTTTGGTTCATTCGTCTTTGCGATGACCACCTATGGCACAGCGATGGTGGACTATATCCTGAACTTCCTGTCGCTCAGCTTTGGCGCCTATGGCCCGCTGTCGACCGAAGCCTTCGCGACGGCTCTGCCCGAGGCGGCGAAACCGCTGGCTGGTGACCTGATGGGCGGCGCGACCAATGCCTGGGGCAGCTTTGATGGCTTCAAGAGCGGTCTGGAAGGCGCAGCAGCCGAGTTGGACGAGGAGACGCTTGCGGCGGTCTATGCGGCGGGTGAGCAGGGCCGTCAGTTTGGCTGGCAGTCGGGCTGGACCACGTTCTACTGGGCTTGGTGGATTGCGTTCTCGCCCTTTGTGGGCCTGTTCCTGGCGCGCATCTCCAAGGGTCGTTCGGTGCGTGAGTTCATCTTGGGCTGCGTGTTCGCGCCGGCGTTGGTGTGCTTTGCCTGGATGACGGTTTTGGGCGGCACCGCTATTGATCTGGAACTGGCCGGGGCCGCGGAAGGCGCGATCATCGGGGCCTCGAACACCAACAAGCTGTTCGTGACGCTGTCCTACATGATCGACGGAGGTCTTCTGTCCATGCTGAACGTGATGTGCGTGATCTTGATCATGACCTTCCTGGTGACCTCGGCGGATTCGGGCATCCTGGTGATGAACACGATCATGTCGGGCGGTAGTCAGGAAACGGGTATCAAGCACCGCATCATCTGGGGTCTGATCCTGACGGCGGTTATCGGCGCGCTGATCCTGGCGGCGGGCGATAACAACCCGATGGACGCGCTACGTAATGCGATGATCATCGGCGCCTTGCCCTTTACCATAGTGATGGGCCTGATGTGCGTTGCACTGGCCAAGGCGCTATACCGTGACGGGCTACGCGACAAGCACGAGTCGGTCGAAGCCCAGGGCGCAGAGTGAGCCAGACTACATGAAAAGCAGGCGCGGTCCCAGTTTGGGGCCGCTTTTTCAGAAAACGGGCGCCAATTGTCAGCGCGTTTCGGTGTCTTTCGCCGACGTCTCGCCCATCTTCGATTCTCACTGCGGCGTGATCAGTCAGGAATAGTAGTTTTTCGCCTCAGCCTGCGTCGAGACGATGAATTGGATTAGTTGCTGCTTTGGGCAAAAATTAGCCGGTGCCAACGTCGCAGCCGTGCTGCTTAAGTGAGGCAGATCAAGGGCGCGGTTCCCTCGCGCGCTAGATTGGGGCTTAGAAAGATCCAAAATCATTGTCACACTATAGGCTGCGGGTTCGTCTAACATTTTAACGACCCAACTTGAAAGGCCATCGCAATGTCCGAGATTAGTAAACAGACAGTTTTGTCCGCGCAGGACGGCGACGCGCAGGCACTTGAAACGCTCGTCCGCCAGATTCAGGATCGTGTGTACAGGCTGTCGATCAGAATGCTCGCGGACCCATCAGCTGCTGAGGACGCGTGTCAGGAGATTTTGATCCGTATCGTGACGAAGCTTTCTACATTTGAGGGGCGAAGCCGTTTCGAGACATGGGTTCACAGGGTTGCTGTCAACTATCTTCTGACTGCAACGAAGGTTGTCGAGAAGGATCCGGTGCTGTCCTTTGAAGCATTTGCAGCCGATCTCGAGAACGGATTGCAGAGCTGTGCCAATGTGCATGTTGAAGACCAGGTCATGCTCAACGATCTGAGAATCCGGTGCACAATGGCCATGTTGTTGTGCCTCGATCGGAACCACCGCATTGCTTACGTGCTAGGTGAAGTTCTGGAGTTCAATCAGAGCGAAGCTGTGGAAGTCTTGGACATCCGCGCTGACCTTTACCGTAAGCGTTTGTCGCGAGCGCGAGCCGATGTACTAGCATTCACAAAACAGTCTTGCGGCCTGGCTAACCCTGAGGCCGCCTGCCACTGCAAAAAACGGCTTCCTGCCGCGATGGCCGCAGGAAGGGTATCTGCAGATGGCGTCGACCGTTGGCCTGATTCACCAAATTTCGCATCCATCGAGGCAGATGCAGCCCGAACCGAGGCATCCCTCGTCGCCGCTAAACTACAGCGTGCAACTGGATTGCTTTCGACGCCGCGCGATCTGGCAACTCACGTGATCGATGTGGTGCTACCAACGGTTTAGCACCTCACCGCCTACTAACTCAACAAAAGGAGACCCTGATGAAACATGCATTTGCATGGGCGATATCGCTCGCCTTTCTTTTCCCCCATTCAACAACAGCAGGAGATACCAAGATGACCATTGACAACGAACCCGTTCTGGCGGCCATCGAGAACATGATGGCTGCCTTTCAAGCCGGAGACATTACTTCAGTGATGAAGTCTTACGAACCAAACGCAGTTGTCACATTTGAGCCGGGCGCACCGGTAAGCGATGCAAGCCAACTGTCAGAGATGTTCACCATGACCGCCGCGTTGAACCCAAAGTTCGAATACTCTGGTCATGACGTTATTGTCAGTGGAAATCTCGCCCTCCACATCGCCCCGTGGAAGATGGAAGGCAAAACGCCTGACGGCCAGTTGATAGAACAATCCGGCTTGTCGGTTGCAGTGCTACGCCGGCAAGCAGATGACAGCTGGCGCCTTGTGATCGATAACCCTCATGGTCAACGGCTCATGCATTTGGACAAATAAAAGGCGCGGCGTGTTGATTTTCTATTGGCGCGCCGCTGTTCATCTCGGTTCACGGCGGCCTCTGTTGACCACGCCTTCGTACGGCGGATGCAAGCCGATTGGTGAACCTTCGCAGCAAACTAAGAAACAAATTTTCAAACGCCGCAATTGAAAAGCTGCTTCCACGGCGCGGTCTACTCCAACGAGTCGAAGATAGTATCAATAATTTGCAGGTGATCGTGGGGATCGTCGCCTTCAGAAACAGCTATTGCTACCCGATCAAAAAGGGCTGAAAGCTGGACCGTCAGGGCATCCACTGGCAACTTCCGGATTTCTCCGGCATCCATAGCTTCGATAAGACCCACCCGCAAAGTGTCTGCCGCGGTTTCCTGATCGATCCGACCAAGTTCCGTCTGTCCAAGAACTGCAAGACCGTCGCGCAGAATGATCCGAACACGCCCCTTATCGGCCATCGCATTAAGGTAGCCGCGGCTTCCGTGCTTGAGGGCATCCAAGGCCGATCCCGAGTTTAAATCCGCGTTCTTGCTGATATTGTCTGCAACCCTCGTGTATTCTTCGACGATCACCGCTCGGAAAAGCGCCACCTTATCCTCGAAGTGATGATACAGCGCGCCTCGCGTGACCCCTGCGGCCCTGACGATCTCGGGCGTTGAGGTTTCTGCATAGCCCTTCTCGGCAAACAGCTTCCTGGCTGCACTCACCAGCGCAGCACGCGTGGATTCACTTCGATCCTTGTTGGAACGGGCTTCAGTTCTTTGTTGCATACATGCCGCCTGTATGTTTATAGGTTACTTACATGCAGACTGTATGTATCTTGTAGGAGCAATACAACATGAAATGCACCCAATACTATCCAGTGATCCAGACGGACGATGTTGAGGCGACCAAGGCATTTTACGTCGAAACTTTTCACTTCACTGTTCTGTTTGACTCAGACTGGTATTGCCACCTCCAGTCCAGCGAAAACCCAGGCGTCAATTTGGCGATTCTCAAAGGGGATCACGAAACGATTCCCGCCGAAGGGCGTGGCGTAGTGCAGGGTTTGATCCTGAATTTTGAAGTAGAAGATGTGGATGCCGAGTTTCAACGCATCCGTGAGGCTGGTTTACCCATTTTGAAATCCTTGACAGATGAAGCCTTCGGACAACGCCATTTCATCACACGAGATCCGAACGGCGTTTTGATTGACGTGATCGAGCCGATTCCTCCAGTTGGAGAGTTCATTGATCAGTATGCTGCAGAAGCTCTGCCGACCTGACTCAAATTCTATGGTGCAAGGCAGTAAAAAGCTCTTGTAACGACATGAAGGTCTTCTCAAGGAGAGGCGTTGTACGGGCTAACACTCGCCATAGACAAAGCCTGGGACGACCCACTGGCATGAATGAGGGCATCAGTTCACCAAAACTAGTTGCACACCAAATGGCTGCGCTACCCTGATGGCGCGGTTGCCTCCTCGTTCCCAAGAGCGGCCACGGAGTTCGCGGCCCAAATCAAAGGTAGTCTATACTTGGAGAGGCCAGCCGTGGAGAGCTGGTATCTCGCAAACTCAATAAGACATCGCGTGTCGAGATCGCGATATCATCCAAGATATCTCCTGCGGTTTGCTCGTTTTGGACAAGACCAATTGCTTCTCCGACAAACGGTGCAACAACCTCAATGTCAGCACTTTCAACGGCGTTGCTCCAGCGACTGATCTGCGTGTTCAGGTCTTTCTTTAGCTCCTGGGGATAAGAGTCCCATTCTTCGATGAACCCGGTTTTAAGAACGCGACCTGAATAGCGTTCTGGCCATTCAATTTGGCGGATCGCGTCGACCACCCGCGTTCGTATTGTGTCGTCACCGGTGTGACCTAGTACGGGTTCTATCAGACGTCGATCTGTCAGAGCTTCCACCGCGCTCCAGAACCTTGTCCCAACAACCACGCCATGCGCGCCCAATGCCAGGGCCGCGACAAGTCCACGTCCATCTGCAATGCCGCCGGCAGCGCACAGAACCGTGTTTGTTCCCCTACGCGCGATTTCATCAGCGACTTCAGCAACAAACGCCATGGTGCCACGGCTTTGACCGTGCCCGCCAGCATCGCCGCCTTGGGCTACAATTACTTCCACGCCCAGATCAAGCAGATGACAGGCATCCCGAAATGTCTGAACCTGGCAGATCAGGGGCACGTTAGCCTGCTGCACCCGCTGCAATACGGGCGCCGGATCGGCGAAAGACAGAAACAGCGCCCGTGGATTGCAGGCCAATACCCGCTCCAGCAGATCGGGCCTGTCTGTCATAACAAAAGATATCAGCCCACAGCCAACCCGCGTGCCGGAGACCAGATCAAACTGGTGCTCAATCCAATCCGCGTCTCCGTATCCGCCGCCGATCATGCCCAAACCACCTGCGCGTGATACCGCGGCGGCCAGTTCCGCGCCCGCCACAAAAGCCATAGGCGCCTGGATCACGGGCAGATCTAGGCCAAAGACGTCAGTTAGGGGCGTTTTCATGACCGGTCCCTGTAGTCTTCAACGGGCAGTCCACCGATCCCCCAAGACTCCAGGGGGATTTCGTCAATGACGACAAAAGTCGTCGCCGGGCTCTTGCCAAGCACGTCCTGAAGCAGGTCCGTCACCCCGGAAATTAGACGTGCCTTTTCTTCTGGCGAAGGGCCAGACCCATCTGGTCCGCCTTCTTGTGTCACTTTGATGTTCACGTACGGCATTGGCTCACTCCTGTCTTGGCACCCATGTGAAAACCTTTGTGACGATCCGCCATTCAGCGTCGTGTCGGACAAGCGTAAGGTAATCCAGAAAATCGCGACCCATCATGCTCATCCGGGCGGTAACCCTCGCGATACGGGGGCTGCCAAATGCGATTTCGAGGATCGCCTCATCCCTGGGGTCACCACGTTCGGACGGGGGAGTACGGCCGTCAACACGTGTCATGTAGGTGTCGAGGTCGAGATAAAGCTCATCCCCATCCGTCGCGCAGATATACGCAAGCTGAGGGTGGAAAACCCGGCGGAGCATTACGCTGTCAGCGTGATGGAGACCTTCGAAATAGGCCTCCATCAGGGCGGCAACCTGTTGATGATCGCGGGGTGTCACTGGATCAGTCCTTCCGCCTTCAGCGCCGACTGCGCAGCGGGACGGTCTGCCACCCGCGCGACGAATGCTGCCAGATTTGGCCAACGCGACAAATCGATGCCTGTGAAGTTTGCCCAATTCGAAACAGCGAACAGATATGAATCCGCCACTGAGAATTTTTTCGCTACAAGCCATTGCCGTCCGTCTGACAATTGCTCTTCGATCAGGTCGAATTTGCCGGCAACTGCGTCGCGCGCGGCAGATTTCTCTTCTTCGCTTGCACCATTTCGAAATAGCGGATTGAACGCCTTGTGCAGTTCAGACGAAATCCAGTTCAACGCTTCCTGCAACCGCGCGCGTTCCAATGTTCCGGCCTTTGGCGCCAGATCGGATTCGGGAAACTGATCCGCTATGAACTGCAAAACAGCCGCCCCTTCGGTCAAAACGGCACCATCGTTCAGCTGTAAGGCTGGCACATAGCCCTTGGGGTTTATCGCGCGAAAATCGCTTCCTGATGCCGTCAGACCAGTATCGGTATCCACTGCCTCAGTTTCAAAGTCTGCACCGGTCTCGAACAGTGCGATGTGACTGGCAAGAGGGCACGCGCCGGGTTTCATGTAGAGTTTCATTGAAGTGTCTCCATGTTACTTGCCCAGAAATGACTAGCTGCATTCTCAATTCATTGATAATATCAAGTTTTCATGATGATGATCGATTTTGGAGATCATATTGAAGCTTGATCAACTCAGGGCGCTGGACGCTATCGTCGCGACGGGAACATTTCGCGGCGCTGCCGAAATGTTGAACAAATCGCAAAGCGCCGTAAGTCATTCGATACGCCTGCTGGAAGAGGAGCAGGATCTCATCCTTTTTTCACGCGAAACTTATCGTCCAACACTGACACCGGCGGGCGAAGTCTTTTGGGCGGAAGCCGCGCGAGTCCTGCACCAGGTAAGCGAGCTTCAAACGACTTCGGCCTGGTTGCGGTCCAAGGAAGAGCCACTGATAAAAATTGCAGTAAGCGCAACTTTGCCGCTTGAGTTACTGGTGCCAGTTTTGGCCGACATAGACGAACAATTCCCAAACACCCAATTGCGTTTGTCGACTGAAATGATGGGCGGGCCGATCGCAAGGCTAATGGAAGAGGACGCAGACATTGCCTTCGCCACACTCGATAGTGTTTCAATGGGTGAAGTCGAAACTCAACATGTCACCAACGTCACGATTTCTCCTATGGCCTCCCCTAAGACAGCCCTACGGTTCGGCGACGGACCTATATCTAATTCTGAGCTACAAAAGGTCCCCCAAGTCATAGTTGCAGGCACCGGCGGCCCCGGAAATGATCAGAGCCGCGATCTTCTGCCAGGAGGACGCAGGTGGACGGTTTCCGATTTTGCAGCCAAAAAGAATGTCATCCTCGGCAACCTTGGATGGGGTGGGCTGCCCTTGCACTTGGTGCGTGATGAACTCAAGGAAAAGAGCCTGATGCAAATTGACGTTGTTAGCTTTCCGCCTCGTTTATCCGAGATCTTTGCAATTCGGCGAAAGGGAAAGGCACACGGTCCCGTAGCGTCGGCGTTGTGGGCACGATTACAGACTCAGGGTTCCAAATTATAGGGCTAATTTTTCTTCGCCTTAAGCCGGATCTGGAAGTGAAACATTCAACAGTTCCAGGTCGCCCACGATCCCAGATATTTGTGTCAGGCAGTCAGATGTCGCGCTACGTCCGAGGAGCACTCTGAGCCCGAAGTGACGGGTGTAGAGCAACACAACTAAGTCCGCTCTCTGCAGCCATGCCCAAAACCGGCGAAAAAACCAATTTGAGCAAGGTGTCTATGTTCAGTTTGTAAGTTCAACCTTTCCGAAGAGACAGCACTGTGCACTCGGGCAGCGACTAAATATTGTTAATTTCACTGGCCGTCTTATAGGCTGCGCAGCGAATTTCATTCGCTAAACCAATGTCGGGAATGGACCGCGCCAAAACCATCCCTCCCACACAAAGACAGGCCATAGCCAGCGCCCGTTGGCGTGCAATTTCAGGCTCTGCCGGTTGTGCTGTCTCAAACAACCAGATCATTGACTTAAGCAGATCCTGATATGCGTTTCGAACGTCATCGTGCTCACGAGACACGTCCGAGGGCAACGCAATCATCGGGCATTGCCCTTCAAGATCACCCAAGTGCTTTTCGGACAGGTAGCTATCCAGCATGTATTGTGCCATTTCAGGTGAGAGATTTGTGGGGTCTATCCCAGCTTGATCACGCCACACAGCGCCGCGCCCGGTCAGAAAACTCTCTACCGCTTCGCTGTACAACGACTCCTTGCTCTTGAAATGTCTGTAGAACCCTCCGCGCGTCATTCCAGCTTTTGCCATGATCATATCGATAGTCACCTTTTCAAACCCATGCCGATTGAACAGAATGCGAGCGGCTTCAACGACCTTGGCGCGAGTTTGTGCGACATGTTCTTTGCTATAGGGCACGGTGAGCTCCTGTTTCGATCTGAATCCTGTAAGGCGCCAAAAGATGTTCTTGAACATATTTTGGCTGTGGACACTATTCAATTCTGGATTCAGTAGCCTACAGGAGTTTCAGAATGGGCAGTGCTTGCAGTTCGGGTCAGTGTTTATGTGGAAAAATAGAGATCCTGGTTTCTGAGCCACCCGATTTCTCGGTGATGTGCTTCTGTCAGGACTGTCAGAGGATATCGGGCGGCGGCCACCTTCCCCAAGCGGCTTACCCCATGGAGAGCGTGAAAGTCACTGGCAAGACGAAAACCTATACTTGGGTGTCCGACGCAGGACACAAGGTTGGGCTGACGTACTGTCCCGAATGCGGCTCACCAATCTACAAGGCCACAACAAAATTACCTGAAACACTTTTTGTTGCAGTCGGCATTCTTGTCGATCAATCGAATTTCAGAAAACCGCATCTCGCATTTGTCGAAAATTGCCAGCATTGGGACAAGATGCGAGACTTACAAACCCCCTGACGCAAGAAGGGTAAATCGTCAGAGTGACTGTCACTGGGGAGTGGAAAGAGTGTGGGGATACCAAAAGATTCTGCTGTAGAGTCTTGCTGTTTTTGCAGGAGACATAGCGATGAAATTCAGAATCAAGTTAGAGACTGAGTTTGGCTGGGGCGAGACGCGGTCACACGAGATTTGTACGATGGATCGCCGAACGGTTGATACATTGGAAGAAGACCTCGGGTTGTGTTTGGCCGAGGCGAAATTGCTGCTGAAAGAAATTCAGCGCGCGCTACTGCAAGATCAGGTCGAAGAGATCAGTGAGATCGCTCGCGTTTACCGTTTCTGCGGAACATATCTACCAGTTCATGATCGCCGCCAACGCCGTATCGACACGCTCTTTGGTCGTGTGACCGTCGAAGCGCCGCGTGTTCGGATATGCATGTGTGGACTCCCGGGATTTCCAACGTTGAAAGTCGCGCATTCTCCTCTGACCCGTCTCTTGCAGGATAATGCCACGCCAGAGCTTCGGCGATTGCAGGCGGAATTGGGAGCGCGCCATAGTTTTCGGGAGGTTGCACGGCTTCTGAATGAATTGACGCCATGCGGCAAACAGAACCATGTTACGATCCGCAATCGACTCGCGACCCTCGCTGACGACCTTGCGAACGACGAAAGCTCAGCGGTCTCCGAGACCGACCAACGCCCAAAGTCACCTGATATTGCAGTGTTTCTGGATAGCGCTTATGTGCGGTCGAGACCGGAATATCAGCGCCGGAACTTTGAGGTCATTGTTGGTTCCATCGAGAACAAGGACCGTGGGAAACGCAGATTTGGCTTAAGCGCGATCGGTGCAGACAATCCGCGCGAATATCTGCGACGAAATCTGGAAGCGGCCGGATGGCGTGATGGCGCCACCGTTACGGTTCTGTCTGATGGTGACCCTGCGTTGCCCCGATTGGTAAGGGACGCCACAGGTGCGGATGTCAGTCACGTCCTGGACTGGTGGCATATTTCAATACGCATCCGACATGTGGAAACGACATTCCAAACCCTGTTTTCTTTGCTGGAAGACTTCGCGGATCTCGGGATCGAGAAGCTCGTCCAAAATTTGCGGTGGCGTATTTGGCATGGTCAAACGGCTCGTGCGCTTGATGCCATTGAAGTGTTACTCAGATTTGGCATGCACATGCGAAGCCAAACTTTTGGCAGAACGAACGATGCAGCGCTCTCGGCAGTTTCGCGTACAATGGAACTGCAAACTTACTTGGAATACAATCGCGCTGCGCTCGTCGATTACAGCCAACGCCGTCGAACCGGCAGAGCCGTTTCGACATCGCGGGCGGAGGGTCTAGTCAATGACATAGCCAACGCTCGCATGGGCAAAAAGCGCCGAATGCGCTGGTCCCCAAAAGGCGCACATCGAGTAGCAACGGTCAGAGCCGCGGTCCTGGATGGAAGGCTTGGAGAAGTACAGCTACGCGCCGCTTGATCCCCAGAGTCTTTCCACTCCCGCCGGTCGGCGACGAGCTTGAAGCCCTCGCTGTCGATCTCGTAGCTCAGCGACTGGCTTTCCGGCACGGCGGCGCCCATGTCGCGCGCGCGGTCTTCGAATTCGCGCCCGATACCGCCGGCCTCGACAGTGGCCTCGTGGCGGTACCAGGCAAAACCCTCGACCCCCACAACGGTGATGTTGCCGCCAAAACAGCCAAAGCGTTCTACCAGACAGACTTCGACCCCGGCTCGCGCTGCCGCAAGAGCTGCGGCAAGCCCCCCGGGGCCGGATCCGACCACAAGCACGTCCGTATTGTGGATGACCGGCGTCTGCCGGGCGGGTTCCGTGATGACAGTCATGTCGCCCTCAAAGGAATGGCAATTCACACAGTGTTCCTTCGACGGCTCCGGCCGCGCGCCTTACGACAACCCGGTCACCCGGCTTTGCAGAGGTCGCCACAAGCGCGAACCCGATGTTTTTCTTCATGCGGTAGGACCAGACACAGGTGGTCATGTCGCCAATGCGAGTGCCATCCATGTCAATGTCGTTCCAGGTGAATTCCGTCTTGACCGGTTCCGAATTGTCCAGGACGACACCCAACTGATGCCGTTTCGGCCCCTCGGCCGCGATGCGGCGCAAGGCCTCGATCCCGATCGTGTCGTCAGGCACATGAAGATCGACATACTTGCCCATCCGAACCTCGAACGGATTGGTCTGTCCATCCGAGTCGCCGCCATACGAGACCAACCCGCTTTCGACACGTTCGCACCAGTTGGGGTTGCCCGGCCCGATGCCATGGGGCTGTCCTGCTTCCTTGACGATGTTCCAGAGTGCGGTGCCTTTGGTGCCATCCATCAGGTAGATTTCGAAACCGCCCTGCTTGGACCAGCCGGACCGGGCCACCGCGACGGGAATGCCGTCGATCTCGGTTTCGCGGAACCAGAAGTATTTCAGGTCGCGAACCCAGTCGCCAAAGATCGAGGCGACAACGGTTTCCGCCTTTGGCCCCTGGACCGCGAGGGGCGACACGTCCGGCTCGCTCACCTCGACATTCAGACCGCGCTCGCGCGCGATGGCCTCGGCCCAGAACCAAATGTTGCTGTCGGCGATGGACAGCCAATAGCGGTCCTCGTCCAGTTTCAGCAGGATGGGGTCATTGATCAACACGCCGTGGTGATTGCACAGCGGAACATATTTGCCCTGCCCGATCTTGCATTTCGTCAGGTCTCGCGGCGCAAGGATTTGCGCCAGACGCCCGGCATCTGGGCCCTTTAGCTGCACTTGCCGCTCTACCGCAACATCCCACATCGAGACATCGTTGATGATGCGCCAGTACTCCTCCTCTGGGCTGCCATAGGAGGTCGGCATCAACATGTGATTGTAAGTTGTCATGGCACACACACCATCGGCCAAGGTGGCCTCATAGAAGGGTGATGTGCGCAGACGCGTGGACGGAGAAATAGAGAACATGGCTTGATCGCGATTTAAGGGAAACAAGAGAAGGCCGCCGGTCCGGGTGGAACCGGCGACCCAAGGTCAGTTGACTGGTGCCACTGACGGGGAGAAAGCAGCCTTAGGTAAGCCAGATATTGCGTAGAGTCTGACCAAACCCACCAAGAGTTCCAACCGGATGGGGTGTGTACCCCATGACGTTTTGTGCTGTTGCCTCAAGTTGGTTCTGGAACACGGCGTTCACAAAGCCGCCATCGTCGTTCATCATATGCAACATGTCGCAATACATCTGCGCGCGTTTTGCCTCATCCAACTCGGCGCGAGCCGCCAGGATCATGGAATCGAATTCGTCAGAACCCCACATGGTCTCGTTCCAACTGCCACCCTTCATGTGAGCGATGGTCAGGAAGGCATCGACAGTAGGTCGAGCGTTCCAGCCCGACATGGTCATCGGTTTCTGCATCCAGGTGTGGGTCCAGTACCCGTCCGATGGGGTTTTTATCACATTTACATCTACCGCTCCCTTTGCAGATTGCTGGAAAGTCAAGGCAATGTCGTTTGCCGAATTCCCAGCAGTCTCGGACGTATGGAGGTCGAAGCCCGAAACCCCTGCCTTGTCGAAGTAGAACTTTGCCTTGTCGGGATCGTATTCGGCAGGCTTTACGTCCGGGCACCAGTACTTGTAGGTCGGGCCAATCGGTGTGTCTGCTGAAATAGTACCTATTCCCTTGAACACCTGGTTCAAAACAAGTTCACGGTCCAACGCGTGTTTGACACCTTTACGGAAATTCGCGTCATTTGTCGGAGCGCGGTCCACCATCATCACCATGTTGGTAAACGAACCAGTCGGTGTACTGTGAAGCGTCACAGCGTCGTTGGAGTTGAGCTGATCAACAGCGAAGGCCGGAACGTCGTATACTGAGTCCACATCCCCCGCTAACAACGCGCTCAACATTGCGTTTGCGTCCGGAACAGGGATGAAATCCAAGCCATCTAGGTAAGGCTTACCGTCCTCATAGTAGTTTTCGAAACGTTCGAAAACCACTCGCTCGCCGGGAATGAATTCCATCACCTTGAACGGGCCGGAGCCGATTGCATTCGTGAAATCGCTGTGCCCGGCTGGATGGATGGACAGATGGTAGTCTGACATGATCACCGGCAGGTCTGCATTGCCCGAGGACAAGGTGATCTTTACGGTCATAGCATCGGGTGCATCGATTGCAGTGACTGTCGAAAGAAGAGCCTTGGCAGGCGATTCCGAACCCTCGGCAATGTGGCGCGACAGGCTTTCGACTACATCGGCTGAGGTGACGTTCTGACCGTTGTGGAAAACTAGGCCATCGCGCAACTTGAATGTCCATTCGGTCGCTGCATCGTTGACACTCCATTCCTCTGCAGCGTCGCCTTCGACCTCAAGCGAGGGTAGCAAACGAGTCAATCGCTGGTAGACGCAATTGCCGTAGACTGCATCCGAAGTATCCGTCATCCTGACGGGCTCTAGGGTATCATCGGTGTTGCCCTGCGCGATCCGCAGCCAGCCACCGCGTGTTGGCGACTGAGCGTATGCGGGACCAGCCTGGGCAAGAATGCTGCTGGCTGTGGGCACCAATAAACCAAAAGCGCCTGCGCGTTTGAAAAAACCGCGACGACTGAGCGATCCCGCCTTATATTGGCGTACCAAGCTATCGATGTCGGACATTTTTTCCTCCCAGATGACCGATGCGGGTTGCACCCGCTGTTCATCGAAGTTTGAGCGGACGGCACCCGGTACACAAACAACCGATTCCATGACATTGCCATAACTGAGGTTATGGAAATATCAGCAGACTTCGAAAAGCCCAGCCGCACCCATACCACCGCCGACGCACATGGTGACGACAACATACCGAACCCCGCGCCGCTTCGCCTCAATCAACGCGTGGCCAACCAACCGGGAGCCAGTCATTCCATAGGGGTGACCGACGGAAATCGCGCCGCCATTCACGTTTAGCCTTTCGGGGTCAATCCCCAGCTGATCCCGGCAGGGAATGGCCTGGGCTGCGAAAGCCTCGTTCAATTCCCAAAGACCAACGTCATCCACTTTCAATCCGGCACGCTCCAGTAGCTTCGGAACAGCATAAACTGGTCCCATGCCCATCTCCTCCGGAGCGCAACCTGCCACAGCAAGGCCCCGGTATACGCCTAGTGGAGCGAAGCCGCGCCGTTCGGCCATACGGGCCGACATCAGCACACAGGCCGATGCCCCGTCGGACAATTGGCTCGCGTTTCCTGCGGTTACAACACCGGCTTCAACAACCGGCTTCAGCCCCGCAAGCGTTTCGATTGTCGTTCCCGGCCGGTTGCCTTCGTCCTGCCTAACCGTAACGGTTTCTTCGGTAATTTCGCCAGATTCACGGTTTTTGACCAGCTTGGTCGCTGTTACAGGTACGATTTCATCGTCGAATGCCCCTGCAGCCTGGGCGGCGGCAGTGCGCGTTTGCGAAAGTTCCGCGAATTCATCCTGTGCCTCACGAGTTACCCCGTGCAGTCGCGCTACATGTTCGGCGGTTACAAGCATCGGCATATACGCGTGCTCTGAGGCTTGGACTACGGCTGGGTCTTTTTCGTCCATGACCCAGTCGAAATACCTGGCCTGCACCGCGGAAATGTTCTCTTGTCCTCCCGCCACGACAATGCCCATTCCGTCGACCGAAATCTGTTTTGCCGCTGTGGCAATGGCCATCAGGCCCGAGGCACATTGACGATCGAGAGTCTGGGCTGCCGCCGTTGCCGGGAGACCACCTGCAAGCGCTGCCAGGCGGGCGATGTTCAGGCCGGCAGTCCCAGCGGTCAGGACCGATCCCAGCACCACATCTTCTACCTCTGTTGGATCGATACCGGCCCGACTGACGGCGGCTCGTATGGCGTGTCCAGCGAGTGTCGGCGACTTTGAGTTGTTGAAGGCACCCTTGAAAGCCAACCCTATGGGTGTTCGAGCGGTTGATACGACAACGACATCTTTCATATCACGAACCTTCCTATAAGATGAACCGGGCCCTAAGGGCCTTCTTGTCCAGTTTGCCAACCGACGTTCTTGGCAAGCTGTCGGTAAATTCAATCCGGTCTGGGATCGCCCATTTCGAAATCGCCCCTTGGTCAACCGCCACATCGAACGCCATACGAAGACGGTCGTAGGTTTTTTCGGTTTCATCACAGCAGGTAACAATCAGCATAGGGCGCTCCCCCCATTTCGTGTCTGGAACGCCAATGGCGGCCGCTTCACTCACACCTTCAACGGTGCTCGCGAGGTTTTCCAATTCAAGCGAAGACACCCATTCGCCTCCGGTCTTGATCACATCTTTAACCCGGTCGGTGATCCGCAACGTGCCCGTTTTGTCGATGAACCCGACATCTCCAGTATGCAGCCAGCCGCCTTGCCAAAGTGCCTCCGTCCCGGCCTCGTTTTTCAGATAACCTTGAGTTAGCCAGGGCGCGCGCGCCACAATTTCTCCCGTCGTCCTTCCATCGCGAGGGGCATCGTTCATATCCCCATCAACCACACGGATTTGCACAAACGGCGCGGGTTTTCCTGTTGCAATCCGAGCGCTCAGCGGCGTCTGCGGGTCCCGCGTGGCCATCATGTCCGCCACTGTCAGGAACGGACAGGTCTCTGACATGCCATAGGCAGCGTGCACGTCAACTCCGTGCTCTAATGCCTGCCTTGCCAGACCTTCGGACAGAGCAGAACCGCCTATGATGACCTTCCAGTTGCTGAGATCTGTTTGCGTGAGTTCAGGTGCGTTCAGAAGCATCGCAAGTATCGTCGGTACACAATGCGAGAACGTAACACCGTGCTTTTCGATTAGCCCCAACAGACGGGCGGGATTGTAACGACCAGGATAGACTTGTTTAAGGCCCATCAATGTGGCGACATAGGGTATGCCCCAACCATGCACATGAAACAGCGGGGTTATCGGCATGTAGACATCGCTCCGGTTCAGCCCGCCGCCTGGCACCGGGCCTAACCCGGCCGCGACCGCCATTGTGTGCAAAACCAGTTGGCGCTGGGAGTAGCTGACCCCCTTGGGATCACCTGTGGTACCGGTCGTGTAGAAAAGCGTCGCTCGGATATTCTCGTCAAAATCCGGGAATTCTTGCTCCGGTTCGCCCTGCTGCAGCAGGGCCTCGTACTCGCCTTCCGAGGACTCCACCTCGGGGAACACCCCATCGTCGCTAAGGATTACCAACCGCCAAGGCCGCACGATCCGCTCAGAGATCTCGAGTAGAAGTGGCAAAAAGTCGACGTGGCACAGGATTACGTCGTCCTCTGCATGATTGATCGTGTAGAGGATCTGATCCGGCGACAATCGGATGTTCACGGTATGCAGCGTGGCCCCAATCATCGGAATAGCAAAGAAACACTCGAGATACCGATGGCTGTCCCAATCCAGAACGGCCACAACGCTACCCTCACCCACGCCAAGTGAGCGTAGCGCCCCTGCAGCCTGGCCGACGCGCCTGGCAAAAGTGCGGTAGTCATACCGCTTCGTATCGGCGTGTACGATCTCCTGATCTGGCGTGTTTGCCAGCGGCGTGGCGAGGATTTGCTTGATCAACAATGGGTAGGAATAGGCAGTCATGGGCATCTCCGATCGCCCCAGTCTTTGCGTTCTCCAGCCCTGCGGAACAAACAACAAAATCTCGGTCTTTGCCCAAACAAAAGAATACACATGCCTTTGCTATAACCAAAACGACCCCAATCTGGTCGCTATGGTTGTTTGTCTCGCTTCAAGCTTGCGCCGAATATGCCGGAAGCCTTGAAGGGAGGACCAAGGTGTACCGAATTATTCTGACCCGCCTGGCACAGGGTTTACTAACCTTGCTCCTTGCTTCCATCATTATCTTCGGCGCGACGGAAATCCTTCCGGGCGACGTTGCTGAAGCCATTCTAGGACAAAGCCGCACCGAAGAATCGCTTGCCGCGCTTCGCGAAGAGATGGGACTCAACCGCCCTGCAGTAGTGCGTTATCTCGATTGGCTGGGCGGTATGATTCAAGGGGATCTGGGGACATCATTGGCCACCAAGCGACCTGTGGCTGACATGATAGAAAGCCGTATGTGGAACACTCTACGTCTTGCGCTTTTGGCAGCGGCAATCTCGGTTCCGATGTCTTTGGCTCTTGGCCTTTGGTCCGCGATGCGCGCCGGTGGCCGGATCGACAAAACTCTTGCCATGACCACACTTGCGTTGATTGCTGTGCCTGAATTCTTCATTGGTCTCATTCTGATGAAAGTTTTTGCAGTCGAACTAAAGTGGCTCTCCGCGTCGGCCAACACACGGCCCTACTTTGATTTCTGGCAGAATGTCCGGGCCTTGGCTCTCCCCGTAGCCACCCTCAGTTTTGCCGTTCTGGCGCACATGATGCGGATGACACGTTCGTCCGTCATCAACATCTTCACCTCTCCATACTTGGAGATGGCAGCACTCAAGGGCTTGCCCAAGCGTAGGCTGGTTTTGCGCCACGCGCTGCCTAACGCGCTGTCGCCGATCTTCACGGTTATTGCGCTTAATCTGAGTTACATGGTGTCCGGTGTCATTATCGTTGAAACCGTGTTTGGCGTACCCGGCTTAACGCGGCTTCTGGTCGACGGTGTCACCTTGAGGGACATTCCACTCATCCAGGCCTGTGCAATGATTTTTGGCACTGTCTATATCCTGCTGAATCTACTGGCCGACGTCCTGTCCATCATGGCGAACCCGCGCTTAAGGTACCCAAAATGAGCGAAGCAACCGATATCCCCACTCCCCGGGCCTCCGTCTTTGCGGGCCTGCGCCTGACCTGGACTGCAGGTATTGCCGGCGCGGTGCTGCTGTTCTGGCTCATCCTTGCGTTTTTTGGGCCATGGATCGCACCCCATGGTGAAGCCGAAATCATCTCAGGCCAGACCTTTGCACCGATAGGCGAAGGCGGTTTGCTGGGTACTGACAAGCTGGGACGAGATGTATTGTCCCGCCTGATCTATGGAGTACGTACAACGCTGTTGCTGGCACTTGTCACCACCATGATCTCTTTTTTATTCGGCGTCGCACTCGGTTTTGCCGCCGCGATTCTGAGAGGCTGGTTCGATATCGTAGTAAGCCGCGTTATCGAGGCATTCATGGCTTTCCCCTCCACTCTATTGGCTTTGGTTGTCATAGGTGCCTTCGGTACTTCTATAACAGTGCTTGTTCTGACTGTTGGGTTGGTCCTCTCGACCAGCGTATTCCGTGTCTCTCGAGCACTTGGTTATGACATCGGCGTTATGGATTTTGTCGAGGCTGCCCGTGCGCGGGGCGAAGGCACATGGTGGATTCTGACACGTGAGATCTTACCCAATTCCATGGCCCCCTTGATTGCCGAGTTTGGCCTTCGATTCACCTTTTCGATCCTGTTCCTTTCGGGCCTGTCGTTTCTTGGCCTAGGAGTGCAAGAACCTGCGGCCGACTGGGGGCTCATGGTGCAGGAAAACGTGGGGGGGCTGTTCCTCGGTTCGTCCGCAGCGCTTATACCAGCTGCATGCATTGCCTCCTTGACCGTTTCCATGAACCTGCTTGTTGACTGGTTCCAACAGCGCCAGCAAGGCGAAACTGTTCTGGAGAAGATCGACCAATGACCGACATTCTGACCATCAAGGACCTGCGCGTCGAGGGACGCCCCCCAGGCGGTAACTATGTGCCAATTGTCAAGGGCGTGTCCATGAGCGTCGCCAAGGGCGAAGTGTTGGCACTCATTGGCGAAAGCGGCTCGGGCAAATCTACGATCTCTCTGGCATCAATGGGTTTTGCCCGCCCCGGCTGTCGCATCTCAGGGGGTGAAGTCTGGCTGAACGGACGGGACATTATGAAATTAGCCCCACGCGACCGCCACAGCTTGCGCGGGGACGAAGTGTCTTACGTGGCACAATCGGCGGCAGCTAGCTTCAACCCTGCGCTTAGGATCGGCAAGCAAGTTATCGAGGCACCTCTTTGGCATGGCACCGGAGATGCCGAAACTCTGACCGCGAATGCAATAGAGCTTTACCACAAACTTGACTTGCCTGCCGCGGAAACCGTCGGCGACAAGTTTCCACATCAGGTTTCGGGCGGTCAGTTGCAGCGCTTGATGGCTGCAATGGCCATGTCCTGTGGACCCGACCTTCTGATACTCGACGAACCCACCACTGCGCTTGACGTAACGACCCAGATCGAGGTGCTGAAAGCCTTTAAGGACATTATCCGCGATCAGGGTACCGCCGCGATTTATGTCACACATGATCTCGCCGTAGTCTCGCAGGTGGCTGACCGAATTCTAGTGCTAAAAAACGGCGAGATGGTCGAGGAAGGCACAACGGATCAGATCTTGCATCACCCACAGCACGAGTACACTCGCACACTGATGGAGGCTGTCCGTCCTGCTCCACACTTGGTAGATCACGTGGAGACAGATCTGGCTCAGAGGCCGGTGATTTCGGCACGAAACGTGACTGCGGGTTATGGAGCTCTGACCATTCTCTCTGATGTATCCGTCGATGTACCTGCCGCTTCGGTCGTGGGCGTAATTGGCGAAAGTGGTTGTGGAAAAAGCACACTTGCCCGAGTTGTTGCGGGCCTCACACCGTTAAAGGGCGGAGAAGTCCAACTCGATGGCAATACCGCCGCTCCAGCAGTGAAGGATCGGTCGATTGAAACGCTTAAGGATTGCCAGATCGTCTTTCAAATGGCTGACACGGCGCTAAATCCTCGGCAACGGATCAGCGATATCCTGGGCCGTCCTCTGGAATTCTATCTGAACCTCAAGGGGCGCGCACGCGCGCAGAAGGTCGGCGACCTCTTGGAACTGGTCGATCTTCCTCGCGATTTCGCCTCCCGCTATCCCGGAGAGCTGTCTGGTGGGCAAAAGCAACGCATTAATCTCGCTCGCGCGCTTGCCGCCGAGCCCAAGGTGATCCTTTGTGACGAGGTGACTTCGGCGCTGGACACCGTGGTGGCCGCAGGTGTGATCGAACTCCTGAAATCGCTGAAGGACAAACTGGGCGTCGCCTACATGTTCATCAGTCACGATCTTTCCACCGTAGCTTCTTTCGCGGATGAGGTGGTTGTACTGTATGCCGGACGTGTCGTCGAAAAGGGACCATCAAAAGCGGTTTTTCGCCCGCCTTTTCACCCCTACACAAAGCTGTTGCTATCTTCGGTGCCCGAGATGCGCCAAGGCTGGTTGGAAGGCGTGGCAGATACAAGCGAGGCAAAGGCGGCTAGCGCTGGCAGCGTCGAAATTGGTGCGCGGGGCTGCCCCTTCGCCAACCGCTGCACCCATATCATTGCGGGAACATGTGATACTCGGACACCACCTTTGCATGACCTACCTGGTGGATTGAGCATCGCTTGCCATTTGACCCAGACGAACCTGCCCCTGGACTGACGTCGCCTCAGTCCACCAGCGCCTGGTAACTCAGAACTCTCAGCTCACGGCGCAGGGCATAGGCGCTCGAAGGAATTAGCTGCGTCATTAGTATCACAGTCATCTCCTCGATCGGGTCCACCCAAAAGGCGGTCGAGGCCATACCGCCCCAGGCAAATTCACCGGGTGAGCCGATGATCTTGGCCCGCGCCGGGTCTAGCATCACCGACACACCGAGTCCGAAGCCAACCCCCTCAAAGGTAGTTTCGCTGAAATGAGCCTGTCCCCGGCTCGCCAAATCGCCGCCCATGTGATTGCATACCATTAGATCAAAAGCCTTGCGCCCTAGTAACCTGCCTCCGTCACATCTGCCGCGCCGAAGAAGCATCGTCGCAAAACGCTGGTAGTCGTCCATTGTGGAGAGCAACCCACCGCCCCCGCTTTCCAAGGTAACCGGCGCAATGAAACCTTTCTGATCATCAGAAGCAACAAAGCCGCCTGGCGCGCGGTCATAGAGCGTGGCCAAGCGGCCAGACTTATCGGCCGATACGGCGAAGCCTGTGTCCACCATTCCGAGCGGATCAAATATCCGTGTCTTAAGAAATTCGCCGAGAGTCTGACCACTGATAACCTCGATCAAATGGCCGAGAACATCCGTCGAAAGGCCATAAAACCAACGGTCACCCGGCTGAAAGGCCAAGGGAAAACTCGCCAGCACTTCAACAGCTTCCGCCATCGTCGTCAGACCTCTGTCAAAGTCGAGACCACTATCCGAAAGGGCACGCTCCAGCTCGTTTCCCTGCGGATCACCATAGACGATCCCCGCCTGGTGTGTGAGAAGATCATGGATTGTAATACCCCGGTCAGCTGGCTCGGTCTCGTTCAGAGCGTGACCAGGACCCTTCCAGACCTGCGGGTTTGCGAAATCTGGGAGAAAGTCGCAAACAGGCTGATCCAGTTGAAACGCCCCTTCTTCATAGAGCATAAGCAGGGCGAGCGAGGTCACAGGTTTGGTCATCGAATAGATACGCCAAATAGTATCAGGTAATACAGGCCGCTTCGACTTTGCATCGGCAAATCCCGCACGCTCCGAAAAACATATCTTTCCCCGGCGAGTTATTTGCACAGCCAGACCAGAAAGGCGTCCCTCATGCACATGGGCGTTCATCCAATTGGTGATGCGCGACAGCTTAATCGGGTCTAATCCCAAGGTATCTTCTGGTTGCAAGTCGTCAGCTCCATATTGTCTCAACGTCAATCTGCACCGAGATTCTCTTGGCGTTCAAGCGATAGATAATCTATCTATAACCTAACTGAAATTATGCTTGAGTTGGCCATGAGTACACGGCGACTTCCCCACCTGACCTGGCTGCGCGCATTCGAAGCGTCGGCCAGGCATCTGAGCTTTACCCATGCGGCGCAGGAACTGAACCTGACACAAGCAGCGATTAGCAAACAAGTGAAATTGCTGGAGCATTACTTGCGCGAGCCGCTCTTTGAGCGCAAACCCAGAAGTCTGGTCCTGACCAAAGTGGGCGCCGCCTATCTACCGAAGGTCAGAGACGGCTTTGAACGCCTGGCCGCGGGAACCGAGGAAGTGTTTGGCCTGCGGCGCTCCGAAGTCCTGACCGTGCGGGCGCCGGTCGGGTATTCAGTTAACTGGATCGCGCCGCGACTTCAGGGATTCTTTGACCGCCACCCGGACACTGAAGTGCGTCTGGTCTCAAGTGTATGGGGAGATCAGTTCGACAATGAGCGGTTTGATCTCGATATCCAATACGGCACAGGGAAGTGGCCAGGATACAAAGCCGACCGGTTAACTTGGGAGGTGATCAAACCGGTTTGTTCTCCAATTTTGCTTGAGGGTTCCAAAGCGATCTGCAAACCAGATGATCTTGCCCACCATCGCCTGCTACACGTGCTCGGTTACGAGGAGGGTTGGGCTGACTGGTTGCGCTATGCAAAGGCAAGCGGTGTCAACTCGGGCCAGGGGTTACAGTTCGACACCTCGCTGCTTGCTTTCGAGTTTGCCTCTCGTGGTGGCGGTGTAGCTTTAGCACGGTCCTCAATGTGCGGCGTCGAGATCGAGCGCGGACGACTTGTTGAACCCTTCGAGCTCGAAGCGCCCCTGCAGGAGGCTTTCTACTTGATCGCACCGGAAGCGGATCGCGACCATCCTGATGCCCAAAATTTTCGCGAGTGGCTGATCGAGACGTCAGAAAACGACCTCGAAAACAAGCGCATTCGAGAGACCTATCCGGCTTGAAGCCGCACGCCTGCGTCAAGACGAATGGTCTCGCCGTTCAGCATTGGGTTTTGGATGATGTTAACGGCAAGGCGCCCAAATTCCGCGGGCTCGCCAAACCTGTTTGGAAACATCCGGCCATCTAGCATCCCGTCGATTACCTCCTGCGGAATATGATCAGCGATCGGAGTGCGAAATAATCCGGGCGCAATTGTCATGACCCGCACTCCTCGGGGCATGAATTCACGGGCGGCCTGCAATGTCAGACTGGCAATCGCGCCCTTTGAAGCCACATAAGCCCCCTGCCCAATTTGACCCTCGATTGAAGTAATCGAGCCTGTGTTGATGATAATCCCGCGCTCGCCATCTTGATTGAGCGGCTCCTGCTGCATCATCCGGGCTGCGCATTTCGTCATGACGCTGACGGTTCCCATCAGGTTGACGTTGATCACCCTCGCGAAAGCTTCTATATCAACTGGACCGTCCCGTCCGACAAGTCGCATACCGCCGGGGATGCCCGCACAGTTGACAACTATGCGAATTGGTCCGCTCCGGTCTTCGGCCAGATCCAAAGCGGCCTCGACCGCAGAACTGTTGATAACATCACAACCTATGCCAAGCGCGCCGATTTCCGCTGCCGCGTTTTTTACCCGAACTTCATCGAGGTCCAGCAAAGTAACTCGTGCTCCGGCTTTGCTGAGCGCCTGTGCAGTAGCAAGCCCCAGTCCTGATCCTGCCCCGGTCACGATCGCAGATAGTCCTTCAATATCCATGCGTGATAATCTCCGTTTGTTCAAAACTTCTTAACCCAGAACCAGAAGGTAAACATCGAAGTTCTATTTACCCTTTGGCCAACCAAAAAACATTTTGCCTCCGCGTGCAGTGCAATATGTCGGGACGGTCGGGTCACAAACCTGCGCTGTTGTTTCGAACAATTGCTCCGCGATAAGCAACTTCAGGCGGGTTGTGTCACACCCGCGACATGCCTTGTTGACAACTTCGGCAAGATATCCCGTCAGACGCAAATGCCGCGCTGAGAAGAAGTTCAGTTTAGGTGATCGAAACTGGATGATCGAAGAGTGGGTCGGATCACTCTAAAAGATTCGGCCCAGGTCAAGGACTGCAAAGCGGCCAATCCGTGCCTTCCCCGCTGACACTTAGCTCGGCAACTGCAAACCCGTCAAATGACAGAAAGGCAGACGTCTCGAAGCGTTGTGGCCAGCTCTCCCATATAGGTGTCATCGTAACCCGAGTCATTCTCCAGCACACTTAAGAATGCACAGCTGGTGCCGGTGACCATATCCACCATGAGGAACTGCCCTCCATAGCCAGCATGACCGATAAATCGACCGTTGGTCATGGTCTGGTTTGAGTACTTGAGCCAATTCTTGGGTGGTGTCATCGCTGGCGCGCGGCGGATCAGAGTTTCTTGCAGGAAACCGATGTTGGCCATAGGTCGACCGTGCAGGTCGCGGCCTTCCCGCGCCAGTAGCAACCCGAACCGCGCGAGGTCGCGCACGCTTAGACAACCGCCACCGGAAAACGCTGGGTGCCCGTCCTTGCTGAGGCTGATGTGAAACGCGCCCTCGTATCCTGCGGCATCAGCAATCTCTTCAATTTGTTCAGCCATTGGAATGGGCGAAACCTTGGCCGCTATCAGGGTCAGGACATCCGTGTTCGCGGATTTATAATCGGCTTGTCGCACCCCCGAGTTTGCCCTGAAACCAGTGATCGAGGCCGCAAATTCCGCAAGCGTGATTTCCTTTTCACCCACGCCGGGCAAGCGCCAACCCAGAGCGACCTCTTCAGTATAGCAGTCGGCATCGGGGTCAGCATAATCCTCGGTGAAGTCGTTATCGACGTTCATGTCGAGCAAAGATTGAATGCTGGCCTCGGCATACCCGCTGCCCATATCCGGCAGATAGTCGCGGACCTGCGCGTCCAATGACAACAGCCCCTGTGCAAGCAGACGACCTATGATTAAGTGGATGTGTAGCTTTGTCACCGACTGGATGGAATGCGGCGCTGAAGTCGAAAAATCATCTGCGGCTTTTTCCAGAATGATCTTGTCGTTCTTTAAACAGCAGAACGCAGAGAACGCCGGATGGGCAAGCATTTGTTCCAGTTCAGGCACACGGGCGCACAGATTCTGCTCGGCGGCTTCCAGCTGCAAAACCTCTCTGGAACGCACCATGAGACATCGGCGGAACAGCCGATATGCGTTGTGGAACCCATGCCGGCGAAATTCCGGTTGGTTCCACCGCTGCTTGTTGTCGTCTCCAACAGCCAGATCGGGATTGGGTATGATCTTAAACCTGCTCATGACCGGGGCACCTGGATCAAGGCATCAACGGCGACGATGTGATCTGGGTAGACAAACATCGGGTTGATCTCGACCTCTGCGACTTGGCTGTGCGCCTCTAGGAACGCCGCACAAAACCGGTGCAGCGCATCCGAAATTCGCGGAATGTCCGCCTTTTGACTACCCCGGTACCCTTCCAACAATCGAGCTACACGGAGCGAACACAATGCGCGCTCGATCTCGTCTTTTGAGGCAGGCAACAATACAGTGCGCGCATCTCTGACCAATTCGGTCAAAACACCGCCGCTACCGATCACCAAGCTGGGACCAAATTGCTGATCAGCACGCAGCGTGACGATCAGCTCTGCAAGCGGTTTGGGCGACATGGCTTCGATCAGAAAGCGATCCGTCACCGCCGCGCGGTCATACGCTGCAACCGATGCCGTCATTACCTGGATCGCCGAGGACAGCCCCTCCGCATCTTTGATCCCCAAAGCGACCGCGCCCGCTTCGGTCTTGTGAGGTAGGCTTGGTGACATCATTTTCAGTGCGACCGGATAGCCGATATCCTTCGCAACGCCAGCTGCCTCGGCCGCGTTGCAGACATGTCCGTTTGGCACAGCAACAGCCGTTTGCTTGAGCCAGGATTTACCTTTGTCTTCGGTCAATACCACTGGGTTTTGTATAGTTGCACCGGGTCGCAAGGCAGCAGGCCGGTCAACCCTTGTCCGCGCCCTTGTTTCGGACCACCAGATAGCGTCGCGCATGGCATTCAACGTCTCGTGAATACCCTGCATAGGCGCAACCCCCAGTTCAATAAGATGTCTGCGGGTCCCACGATCAAGATTTTCGGGTAAGGTCGCGCAGATCGCTGCCGGGACGGAGTGTTCCTGAGCGGCCTGCGCAAAAGCTGCAGCATCGTTCTGGTAGTAGATCTTGGACGCGTCCAACCCTTCTGCCGGGTAGTCCTGCACCAGAACAGCCAGATCCGCGTTGAGGGCCGATAGCGCCGTGGCAAAAACCGGGTAAGTCTTATCGCCCTGTCCCCAGATCGGGGTCGTATAATCCAGCGGGTTGGAAACCGTCGCGATCTCAGGCAGCAAACTGGTCAGGCTTTCCCGCCCTGTAGAGCCCACTTTGGGAAAGCACACACCAATCCTTTCCGAGTGATCTGCGAGCATCGTCGCCCCGCCCCCAGAACAGGTAAAGCCAGCGACACGCCTGCCTTGCGGCGCGCCTGCTACGCAGAGGTACTTCAGCGTTTCCAGAAACTGCGACGGGCTGGTGACGTCGATCACCCCGGTGCGATCAAACAATGCCTGATAAAGCTCGCTCGAACCGGACAGAGAGCCGGTGTGACTGACCGTCAGAGTCGCCCCAATGGCGGAATTGCCGGTCTTCAGTGCGACAACCGGAACCCCCCGATCCAGGGCTTTCAGCGCGGCGCGTTCAAAAGCAGCAATGTCACGCAACCCTTCGATGTGCAATCCAATGGCGCGCACAGCCGGGTCTTCAGCAAAGGCATCCAGGAATTCCTCAATCCCCAAGACCGCCTGATTACCTGCAGAAACCATATAGGCCATTGGCAAGGAACGCGCGCTCATGGTGATGTCGGATGAGAACATACCGGACTGGGTAACGATCGCTGCACCGTATCCCGGCGACCAGCCGCCATGTTCAAATGACCAAAGAGCGGCATTGTCGATATAGTTGATCATGCCATAGCAGTTTGGGCCGATCAGAGCCATATCTCCGGCGACTTCGATCAGATCTCGTTCTGATTGTATGTCGCCAGTTTCCTTGAAGCCCGCGGAAAAACAAACGACACCACCTGCACCCATCTGTTCCAATTCTCTCAGGGCATCAGTCACCCCGGCCGCAGGGATAGCGAGATAGACGGCATCAGGTGGCTCCGGCAGGTCCGAGATGCTGGGAACACAGCCCACGCCATCCAGATCGGCGCGTTTGGGATTAACGGCCCACATTTGCCCTTGAAATCCACGCCGGCGGGCTTCGCGCACGGCAATGGTCGCATCACGTCCACCAATAAACGCGATGTGGCGCGGCTTTAAGAGACGCTCAAGATTTTCGCGCCGCGCCGGCGTCATGCGCCAAGTGGCCTCAGGATGGACCTGGTGATGATGTGGCGTTGGATTTCGCTGGTGCCGTCCCAAATCCGCTCCAATCGGCTATCGCGCCAGAACCGTTGGATCGGCATTTCCTCCATCAATCCCATGCCACCAAAAATCTGAACGGCATCATCGGCGATCTTGTTGAGCATCTCTGAGCAGTAAACCTTGACCATTGCCGCATCTGCATCACCCATGACACCCGCTTCGGCACGTGCAACGGCGTCTTGCACCATCAAATCGGCCGCGCGCAACGTCATCGCACCGTCCGCCAAACGGAAGCCGGTGGCCTGAAACGTACCGATCGGTTTACCGAATTGCTTGCGCGTTGCGGCCCACTCGGTCGCCAGGTCAAGGATGCGTTCGGCCTTACCGCAGCAGGTCGCGCCGACCCAGATACGCCCCATGCCGAGCCACTTTCCCGACAGCTCAAGCCCGCGACCCTCTTCGCCCAGGATCTGGTCCGGACCAAGACGCACATTGTCGAAACTCAACTCAAAAGTCTTGTAACCGCGATAGCTGACGCAATGCGTCCCTTCGCGGCAGTCGAACCCCGGAAGGCCCGCATCGACCAGAAAAGCCGTCACCCGTTTGCGTGGGCCGCGTGGTGTTTCATCTGTGCCAGTTGCAGCAAATACAATCGCGAAATCCGGCATGCAGGGACCGGAGATAAAGTGTTTGGATCCATTCAGGATCCAGTCACCCCCGTCGCGTATCGCATTGGTCTTCATCCCCATGACATCCGAACCTGCGTCAGGCTCTGTCAAGGCAAAGAGCTCACGCTTTTCACCGCGCACGGCAGGAAGCAAATATCGCTCACGCTGGTCTCCTTCGCAGGCCATCAGCAATTCCGTCGGGCGCGCCGCCCAGCTTTGTAGCGCATGGCTTGTACGGCCGTATTCCCGCTCGATCAGGGACATGGGTCCATATCCCAGCCCTCCGCCACCGACCTCTTCGGGCAGGTTGCAGGCGAAGAGGCCCAATTCATGCGACCTCGCCTCAATCTGGCGGCCGATCTCCTCGGGCACATAGCCTAAGCGGTCCACCTCTTCTTCATGCGGATACATCTCTGTTTCGACAAATCGGCGAACAGTGCTAACCAGAAGCTCTGTTTCGTGACTGGTTTCCAGATTCATGGCAGCCTCATTCATTCTGCCTGAGCCCGCGTGTTTCGCCGCGACAGAATCGCAGAAACGGCAAAGGCAATCAGGGTGATGGCAATCAGGATCACGGCAGCGGCAGCCACTGTCGGATCGGTGTTTTCACGGATGCCGTTCCACATGCGGCGCGGCAGCGTGTAGACGCTGTATTTCGAGATGAACAAGGTCACCACGATTTCATCCCAGCTGAGGATAAAGGCAAAGAGCGCCCCGGCAAAAACCCCCGGCCTGATCGAAGGCAGGATCACCCGGCGCATGGTGGTCCAGTTGGAGGCCCCGAGATTCTTGGAGGCTTGTTCAAGCTTAGGATCAAACGTTGCCAAAGACGCGCTGACCGTGATCAGCACCATTGGGGCTGCCAGGATTGTATGCGCAAGGATCAAACCGGCGTAGCTGTCCAATAGACCCAGAGGGATCCACAACCGATAGAACGCCATGGCGGAAATAATCTGCGGTATGATCAATGGCAGCAGCAGAAAGGCGCGAACCAATTCGCTGTACCGCGATGACACCCGCCATAGACCGATCGCACAAAGCGTGCCTAAAAGCGTCGCTAATGCGGAGCAGGAAACGGCAATTACGCCACTTTGGAAAAAGCTCGAAAGCCATTCCTCACTGGTGAACAGCTTCTCGAAATGGCGCAGAGAATACTCTCCCTGTGGCATGGACAAAAAGCGTTTTGGCGTCAACGAAACAGGGATGGCGATCAGGGCGGGTGTCACTAGAAACAACAGCAGCACCCATGCCCCCACGCGGTTGAAAAATGAGAACAGGCCCGGCTTCATCGCGCTGCCCCCCCGAACACCGTGCTCAGCTTCATGAACCGCGACATGATCCAAAGCATCGCCAGAACGCCAAATAGCATGATGGCCGCCAGCATCGCCGCCGTGCCCCACTTCAAAGTCACCAGCAATTGAACCGAGATGTATTCTGCCACCATCAGCACCTTGCCGCCGCCCAATACGGCCGGGGTCACATAAAACCCAAGGCTGAGGATGAAGACCAACAGGGTCGAAGCCACAAGCCCCGGCATGGTCATCGGCAGGTAGACGCGCCAGAATGTCTGGCTTCCGCTGGCCCCCAGGTTGCGCGAGGCGTCCATCACCCTCTGATCAATGGATTGCATCGAGACCAGCAATGGCAACACCGCATAGGGGATCATGTAATGCACCATTCCGATCAGAACGCCCAACTCATTGCGCATGAAGGCGACGGGTTCGGCAATCAGGCCGATGTCCTCAAGCGTGACATTGACCAATCCTTTGCGTCCCAGCAGCATGAGCCAGGCGAAGGTGCGTACGAGGATGGAGATCCAGAACGACACCAATAGCAGGGTCAGCATGTAAGTCTTCTGGCGTTGATGGCAGTGCACCATCGCGTAGGCGATGGAATAGCCGAAAATGACGCTGAAGACCGTCGTGATGATGCAGATGCGTACCGTGGTCCAGACAATGCGGATCAGGGCGTCACCTTCCGTCAGCTTGGCATAGTTGCCGAACCCGGGCTCGGGGTCTGTCACGCTCAGCCAAAGGATATTCAGGATCGGCCCCAGATAGAGCGCGACCACCATCAGCAGCAAAGGCGCGATAATCAGCCATCCTGGGTGGATATGACGGTTTAAGGCTTGCATCCAGAGCTTTCGACATGGGTTTGGCAACCCGACCCTTAGGATCGGGTGACCATAAGCTAAAGCGATCAGCTGATCGCTTCGAGGAAGGCATTCACCGCGTCGCCGCCGTTTTTACCCCACCATTCAGGATCGTTGTAGACGATCTTGTCGATGTTCATGGCCGAGGTTATCGCATAAGGCTGTTGGTCCTCGGGGATCTGGCCAAAGGCCTCGGGATTCGACGGGGTCATGCCAAGGCAATCCAACAGCGCCAACTGCGCTGGTATGTCCTGCGCCGTGGCGATGAAATCCATGACTGCGGCACCCGCCGGGTTGCCCTTGGGCACGATATAGGCCCCCGGCATCGCCATCGCCTGATTGTTCACCAACTTGTACTGGCCATCGGTGTCGTTTTCGATGTTGCGACCCCGGTTCTGCCAGATGATCGCCATCGAGACCTCGTTGTTGACCACCATCGAGTGAACTTCCGATCCCGAGCCCCAGTAAAGGCTGTCATCTTTGATCGACTGGATTTTGTTCAAAGCGCGGTCCATATCAAGCGGGTAGAGATCGCTGCCAGCGACGCCATCGGCCATCAATGCGGCCTCAAGCGACCCATTTGCCCATTTGTAAAGCGCACGGGTCCCGGGGAATTTCTCGGTATCAAAGAAATCGGCCCAGTTTTGCGGTGGATTATCGCCATAGGCTTCAGTGTCATACACAAAGGCATACCCGTAGAGGATGATCGACACCCCATATTCCAGCGCATAGCCGGGCAGTGTTTTCTCCTTGGACACAACGGAATAGTCAATCGGCTCCAAGTGCCCTGTTGGTCCAAGTGACACCGCGTTGAATAAGTCCGCATCCGCCACATCGGCAGTCACATTGCCGCTGTCGACCATTTCCTTGATCTTGCCTTCCAGCGGACCAGAGGTATCAAACTTCAAACCTTTGCCGGTTTTGGCGGTAAAGGCCTCACCGATGGCCGAGCCATGGCATTCTTCGGATTGGCCGCCCCAGTTCCACATCACGACATGGTCTGCCGCCGCTTCGGCGTCGCCCGCCAGTACCGCATTCATTGCAACCCCCGAGGCACCGCAAAGCGCCAGAAACGTGCGCCGGTCCATACGGCCAGCCCTAAACGCCTGGGCACTTTCGGCAAGCATTTCCTTTTTGAATTGTTTATCGTGCATTTTCTTCCTCCCATTTGATCCGAGATTTGACCCGGCTTTCGGTCATGACGCCTCTGGGCGTTCTGTGTTGGGGTGCCTAGCCCGTTTGTAGCTCCACTGCTGCTGAATCCTTCCAAAGCAAATCCACCCGCACCCCCTCTGTCAGATCAGAGCCGTTGCGCCAGACGTCGATATCAACCTCAATCTCGGCCCCTTCGTCGGTGTCCACGATGATCCGCTGCGTCGAGCCGAAATAGGTGATGCTGCGAATGGCGCCCCTCATCCGGGCCTCGGTGTTTTCGTTGCTGGGCATCAGATCAATTTTTTCCGGGCGCAGGGCAAAGACCTTTCCGTTTTGATGAATAAAGTTCGATTTCCCGAGGAAACTGGCGGTGAACTGATTGATCGGGCGCTCGTACAGCTCTTTTGGCGTTCCGACCTGCTCGATCGCGCCGTCGCGCATGATCACGATGCGGTCGGACATCGACAGTGCCTCTTCCTGATCATGCGTGACGTAGATGAAGGTGGTGCCGACGCGGCGATGAATGTCCTTGAGCTGTTCCTGCACTTCGACACGCAGCTTTTTGTCCAGCGCTCCCAGCGGTTCGTCCAGCAACAGCACAGGCGGCGCAAAACACAAGGCACGTGCAAGTGCCACACGCTGTTGCTGACCACCAGACAACTGCCCCGGTTTGCGATCTGCAAACTCCTGAAGCTGAACCAGCTCCAGCATCTCGTCGACACGGTTCCGAATTTCGTCGGCGGGGCGTTTACGCACGCTTAGCGCATAACCCACGTTGTCGCGAACAGTCATATGGGGGAACAGAGCATATCCTTGAAACACCATGCCGAAATTGCGCTTTTCGGCTGGCACATCTGAGATGGACGCACCGTCCAGCGCAATCTCTCCTTTCGATATGTCGAGAAACCCGGCGATCATCATCAACAAGGTGGTTTTGCCCGATCCCGACGGGCCTAACAGCGTCAGGAACTCTCCGTTTCGGATATCCAGGCAGATGTCGTTGACAGCACAGAACTGACCAAAAAACTTGGAGACATTGCGAATTTGCAAGCTACCGGTTTGGGTTGGATCAGCCATCCGCCCCCCTCAGGTTCAGCTTGTTGCGCGCCTCTTGCGGTGTCAGGATCCGTCCACCCATCCGTTCGATAATCTCTCGGGCGCGGGTGACAAGCTGGCCGTTTGTCGCCAGAACCCCGCGATCAAGGTAGATGTTGTCCTCAAGACCGACACGCACATTCCCGCCAAGCGCGACTGCTGCGGCTGCCATCGGCATCTGCCCCCGCCCAATCCCAAAACTGGCCCAGCTGGCGCCTAAGGGCAGTTGCGCCTTCATGGCCGCCATGGTTTCCACCGTTTGATCGGCCCCCCATGGAATTCCAAGGCACAACTGGAACATCGGCGGCGCATCAATCAGCCCCTCCTCCACCATCGCCTTGGCAAATCGGATATGGCCGAGATCAAAGACCTCAAGCTCGGGCTTCACACCCCATTCCTGAACCAGTGCCGCCATCCGACGCAGTGTCGGTGGCGTGGAAATATAGATCATGTCCGTGTCGGAAAAATTCAGCGTGCCACAATCGAGAGAGCAGATTTCGGGCAGGCATTCCTTGATATGGGCCAGCCGCTCTTCTGGACCGATCATGTCGGTGCCCGGACCGGGCATTGCGGGATTGGACGGGTCTGAAATCCAATCGCCCCCCATACCTGCCGTAACATTGATGACCACATCCGTATCGCTTTCGCGTATTCGATCCACGATTTCCTTGAAGAGCGCCGGATCGCGCGAGCCCTGCCCCGTTTCAGGATCACGCGCATGCACATGCGCGGCAGAGGCCCCTGCCCTGGCGGCTTCGATTGCCGCATCAGCAATTTCTTTCGGGGTCACCGGCACGTGAGGGCTCTTGCCGGTCGTATCTCCTGCACCGGTAACTGCGCAGGTCAGCACAACTTCGTAGGTCATATCCGAGCCCCCCTTTTTACCTAGATTGACGCGCGATTGACGAATAAAGATGTCGATTATCCGCCACAGATTAGGTTAGAATGGCGAAAAATCTGACCTAAAGCTTCTTGGTAAAACCAATGCATGTCGACATCACAACGCATATGGCTCGGGCTAAACGGCATGCCGTATTTGTCGTTGTCCCGCGTTTCAACCTGACCACGCTGATCACCATGATCGAAACCATGCGGATCGCAAATTACCTAGCGCCAGAACCGATGTTTTCCTGGGACATCGTCTCGTTCGACGGTCCTGAGGTTGTTGCCAGCAATGGCATGACGACCGCAGTTGACACCGACTACGGGAGTCTCATTCCGGCAGATTTTGTGTTTGTGTTGGGCAGTTGGGGTACTGAACACTACGAAAACACCGCTTTACTCACATGGTTGCGAAAACGCGCACGCGCAGGCGAAACTATTTGCGGTGTTGAATTAGGCAGCTACATCGTCGCGCGCGCAGGCTTGTTGGACGGCAAACCTGCAACTATTCACTGGTCTTGGTTAAGCGGGTTCCGGGAATCCTTTGATCGGGTCGATGTCTATGAGTGTCTGTTCACTATTGACGGCAAGGTAATGACGTGCGCGGGCGGGTTGGCCGGGGTCGACCTGATGCTAAGGCTGATTGAATCCATCAGCGACAGCGGCTTTTCGGGGGAGATTGCAGACCAGATGCTGCATCACCCCATTCGCGACGCCGCCTCACCCCAGCGCAGCACCATGGGCCGGAGCACGGAAACCATGCTGCCGTTGATCCGAGAAGCGATGACCCTAATCGAAGAAAACATAGAAGAGCCGCTCAAAGTGCCCCAAATCGCTGATGTTCTGGGTGTTTCTCAGCGTCAACTGGAACGCCAATTCAAGAAACACGTGGGCTGTACAGTGGTGCAATTCGGCTTGTTGCGCCGATTGCAGAATGCTCGCCTGCTGTTGATTTCGACCGACCTCAGTGTACGCGAGATTGCCACCGCATCAGGATTCAATACACTGTCACATTTTGCCTATTCATTCGGTAAATTCTTCGGTCGGCGCCCATCCGAATACCGTGAGGCATGGCCGAAAAGCGAGCCGGCACCCAGCTGGCCCGGCTCTCTCTCGGATTTCTTGTCCATTCTGAACAACGTGCCCGCTCAAGGTTATCCCCCGCGAGACTGACGCAGAGCATTCAGCACTGCAACTATTTCGCGATCCCGTTGGGCTGCCATGTCCTCGAAATCTCGGTCGCCGGCAACAGCGTTGCAGCCATCGACCATGCGATCGCGCAATTCCTTCGTCAGCTCAGGTGCCTCCAACCGGGTCCAGGGCAGTTTAAGCGCCGGGCCGAACTGATCCAGATTGGTGGCCATGCCTCCGGCACCACAGGCCACGTGAAAAGCCATACACTGCCCCTGCGAGACCATACGAGGCGCCGGGCCGTTCATGAGTGCGATGTCGATGTCTTCCGGCGTTGCCTCTCCATTGGCGACCATATGCAGGGCCTCTCGCCAAAGCGCCTCTTGCAGTCGGGTCGCGACAAAGCCCGGGATCTCTTTTTTCATCATCAACGGGGCCTTGCCCGCGATTTCGTAGAATTTCCCGGCCCAAGCCACCGCCTCTGGTGATGTCTGTTCTCCGCCCACGATTTCGACCAGTGGTAGCAAATATGGTGGATTGAAGGGATGGCCAATCACACAGCGTTCCGGTGTCGCGCAAGTCGCTTGGATGTCGGTCATCATCAAGCCGGACGTGGAAGAGCCAATCACGACGTCTGTTGGCAAAATGAGCCCGAGTCGTTGATAAAGTGCCTGCTTGATCTCAAGACGCTCGGGCGCGCTTTCCTGCACGAATTCGGCGCCGTCCAGCGCAGCCTCCAAATCTGTAACAATACGCAAACGGTCAAGCGACGCACCGGCAGCAAGGCCCAAATCCGTCAAGCTTTTCCAAGCAGTATGCAGGATCGCGTGGAAAGCATCCGTTTCACTTGCGTCATGCAAATAGGCGGTCACATCATAGCCACGCGCAAGAAAATGCGCGGTCCAACCTCCGCCGATGGGACCAGCGCCAATACTCGTGATGCGGGTGATTGAGGAGGGATCAGGATACATCACTCACCCTTGAATTTGGGTTCACGCTTTTCGACAAAAGCCGCGACACCTTCGGCCGCGTCATTAGATTTCAGCATCTTGCGGTAGATCGGCATCGGATCGGTGCGCATCTTGTGAAAGGCCTGTTCCAGCGGCACGCACTCGATCTCGCGCTGCACTTCCTTGACAGATTGCATTGCAAGAGGCGCCGACCAGGCAATCGAGGCCGCCCATTCCCGGGCCGTCGCCATCAATTGATCCTTTGGAACCACCTTGTTGACCAACCCGTAATGCGCCGCCTCGGTCGCGGTCATCCGACGGCCTAACAAAAACATCTCCATCGCGATGTTGTGCGGTATTCTTCGAGGCAGGCGTTGCAGTGCCCCCGCATCTGGAACGATGCCCAAAGGCATTTCAGGTAGGCCAAACTCCACGTGGTCCGCTGCGATCAGAAGATCACAGGCTATGGCCATTTCGAACCCACCACCGATTGCCAGACCGTTAATGGCCGCGATAACCGGCTTATTGAGCGCCCAATTCTCGGTCAGACCCGTGAACCCGCCGAACCCGTAGTCATCACTTTCCCACCAGTTGTCGAGCTGCATTTCGCCCTCGTTCAGGGCCTTCAAATCCCAACCGGCCGAGAAAATTCGATCTCCGCCCCCGGTCAGAATCGCGCAACGCAAGTCCTTGTCCTCGTGCAATTCCTGAAACGCGGCAGCCAAGGCCTGGCTAGTAGGCACGTCAATCGCGTTTACCTTGCCCCGCTCAAGCGTAACTTCCAGCACGTGGCCATCGCGGCTTATGTTGACTCCATCTGACATGGCTTCAGCCCTCCTTGAATTCCGGCATGACCTCGTCACAGAACATGCGCAAGGATCGCTGCTGGGCGGTGTGATCAAGCCCCATCGAGGCGTAGTAGATGAATTCGTTGACACCCAAGGCTTCATAGCGCTTGAGCTTGGTGATGATGGTGTCCGGATTTCCGAACATGAGGTTTTCCTCTAGCATCAACGGATCGTATTGCTCGCGCCCTTCTATTTCGTCAAGCGACAGCGGGGCGGGGAAACCGTTCACGACATCACCGGCGTTTCGGAACAGGTTCTCAAATTGTGAGAGCAATCTGCGAATGGCCGCGAGGGCTTGTTCGCGATCGGATTCATTGTCGTAGACACAGGCATGACGCATCAAAGCGAAGCGGGGGTGCCATCCATTGTCTGCCTTGGCGATGGCCTCGTCCAGCTGGCGCTTGTATAGTTCCGCCTCGGCAAAGGGTCGGGTCAACGGCCAACAGTTCACATGGCAGCGCTCGCGCATGGCATAGTCGTAGGTGATCGGTGACCTTGCAGCGACCCAGACCGGTACCTCGGCCTGAACCGGTTTTGGTACGGATGTTGAGGTTGGAAACTGCCAGAATTCTCCGTCATGCGCATAGTCCCCGCGCCAAAGCGCACGCACGGCCGGCAGCATTTCCTGCATGTAGCGCCAGGCGTCGGATTGCTTGAGGCCCGGTTTCATGCGGTCAAACTCTCGCTGATAAGCCCCCGATCCGATGCCGAATTCCAGCCGCCCCCCACTGATCAGGTCGGTGAAGGCAGCCTCTCCCGCCAGATTGATCGGATGCCAGTAGGCTGCGGTGGCCACCGCCGTACCAAGCCGGATGCGGCTGGTCTCGGACGACCACCAAGTCAGCAACTGAAAGGGGTTCGGGGCAATCGTCATTTCCAGCGCGTGATGCTCGGCGGACCAGACGATATCGAAACCGCCATTTTCGGCGATCTGCACCATTTCTAATGTGTGGCGCGCGACATCTTTCATATCCAGACTGTCGTCAATCCGCTCCAAATTTATGGCAAGTTGGAATTTCATGCTCACCTCCCTCAGCGCATTACAAACGGGTTCGCCATCGGCTCATCCGATGTGTTCATCCAGACTGTCTTGGGCCGGGTGTAGTCGTAGATCGCCTGGAACCCGCTTTCACGGCCATAGCCGGATCCTTTGACGCCACCAAACTCGGCTATCGGGGATACAACGCGGTAGGTATTGACCCAGACGATCCCTGCACGCACCGCATTCGCCATGCGCAAGGATCGGGCACCGTCGGTGGTAAAAATACCCGCCGCGAGCCCGTGTTCGGTATCATTGGCCAGTTCCAGCACCTCAGCCTCGGTCTTGAAGCGCTGAACGCACAGAACAGGGCCAAAAAGCTCTGTATCGACGATCCGCAGGTCCTGCCGTGGGCAGTCGATGATGGTTGGCTCGAAATAAAGCCCTGATTTGCCTTCCGGCTGCTTGCCCCCCACCAGAACCTTGCCGCCCTCTTCCTGAGCGAAGGCAACCTCGCGTTGGATGTGGTCCAACTGTCCGGCGGTGCAAAGCGGCCCCATCTGAGTTTCCTCGGCCAGTGGATCGCCAATGAGGATCTGCTGCGCCTGCGCCACCATCCTGTCGAGAAACTCATCCGCGATGTCCTCGTGCAGATAGAGGCGCGATCCGGCAACGCAGCTTTGACCTGTCGCGCCAAAGATACCTGCAATCGAGGCATTGACTGCACTTTCGATATTGGCGTCGTCAAAAACAATAAAGGGCGACTTGCCGCCCAGTTCCAATGAGACCTCGGCAAAGTTGCGTTTGACGTTTTCCAATACATGGCGCGCGGCGTTTGGACCTCCGGTAAAAGAGACGCGGGCCACCAGAGGGTGCCCGGTCAAAGCCCGTCCACAAGGTTCCCCATGACCCGTCACGATGTTGACAACACCAGGAGGGATACCGGCCATCTCGACAAGTCGCCCAAACTCCAACATCGCCGCGCTGGCATGTTCAGATGCTTTCAGAACAACCGTATTCCCGGCAGCCAATGCCGGGCCGATCTTGACCGCTACAAGGAACAATTGCGAGTTCCATGGCACTACGGCAGCAACCACGCCCAGAGGTTCGCGCTTGGTAAATACAAACATGTCAGGTTTGTCGATGGGCAGTGTCTCGCCGCTTACCTTATCAGCACACCCAGCAAAAAAGTGGAAAAACTCGGCAATGTATTTGGCTTGCCAACGAGTTTCCTTGAGCATCTTGCCGGTGTCGATGGATTCAGTTCGTCCCAGCTCTTCGGAATGATCCGCCAGAAGATCGCCCAGCTTGCGCAGGCATTTGCCGCGCTCGGTCGGTGTCATCCGCGCCCAGGGGCCGCTGCTAAAAGCAGTGTGCGCCGCGGTGACTGCGCGGTTGATATCATCCTCAGTTGCCTCTGGAACACGGCTCCAGACCTCACCATTGGCTGGGTTGACGCTGTCAAAAGTACCGCCATCCGCAGCGTCGACCCAGTCGCCATCAATCAGCATCTGATAGTTTTTGACATCAGCCATGGCGTGCCTCCCCCCTGATTGTTGCTTCCCTATTCATGTCTGCTTTCGCGCCTCAGGGTTATGAAAATACGACGCAGTCTGTCGAAAAATCCGGGTCTCGCATCCGATCATGGGTGCAGGCTGTTCCAAAGGGAGGCTTGGAAATGGGTAGCAAAAAGCAGGTTATCGGAGGTCCACTGGAAATTGGTGGACGGGTTCTGTCGCTGTCCCGCGCCATTCGGGCAGGTGATTTCGTTTTTCTGACAGGGCAAATTCCTATGCGAGACGGCGTGCCTATGACCGATGGCACCGTCGAAGAGCAGACCCGCGCAGTTTTGGACGACATCACCAAGACACTGGCCGAGGCAGGCTGCACCCGCGACGATGTCATCAAGGCCATGGTCTGGCTGCGGGAGCGCGACGATTTCCCTGGATTTAACGCCGTCTACGCCGACTATTTTCCAGTTGAGCCTCCAACCCGGTCGGCTGTGGTCAGCGATCTTCTGGTGGATGCCCGCGTTGAGGTCGAAGTCGTAGCCTATCGCCCCCTCAAGGACCAATCCTGATGGGCATAACACCAGACGGAACCCATTTCGAACTGACGGGGCCAGAGGACGGCCCTGTTGTCGTGATGATCCACGGGCTGGGCCTGAACCGGAATTGCTGGCAATGGACGACCCCTGCGCTGTCTGATCGCTTTCGCGTTCTCATCTATGATCTTTTTGGTCATGGGCAAAGCGCCCCTCCGCCAGAACTGCCCAGCCTTTCGATGTATTCACGACAGCTGGAGAGTTTGCTGGATTACTGTGACCTGCGAAGCACGGCTATCGTGGGGTTCTCGTTAGGTGGCATGATCGCCCGTCGGTTTGCCCAGGACGCTCCGCACCGGGTTTTGGCCCTGGTGATCCTGCACTCGCCCCATAAACGGACCTATGTCGCGCAAGAGGCAATCTTGAAACGGGTGGAACAGGCACGGCTGGAGGGGCCAAAGGCAACGGTTGAAGCCGCGCTGGATCGATGGTTCACTGAGGCTTACCGCCGGTCCAACCCTCAAATGATGGACACTGTCCGTGGTTGGGTCTTGGCCAATGACAAGGCAATCTATCACACGATCTACCGCGTGCTGGCCGATGGTATCGACGAAATTGTCGCGCCAAATCCCCCGATTTCTTGTCCGACGCTAGTGATCACCGGAGATGAGGATTTCGGCAACGGGCCTGACATGGCCTATGCCATCGCAAGCGAGATTGCGGGGGGCAGTGCACTTATCCTCCCGGGACTGCGGCATATGGCACTTGCCGAAGACCCGGACGCAGTGAACAAGCTACTCCGCAGCTTTCTCAACAATCTGGATCTGAAGCCATGAGCACCCAAATCCTCAAAGGCCTGCGTGTGTTGGATTTGAGCCGGATGCTTTCAGGTCCCTATTGTACAATGCATCTGGCGGATCACGGGGCCGAGGTGATCAAGATCGAAAGCAAGCATGGCGACACCAGCCGCGGCAACGGACCGTTCCGTCAAGACGATCCGGATCATGCCTGGGCCGGCTACTTTGTAAGCCTGAACCGCGGCAAGAAAAGCGTGCAGCTTGATCTGAAATCGCCGGAGGGCTGCGCGACTTTTCGAGAACTTGCGGCAACGGCGGATGTCATCGTCGAGAATTTCCGCCCGGGCGTAATGGATCGCCTTGGCCTGTCTTATGAAAGCCTTGCTGCCGACAACCCCCGGCTCGTCTATGCCGCGATCCGTGGCTTTGGCGACCCGCGCACAGGCCAAAGCCCCTATGCCAACTGGCCTTCGTACGACGTGGTTGCGCAGGCCATGGGCGGTCTGATGTCCGTCACCGGACCGAATGCTGACACACCCACCAAGACCGGACCCGGTGTGGGTGACATATTCACCGGCATGATGATGGCTTTCGGTATCATGGCCGCCCTGCGCGAGGCCGAAGCGACGGGCAAAGGGCAGTTTGTGGATGTGGCCATGTATGATGCCATGATCTCGCTCTGCGAAAGAATGGTTTACTTGCATGACGTGACAGGAGAGGTGCCCGGACCGGAAGGCAACGGGCATCCATTCCTTTCCCCGTTTGGCCTCTACCCGGCAGCCGATGGCTACATCGCGCTTGGTATTGTCGATGATGCGTTTTGGCAGCTTTTGACACGGCTGATGGGGCAACCGTCACTTGGACAAGATGACCGCTTCTCCACAAGGGCGGCCCGGGCCAACCATGCTTCCGAAGTCAACCAAATTGTAAGCGATTGGACCCGACAACGGACTAAGGAGCAATTGACGGCAACACTGGGTGGCCAGGTCCCGTTCGGCCCGATGAACACTATCTCGGACATCGCGGCCGACCCTCATGTAGCCAGCCGCGGCATGCTGGCGAAGGTCCCGCATCCGGATGCGGGACATGAACCTTGGATCGTGGCAGCAAACCCGTTGCGGTTCGGTCGGCACCGCCAAGGTGCACTGACGACCCCTCCTGCGCTAGGTGAGCACAATAGCATTCTGGAAGGATTGCCCCCACCGGAGTCGACGGAACCCTTAGAAGGGAAGGCGCTGCGCGACGCCTTCGGGCGCTTTGCCACCGGTGTGACAGTGGTAACTACCCGGCAGCCGGACGGGACCCCGCGCGGGTTCACGGCGAACTCATTTACCTCCGTTTCTCTCGACCCACCTCTACTCTTGGTTTGTGTCGGTAAGCAGGCCTTGTCCTTTGAAACCTTCCTGCAGGCGGATCATTTCACGGTCAACGTCCTGTCGGACGACCAAAAAGAAATCTCGGGCCTTTTCGCGTCTCAATCAGCCAAAAAATTCGACATTGCAGCCTGGCAACCTGACGCGCGGAACATGCCCACGATAGACGGCGCGCTCGCCCGGTTCAGCTGTGCCCGACACCGTTTGGTCGATGCTGGTGACCATCTGATCCTGATCGGCCGCGTGGAGGATTTCGAAACGCGCGAGGGACATCCGCTGGGCTACTTTCGCGGTGCCTATTTCGATTTGGGGCTCAACAGTGCCCTGACAGAGGCCGCCACTGCAGGTGGTGTGACCGTCGGAGCGGTACTGGCCAACGAAGATCGGGTCCTACTCTCCGTTGACAAAAGCGGGCACATTTCAGTGCCGGTTGCTCCTGCAAATAACAATTCTGCAGATGGGCTGATCACTGATCTGTCAAACCGAGATTTGATTGTAGAGCTGGCGCATCCTTATGCGGTTTATCGAATATCCAAAAGTGGGACGCAGCGGATCATCTACCACGGAAGCGTTCATGGGCAGCCCCCTGACGGCATGCAATACTTTGATCTCGGCGACTTGCCGCTGGAACGCGTACGCGACGGGGCTGAAAATTCGATGTTGCGCCGTTACGCAAAGGAAAACAGCCACGGTACATTTGGTTTCTACCACGGAACTGAAGTCGAAGGCGTCGTACACACACCGACCGGGCACCACAGCTATCACGTTTGACAGGAGAAGCAATATGATCCCCGAATTGCGCAAGGTAGTCACCTTTGATGAGGATATTCACACAGAAGGAGGCCGACCTTCGGAACCCGTGTTGCGCATGATCGGCGTGGCAGCGGTGGTCAGAAACCCTTGGGCAGGACGTGGCTTTGTCGATGATCTTTCACCAGAGATTCAGCGCATGGCGCCAGTTCTGGGAGAGATGCTCACCAACAGACTGATCGCTCTGGCGGGGTCAGGCGATGCGATAGAAGCCTACGGAAAAGCCTGTATCGCCGGGACAAGTTGTGAGATTGAACATGCCTCTGCGCTTATTCACACCCTGCAGTACGGAAATTATTATCGTGAAGCAGTGGGTGCAAAAAGCTATCTCGGTTTCACAAACTCGCGAGGGCCCGCGAACACCCAAATTCAGATCCCGCTGATGGACAAACATGATACCGGGCGGCGGTCGCATTACCTTACAGTACAGTTCTCGATCTACGACGCGCCGGATGTGGATGAACTTGTTGTGGCTCTGGGGGCATCAACCCGTGGTCGCCCGCACCACCGGATCGGCGACCGATACTCAGACCTCGCTGCCTTGGGAAGGGATGTGGAGAACCCGGCTGGGGTCTAGTTTGTTACGTTGATGATGCGTATCAGGTAATTGGCTTGAGGCAAGTTGTTGTCTTCGATGCAGACCAACTCAGCACGAGAGCTGACAATCAACAAATAAGGATTGGGCGCAAAATCGCCAACGACCGCCGCCTCCTTGATGGGGTATTCTGGGTCGGCTAAACCGGAGTCACTTCGCGTTCAGCCGGAAGCGTTTAGAAATGCTCAGACACTCATCATCAGGCAGCGAGCGCCAAACATGGAGTTCGCTCAGGGACACCAACCTCATTAAAAGCGGCTTTACAACTACTACCCACCTCCCTTTTTCTAGTGCGTCTAGCTCATTTGGACAGAAATAACAGCAAGGAAGTTTGTTCCATGCAACTGTGTCAGCCACAGACAAAGCTCTCATTCGCAGCGGCTACATGAAAGCCTTAATCAAAACCTGTTGCGGACATCCTGTGTTTAGTCTGATAGGTCGTCTGTCGATGTGTGATCGCCGGAGCCGGAAAGACTGAAATGCTTGTTACAGTTGCTGTCGCCGGTTATCGATCTCTCCGAAATCTGGTTCTGCCACTTGCTCCCCTGACGGTAATTACCGGTGGCAATGGGGTCGGAAAGTCGTCGCTGTATCGCGCGCTTCGAATGTTGGGCGAGGTGTCACAAGGTAGTGTCATCTCTTCACTCGCGTCTGAAGGAGGGTTGGGCTCCACAATGTGGGCGGGGCCTGAAGTGCTGTCTCGAGGGATGAAAACGGGTGAAGTACCCATCACCGGAACGACTCGGAGCAAGCCAGTCGGCCTAAAGCTTGGCTTTGCGTCCGAAGACTACGGGTACGCAGTCGAGCTTGGATTGCCAGCAGAAACCTCAGCCTTTTCTAATGATCCTGAGATCAAGTCCGAAGCATTGTGGATCGGCGAGACATTGAGCCGACACAACGCGCTTGCAGAGCGCCGTGGCCCGTGTGTACGGGTACGGTCGGAGTACGGTTCTTGGAACCAGGCGGCCACTACCCTTCCACCGTTTGACAGTATGATGACCCACGCAGCCGATCCGAATAACGCATTAGAGCTGCTGCATTTACGTGACCGTATGCGGAATTGGCGGTTCTATGATCAACTTCGGACTGATCGTGAGGCCCCGGCCAGAAGGCAACAGGTCGGCACCCGAACTCCAATTCTTGCGAGTGACGGCTCGGACCTGGCGGCAGCTATTGAGACAATTCGGGAAATCGGCGATGTGGCAACACTTGAAAAGACCATCATGGACGCATTTCCGGGAAGTTCAATTGAGGTTCATGCGAAAGATGGGTTATTCAGCCTCACAATGAAACAGCACGGGTTGCTGCGCCCGCTCAGCACTGCGGAATTGTCGGATGGGACCCTGCGATACCTGCTCCTCGTGGCGGCCTTACTGACGCCACGACCTCCTAGCCTGATGGTCCTAAATGAGCCCGAAACAAGCCTGCATCCTGACTTAATCCCACCTCTAGCTCGGTTGATCAAAGAAGCCTCCGCGCGAAGTCAGATCATCGTCGTTTCTCACAACCGAGCGTTAGCCAAAGCTTTGAGCAAGGGTAATGCGCTCACGCATCACCTCGGCAAAGCCACTGGGGAAACCTTTGTCGAAGCGGCGGAACCCATACCTTGGTCGTGGCCCAAACGATAGCCTTTAGGGAAGTGCTAACAACGCGCGCGATTGAGTTGTGCGTTACACGGAATCGCCTTGACCCACACTGACCTCGCGCGCGATATAACCGCATGGTTTCCAAATCTACGGTACATCTTGCCGCTATCTTGTATGGCTTGAGTTCATCGATTGTAGTGGCCGAAAAGGTTCATTTTTCTGGACTCTATGTCCCGGAAGGTCTTTCGTGCGCGGAAGGCGCGCGGATTTCGGAGGAATATGGGGACCTTCGTGCCGGATACGTCATCTATGACGACGAGGGGCGCAAATCGGACGACGGGTCTTGTGCTTACGCTCAAGTTCAGGCTCTTCGCGGAACCGCAGTGCAAATCGTTGATCTGGCCTGCTCATTTGACGGTGCAACCTATTCTTACCACCAGCTCTTGACCCCGCTTGAGAAAAATAGGCTGCTGGTTGTAAACTCACCAGACGAAGAAACCTCCACTTACCAGATCTACACTTTATGCGGATGGGTTCCTGAGAGCTGAATGCGGTAGCGCTCTCCCGGCGACTTCGTAAACTAGTCTTAAAGGAAACTCATCAGGCGGTTGGCCACACTAGATTTAGCAAAAGAATAACGACTGCAAAGGCGACCGCAAGTGTCAGCCGCTGTCTTCCCTTGCTCTTTCCGTCAAGGACACCGGTAAGCTGCATTAACCAATAGGTGGCGTAAAGTAGGGCACCAGAAGCAAGCGCGTGCGCGATATCATAGTTCATAGGTTTTCCGTCATTTGATGATTCCATAAATCTCAATGATGAGTGCCGATTCCCGTTATTTCCATGACTAAGATGATCTCCGGGCCGTATTCTGCATAACCTAAATCGGTGCAAGGTTAGTTACATCTGGGTCGCCCGTTGAAAAGCCCCTCTATGGCCCACTTATATCCCTGCGGCGTCGCAATCAAAGAATAAGGGCAACGATACTAATAGGGCTCGAACGTAGTAGATGACGTATTCGCTAGGGTAGAACATAAAATGTCGTTTTCTACATTCGACGTTGTGTTGGTTACAATCGGTTGCGTGCCTGTGAATTCGACAATCCAATGGTATGCTCGCCGACCATCGTTGAGCCGCTCGATATTGCTGGGCGGACCCTGATCCAAAACCACCGACAGGGTGTCCTGTCACGCGCCGCCTTGCCGGACGGGATCTGCACATCCCGCCAGAAGCAGAAAGCTGAAGATCAAGGCTGCGGCAGAGAGTGCTATCTAAGTTTTTCGACCATAGATTTTCCTCTAGCAGACCCGCACATTTGTTCTATTTCGATGCAGGAAGCTGCGCTAGCAGAGTCATTGGTATTCACGCACCGCAAGATCGGCGGCCTCCTTGGGAAGGATGAGGTTCCATCGCCTGTTCGCGATCTCCTCTTTGACCGTCACGGCGCTAACCATCCTGTTCCCAACTCGCAGCTCAAGGTCCTTTCCGATCTTCGCCCTTGTCAGGCCCGCCACGGCGAAAGCAGCGTCTTCGTTTAGCTCGAGCCGAAGGATCACTTGCTCATTGCCGGTCTCTTCGGTGCTCATTTCGCGGACAGCAGCAGGCATTAGAGCAATCGGGCCGATGGAAATCCAGTCAGGAAATCGCTCTACCACGCATAACGGGTAGTCCCCTGGATGTCTTCCACCGCCGAGGTCCAGGCAGTTGTCCTCCTGTACGGCCAGCTGTACACGCGCGCCCGCCCAGAACGCGGCAGTCACCAGCACTACCATCGCCGCGACTAGGGCGAAGAGCCGCATTAACGGTTCCAAAAATAAAGAAACAGCGACGTCAGAAGCATCGCCACTGCACCTAAGGTGAATATCCACCCAAGGCCGAGAAGGAAAAACGCTTCGCGCAGCACTCCGTCCTCGTCAATCTGCACACCTTGCACCCAATAGAGGACCCATAAAGCCGCACCAATGGTCAAAGAGAACAGCGCCGAGATCAGGGTCACGTTCGCGGCGCGCCTAGTTGCACTGATCATATCGATAGTCTCCGTATTCGATCCAACGCTCTGAACCATCTTCAAAAACGAGAAACTCGGAACGGTCCTGGCCCAAGAGAGCGACGATAAAGCCACGCGGCGGCTCTGCATTGCCGAAGTAGCTGTAGGACGTCATTGCGTCCATCGTTTCACCGTTGACCGTAACACGCGCGTCCCAGTCGCTGCCGGTGTCGACAATGGCATATTCGATCTGTCGCTGAGCGCCGCCCCCGCCGCAGTAGACTACGCCTTCAGGTGCTTCCGGACGGGAACGTGAACCCGACGAGGCGAGGTTACTACAACCGCGTTTCAACGAACGGATGGCCGCCGAAGACCCCTTCAATTCGAGGATCGCATACGAAATGTCCTGATCGGTCATAGAGAGATTGAGCGTCGCGTTAGCGGCGATCTGATCCAGAACAAACACGTAGTCATTGGCGTCATTGAACTCAATTTCGACGGGGTAATTGTCCACAACCCGGAAGGAACTGTTGGCCCGCCCGGCCTGAAACGCACCGATTTCAGTTGTGCCGTTGCTCATGAATCGAAACGAAAGCCCCTGCTTGTTCACGATGTCCTGGCTGTCTTCATAGCCTGCTGGAGCAAACCGTATGCGGTCGCATTGCAGTTCTAAAGTGATATTGTTCGCCTGAATGAATGCATTAGGGCTTGGGCCTGAACTAAACTGCCAATCTGCCATTGCCGACAATGGAGCAGCGAGCAAAAAGGACGTAAACAAGATGGAAAGCCAGTTCATTTATGACCTCATTATTGTAGAGAGCGAAACCGGCGGCTGCCGGTGTTCAAATTCGTGAGAGCCGGTTGACTCATCAACCTAGTGCCCAAAGCCACACCCGCTTCACATCTTTTTTCCTCTTGGAATAGGCGGCTCTTTAGACCGTCCGCTTCAAAGAGCTTATCCCTCACCCATGAAGAACACGGACGTGACAGCGCCGGACGGAGTCGTCTCGCAGACCCAGAAATTTTGTGCGCCGGGTACGTTCATGAGCAGGCTAAAGCCATCTTCAAGGCGAGTAACGTCGTTCACTGTCGAACCGGTGACACCGACGGTAGAGTTGACATCTGCGACGCAATTGGCGCGCGCGGCAGCTTCACCGTCACCAGAGCCGGGTTGCGTTGTCTCGACACAACCTGCGACAGCCGTTGCAAAGAAGACTGCGAGACCAATTTTTGAATAGTTAGACACTTCTTCCCCCCTAATTTGATTCTGTTGGTTGTAGACAGTCGGAATAGCGAGACCTGTGCAGGCAAACCGTAGATTCTTCCTTAGTATTCTCCCAAACAACTTTACTTAGCCCCCGCAAAACCTCTGACCAAGTCTGCGTCATAGCGTCAAACTGGAGCGGGACCGTATGCATTATCGCCTTCTTGTGACGGTCGACTTAGCCACCAGATCATGAGCACTGAGAGTATGAGTTGCAGAATACCGACAACCATCAACCCGGTGACACCGAGGAAAGCCGCTGGGCCCCTCAGAGTTTCAGGATCATTCGCGCCTTGCTCGAGCGCAGAGAACACTGCGATGCCACTGAACAGCATGAGCACAGTCGCGATGCTTAGTGCTGCAGGCAAAAGCAAATACCAGCCCGGTCGTCCTGTGTCGTGCAGTCGACGCCATCCAGCAGCCAGCATGGGTATTAGAACGGCAAGCTGAAAAATTGGGGTCAGGACTTGGATGCCTTGTCCGGTTTCGGGATCCGTCCCAAAGATTGATGCGTCGACGATTGCAAAGACGAGGCTTACGAGAACAACAAACAGCACAAACCACCAGTACTCAGACCTCACTGCACGCCCGGAAAAAACAAAGTACTTTCCAAAGCACGTTTTGGTTGCTTGAACAAATCCCATATTTCCGAACTCCTTAGAGCGGCGGCCCGATCTCTCTGAAATCATGGACCCTACTCCACGGCTTAGTCAATCGCCTTGGCACTGCTCCCTCAAAACCGGTGAGTGTCCAAATTCGCCACCTTAGAAACTTCTCTGAAGCAGCGCTCGGTTTCCCTGTAGCGGTAGTACAAAATGCACCTAGTAAACCAGACCCATACCGTGGCCTCCGTGTCACCTCATCATGCTTTTTGAGTGAAGAACGCTTCTGGGGTATACCAGACGCGAAGACGCACGCACTCTTTCTCGGGCGTCGATACTAAACTGTCAGGTGGGGTCGGCCGGTCAAAATGTGGGCGCGCGCCGCCATTCGGGATCGAGAGCCCGCAACTCTTGCAGGGTCCCCGCGCCATGCGCTGCGCCATAGAGGACAACGACGTTACCCGGAGCGGCATCGATCACGGCTGCCAAGTGCCTGTTACGTGCGTCAATTGTGATCTGCGTGACCCGCGCGGGGTCCGCAGTCGGCAGAACGAAGTCTCTCATGGGCGTCGACAGGTTCTCTTCGCTGATTTCGAGTGGTCCAATCAGCATTTCATAGGCGTCTGCGATTTGTGCTGGTGTCAGATCCACGTTCACATCCTGACCACCGGGGAAGCCAAGGAAAGCCTCGTTGTCCTGTGCAACAAGACCGTCCGACACGTTCTCGGCATAGAAGGCCGGCGAGGGAAGCATGCCCAGCATTGCGCGTATCCTTAGTTTGTCGGCGACGCTGGCCGTGTCGAAGTCGATAAACTCGTAATAGAGGTCCGCTCCATTTAGCTTGAGGCGTTCGACCTCAGCGGCAATACGATCATAGAAAGGCTGCTCGGCGACATGGATCATGGGGATGAAATACAGGCTTCGCTCGCCATTGGTGAAGGTAAAGCGTTTTGCGCCACCTGCAGATCCATCGACAATGAAGTCTTCCTCGGTCAAGGTGCCAATGTCGCCAGGTGGACCCTCGGGTATAGGATCCCCCGCAGCGTTGTTCCCGATCACAGCTGCAGCCAATAGTGAGATGGCAAACGATGTGGACAAATTTACTCTGAAAGATTTCGTCGCAATCCTCGCAGTGGCCGTGATTCTTGTAATGGTTGCAATCGTTGCGGGGACGCAAGAAAAAATGAATTGGGACGCGGACACCATCACTGAAGACAAGGAATTTCGACCGTTCTTCGCCAAACAGCCCGAACTGGAACCCTGTCGGCGGCTGTGATCAAAAAAGCTGTGCGACGTCATCGCGCGAATGGTATCGCCATCTAAAGCAACGCTGACACTCCAAGGGTCGTCTGGCTCTCTCACGAAAGCGTTGTCGATGACCTTCTCTGCGGCACCATTTCCGCAGCAGACTATGCCTTCAGACGCTTCCATGATCCGAGATTTCGACACGCCGGAGTTGCAGGCTAAGCGCTGGGAATTGACCGCCGTGGACGAGCCTTTGAGCGTGGCGAAACCGATATCCAGTCCAACTTTCCGCACTTCCACCGTGGGGCTCCTTTCCCTGCAGAAGAGTACATCTGCAGTTCGCCGCGACGCGTGACAGTTGGGAGCAAACATCATCCGCGCAATCCATAATTCGAACACTGGCATTCGACAACTCGCTGCACTTTGCTTGAACGGCCGCTTTAAGCGCTTCGTCGCAGCAGACGGACGTAACTGGTGTGCTCTCTGCATGCGCGAATACTCCGGGCAGAGTTCTTGCAGTTTCGTGAGTAAATTCTATCGCGAGGCGAATAATCTTCAAGCGGCACTGTTGCACCGCGGCCCCCCATCAAAAACCATTTGCCATAGCGGTCTTTCATTCGAATATTTTTTTGTGCTCAAATATTCTCCGGATCATCGCAAAAGGTTGTGGCCGCGTTTGTGAAGTTAGTGGGGAGAGCTTATGGAAACAAAGGATCGAGTTCAGGCAAGCGTAGCTCCGTACGTTGATCGCGCACTTTTCACTAAGCTCACACTCGGAGCCTTGGCGTATTTCTTACTGTCCGGCGATGCCCAGGCCCAAAGTTCGCAATCTTGCGTTGAAGTTGGTGCTCCGCGTCAAGAATACACTGCTGGAACAGAGACCATTCTTAGCGGGCAGACGATATCCTCTACTGTTAAATCCTGCCTGCCAATTCCAAACGGGCCCATCACGGCGCTTCTGATTGGTAATTCCACCATAACGCCTTCTGGGGAAATTGAGCTGTATGTCCCGGGGCAGAGTCAAAATCCAGACAGAGCATCGGTACTGACTTTGTTGAACGTCGATGTCGCGGCTGGGAGCGGCGACTTTGTTTCACGGGAGGCCCTGACGACGCAAATCAACGGCAAGCTACGGGTGAATATTATAGGCACTTCGATTGGTTCGGGAAGGTCGATGACATTCGCACCCGCCAATGGTGGAGACGTTGACCCTACCGAGGTGTATTTCCAATCAGACACGCCGTTAACTTACGATAACTTGACAGTAACAAACGCGACGGAAATCGCGTTTGGTGTGATCAACATTCAGACAAGAATTGCTCAAGCGTCTGATTTTACACTGACCAACAGTTCAATGACGGCCACCAGCAATATGGTGATCGGTGCTGGTTCAACACTTCGGCTTGACGCGTCCAGCAGCTTAACCACGGTCGATTTTGATAACTTTGGTACTCTGGCCGGCAACGGCACCGTGAACGCATTCAATTTCAACGTGAGAAATGGCGCTGTTCTTTCACCAGGCTCCTCGATTGGGACGTTGAATATTAATAGTGCAATTTCCTTCGATGCAGGGTCGACGATTTTGTCGGAAGTCGACCCCGCAGCGGCACAAAATGCGGATCTGGTTTCGTCAACAGACGCAGTCACTGGTATCAACAACGCCACCATACAAGTCGAAGCCGTTCGTCCCGGCCTGACTGCGCAGGACTATGCTGCTGGCAACGACTACACGGTTTTTCAAGCCTCGAGTTTCGATGGAAACTCCCCAACTCTTGTTGCCGGAGGATCTCTGCCCGCCCTATCCAGTCTGAGTATCTCAAACACGCCAACCGCGGACGGTAGAATTGATATTGCGTTTTCGACCCTCCCTGTCTCGAGCTTACCGCAGCATCCAGCAGTTGTAGGATCACCAAATGCAAGCAATCTCGCTGGTGCGGTGGCCAACACTGCAATCAAGTCACCTGGAACCATTCTGACCAACGGCACAACCTTGGGCAATGCAGTTAACACGCTTACCAATTCAGGTTTGGCTGGGTTTAATCGTGTGCACGCAGAACCCTATTCCTCCAATTTGACCGTTGGTCTGGAGCAACTTGACCTGATAACTAACACAGTGCTGAGCCACGCTGACTGCCGCAAGTATCAAGCGGTTGGCTTCAACAATGAGGATCAACCTATTGCATCGGGAGACATCGACTTGGCCCAGAGCCCGAGCGGTGCAATAGACTGCTCTGATCGGCGCTGGTGGATCGACACAGCGTATGTGAGCGGGGACGTTGATGGAAGCAACGGCCTCGGGACATTTGACTATTCGCTGGGCACCATTTTGGCCGGAGCGGATATCGCAAGCACCGATAGAGGTGTCGTCGGCGTGTACGCAGGTTTTGGGACATCCTCCATGGACGAACACGATCAAGTCGATCAGGACTTCACTACCGACAGCTATCATGTGGGCGTCTATGGGCGCACAACAACCGGAACTTGGGAGTTCTCCGGACTGATCGGTTACATGTTCGGTGAAACTGATGCCAAGCGGAACAACCCTTCTGTTGATGGCTTTACGGGAGGCGAGGCAAAATCGGATTTGGACCAAGAGGGAATCCACGCCGGTATCCAGGCACGGAAGCTGTTTAACCTGGACAGCGGTGCAAGGGTTTCTACGGTTTTCGGATTGAACTACGGGCGTATCCAACAAGGTTCAGGCACAGAGACTGGCGGTGGTGATTTCAATTACTCGATTGAAAAAGCGGATGCAGAATCGCTGGTCGCTTCCATTGGAGTTGACTACCAACGGGATTTCTTGACAGAGAATGGTGTGCTAACCCCAATCGCCTTTGCTCGTTACGAGTATGATTTTTTTGCCAACAAGGATAGTGAGCACGAAATCACTGTAACGAGCCCGATATTTGGGACATTCACGCAAGTCGGACAAAACCGAGGCGCCAATGGTTTCGTTCTTGGGCTTGGACTGGGCTATCAGATTTCTGATCTGGCAAGACTAACGGCAGGGTATGGTTACTCAGTTCGTTCCAACGGCCAAGAGCATGGCCTCGGTGCAAACTTAAGTGTTCGGTTCTGATTAGGGTGGAGCAACGAAGAGGAGTGGTAAGTTAGCTGCAACAACTTGCGGAAGCTATCGTGGCAATGTGAGCGTCATTCTCTAAAGCGTTTCGAGTTATACTTGAGACACGAAGATAACGCGAAACGCGCGGAACATAAGAAACCGTCCGGTGTCCTCGCTCTGCCGTGCGAGGCTATGACCAGATACTGTCCAGTTAACAGATAATGGACAGTATCGAGGTTGAATTGGCCCATGTAAAACGCGCGTTTGATCTGGCCGCTGCGCGGTCGGAAGTGCTGGTGAAGGTGTCTTGTTTCTGTCGAACGAAAGGGGTTTAGACCCTTTGCACATTACACATATGTAGCTTGAGGTTTGGCTGTTGCGAGATCGGATCCAACGCAAGGCCAAGCAGTTTGTTCACCGACGCCGCAGGGTGGAAAGGCTGTGTTTCATCCCAGCCAATTGGCACAAACACGGCGGTTTCGCGAATGCCAGGATAAACCCAAGCGCGCAGCGTGATCTGCCGGTTCTGAGTGCGCACCCTCACCTTGTCACCGTCTTTGATGCCAAGCGCTTGGGCCTTGGTTGGGTGGATCTGGCAATAGGCATCGGGCCACATCTCTTGCGCCTGCCAGAAATAATGCGTCCAGGAATGGAAATGCGGTTCGGGCGGACGTCCTGTGACCAATTCCGTGTCAAATTCGCTTGCGGCGCTGGTTTGCGGGGCGACCAGATCCGCAGGCGCGCCGTAGATTTCGGTATGGAAGAACGACGACACGCGGTCCTTCTCCCCATAGCTCAGCGTTGGGGCCAAATGGCCTGAGGCATTTTCAGTGTAGAATTCAGGCAACGTCAACAGACCAAAAGCAGCGAACCGAGCGTCCAGCTTTTCGTTGAAGAACTCCAGCTTGCCAGATGGAGTTGGAAAGCGGTGTCCTTCGGGGGCCATGAACGCGGTAGTGCCTTCGAGATAGAGGGTCTCTGTCGCAACCTCCTCTTCGGTGCGCGCGGGCATCCGCAGCCAGCGGCTTGGTTGGTCGAGCAGGCGTTTGGTTGTCAACCCGCTGATGGCCGGGGTTGTGGGGGCCAGCACCTTATCCCAAAACACGCGTGGGTCCTTGTAGGCGTCCTTCAGGATATCATCGAAGCCAAAGCGTTTACCCAACTCGATCCAGAACCAGTGGTCAGACCGCGCCTCCCCCGGCGGATCAATGAGTTTGTCGTTCCAGACGATACGGCGGTCTTCGGCAAACCGCGTTGTGCCGCCCTTTTCGATGCCGCTAGCCATAGGTAGGACGTAGTCAGCATGGTCCGATGTTGCGTTGCGGAAGAGGTCCATATGCACCACGAGATCCAGCGCTTTCACCGCGCGGCGGGCTTTGTTCAGGTCAGGCCATTGGCCCATCGGGTTGTTGCCGGTGATCAACGCTTTAATCGGGTAAACATCATTGCCCAGCATCGCATCGACCCAAGCCGCCGTCCGGGTTTGCGAGCCTCTGGCACCTGCGGATATTTCCAGTCGGGCTCTGACGAGACATTGAAATAGCCCCCACCCTTTCGCCCGTAGTTCCCCGTAATCGCGGCGAGGAACTGATAGGTTCGGTTCGTTTGGGCCGAGTTCACATACTGGTTCACCCCGCGACTGAGGTAGATCATGCAGCCGTCGGCGGTCGCGATTTCGCGAGCGAGGGTTTTGATCATATCGGCGGGTAGATCGGTGATCACTGCGGCCCAATCGGGGCTATACCCTTTGACAAAGATAAAGTCGCGCCACTCTGCGAACCCTTGAACCCACCCTTCACAGAAGTGGGCATTATGCAAGTTCGGTATTGCCAAGTTGTTGGCGTCAGCTTGTGAAGGATCGGTGAATGTTAGATCATGCCGTCATTTCGGCAGTGTATTCAGTCCAAAGGCTGAACGCATCAGAGCGGGCGTGGCGGTATGAAGTTGCGTTCAGTTGATAGCGGCGAGGACGGAAGAGCAAGTTGATCTGGTCATGTGCGGCCAAAAACCTCTGAGCCTGCCGGTGGGATTTGAATTTGCCGAAGATCTTCTCTCGTTTACGCGTTGGCCGGTGCGAAACTTCGATCGCGTTGTTCAAGCCCTTGTGCGCGCGATGGTCAGCGTTCGGGGCCAGTGTCTTGACCGGCTTGATATAGCTGCGCAATTTGTCAGTTATGACCACCCTCGGCTCGCCAAACTGTGAAACCAATCTTTGGAAAAAGCGCTTTGCTGCTTTGGCATTGCGGCGTGTTTGCACGAGAATATCGAGGACGTCTCCATCCGCGTCGATCGCGCGCCACAGCCAATGCTTCTTGCCACGGATCGTGATCACGACTTCATCCATGTGCCACTTGTCGTTCGGCCGTGGTCGATCCCGGCGGATGCAATTTGCAAAGTGTTGACCAAAGCGATTGACCCACAGCCGGATCGCTTCTCGGCTGACAATCACGCCCCGCGCGGCCAACAGATCTTCAACATCAGCCGTGCTCAGAGCTAACCGATGGTACGCCCAAACAGCGTACGCAATATTCTCACGAGGAAAACGGAAGCCCTTCAGGCGCGACATATCAATCGGAATGTTCATAGGGCTGACATATCTTTATCAAACCCAGTCAACAACTTGGCAATACCGTATCCAAAGCTCTCGGCGCGCACGCTCTATGTGGACCGCGTGGTCAATCTGATTGATGAGGGTCTCGACGTCGGGATCAGAATTGGCAACCTCGCTGATTCCAGTTTGATGGCTGTCAGGTGTGGTACGGTGAGGCAGGTCGTGTTTGCTTCCCGTAAATATCTTGACCAATATGGCGAACCAGACACGCCCGATGATTTATCCCGCCACGCAATCATTAATTCAACTGCCTTGAATGCATCGGCCCAATGGCATTTTCAACGGGGCAGAAAGACTGTCACCAAACGCATGAGCCCACGTATCAGCATGAACACAAATGACGCTGTGATCGAGTTGGCCTTGCAAGGTCATGGTGTTGGACGGCTTCTGTCCTATCAAGTGGCACCCTACATCGCAGATGGGCGGCTCAAGACTGTTCTAAAGTCGTATGAACCACCCGAGGTTCCCATCCATCTTGTGCATCAAGAGGGACGAACCGTGTCTGCGAAGGTGCGCGCCTTTGTCGATTTTGCAGTCGAGCGCCTCAAATCCAATCCCCTACTTGGCTAACACAGGAAACAGGTTTGAGCGCGCTACCATCAAAAGGCGAGTTTGCGCTATTCTGCCGCCGCTGTGACCGAGGCGGTCCATGCGTTTGGCACAAAGGCATCATCCAACGCGGTGTCCGCCACATGGTTCGTATAGTTCGACAGGGTTTTCAACGCTGTGCCGAGGATGACTTCCAGCATAGATTGGCGTGTGTAACCAGCCGTCAGAAACGCCTCGACCTGTGCGTCGCTGGGCCAGCCTCGGCTTTCGTTGATCACGATGGCGAATTTGCGCAGTGCTTCCAATTTGGGGTCGGCGATAGGGCTGCCATCGCGTAACGCTGCGATCACGTCTTCGGGGACACCGGCCATCTGTGAAAGAGTGGTATGGGCGGCCATGCAGTACTTGCACCCGTTCAACCGGTTGTTAGTCATAAGGATGATCTGGCGCTCAGTCTCTGAAAGGCTGGTCTTTCCGAAGATGTTGGAAAGTGTCGTATAGCCTTCCAGAATTGCGGGCGCTTCGGCCATGGCCGCATAAAGATTGGGCACGAAACCATACCCTTTCAGCGATGCTTCCAGAATTGGTTTCGCGGCTTCAGGGGCAGAGGCGATTGTATAGGTCTCAAAATCAGTCATGTCTGGCTTCCTTTGGGCAGAGCTTTCGACGCACGCGAATTGTGTGCGAGCGTGGCGTTTTGGAGAAATGCCGGTCTTTTGGGGAGGGGCGAGGCAGCGGTGGCTCCGACCGGCAAAAGCCACCAAATTCCTCAATCATAGACTGCCGACAGGTGTGTGGTGGATGTCTGCCCACTTGGCATGGGCGCCTTGAATCACGGTCTCTTTGTCCTCAAGGTACTTCTTGAAGATGTCCTCATTCACAAAGAGATAGAGCTTGTCGTCCACGATATCGGCATGGATCTGTTGCAAACTTTTGGCTGTTGACGAGGTCAGATGCTGCGGGTGAATGACTTTCGGTAAAATCAGTCGAAAGTCAGTTCATGGTTTCCTTCAAAGGCGCGCAATATCCGAAGGATGTGATCCTGTTCGCGGTGTTTTTCTATGTCCGATACGGTGTGTCTTACCGGGATCTGGAAGAAATCATGGCCGAGCGCGGTGTTTCAGTGGACCACACCACGCTGAACCGGTGGGTAACACGGTATTCTGGTGCAATCGCTGAGGCAGCACGTCGCCGCAAAGGGCCTTGTAATCGTTCGTGGAGAATGGACGAAACTTACATCAAAGTTAAAGGCGCGTGGGTTTACCTCTATCGAGCTGTCGACAAGCACGGCAAGACCCTTGATTTCATGCTTTCGCGACGTCGCAACAAACCAGCCGCCACCAAGTTCTTCGCCAGGATGTTGGAGATCAATGGGTTGCCGAAGAAGATTGTGATCGACAAGAGCGGTGCCAACACCGCCGGCATCAAGGCCATCAACAAAATGCTCAAAAGCTTTGGCTGCCCGATCCCAATTGAGATGGTGAGGCGGAAATACTTGAACAATATCGTGGAACAGGACCACCGTTTCATCAAGAGACGCACTCGGCCAATGCTGGGGTTCAAGGCCTTTGCTTCAGCGGCGGCAACGCTTGACGGAATAGAAGTGGCGCACATGATCCGCAAGGGTCAAATCACGCCCGGACTCTGCCCATTTCAGCAGTTTGCTGAGCTCGCCACCTGACTCACAAGCGATTGTCGAAACAACTCAACGGGCTCAAATCTTTGCAACAAAACCAGTTGCGCAACGGTGTCATCTGCAGAAACAAACACCGTGCCTTCACGTGTGAAGATGGCGCTTGCACTGTTTTCAACTCGCATCGCCCACTCGGTGGAACGGACCGCGGCAACAGCAGAAGGGGTTCTGACCTGGACGCCGTTTCCGTCTTCCGAGGAAAAAAGAAACCCGACGATGCCATCGATCAATCGCAGTCCAAAGGGGCGCGTTTCATGATCCAATAGACCAAGCACGTCGATCTCGCTTTCCGGGCCTATAACAACTTCAAGCCCACCAGAGCAGGCCATGGTAACCCTTGCATCGGCTCCCGTGCGCAGCTTGGCATTCAACCCCAAACCCAAACCAATGACTGCAGGTTGGACACCTGCTCCTCGGGCAGAAACGACCGCCTGCCCTTCCGTTTGCGTTATGACACAGGTTCCTTGTGTTTGAGCGCCGCCCGAACCGGCCAACCCGATCCAGGAATAAATAAGAAGGATAACAAGCAAGCTTTTTTGATTCATTGCGGCCTCGCGGCTGAAGATACTCACAAGAGTGAAGAGTATGACACGAGAGGTCAACCAAAGGCGGCCTTACGTTTCTGTCGCATGGGTGGGAAACTGCTCGTTTCAATCAACGCCCGCCCTCGTCCCAGGTGTAAACTGGACACGCAAAACTCACGAAGTGGGGAATGTCCGCGTTCGCATCGGAATTGGTGAAAGAGTTTGCAGCAGACTCTTTGATTTTTGCAGTAATAGAAACCACCCTACCCGCATTGCGCTCATAATTTAGTGATAATGATCGTTACTTTTGCCGCATCACCAAATCCAAATTATACCCGATAAGTATCCCTTATCATGTTTGATTGATTTCCCCTGAAATTCGGCGCAAAATTGGCCCATGAAGCCCCCTGCCCCCTATCTCCCGGCCACCTCCCCTGCCTTGTCGCAAGCGGATCAGGACGCGCTCACCGATCTTTATATCCGCGGCACGCCGGCCAATACTCTCAGGGCCTATGAGCGCGACCTGCTCTACATCACCGCCTGGAAATCAGCACGGTTTGGCGCAGTGCTTGACTGGCCGGAAGCCGAGGCCACAGCGCTCGCCTTCATCCTTGATCACGCCCGCGATCTTGGTGATGCGCCAAAGGAGGACATCGCGCGTCAAACGGCAGAGGTGCTCATCAGACAAGGGCTGCGTAGATCACTGACCTGCCCGGCGCCGTCGACCTTGGACCGGCGCATTGCGTCCTGGCTGGCCTTTCATCGGATGAAGAACCTCTCCAGCCCGTTTGATGCGCCCCAGGTGAAACAGGCCCGATCCAAGGCGCGCCGCGCCGCGGCCCGGCCCCCTGCCCCGAAGTCGGCCCACCCGATCACCCGGGACGTGCTGGAGCAGCTGCTGACCACCTGCCGCGGCAGCCGCCGGGATTGCCGCGACCGCGCGATCCTGATGCTGGGCTGGGCCAGCGGTGGTCGGCGCCGGTCCGAGCTGACCGGGTTGATGCGCGAGGATGTCTCGCTGAAGGAATACGACAAATCAGGCGTGGTCTGGATTTCACTTCTCGAAACCAAGACCACTCAGAAAGGTGAGACACCCCGGCTGGTGCTCAAGGGCCGCGCCGCGCAAGCGCTGGTGCATTGGATCGAGGTGGGTCAGATCAGGGACGGCCCCCTGTTCCGCCCCGTCTCCAAGGCCGACCGGGTGCTGAAACGCCGCCTTAGCCCGGATGCGATCTACCAGATCGTCAGACACCGGCTGAAACTGGCGGGTCTTCCGCAGGATTTTGCCTCTCCCCACGGGCTGCGCTCGGGGTTTCTGACTCAGGCTGCCCTCGACGGCGCCCCGATCCAGGCCGCCATGCGCCTGTCGCTGCACCGCTCCATGGCGCAGGCGCAGAAATATTATGACGATGTCGACATCACTGAAAATCCAGCGGCGGACTTGTTGGGGTGAGCGCTTACGGATTGTTTAAAGAGTTCGTAGCGCTAGGGAGATTTCTAGCTGCAATGCCTATGTCCCGTTCCCCGTCGCATCCGTCAACGCAGCCAGCGCAGAAACATGTCGCGGCAGATCGCAACGGGAATGCAGGATATCGATTATGACTACGCTATCCGGCTGGTCGAAGTAGACCAGGAAATGCTCTCCTGCCCGTACAAAACTGAGATCAACCGCCTCCTCGACCAATAGAGAACAACTGCGGCTGGCCACCCTACCCTCGGTGATGGCTTGGCAGCGCGCTATCAGCTCTTGTTCGTAAAGATCAGCCTGATGCGGTCCAAACTTATCGATGGTCCAACGGGCAATTTCCACCAGGCTGGATTCAGCACGGCGTGTTAGTCGAAAGGGTCGGATCACGTTTTGGCTCTTGCCCTTGCGAAGGCACGACGGATCGCATCCGAACCGCTGCCTTCTGCCAGATCTCCAGCCTGAGCCTGTGCCACACCCTCCTGCAGGCCTTGCTTAAGAGACTCCAGCCCCGCTTCTTCCCGCTCCAGAAGACGAAGTCCCGCACGCAACGCTTCACTAGCGTTCTGATAGCGACCGGATGCAACCAGATTCTGCACCAGTTGGTCTTGCGATTCTGTAAGTACGACGTTGCGGGTTACCATGGCTTAAGCCTCCTCCTTGGCAATATATGCCAATGAGGCTGTCGGTTCAACGATTGAGGACATAGCCTAAGTAGTTTAGTCGAGCTGGTCTCATTTCTGAGTAGTGCTTTAGCTAACTGTTTTCTTTTGTTCGAGAAGAAGATGAGTTTTGGTCCACCACGCTTCCAAGGACGGACGAACGTGTCTTGAAACAGCGCCTCAACCCGGATGCGATTTATCAGATAACACGCCTTAATCCACGGACTGCGGTCTGAGTTTCTGACTCATTGGCCTCTGGGGGCCCCCAATCCAAACCGCCATGCGATTGTCACTGCACCGCTTCATGGCACAAGAGCAGAAACACCGTGATCATTACGTTGTCGCCGAAGTCCGAGCGAACGCCTTAAAAAGGGGAGAAACATCGGTTCAATTGATCTGCAGCATCAAATTTTTGTACAGTCGCGGCGCAATACATCAAAGATCAACTCCATCGGCAACAGAACCACATCAGTATCTTTTTGGCGCAAAGATCCTGTTACTCGAACCCCACCCGCCCTGCCCTGTTACGTCAAAAGATAATCAACGTTTGTCAGGTAAATCCGCGCATTCAGTATTGGAGCGACGTGAAGCATTGCATTCGATTAGTTACTTTTCTGAAGATTAGATAAGATTGTACGCTTTGCAGGACTCAAAGAAGCAACAATGCACCTGAGGTCAATCATCCTTAAAAATACTGGCTCGGAATCTGAATTCTTACCGGTACGATGCAACCTCCAAGCGCTTCTCAAGCGCTCAGCAGAGGCGTGAGTTAACAGCTGTTAACTTCAGCACGCTTGTGCAGGTCTCGCAGCGACCCACAAGTTATTGATTTTTCTCTTGACATGAATCGGAATACGAGTGCCTAAATGTACTCAAGTTGCGCAACCAAACAAAAATGAGCAGGAAAACTGCAACTATGCTACAGACCACACCCATTGCTGCGACGACGCAGTCTCACGTTACACGTGAAATTTCCGATCGTCTACAAGTTGCACTGACTACCCACTTAACTCAGGCCTATTCTCCAGAGTTGTCAAAGACACTTCGCCTCTTCAGCGCGACAGAGGTGGCTGACCTATTTGGCACGACCGGTCAATACTTGCGAAAGGGCCATGCTGAGGGCTCTCTTCCAGAACCGGAAGTTATCAAAAGTGGCCGGCGCTTCTACTCCGGAGCCGAAATCAAAACGATGCGCCAGATTCTTGAAGGCAGCTCGAGAAAGCCTGGCAAATACCTCCCTGGCCGCCGCGACAACGATCGGCTTCAAGTCATTCAACTCATGAATTTCAAGGGAGGTAGTGCAAAGTCCACCTCAGCTATTCACCTTTGTCACTATCTTGCGCTTCAAGGTTATCGCGTTCTGGCTATCGACCTTGACCCACAAGGCAGCCTGACTGGGTTCTGCGGAATTCAGCCTGAGATCGAGTTTGAGGGAAATTCAATCTACGATGCTTTGCGCTACGAGGATCCGGTCCCAATGTCCGAGTGCATTCGGGCCACTTACTTCCCCGGCCTGGATCTTTCCCCCGCTCAGTTGATCCTGTCTGAATTTGAAACGGAAACTGCTGTCTACGCCCGAAAAGGTGTCCCTTTCTATAATCGGCTCGCCAATGCAATCGAGACGGTGGAGGAAGACTATGATGTGATCATTGTCGATAGCCCGCCTTCTTTGGGCTTCCTGACGCTGGCGGGGTTATTCGCGGCAACGTCTGTCATCGTGCCGCTGACACCGAGCATGTTGGACGTAGCCTCTACGCAGCAGTTTCTTGAAATGACTTCGGCATATCTAGAAGAGTTTGAAAACTCGGGGATTCCGATTATCCATGACAACTTCCGGTTCCTCATAACACGGGACGACCCCTCAGACACACCATCTCAGCAAATTGTTAGCTTAATGCGGGCGTTGTTTCAGGATCGAGTAATCGGTGCAACTGCTCTGCGAAGCACTGCCATTGCCGATGCCGCGATGCTGAAAATGACAATGTACGAAGTCGTTCGATCGGAAATGACGAGATCGACCTATGACCGCGCCCGATCAAGTATGGATGCCGTTGGGCACGAAGTATCAAACATGATTCAAACCGCATGGGGCCGTTGAAATGGCACTTAAACAAAACAAAACCAGCATGGCTGCAGCGATTGCAGCGGCAGCCGGAAACCCGCCAATTCCACCCACGAAGACGGAACGCGCCAATGCAGCACTTCCACGCGGTACGATTGCATCGGTCCGTGTTGGAGCCGGAGGCATCCAAGACATAGATACCTCACTCATTTTGCCGTGGGGTCCAAAAGATAGACTTGGGATCGAGTTAACACCTGTTAACTCCGACCTTGAAGCGAACGTCGACTCAGCTGTTCTGGAACTTGCTGAAAGCATAAAAGACGCAGGAGGCCAACAGGTTCCCGTCCTGTTGCGTCCTTCTGAGGAAGTCGACGGTCACTTCGAGGTCATCTACGGCCGCCGACGCATCTTAGCTTGTCAGTATCTAAACCAGCCTGTTCGCGCGTTGGTAAGGACGCTTGATGATAAGGAAGCACTTCAGGCAAAGGGTCTGGAGAACTCTTCCCGAGTTGACCTCAGCTATTACGAGAGAGCCCGGTTCGCACGCGAAATTCTAAACCAGGGATATGACCGCTCGGAAGCGATCACAGCCCTAGCGATTTCCAAGAACACGCTGTCACAGTTGGAGCGAGTCACAAATGATATTCCGGACGATCTCGGGGATATGATTGGCCCAGCACCGAAATCTGGGCGACCCAAATGGACAGCTCTAGCCGATGCGTTGCGGAAAGGAGTGATAACAGCAGACAAGGCTAAGAAGCTCCTAGAGACGCTCAACGTTGCTAATTCAGACGATCGGTTAAACGGACTCCTAAGCAGCTTGGCTCCTAAGAAAGCAGCAAAGGAAGTCCGACCGGCGCCCGACGTTGTCATCAAGACCAGCAATTCTGCGGTGAACATGACCATCAAAAGGGCAGGGGACAATGAAGCCTATACAAGCTGGCTTTCGGACAACCTTGGACAAATCATTCAAGATTCCTACGAGCGTTTCAAAGAAAGCGCCAAGGATTAAGCGAGTTAACATCTGTTAACTCTACATGAGGCAACGAGCAAAAAGGAGAAAAGCAAAAAGAAACCCCCGAAACCTGAGGCTCCGAGGGCTGAAAGCCAACTAGTGGTTATAGATTAGACACCTAAACCCTAACAGCCCGCGAATCACGACACAATAAAAAACGCCTCTGGGTGAACAGGTTTTCTTTGTCTGCTGACAAAATCTCATGAAAACACTAACAGCATCGGCTCCAAATGGAGCAACCTTGTCGGGAACGGCAGGGCAGGGGAGTTGTACGCCCAAAAAATGGAGACTTCTTCGCGCCGTTGAAGAGGCCAGAGAACCTCTTGGGTTAAAATCCACAACTCTCAATGTCCTGAGAGCGATGATCTCCTTTGTGGGCGGAGATCAGATTGCTGCCGACCAGGATGATCATCACATCTGCTTCGCTTCCAATGCAGCGATCGCCAAACGAACGCATGTCAGCGTGCAGACAGTTGAGCGTCATATCTCGACGCTGGTTGAGCTTGGACTTGTCCGCCGCGTATTGAGCGCAAACGGCAAGCGATGGGCGCGCCGGGATCGACAGGGCAGGGTGGTCACAGCAACTGGGCTCTCCTTGATGCCGTTGTCTGAACGGCACGTTGAGTTCATCCAGGAAGCCCAGAGGCATGCTGATCGAGTTCTGGAGCTCACTGTACTCCGCGACAAAGTCTCAGCCGCTCTGGCACGCCTAAGGGAGCTCCTAGCAGACGACACCAAAATCTCGGGTTTGATGACCACCGTACGCAATGCTCTGCGTCGCAAACCAGATGCAAATGTGCTCAGCGAGCTGCTCTCAGAAATCTCTGTGGAAATCTCCGAGATAACACAGACATATACAGAAAATTTGAGGGGCAGTGACAGTGAAATTGAGGGGCACAAAGAGGACTCTTTGAATCCGGAAGTTAAGAAAGAAAAACTTTCTCAGATTCAGGTTTCTCCAGACCAAATGGAGCGCAGTTTTCCACGGCTATGCTCAGAACTACGCTTTGCAAAAGATCAGCACCACTGTGATCGGCTTATGGATGAAATCGCGGAGTATCTACGGCTTGACCAAACCTGGTATGCAATGAAATCGACGTTTGGCCCAGCTATTCGCTTCATTGTTCTCGGATACATCTTTCAACGTGCTGAGAACATACAGTCTCCAGGGGCTTACCTGATTTCATTACTGGCTAAGATCGAAAAGGGAGAACTGTCCCCAAAGGCAATGCTATCGCGGACTTCCAATGCTGCTTAAAATTGAGGAAACAGGACAAGATTTACGTATTCAGATTATACGCCCAATCGATGATTGGATCGAAAGGGTTGAAAAAGGTGAGCTATAGGATTGACCTCTATAAATCACATACCCATAAATAGTGAGCTATAGAAAGGAATCTTATACCTCACGATGTGGAACTGGCAGAACCCTGACTGGCCGACCTTTCGTTACGATGTCGCAAGACTCGAACCATATGAGCAACAGTTCCTGTTGTCCTCAGGGGAAGTTCTTGGAGCGGTTCATCATGTGAACACATCGGATCGAGATCAATTGCGTATCGACCTGCTAAGCGAAGAAGCGATGAAGACCAGCGCGATTGAGGGCGAGATGCTGGACCGGCTCAGCGTGCAATCTTCCTTACGTCGGCATCTTGGGCTGGCTCCCGACAGTTATCCGTCCAAACCGCGCGAGCAGGGGGTTTCTGAAATGATGGTGGATGTTTACTCCACCTACTCGGAGCCGCTATCACATCGCACCCTATTTCGGTGGCATGACATGCTCCTGTCCTATGAAAGGCGTCTGGAAACGATTGGAGCATACCGGAGCCATGAGGATGCGATGCAAATCGTCTCGGGCAGGCTCGACCGCCCAACGGTGCATTTCGAAGCCCCGCCTTCACATCAGGTTCCGGGAGAAATGGACCAGTTCGTAACCTGGTTCAACCGGACCGCACCGGATGGTCCCGAACCGTTGCGCGCACTGATCCGGGCCGGATTGAGCCATCTGCATTTTGAGAGCATTCACCCCTTTGAAGACGGTAATGGCCGGTTGGGCAGGGCGCTGGCTGAAAAGTCCCTGGCGCAAAACATTGGTCAGCCAAGCCTGATTGCACTTGCTTTCACGATCGAGCGAGAGCGGAAGGCTTACTACGACCAACTCGAACGCCATCAAAAAACGCTGGACGTCACGCCATGGCTCGTCTGGTTTGCCGAGACCGTCCTTATAGCCCAGCAGGTGACTCTTGAGCACGTTGGCTTCTTCATATCCAAGACGCATTTCTATGACCGGTATCGTAATCAGTTCAACGCCCGGCAAAGCAAAGTAATCTCACGTTTGTTCAAAGCTGGACCAGATGGGTTCAAAGGGGGATTGAGTGCGGAAAACTATATTTCGATCACCGGAACATCGCGCGCCACGGCAACGCGGGATCTGCAAGACCTGGTAGAGAAGGGGGCTCTGACCCGAACAGGTGAACTCCGATACACGCGATATTGGTTAATGCTAGATCGGGACGGGTAGCGAGCTGAAACACGGCACGAAGGGCGGGTAAGCGGCGCGGAAATGTCCCCGCGCTTTCAATTTGTCGGACTCTGAATTTAAATCAGTCGAAGAGGCGACCTAGGAGTTTCTCGAGTTCTTCCCTTTGCTCGACGTGCTTTTTCGGGTTGTCCCGGATCAGGCGCTCCAGATTGAGAAGCTTCCAACGCACGGCGGGAAGATTGGCGGCTTGCGGTCGATCTATTTCGGCGAAATCCGGCACGCCATCCTGCAGACTGAGCAAGAATTGTCTGGTGGGTTTGTCGAAGCGAGATTGGATATCCGCAATCAGTTGGTTGCGCGTAGTCAGTAGGTCATCCAGACCGACGGCTGACTTAGTCATGCCCTCGAACTCACGCACATAAGGTTGATCTAGGGCGATCAAGTTGGGATTCAGCAATTCGTGTGCTGGGCGTGCCGAACAGGCGATGTAGATCAGGAAAGTCCGGAACAGATCATCCGTCAGTCCTTCGTGTTCGTAGAGCAGCTTTACATCATAAAGATCGCGTGGATGCTGGCGATCCACGGCTGCGTGGAGCTTACCGCCGAACAAATCTTCGAATGAGACGATCTGCATTTCTGCATAGCCAAACGCGTCTGCTACGGCGTCGGAGACCGCCCGGGTTTCGGGGTCATGAACAACGCCGCGTGTGACAGGCGAGGTCTCGATTTTGACTTCTGCACCTTCCAGACGCGCAAGCACACGGGTGGCGCCGCCCCCACCTCCTTTTATTCTTTGAGCCTTCGCCCCGCTGATACCCTTTTCGATCGACTTAGCGATACGATCCATGGCTTCGTTGATCTCGGCGAGGCTCTGTTCACGCTCTTTGATCGGCAGATATGTCAGGTCGATATCAACCGACAGTCGCGGTAGATCGCGATAGAAGAGGTTGATTGCTGTCCCGCCCTTGAGCGCGAATATCTCTTCCTTCGCGACGTAAGGCAATACACGCACGAGAAGGGCTACCTGGGATTCATAATTCCTACGCGCCATTTTCTGCCCCTGTCGTGACGAACTCTTCGGGTACCATGATGCGATATCGCGGATGTATCCGACCCCCTTCGACCAATGCTCGATCCCCCGTCCCGAGGTTGAAGGCGTCAGCATCAAGTCTTTTGCGCCAGGGGTGATTGTGGCGATCCGCAAAAACGAAGAAGAGGCGCCTGACCTTTATTTTCTTGCAGCTCAGCAAGAGCGCTGAGAGCAACTTAGGTCGTAGCGTCGTCAAGCCCTCGAACACCATGTCGAGGTTGTGAAAACTCTCATGGTCCGGCAATTCGTCCATAGCTTCCATGACAGCCCGTTCGGGGGCCGACATGCGCAGTTGCCAGTCCCACGGGAGGGAGTTTTCAGATTTTATGTCGTCATTTGTAACGCCAAGTTCCTGGTCAGCGAACAGCGACGTATTGCGCGTTTCTATAGGTGCATTGAGTGACAGCTTCGTGAGCCAGTTGGGTATTTTGTAGCCATAGATCCAGACGGGGGCGTTATTGGCCAAACGCAGGTAGTGGTCGTAGCCCTGTTGTGAGAGAGCGGTTTTGCCGCCGACATGAATATCATAGCCCATGATATGTTGCATCGAGATCAGGCATGCCTTCCAGTCAACGGTGTTTGATGCGGACGGATTGGGAACAGGTCGGCGGAAAACGCCGCGGTGGACACGTTCGAGCCAGCCCCGTTTTACATAGTCGCGAAAGGTCTCGTAGGCTATGCCATGGGCGGTGAGCCAGTTAGCATCGACGAGATATCCTGCGGGCACCGAGTCGAGAACTTTCTTCAGGTTTTGCGATCTTCCAGCGTTCATGACGCCCTAAATCACATAATTTCAAAGAAAAGGCAAGAGAGCCTCTGTGAAAAGTACATTTTTAAAGTGTCTATAGCGCTGAAAATGACACGCTACTAAAGACACAGCGCTACGCAGAAACCCATCGGAATACCCGGGACAAATGGAAAATTCCGGCGTCAAGGGCGGATTCCGGACCTTCTCTGCATCTGCAAACCCATCCATGTATCGATGAGCGAGCGGACATTCAGACTGGCTCACGCTGCCGGTCGGTAATGATCGACGATCAGGACGGAAACGGACTTGGGGCAATGCGGCATGTCCGCTGCATCAGCCCCTAAGAAGCAGCCATTGAGCCGAACTGCAGTGAAAAGTATCGTCAGCCCAGCCTTGAAGGTGAAGCACGCAATCAGCATGCCGCCTTACATAGCCTCCAACGTGTGGATGAGGCCGTTTCGGATGTGATCTTCCAACAGTTTCTTGGCCATATTCGCGTCTCTGGCCAATGCGGCATCGAACATGTGTTTGTGTTCTTTGGCTGCTACCTCACCTCGATAGGTCAGTACGAGCATCTGGTAGCGAAGATATTTGTCATAGATGATTGAGTGAAGGGATAGAAGATTCTTGGAGTTGCAGGCTGCTATCATTGCTTGATGAAACTCCGAGTCGTACCTCTTCCAGGTTTCTTTCTCAGAGTCATCTCCTTTGAGAAGCCGTTGCTCCATCAAATGCAGCTTATGATGCGCGGCGACGAGGTTCCCCTCCCAATCCGTGTCACCATTCTCGATGGATAACTCCAACGCGTGGCATTCCAACAGGACACGCAGCTCTGATATCTCGATCAGGTCTTCACGGGAGACCGGTGTAACCAGGAACCCCCGTTGCTCAGGAGCTTCGACAAATCCGTCACTGGCAAGCCTGTTCAGGGTCTCACGAAGTGTCGAAAGGCTCGCCGAGTAGCGTTCCTTCAAAGCGTCCAGCTTCAGTTTGGAGCCGGGCTGCAGCTCCCCGAAGATGATGTCCCGCTTGATGCGCTGATAGGTGCTCGCACCTATCGTAGACGGCTGTTTCGCCATGCGTTTCACCCGATATTATCAGTTTCCTCGTTGAATTAGCATTTTTCGCAGACATCAGCAATCCAAACCGATGTCTGGTAAAAATAAAAATGTCATATATTATTGCGGAATCGGCGAAACCCCAATACTGTCGTGGCCAAGTTGGGCAATGCAGCCCGGTCGCAAATATTGGATTCGGGATTTTCCGGGCGCTCCAGAAGGAAGCAAAGTGTCTAAGAACTTTCGTATTGCCATTGTCGGCATTGGCCTTGTTGGACGCCGCCACGCAGACGCTATCCGAGCGTTGCGTCATGTTGATCTTGATGCGGTGGTTGATCCCAGCGACGAAGGCCGCGCCTATGCCGTTGAGCATGGGGTGGCATGTTACGAGACCCTCGAGGAAATGTTTGCAAATCAGACGCCGGACGGAGCTGTTCTTGCGACGCCGACCACGCTTCATGTTGAACAAGGCCTCACGTGTGTTCGATATGGTTGTCCCGTTCTTGTCGAAAAACCGATCGCCGTGGAAGCCGCCGCTGCACTGGAGCTTGTCCAAGAAGCGGAGAGGGCCAATGTGCCGCTGATGGTCGGACATCATCGTCGGCACAATCCTCTGATCAAGTCAGCCAAAGAAGCGATTGCTGATGGCAAGATCGGAAAAGTTCGCGCAGTCCATGCGAATTGCTGGTTTTATAAGCCCGATGAATATTTTGACGCTGCGCCCTGGCGAAAGAAACCTGGTGCAGGGCCCATCTCGGTCAATCTTGTCCACGATGTGGATCTGCTGCGGTACTTGGCCGGAGAAGTTGTGACCGTACAGGCTCAGTCGGCTGCATCGCAACGCGGTTATGACAACGAAGATGTCGCGGGCGCGTTGTTGACGTTTGAAAGCGGTGCGATAGGCACCATAAGTGTGTCCGACAGCATCGTTGCTCCGTGGAGCTGGGAGATGACGTCTCAGGAATATCCGATCTATCCTTCGACCACTGAGAGTAGCTACATGATCGGTGGCTCTCATGGGTCGTTGTCCATCCCCGATCTTCGGTTATGGAGCTACCAGAGTGAGCAAAGGGACTGGTGGATTCCAATCTCGTCAACCGCGCTGAAGAAGGGTTCCTCTGACCCGCTGGTCAATCAACTCAGGCATTTTGTTGAAGTTGCTCGGCACGAAGCAGATCCGATTGTGTCCGGCTGGGAAGGCTTCAGAACGCTTCAAGTCATTGAAGCCATACAGAATTCCTGCAGGACTGGCGAGGTTGTTAGAATAAGAAACCTTCAGGAAATGCAACAACAGAGAATGCAGGTCAAAAAAATATCTGATATTTTGTAAAAAATCTTGCAAAATGTCCAAAATAGGTCAAAACTCAGAATCGGAAAAATGCATCATGATGTCTCAGGGAGGAGCAAAGTGATTACCAAACTTACCCGCCGGGCTGCTGTATCAGCCCTTGTTGCAACCGGTGTTCTGTTTGGCGCAACAAGCGGTGCGCTGGCTGAAGACAAAGTCCAACTTCGTCTCGCAACATCAGGATCGGAGACCGACCAACGCTCGGTCGCTATGGCAGAAGTTTTCGCGCCGATGGTCGCCGATTTCGCAAGTTATGAGCCCAGCTATAACGGTACCATCTTCGCTCAGGGCACTGAGTTGGACGCCATCAGCCGGGGTAACCTGGAAATGTCGATCACCTCGGCGCAGGAACTGGCACAGTTCTTTCCCGAGTTTTCGATCTTTACCGCAGGCTATGTCCACCAGGACGCCGCCCATCAGGTGGCAGTCTTCAACGATCCCCTAATGGATGCCTTTAAGCAAAAAGCCGAAGAAGAACTGGGTGTTAAACTTCTGTCGGTCATGTATCTGGGTCGTCGTCAGGTGAACCTGCGCCAGCCCAAGGATGAGCTGACGGTCACAACTCCGGCCGATCTGGAAGGCGTGAATCTGCGGATGCCGGGTACAGATGCGTGGCAATTCCTCGGAAAAGCGCTGGGCGCCGCCCCGACACCAATGGCCTTCTCCGAAGTCTATACCGCGCTGTCGACCGGTGCCGTTGACGGTCAGGATAACCCGTTGCCGACCGTCGTCGACGCCAAATTCTATGAAGTGACCAATCAGATCGTCCTGACATCGCATCTGGTCGACCTGAACTATATCGCCATCGGCAAAGAGGTTTGGGACGGGCTGACACCGGAACAGCAAGCCAAGGTTCAGGAGGCTGCAGACGCAGCGGCTGAATCGGGTCGTCAGAAGCAGCTTCAGAAAGAAGAGGACCTTGTCAGCTTCCTCAAGGAGCAGGGCATGGAGGTCTACGAGCCCGACCTCGCGGCGTTCCGCGATCAGGTACAGTCGATGTATCTGGAAAGCGAATTCGCCGGATCATGGCCGGACGGTGTTCTGGAGCAGATCAACGCTCTGGGCAACTAAGTTCGTCTACACAAGGGAGGGAGAACCGCAATGAATGGCTTCATAAAGGGGTTCTCCCGACTGACCGAAGCGATTGCCGGCGGGATGCTGGCGGCAATCTTCCTGATCTTCCTTCTTCAAATCCTTCTACGGTATTTCTTCACCCCCGCCGGTTGGACGCTGGAATTGATCGGCATTCTTTGGGTCTGGGTGATTTTCTTCAGCTGCGCCTTCATCGTGCGCGAGCGGGACCATGTGAAGTTCGACATCATCTACCTTTCGGTGCCGATGCGCGTGCGCCAGGTCTTTGCGATGCTCGCAGCCGCAGCGATCGTGGTCGGGATGCTCTACAGTTTCCTGCCGACGTGGGATTACATCGACTGGATGAAAATCCGCAAAACCTCGACCGTGCGCAATCCGTTCTCTGGTGAGAAGATACCGCTGCGCACAGTGTTTTCGATTTACGCAGTGTTCATGTTGGTCGTGGCTGCGCGGTACGGATGGCTGTTCTTTGACATCATGCGCAACGGCCCACCTAAAACCGAGCTGGAACTGGTCGTTGGGTACAACGTGGTTGACGATCATCCCCGCGTCGACGGTGAAGACGACGAGGAAGCAGACAAATGAGCTTTGAACTTCTTTCCTGCCTGCTCGCGCTCTTTGTTTTAGCAGGCATCGGGACTCCTATCGGCTATTCCATCCTCTTGGCCTCATTAGTATATCTGGGCACGGCCGGACTGGACGTCGCCCTCGCGGGCGAGAAGATCCTGCAAGGCTTCTACAAAAGCACGATCCTGCTTGCTGTGCCTTTGTTCATCGTCGCCGCCAATATCATGAACGCGGGGTCGATCACGGACCGTCTGCTGAACTTCTGTGTCGCTGCTGTCGGTCGTTTCAAAGGCGGCCTCGGGCACGTCAACGTGGTGGCATCGCTGATCTTTTCCGGCATGTCCGGTTCTGCCGTCGCTGACGCTGCGGGGATCGGCAAGATCATCATTGAAATGATGACCAAGGATGGCCGCTACAGCCGAGGTTATGCTGCCGCAATCACTGCGGCGTCGGCGACGATCGGCCCGATCATTCCGCCCTCGATCCCAATGGTTCTGTATGCGCTCGTTTCCAAGGCCTCTATCGGGTCGCTGTTCCTGGCCGGTATTCTGCCGGGCCTGATCATGGGCGTCGTCCTCATGGCAATGAACTACTATCTGGCCGGAAAGCGGAACTTTGCATTGGAAGAACCTGTTCCGCTGCGCGAGTTACCGGCTAAAACCGCCAACGCGTTCCCGGCACTGCTGATGCCCGCAATCCTGCTGTACGGTATATATGGCGGCGTCACCACTCCGACCGAGGCCGCAGCAGTTGCTGCATTCTACGCCCTGCTACTGGCAGCGTTGTTCTACCGCGCATTGACCTTCCGTGGCCTTTATCAAGTGTTCGTCGACAGCGCGCGCTCTTCCGCTGCCGTTGGGGTTGTGATCGGTGGCGCGTTCATCCTGAACTTCATTGTTATTCAGGAGCAAATCCCACAGTCGATCTCGGCACTGTTGGAGGGTTCGGATGTCAGCCCGATTGTATTCCTGATCCTCGTAAACCTGCTGATCCTCGCACTGGGTTGCGTGTTGGACGCAACGACGATCATCCTGGTGATCGTGCCCCTGTTCATTCCAACCTGCGAAGCGCTTGGCATTGACCTGGTGCATTTCGGAGTGCTGGTCGTTGTGAACTCGATGATCGGCCTGATCACACCGCCCTATGGTATTCTGCTCTTTGTGATCAACGCCGTGACTGACATTCCACTGCGTGAAATCATCTCGGAAATCTGGGCCTTCCTCGCGGTTCTCATCTTCGCCTTGGTGATCATGATGCTGATGCCGGATCTGGTGCTGTGGTTGCCGCGTATGTTTGGGTATCAGGGATAATGTGCCTCTCGGTTTCGACAACGTCGATCCCCGGTGATCTGGCCGAAAAACTAAGTGCTATCGCTGAAGCGGGGTTCAGGGGCGTCGAATTACACGAACCGGATTTGACCGCTTTTGACGGGCCACCGTCACAAATTCGGAACATCGCATCGGACTTCGGCCTGAAGATTTGTCTGCTACAACCTTTCCATAACCTTGAAGGCCAGTCGGACGGTGGACGGGAACGCGCCTTTGATCGGCTGAAGCACAAACTTGCTCTGATGAACGAGCTGGGCACGGATTTGCTGCTAATCGGGTCCGCTTTCGAGGTTGATGCCGCAGCAACCGAAGAACAGGTAATTGCAGATCTTGGCGAGGCGACCGAGATAGCAAAGGCAATGGGGCTGCGTCTGGCCTATATGGGCTTGCCATGGTCGGATCTTGTTCACTCGGATGAGCAGGCGTTACGCGTCGTTGAAGCCATCGACAGCCCTCATTTGGGGTTGGCCTTGAATTCCTTCTTCTCGCTTGCCGACGGGTCCAAACCAGCCCGCCTTCGGGACATTCCTGGAGAGCGGCTGTTCCATGTGCAACTGTCCGATGCACCCCGGCTTGAGATGGATATACGTCGGCTCAAACGGCACTTTGGGCTTCTGCCGGGGCTTGGGTCGCTGAACCTTGCGGGCTTCGTACGGGTGTTGTCCCGCGCCGGGTACGAGGGGCCTTGGTCCATTGCGCGCGTCAACGAAGCAGCTCCTCAACCCGGTGGCCGAACACTGGCCCGAGACAGCTACAGGTCGCTGGTGAATCTCCTGGATGAGGTATCCCGGGCCGAGCCGGGAACCGTTTTCGGCATCCCGGACCTGCCGGAACGCGTTTATGCGTCAGGCTTTGAGTTCGTCGAATTTACAGCGGATGAAACAAGCGGCGCGCAGCTGGCAGACATGCTGTCAGCAATGTGTTTTCGAATGGAGCGAAAACACGTCACCAAGTCCGTCGAGCTGTGGCGGCAGGGCGCGATAAACATCGTTGTGAATACCGAAAAGGAAGGTTTTGCCCATTCGGCGTTCCTGGGCCATGGTCCCTCGGTTTGTGACATGGGATTGCGCGTAAAAGACGCCGATCAGACGGTTCAGCGCGCGACCGCGCTGGGCGCGCCGAATTTCTCCCAGCCGGTGGGGACAGGGGAACTGGACATCCCGGCCATCCGAGGTGTCGGCGGCAATGTCGTCCATTTCATAGATGAGAAATCCGATCTGCATCGAGTTTGGGACATTGAGTTTGAGCCAGTTGCCAAAACCAAAGCGACCCAGCCTGCCGGTCTGCGCCGTATCGACCATCTGGCACAGACGATGCGTCACGATGAGATGCAAAGCTGGTTGCTCTACTACATTTCGACTTTTGAGATGGCAAAATCCCCGATCGTGAACGTTGCCGACCCGTCAGGTGTTGTGCAAAGCCAAGCCATCGAAAGCCCCGAGGGCGAAGTGCGTTTAAACCTGAATGGTGCAGTTGGGCGTCGAACACTGGCGGCTTCATTCCTTGAAGACGGTTTTGGTGCCGGTGTTCAGCACATCGCCTTCCAGTCGGACGACATATTTGAAACCTCAGCCCAATTGCGGAAGTCCGGTTTTCCCAGCCTGTCCATCCCAGAAAACTACTACGCTGATCTGCAAGCGACATTCGGGTTAAGTGAAGACCTGATCGCCCAAATGCGCAGGGATAACATACTCTACGATCAGGCGGCGGGTGCCGAGTACTTTCAGATCTACAGTCGCCCTATCTTTAACGGCTTTTTCTTTGAAATTGTTGAGCGCCGAACTGGTTACGCCGGCTATGGCGCGCGTAACGCTGCGTTTCGATTAGCGGCGCAAACGCGACACCACGTGGCGGAAGGAACAACCTAATATGAAGGCCGCACTAATCGGACAAGGGATTTCTGGCTCCATGACGCCTGAGATGCACGAGGCGGAGGGCCGGGCGCAGGGTATCGATCTGAGCTACGGTAGGATCGACACGGCAAAAGAGCCATTTCGTGGAATGTCGGTCGCTGATTTACTGTATTATTCCGTTGAATTAGGCTGTGCGGCGGTCAACGTGACACACCCCTACAAAGCGTCGGTCATTGATCATCTTGATGAGCTTTCCAAGACTGCTGAGGAGCTTCAAGCTGTCAACGCGGTGGTTTTTTGTGACGACCGAATGGTTGGCCACAACACCGATTACATAGGTTTCCACAGTGCCTTCGGAGATTTTTTGGGATCATCGAAGACTGAAACGGTTCTCATGTTTGGTGCTGGTGGCGCGGGCAGTGCAGTCTCTTTGGCTTTGCTTGATTCAGGTGTTCGAGATCTGGAGATCATCGATCCTGACTTCCACCGAGCGCAGGCGCTGGTCAGTCGACTAAAGGTCTTGCGCCCTTGTGCAAAGCTTCAGGGTTCCCCCTCAATTTCGTTGGAACGGGTCAAATTTGTGGACGGAGTGGTCAATGCAACACCGCTCGGGATGGATAAGTACCCCGGGTCGGTAATTGATCCATCATTGTTGCGGCCGGACGCTTGGGTGGCAGATATAGTATATTTCCCGCTCGAGACACACCTTCTGAGCAGCGCCCGCACAACTGGGTTAAAAGTGATGAATGGTGCTGGAATGGCAGTTCATCAGGCTGCAGCGTCTTTTGAAATCTTCACCGGTTGCACCGCCTCAATCAGTCGTCTTCAAAACGTTTTCGATTCACTTCGTCAGCAGCGCATGCGCGAGTTTAGAGGTGCAACGGTATGACAAACGACGAGCAAGCTATCCGCCAATGGTGGCGTACCTCCATCATCGACATGAAGCCCGGTCAGATCGCTTTTCGGGGCAACGCCATAGAGGACCTGATCGGGAACGTATCTTTCCCGCAGATGATCTGGCTGATGGTGCGGGGTGATCTGCCCAGCGACGCACAGGCGCGCCTGTTCGAGGCTGCTTTGGTCGCAGGCGTGGATCACGGTCCGCAGGCCCCCTCGATTGCGGCTGCGCGTATGGCCGCCACCTGCGGGGTAGGTCTTAATAATGCGATGGCGACCGCGGTGAACATGCTGGGCGACGTGCACGGCGGGGCAGGCGAGCAGTGTGCAGAGCTGTACTATGATATCGCAGTCCGTATGGATGCAGGAGCTTCGCTGAATGACGCTGTTCGGGATGGCTTGGACAGTTGGCGCGAGACCTACGGCAAGATTGTATCGGGCTTTGGTCACAGGTTTCACAAACCCGTCGATCCACGCGCACCACGATTGATGCAACTTGTTCGAGATGCGGCGGCAGAAGGCACAGTTTCTGGCCGGTTTGCCGATATCGGAGAAGAGGTTCAAGCCGAACTGGGTCGTCAACGCAGCGGTCGGCCAATTGCCATGAATATCGACGGCGCGACAGCTGTGATCTTCTGTGAACTTGGCTTTCCTGCGCCCTTGTCGCGGGGGCTGTTCTGCCTGTCCCGCTCGGTTGGAATACTCGCCCACGCTTGGGAACAGATGAACCAGGGGGGGCGGAACAAAGGGCCGATGCCCCCGAATTACTTACCCCTCTACGAAGACAGGAATGATGACGCGTGAGACATCGAAATCCTTCCGGGTCGGCCTTATTGGCTGTGGTCGTATCAGCGATATTTATCTAAAGACACTATCCAAATTCTCAAACGTCGAAGTCGTGGCTTGTGCAAGCCTTGATCCTTCGGAAAGCCGCGCCAAAGCGGATCAATACGGTGTCGCCAAGGCTTGCACTCCAGATGAAGTGTTTGACGATCCGACGATTGACTGCGTTCTGAATCTGACAATTCCGGCGGCGCATGCGGAAATCAGTTTGCGCGCGTTGGAGGCGGGCAAGCACGTCTATTCCGAGAAGCCGTTGGTTATGAATCGAACGGATGGCAAGGCGATCCTGCACATGGCCTCTGAAAAGGGGTTGCTGGTCGGTTGCGCACCCGACACGTTTCTGGGCGGTCGTTGGCAAACCGTTCGGCGCTTGATCGATGAAGGCGTTATCGGGAAACCAACAGGGGTTTTTGCCCATGCCGGGACCCACGGGACGGAGCGCCACCATCCCAACCCGGATTTCTACTACCAGGCCGGCGGCGGACCCTTACTGGACCTTGGCCCCTATTACCTAACCGCCATGATTTTTTGCCTTGGGCAAATTGACCGGGTCGCCGGAATGGCTCGGCGCACGTTCGACAAAAGGATGATCGAAAATGGCCCTCGCAATGGCGAATGGATGGATGTCGAGGTCGACACGCACTCCCTAAGCCTGCTTCAGTTCTCATCCGGAGCTATAGGGTCGATGACCATGAGCTTCGACATTTGGGACAGCGAAACCCCACGGTTCGAGATCTATGGTGAAAACGGAACCATCAGCATCCCTGACCCTGACCCGGTTCATGGAGCTAACATCTTTCAGGGGGATGTCTGGCTGAAGACGCGGGACACCTCGCGCTGGTCTCATCAGCCTCGTCCAACTGGTCGCGAAGACTGGCAGGTAGTCGAAAACAAGCACGGGTTCAATGAAGACAGTCGCGGGCTCGGCCTTTTGGATCTGGCTCTGGCGGCGCAAGAAGGACGCCAACCCCGTGCAAGTGGAGCGCTTGCCTACCACGTTTTCGAGGTCATGGACGCGATTGAGCGGGCGCCAAAATTCGGAGCGTATCAGACAATAGAAAGCTGGTGCGAAGCGCCCGCGCCTCTGCCGGTCGATTTCCTTAATGATGAGAGGAAGGAATTGGTTCATGCCGATTGAGACACTCGACTTTGCTCAGCCATTCTTTCGCGTCCAGCACATAACTGACGAGCGCAGAATTTCTATCGAGGGTCGCGCCATCGTCCTTAACCTTGGGGGGCGAAATCTCTCTGTCGAGGATCAGACCATTGCGCCGCTTTCCTCTGTGATCGTGCAAGACAGCACGCTTAGCGGCGTGGAACGTGCCGTCATTGTCCACGGTTTCGACGCCCATGCCGATGACAACGAGTTGTTCGCATGGGTGAAAGATACATGGCCATCTGCTTTTGATGTTCGCCAAGAGGAGCGTCTGCGCGGTGTCAGCCACTACATGTCGCCAAAGGTCTTCGTGGGTAACGTTGGACTGACCATGTACCATTCCGGTTCGGTCCCATTGAATGTCGGGTTGCATAAGGATCATCCGTTCTGCCCGGTACCGGGGTTTCGCGAAGTGCATACGCAAATCGTAGGCTTTGGCAAAATGCAGCAATGCCGCGAACGGGACGTTGAAACCCTTTACCTCGAAGAATTCATGGCCCCCGGCACGACGCACAAGCCGATGTATGACGCTGAAGGCAACTATCCCTGGCATCAATACGAGACGATTACCCCCAGCATCTTCATGGCGGTAGAAATGCTGCCAAAAGGCGTACGGGTCCCGGAAATGAAGGTTCAGAATGGCTGAGAGACTTTTACCCGAAGACCTGAACTTTGACGGCCCTTTCCCCCGGTTGTCTCGCCGTTTGCGGCTGGGCGTTGTTGGCGGAGGACGTATCTCTGTCACGCAAGCGATGGCGGCGAGGATGAGCGACCGATGGGAGGTCGCCGCAGGCGCGCTCAGTTCAGATGCCGAGCGCAGCAAAGCACGCGGGGCCGAGTGGTTCCTGCCAGCAGACAGGTGCTATGCGTCGTTCGACGATATGGCGCAGGCCGAGGCGGCGCGTCCGGATGGCGTGGATGCCGTCATGATCACCACTCCGAACCACGTACACTTTGAGGCGGCCAAGGCGTTTCTGGAGGCGGGCATTGACGTGCTGTGCGATAAGCCACTGACGAACGAAGTCGCCGAGGCCGAAGGGCTGGAAAAGGCAACCGCGCACACGGGGCAGGTCTTTGCTGTCGGCTATGCGATGTCGTGTTTTCCAGTAATCCGTCAGGCCAAACAAATCGTGGCGGAAGGCGGTGTCGGTAAAATCAACCAGATCCATGTCGAGTTCATGCAAGACTGGATGACGCCCGATGATGTGGCTGATGCGCCCCACGTCAAATGGCGGCTGGACCCAAAGATCTCTGGTCCGACCAGTTGTGTCGGCGATATCGGCACCCATGCCGCGCACCTCGCCAGTTTTGTCTCGGGCCTGCCGATGACCGACCTGAGGGCCGAGTTCCATGTTTGCGGCGCGCCAAAGCCTTTGGAAGACACGGTGTTCATGTTCACCCGTTACCAAAATGAAGTCCCCGGAACCTTGATGGCAACGCGCCTTGCCCCCGGAAATCGGGGTGGGTTGAGGTTGCGGATATTCGGGAGCGAAGGAGGTCTCGAATGGGACCTGGAGAATTCGGAACAGCTGAAGTTCAATCGGTTCGGTGAGCCGGATCGTATCATCAGCCGAGGTCAAGGGCATGGTATCGGACCCGGTGCGGAACGTCTGATCCGTACCGCGCGCGGCTTTCCCGAAGGGATGATTGAAGCCTGGGCCAACCTCTATACAGAATTTGCCATGGCCGTAGCCGCGCGCCGGGATCGCGTTGCCGTTCCGGATGATTGGCTTACTTATCCCAGTGTCAATCAAGGCGCAGACGGCGTCCGATTCATAGATGCCTCTGTGCGTTCTCACCTGTCCGGAGGGGACTGGGTCACTCTCTAAGGCTCTGCCAACACGAATGTAAAACACGCTCGGGCCGTTGCCCGGGCCCTTTGATTTCCAGCTCATTATTAAAAGTTGATATTTTACAAAATATCAGATATTTTTTACTACATGTGATGAAATTGAGATTCGCAGACACGTGGAGCTGTCATTCATGGCGAAACCCGAAGAGACTGGCGCAAGCCCCTCTCTCTATTCCTTGGCGCATCTGACGCTGATTGGCTGTACGCCGCCCGAGCTGGTCTATATCGCCGCGCGGGCCGGGTACGATGCCGTCAGCCCCCGGTTCATTCCGATGCATGTGACCGGTGAATTTACTCAATCCCCGATCGACAAGGCACAGGTGCAGGCCACCAAAACTGCTCTCACTACCACCGGCTTGAAAGTTCTTGATGTCGAGCTTGCGCGCATCACCGAAGATGTCGATCCGCGCAGTTTTGAGCCTTCTCTTGAGATCGGGGGGGAATTGGGCGCTAAACGCATGATCATGAGCGCGTGGACCAATACCCGCGATGATCGTGACTTCCTGATCGACGTCTATTCTGAAACCTGCGAACTGGCCGCGCCCTACGGGCTAACAGTGGACCTGGAGTTCCCAAGTTTTTCTCGCCTGCGCACTCTGGATGAGGCATTGGATATTGTCCGTGCCTCCGATCAGCCGAATGGCGGAATTCTGGTCGATACGCTTTATTTGCACCTCAGCCGCGTTGATCTGGGAGAGCTGTTGCACGTCCCTTCGGACCTGTTTCACTTCCTGCATATCTCCGACTGCCTGCCCGGCATCGCCGATACGCGTGAGGGCATGATCCAGCTGGCCCGCGATGCGCGGCTCTATCCCGGCGAAGGCTGGATTGACTTCACCGGCATCATCGAACGGATGCCGCCCGTCGACTACTCCATTGAACTGCCCAACCAAAGCCGTGTTGCCGAGTTGGGATATGAAGAACACGCGCGTCGCTGTCTCTGCCACGCCAAGCGAACATTCGGCGAGGCGCGGTCACAGCGTCGTGTGCCCGATGCTGCAATTCTAAAACACCAAGAGGATCATCATGGGCAAAGAGCTCACTGAAAACGACCGCAACATGGCGGCCGATATGCTGGCACGCGCCCGCGCTGCTATGGCCGAGATCGAGGATTGGGATCAGGACAGGCTGGACCGCCTGTCTCAGGCAATTGCGTGGTATGCTGGGAACGAGAAGACCTTCACGCGTCTGGCCCAGCAAGGCGTGGACGAAAGCGGTATCGGAGATCGCGAAGGGCGCCCTGCGAAGCGATTCAAGATTCACATGGTGCTACGTGATGTTCTGCGCACGCCCTCGACGGGGATCGTCGAAGTCGACGAAGAAAAGGGGCTCGTGAAATACGCCAAACCTGCTGGTGTGATCGCATCCCTGATTCCCATGACCAACCCTGCGATGACGCCACCGGTGACCGGCGTGTCCGCTGCGAACGCCCGGAATGCGGTCATCTTCAGCCCGCACCCGCGAACCGCCCATACCACCTTTGAGATGGTCGAGGTCATGCGCGCAGCCTGCCGTGCCGCCGGTGCCCCCGAAGACCTATTCCAGTCGATCCGCAAACCATCGATCCCGTTAACACAGCACCTCATGGAGATTTGTGACCTGACTCTCGCAACGGGTGGCAAGCCGATGGTCAAAGCGGCCTACAGTTCTGGGCGCCCGGCCTATGGTGTTGGCGCGGGCAATTCGTCCATCGTCATCGATGAAACCGCCGATCTGGACATCGCCGCGCAGAACACTCGAATTTCAAAGACCTCCGACTTTGGTTCGGGCTGCTCGGCCGACGGCAACATCATCATCCAGCGCTCAGTTTACCACGATATGGTCAAGGCGCTTCAAGCCGAGGGCGGCTACCTGTGTTCGGATGAAGAGAAGGCCTTGCTCGAAGCGGCCATGTGGGACGAAAAGGGAAACCGTACGTTTCCGACCATCGCCTGTCCGCCGCAGCAAACGGCCAAGGTCGCCGGTTTTAGCATCCCCGAAGATCGCAAATTCCTGATGGTTGAAAATCAGGGGCAAATCGGACCACAGCACAAGTTCTCCAAGGAAAAACTGACCACGCTTATGGCGCTTTATCACTTCGACACGTTCGATGACGCGTTGGAAACGGTCAGCCAGATCTACAACACTGGAGGCAAGGGCCATTCCTGCGGCATCTACAGTCACAACGACGATCATATTGATCGGTTGGCACGTCTGGCTCCGGTCAGCCGTATGATGGTACGACAGCCTCAGTCCAAGGCCAATGCGGGTGCTTGGACCAATGGCATGCCCATGACCAGCAGTCTGGGTTGCGGCATCTGGGGCGGCAACATCACCAATGAAAACGTCACCATGAAACATATGATGAACTACACCTGGGTCAGCCGTCCGATCCCCGAGGATCGCCCCTCGGAGCCGGACCTGTTCGGTGAGTTCTACGGACAGGAGGTCGCGTGATGGACGGAGCGAAATTGGAAGGTAAAACCGTTGCTGAGCACATCGTCGATTTCCTGGAGCGTCGTGAGGTCAAACATGTGTTCGGTCTGTGCGGCCACACGAATATAGCGGTTCTGGCCGCGCTGGCGGAAAGCCCCATCGATTTCGTCACCGTGCGGCATGAACAGATCGCCAGCCACGCGGCGGACGCTTATGCCCGCGTGACGGGCAAGGCCTCGGTGGTGCTGTCCCATCTCTCCCCGGGGCTGACCAATTGCGCCACCGGGGTCGCCAACGCCGCACTGGACTGTATCCCGATGGTCGTGATCGCGGGTGATATTCCTACGCATTACTACGGCAAACATCCACATCAGGAAGTGAACCTCCATGCAGACGCCGCCCAGTGGGAGATCTATCGACCCTTCGTAAAACGCGCCTGGCGGGTCGACCGCGCAGATTTAATGGCCGAGATTCTGGAAAAGGCGTTTCATCTCGCTGAAAGCGGCCAGCCCGGGCCGGTACTGGTCAATGTCCCCATGGATATCTTTTCAGAGGTGATCCCCTCGGACAGTTTCGACCGTATCCGCGACAACACGCGCGCGCTCAAGAAACCATCGATTGACGGCGAGACAGCGAGAGAGATTGTCGAAGCGTTGGCTAAAGCCGAAAATCCAGTCGCTTATGTCGGGGGTGGTATTCTTCTGGCACAAGCCAGCGAGGAGTTGCGAGAATTTGTCGAACATATGGGCCTGCCAGTCGCGCATTCCCTGATGGGTAAAGGTGCGTTGCGAGACGACCATCCGCTTGTGCTGGGAATGACCGGGTTCTGGGGCACCGAATTGGTCAACCAGTCCTGCTTGAACGCGGACTACATCTTTGCCGTGGGCACTCGGTTCAAAGAGGCTGATTGTTCAAGTTGGTACCCTGGCTACACGTTCAACATTCCCGGATCGAAGGTCATTCATATCGACATTGAGCCGCAGGAGATCGGTCGGAACTATCCCACCGAGATCGGAGTCGTTGCTGACGCCAAGGCCGCATTGCGCGTCCTCAACCGGGTCGCCCGCGAGATGTATCCGGACGGCTTCAAGCGCCCCACGCTGGAGCAGAAGATCGCTGGCTTCCGGACGGACTTCAAAGCGCGCAACGTGGAAATGGCGACCTCATCGGCCTTTCCGATGATGCCCGAGCGTATTCTGGCAGATACCCGCAAGGCACTGCCCGAGGATGCCATCATCACCACGGACGTTGGGTGGAACAAGAACGGTGTCGGGCAACAGTTCGACATTTTGACGCCGGGTTCAATCCTGACCCCGGGCGGGTTCGCTACGATGGGTTTTGGTCCGCCAGGAGCGATCGGTGCGAAACTGGCAGCGCCGGATCGCGTGGTGATCAGTCTGGTTGGCGATGGCGGTTTCGGTCAGAACCCGTCAATGCTGGCAACGGCGGTCGAACTTGATCTGGGCATCATCTGGCTGGTTATGAACAACAACGCCTTCGGAACTATTGCCGGCCTTCAAAAAGCGCATTACGGTCTGACCTATGGAACCACGTTCCCCGGATCAGCCGCCGCACCCGCAAACGGACCGGGCTATGCCGACATAGCGCGAGCCTACGGCGCGGAAGGGCACAGACTCAGCACTGCCGACGAACTGTTGCCCGCATTAGAAGCGGCAATCGCCGGTGGCAAGCCAACCGTGCTCGATGTGCCAATGATCAACAACCCAACACCAACGACCGGACATTGGAACATCTTGGATATATACTCGCCGGACAAAGAGGTATCTCACGTCGCGACTTGACGAAACTGGGCGCGTTCAAACGCGCCCAGTTTATTGTGTCAATGCTCATCCGTGTTCGAGCAAATATCAACAGCTTCGTCGCGGCGCAGTCTTCGTTGTTATGTGTCTGAACTTTTTTGTTGGTGAGTTACTTTCACCGAAGCACGTGAGATAATGTCAAATTGCGGTAACACCGAAGTATGTGCGTTCTTAGCGTTCAAGTTTTCGCTCCCTCAGCGAATGGCAGGTTCGACGGGATGCGTCGCAGCATCACCAACAGGCGGCCAACGGCAGCTTAGGGCCGTTACCGACTTTTGCCGCTGCCGCGAACCGGGAAGGCCGAAAGCTGGACAGCTGACATTCAAGCGGAAAGATTGCGGGGCTCTGCCCGGGTCTGCCGCAAGTCGAGTCTGCGAGTGGCCTCACCAGCAATAGCCGCGCCGCAGACAGGCAGGTCGCTTCCTGCTCCCTCGAAATCCTGTTCTATCGTGATAGAATGCCTTTCACAGAGGGAGGGACCGATGAGTTCATTTGTCGCCCTGACAACAGCTGCGTTGTTTTTCGTTTTCTTGAATGTCGGTTTGGCCCGTTCGGATCAAAGCGTGCTTGAATCGGTTCGCGAACGAGGCTTCGTGAAATGCGCGATCGGTAATAGGCTGGTCGGCGACACACGCATCGGTTCGGACGGCTATGAAGGGTTTTTCCCGGAGTTTTGCAGGATTGCGGCCCTGGCCGTCTTGGGCAACCGCAATGCAGTTCAGATGTCGCCTGCCCTGATACGGGCCGGGCTGAAAAGCGTCGCCGAAGGTGAAGTCGACATATACGTCTCGAATGTTACGTGGACGTTTTCTCGTGATTTCGCGCTTGGACTGACACCTGCTGCCGTCCTATTTTACGATGGTCAGGGGTTCATTTCGCACCGTGGAACCATCAATGGCCCTCTGCAAGACGTGCACAACGCGTCCGTCTGCGTATCCCGTGCGACGACAACCATCGGCAATCTTGAGGACTACATCGCTCAGCACGGTCTGAGTTGGACCGTGTTGTCCTTCGAATCCTCGCAGGGCCGCAACGACGCGTTCCTCGCCCGTCGTTGTGATCTGCTGACCACCGATCGTTTTGCCATCGCAACAATGAAAAGTTCCGCGTTCGACGACCCCGACAACTACGTCTTGCACGAAGAAACCATTTCCAAGGAACCACTGGTCGCCTACGTCTCCACGCGCGATATGGTGTGGGCCAACATCGTTCGATGGGCGATCTTCGCGACTATTTTGGCGGAAGAAAAGGGGATAACCCAGTCCAACCTTGCTTCGCACTTGGAAAGCACGGATCCCGAAATCCGGCGCTTGCTCGGGCTCGAACAGATTGAAGGAATAGCAGTTTCCGGATTGGAACCCGACTGGGCGCGAAACGTAATTTCCGAGGCCGGCAACTACGGCGAGATTTTCGACAGGTACCTTGGTCAGGGCAGCCCGATGAAAATGGATCGCGGGCTCAACCGGCTTTGGCGCGACGGCGGCCTGATGATCAGCCCGCCTTATCGATAGGCCTTTCCGGTGGCCGTGCTTTCCACACGGATTGGCGTTCGGCAGCGCGTTTCGACACTGCTGTTCGCGGTGCTGGCTGGTATTGCGGTACTGATCGGGTTGGGGCTTGTCCTAATCACACTCCGCCTTTTCGAGATTCGTGGGGAACTCGACGCCCTGCGCAACCGGTCGCTACCGGTGTTGATCAGCCTCTCGCAATTGTCTCAAGATGCTTCTGCGACGAGTTCCATCGCGCCGTTGCTAATTCAGGCCCCGACCCGTTCGGAATTTGATACGCTTGTTGCCCGTATTCATGACAAACAGGTGTCGCAAACGGCGCTGATAGACGAGTTGGAGAATCTGAGCGGTGATCCCGACCGGGTCACTACACTTAGATCGAGCGCCGACATGCTGACGGCAAATCTGGATCATCTGGTGAATGCCGTTGCCAACCAGATTGGCATTCGCCGCGAGCTTGAGGCGCATGCCGTACGGTTTAGGCGGATTCTCACCGAGCTGCAAAGCCAGAAGCCAAGGGCGCCCCCCTCAACCCTTGAACTGGCCGCGCGCGCGGTATCCGAGATCAACTTGCTGCTGAATGACCCGGAGCGCGCAAGACGGTCCCGGAACAGACAATCTGCGGACGCCAGCGTGCAGGCATTGGCACGTCACATAGAAGACTTGAACGCTGGCCAAAATGGCGAAAACCAGGGTGATGCCGCAAGCGACCTGGTCAAGAGTTGGCAAGCAACCCGGCAGAATGTCCTTGAAACCAAGGCATCACACCTATCGAACGCCTTCCAGATCAAGGCGCTGGTCGAGGAAAGCTCGCTGACAGCGAACCGGTTGCTCGGCAGTGCCAACAACGAATTCTGGCGTACCAGCAAAGAACTGGAGGCACAGATTCAGCTGGTCGCGCATACAACGCGCGTCACGCTATTGGCGATTATGGGAGTGGTCGTGATTCTTTTGGCTGGATCACTCATCATGGCTTGGATTCTCAGGCATCGCGTTTTCCTGCGCCTCGAAAAACTCAGAGAAGCCCTTGGGCGCTACGCAAAAGACCGCCGGCATGGGTTATCCGATGACCGACCCGACGAGATTGGTGAAATTTCAGGCGCGATGGCGCACTACATGGAAGTTATTGATCAACGCGAAACCGAGCTGGCCGCAAAGACCACAGCATTGGAGGCCCTCGCCAGCCAGTTGGCCAAGTACCTGTCACCCCAGGTCTATGACTCGATCTTCACGGGCAAACAGGAAGTCAAGCTTGCCAGCAGCCAAAAGAAACTCACGATCTTCTTTTCCGACATCGTGGGGTTCACGGAAACTGCCGACCGGTTGGAGTCCGAGGAACTGACGCAGCTTCTGAACCACTACCTTACGGAAATGTCCCAGATCGCTCTGCGGCACGGTGCGACGATCGACAAGTATGTAGGCGATGCCATCCTCGTTTTTTTTGGGGATCCGGAAACGCGCGGCATCAAGGCGGATGCCCTTGCCTGCGTTCGGATGGCCATTGAAATGCGCCACCGCATGAAGGAACTCCAGTATCAATGGCGAAAGGCAGGCCTTGAAAGACCATTGCAGGTAAGGATGGGTATTCACTCCGGATACTGCACGGTCGGAAATTTCGGAAGCGAAGACAGGTTGGACTACACGATCGTCGGTGGTGCGGTGAACATTGCCTCGCGCCTGGAAACCATGGCCGCACCGGGCGAGATCTTGATCTCCTACGAGACGTTTGCACTCGTTCAGGATCAGGTTGCATGCGCGCCGCGGGGCGAAACCGACGTCAAAGGGATCGCCTATCCTGTGGCGATATATCGTGTTCTTGATGAACAGGAAGGGCTTGGTCGGGCAACACCGCACCTGTGCGAGCGGCATCCACATTTCGAACTGGAAATCGACATCGCTGCTATGTCGGAAAAAGAGCGTGACGCCACTGCGAAACGCCTCAGACGAGCGCTGAAACTTCTGGAACCGAGCACTCAGAGGGCATCGATCCGACAAGCCGAATCCGCAGACAAGCCCAATCAGCCGGCAAGACGCTCGAATCTTGGCGGAAACAGCAATCACGATTGATCGTCTAAATGGCGGTTCAATCCTGAACTTGCCAACATTGCCATATGTAGGATTCTGTTAGGCTCACGAATGTCAGTAAGGCTGACTCTGTGTCACGGCACAACCGGATCAGGTGGGTGTCCGCTATGGGCCGTCCATGAAGACGGCCCAAGCCTTCAGATTTCCACCGCCTCTGCGATCGCCAACGCATCCTCCAATTCGACGCCAAGGTACCGGACGGTGCTGTCCATCTTGGTGTGACCAAGCAGAAGTTGTACCGCTCGCAGATTTCCTGTCTTTCGGTAGATTTGCGCGACCTTGGTCCGGCGCATCGAATGTGTTCCGAACGCACTCGGCTGCAGACCGATCGATTTCACCCAATCCCGAACCAGGCGCGCGTATTGTCGCGTGGAAATGTGTAGCCGTTCGTGGAAACGCCCAGGCCAGAGGTACTCCGATCCGGTCATCAGCGGTTGTTCCATCCAGCACAGCAGCGATTTTCGTGTGCCCTCGGTGATCTCAAAACGGACAGGTTTCTGTGTTTTGTTCTGAATGATTGAGGCGCGTTCCTTAACCTGACCAGCGGCGTAGACATCCGCGACCTTCAGTTTGACCAGATCGCACCCGCTTAGTTTGCTGTCGATCGCCAGGTTAAACAGCGCCAGATCGCGATGCTTCTCGGCAATTTCCAGGCGCACTCGGATCGCCCAGACATGTTTGGGCATAAGCGGGCGTTTCTGACCTATAATGCGTCCCTTGTTCCAAACGGGGCGGCGGGTTCGAATGGCAGGAAAGTTTGGTATTTGCATGGTGGTTCCTCCAATCCACCACGCCCTTCCACAACGCCAACCCGACGTTGACAGGGCAACCTATCATGGATTGGTGCTGACGCAGAAATTGGCCGCTCCGAGCCCTGACCTACCAAATTGCTGCAAGATGGCGAATGTCCGGTGATGGAGTCGCGGCCAAAAACGTGTCAAATCAATCGTATCTTTTAAAGGTTTAGGCGACAGCGATGCCTGTGACAAAAACGAACGTTATTGGCACATTTAGTCGAAGGTCAGCTTCATTCATCCCCGTCGGCTCCTGCCGGGAGTTCAATAATTGAATTCAGCTCTGGTGAGGAATGGTGCCGAGGCGGCAAGCTTTCTCAACTCGTCAAGAGATGAATACAACGGTGTTGACGGATCAATTCTCGCTTGTGCACGGCTTCTGAAGAATTTCGCATACTCTTCTACATAGACACGGTCCTTTTGCGGCATGTCCGCAAGATGGCTCTTCAGAAAATTGTCATAGTGGTGGACTGCATCAGCGAAGCGGTTCTGCCGATGCCGCGCCATTGCGCGAAACAGCTCCGCCTTGGCCATGAAATATGGTTGCGCTTGGAACCCTTCCAAACGGTCAAGAACGGCCGAATAATCCCCTGCTTGCATTGACTTCGCCGCCTTGTGAAAAATCCCCGCGTTTCTGATATCGCGGATGAGTTTCATAGGTCCGCCTCACCAACAGCGCCTTTGGTATTTCCGAATGGCATTATTCCCCAAGCTCCCGGATTTCCCTCTGGATCGACCATTCGATCAGTTCTGACCAAAGCTTGCGCACAAGTTCAGGGTCCAGCCCATTTTGCGTGGCCGTTGCGCTGACTTTATTCAAAACTTCGGTCACCCGATCTGTTGTCCTTGCAGGCAGCCCCTCGATCTTCTTCAGATCAACAGCGCGGTCGATGTAGCCGCTGCGGTTGGCGAGAAGAGTAATCAGCTCGATATCGATGGCGTCGATCTGAACGCGAAGCTCAGCCATAGTCTTACAAGCTTCGGGCGGTCGTCGTTCACTCATTGCTATCTCCGTATGGTTGGCTGCCAAGCAGTTGGCGAAGGCGGGTTACAGCCCTTTGCGAGCGAGCCTTGCAGAACTCGTCTGTCGGAGCCGGGAGCCGTCCTATCACGCGCCGGATTTGCTGATCACCGATCAACAGGTCAAGATAGAGGCCCACGGCTGCTCCGGAATGCTCAAAGCGAAGGTGGCCTTCCTGCCGCGCCCGAAGCAGCACCTGTTCGAGCAATGGAAATACAGCTTCGCGCCCGGCCCTTGAAAGCGTCGCGCCAAGCTCACCGCTGCTGTCGGCGGCTGCGGCCCGGTTGAGGGCAACGGCACGATCACCGGTCAGCAGATTTAGAAGCTTCGGACCCAGGGTTCCCAGAATCGAAAGCGCGTCGTGGTCGGTTTGCAGTTCGGCTTCCAGGTGGGACTTCACTTCTTCGGCGTTGCGCGTGACGAGGGCACGGAACAGCCCCTGTTTATCACCATACCAGTTGTAAAGGGTCTCATTTGAGGCGCGCGCCTGTTTGGCGATGCCCTGCATCGACGTACCTCCATACCCTTTGGCCTCCAGCACCTCGTAGGCAGCCGCCTCGATCTGTTGCTGGCGCAAGGATCGTTTCTCTTCTCGCAAAATCACTCTCCTGCCTGTTGACAGATACCGTAACCATCATTACGGATATGTGCAACCGTAATCTCAGTTACGCCTTGGAGAAGCAAATGGAACAATCAAATCGTCATGTCATCGCCGCCCTGGCAACACTCATCCTTTTACAGGGGATCATGCTTTCTGCTCTGTATGCCGGGATCAGGCCTCACCCGCCTGTCGCCACGCCCTTGTTTGGCATTGCTCCGTTTCTTGGAGCCGCGATGTCTGTCGCACTGGCAGCGATCATCGTGCAACCGCTAGGCAGTCGGGCGGGACGCATTTTGAGCGTTCTCGCCGCGCTCATGGCCCTGGTTTCCTTCGGGCCGCAGAAATACTTCGACGCACAATTCGGCCTGATCTACCCGGCGGTTCTGCTTGGCCAGTTCGCTGCGCTGGTCATCTTTGCGTCGGTTGTGAAAGTGGCTCGCCCACAACAGGAAACCGTTGCGGATCAAGTCTGATGGCTCGGTTGCTTTTGCCCATGTCCATGCTCTCGCTCTTGAGCATCGGCGCAATCTTCGGGTTTTTCTATGCCTGGGTCTGTTCAACCATGTGGGGGTTGGACACCACAGAGCCACGTGTCGCGATCACTGCCATGCAGGCGATGAATGCATCGGTCAGAAACCCAATCTTCTTCCCGGCATTCTTCCTGACGCCTCTCATACTGGCGGCAACATCATATGTCGCCACGACCCAATTACAAAGGCAATCTGCCGTGCTATTTGGAGCGGCTGCAGGGGTATACGTTGTGGGAGCTTTCTTTGTCACGGCCACAGTCAACGTTCCGATGAACGAGGCGCAGGCAGAGGTGGTTGTTCCAACTGACGCCGAGGCGGCACGCGGCATCTGGCACGACTATTCATCCTCTTGGCAATTCTGGAACACCCTGAGAACCGTAGTCAGCGGAGTGTCACTCTTTCTGACCGGCCTGGCCATCTATCTGATTCAGCAGGACACCGCGTAATGGAAATTTCACTTCTGACATTCGCCCTTCTGGCGCTGGTTGTCGTCATGACGCCCGGCCCAACTGTCCTGCTTGCCTTGTCCAATGGATCGCGGTTCGGCATCGCTGTGGCTGGGTACGGTATCGCTGGTGCGGCGATCTCAGACGCCGTTCTCATCGCGGCGGCGGGGTTGGGATTGGGTGCTATCCTAGCTGCCTCGGCCCTCCTGTTCAGCGTCGTCAAATGGATTGGCGTCGCTTACCTAGTCTGGCTGGGCGTACAAATGATGCGATCATCCGGCCAGTTGGGACCCGTCGAAAATCCTTCCGAAAAAAAGAAAACGGGTGTGCTTCACAACAACACGGCAGTTTTCAGGAAGAGCTTTCTTGTCGCAGTCACAAACCCCAAGGGCTACCTGTTCTTCACGGCGTTCCTGCCGCAATTCCTCATACCGACAGAGCCAATGTTTCAGCAGTATGCAATGCTGGCACTGGTCTTCATTGCGGTCGATGTGATCGTCATGGCCGCCTACGCGGGCCTGGGCGCAAAAGCAGTTCAGTTTCTCAGCAATCGCGGGGCGCTCTGGATCGACAGGGTATGCGGCAGCCTTCTTGTCGCATTGGGTCTTGCGTTGACCTTTTTGAAGCGCGCCGATGTGTAGCTCTCAGCAACACCAATCTAGAAGGTTAGAAGCCAAGAACATTCGTTTTTGACCAGCCCCGGTTGCTGAAGCGGACCTTGGCACATTCGCAGCGAAAGCTCACTTCGTCCCTCTGACTGTGAGTTCGACCTGCCCCCGTTTTCGCGCTCGCAGCGAATGGTGACTATGCGGGCTGCAGCCGCAGAATTAGAGGTGGGTGGTGAATGTCTCTTATGGGCCGTCCGCGTAATCAGTTGACAGCGGGGCAGGGGCCTGTGCTGCAACAACACCGAGGTCTGGAATGGAGTACGAAGTAGACCCAAAGCAAACTATCAGGGCAGCGTCAGTCGACTTTTGCTCAGCCACTGTCACCGAAGTGCATAAGTGCCATCTGCGCTATCGGCTCGCCCCACTCTTGCACAAAATGCCCAGCCTCTTCCATAATCATCGGTTCCGGACAGCCTTGGATAATCTGGCGCAGCTGGTTCATCACTGGGACGCCCAGAACCGGATCCTTCGCTCCGATTGCCATGAAGCTTTCTCCGTCCCATTCAGATTGCCAGAACTTTCTGGCACGCTTTGCTGTGTCGATACCGTCCATCCCTGGCTCAATCATCACCATTTGTGGAAAGCGACGAACGCCTGCCTTGTAGCGTTGGTCTGGGAACGGCGCTTCATAGGCTTGCGCTTCTGACTCAGTTAGATGTGGACAGGCCCGTTTCATCAATGCGCTGCAATCCAAGTCGGGCCGGCTTGCCACATAACCTTTCCAGCTTTTGAAACCTTTTCCGAGATCGTCTCCGATCGGGATTGCCGTATTCATGACGATCAATCGGGAATACCGGTCGCGTTGATCCATAGGCAATGTCAGTCCCAGGATGCCGCCCCAGTCTTGCACAACCAAGGTGATGTTCTGAAGATCCAGTTTCTCTACGAAGGCAAGCATCATCCTTCGGTGAAAATCAAAGGTATAGATCGCGTCGTTGGTAGGTTTGTCAGACCTGCCAAATCCCAACCAGTCGGGCACAACCACCCGCGCACCAGAGTTCGAAAAAATGGGTATCATGCGACGATACAGGTAGGCCCAAGTTGGCTCTCCTGGCAGGCACAAGAACGTTCGGCATGCATCGTCTGCGCCTTCATCCACATAATGCACCCGAAGACCTTCATAACCCGGCAGGTCATCCACGTAATTCGCGGCATATGCATAACCGGGCAGGTTCACGAAACGATCATCCGATGTTCTCAAATAGTCCAACTACAGAACTCCTCACCTCTTCATGTTATACCATCATGTCTACTAAGGTTTTCACCAGCATGCTGTGACGATCCAACGACCAATATGTCTGCGATCCAAGCATTGACGTGGCAAGGCGCGAAACTCGGCCATGTTCAGTGGTTGACGTTCGTTGGGCCTGTTGCGATTGACCGGCCCGGTGTCTTGGGTATCGAACACCTCAGGGCAGGTTTAAACCTTGGTGAATTCCATTCGGTAGACTACTTTTTCACCTGTCCTTGGGTCGATGCCGGGGGCACCGCTAATCACCAACCTGTCCCCCGCTAGCTTGAACGGACGAGACACATCGCCAGCCCATTTTGGGTTCCATGAGCCGTCTACATGGTGAATGACGCGATCCTCTTCTAGCGTGTAAGATGCAACGTAGGCGAGCATGTCATCGAACATCTGCGCCTTCTGCTTCATAGACCAGTCGTCTTTGCCCGGCATGGGTCGATCGCGGCGAAAGACGGTGGCCATCATTCGACCATCAGCATGATATGCGATGTACCCGATTGGCGCTGGCCCCAAGGCGTCGGTCGTCTCCCCAGTCTCGACCGAAGTGCGTGTCCAAGCGTCCATCTTCCAAGATCCGATCAAGTCACTTGCGTTTGCCACGGCGCCTCCTGCGAGCGATTGTTCATTCTAAATCATGGTACAACTCGCGAGGACGCAGACGCAATAAAGCCCTGCTTGTTCACTCAAGCTAAAATTCGATGCCGTCTCTGGACACCTGGTTAATTGAATGGCTCAATCCAGAATGGCCGTATCGCCCGCGATGTGTGAGTTCGACAGAGCCGGGAGTTCGCACTTGCAGCGAATGACCGCAAAGCGGGCTGCGAACGCGGGATCTTGATCACTTGGCCAACGGCATCTGTGGGTGGCTCCTGCATTGCAAGCGTTTTCTCGTGGTTTTGCGGTCGTTTTGTCAGTACCTTCGTCTGTCCGGCCTGTTTGTGTGGTGATGTTCCACTGGCCTTGATGAGTTCCGCAAGCGAGGTTCCAATCGGGTTATCGACCTCTGAGGGTCGCTGCCATTCCCGGAGTTTCCTTGCTCTTGGTTGACTTAATTCCGCATCATCACTTCAACGTCTTGCATCTCGTGGGCAGTCGGCGGGTTAGACCGCAGGCTGCCGGTATTCCTGTTTCTTCGTGAGCATCGCCCAGATGGCCCGAGCGGCCTTGTTGGCCATGGCGGTCGTCGCCAGACGGAAAGGCTTGTCTGCGATGATCTTCGCGGTCCAAAGATCGACCTTTTCTGGCGAACGTTTCGCCATGACGGCACGCGATGTCATACCGACGACCAACAATTTGCGAATGTAGCGATCACCCTGCTTGGTGATCTTGCCCAGACGTTCCTTGCCACCGCTGGATTTGTTGAGTGGGGTCAGTCCGAGCCAGGCCGCCAGATCGCGCCCGGTCCGGAACTGTTTTGCATCGCCGATTGTTGCGACAATCGCTGAAGCCGTGATCGGGCCGATGCCAGGCATACGCATCAATCTACGCGCATCTGAATTCAGAAGGGCATGTTGCTGGATCATCTTAGAATAGCCAGCGATGCGTTCGTTCAGGCCGAGTAACTGATAGCACTGGATACCGAGCATGCCGTTGGCGATCTCCGGCATTTCTGGATGGTCGCCATCAAGGTGACGCTTTGCAAAAGCCGTCACTGCTTCGATCCCAATGGGCAAGATATGCCCAAACTCACGCAAAAGGCTGCGGATCATGTTGGCCAGTTGGGTGCGCTGCCGGACGGCCAGATCTCGAGTCCGGTGGATTGAGAGAATGGCTTGCTGCTCTTCCGTCTTGATCTCGACAAATCGCATGGTTGGTCGACGGACCGCTTCACAGATCGCCTCAGCATCAACGGCGTCATTCTTGCCGCGCTTCACGTAGGGTTTGACGTATCCGGCGGGCATGAGCTTCACGTCGTGCCCCAAATTGCGCAGCTGGCGACCCCAGTGATGAGACGAGCCGCAGGCTTCCATCCCGACCCTGCAGGGTGGAAGCGTCTCAAAGAAGCGGAGCAGCTTTGCGCGTTTGATGGCTTTGTTGAAAATCACTCGGCCGTTCTCTGAAATGCCGTGAACTTGAAAAACATCCTTGGCCAGATCCAGGCCCACGGTCTTTACTGTCATTGGGTGGCTCCTTTCCTAGCAGTCGATGACAACTGCACTTTGGCACATTCGATGCCGGTGGAGCAGGAGCCACCCACCTCATCCGGTTTGGGCCGGTTCGAGTGAGTTCAACCTATCTCATTTTTTGCGCTTGCGGCGAACGGCAGGTTCGACGGGTCGCGCCGCACCATCTCGACCGGGTGGTGGAGGTCGGCTTTGGGGCCGGAAACACGATCGTGGTTTCCCGCTTGATCCCATCACCGGCAACAAGAAAGCTTCACTGCGGCCTTTTCTGCCAGCATTCTATTATTATAGTAAGATGGCATCGCTGATCATCGTCGAATTAGATTTTCCGCAAGTATGCCCAAGAGACATACCCCTTTAGTCTACGAGCACGCTCCAATGAAACGCGGCACCAACGTGTGCCACCGGTCTGCTCGCAGCTATGAACTCGTAGTGCGGTTCCATTTGGAAGACCAACGATCACATTGAACCCTGTTCCAGGTCCGCTGCGCATTTTTAGCATGTCACCGTCTTCGACTCCAAAAACCTCATATGGTCCCAGTGACGCCGCCGCAGCCGGCTCAACGCCCATGACGACCCCTAGGAACAAAGCCGCTAAGGGTGAGAAGATTGCATTGCGCATCTTGATGTCCTGCTTGTTGCCTCAACTACAATCGTAGCAATTCGGGTTGCCAGAAGGAACAACTCCCAGAAAGAAATGTACGTGATACCAAAGCCTAAACCCCTACATATCTTCCAAGTGGTGGGGAACCCTGGCCCAGTTGGGGGCATCTTTCACAAAAACCTTTTTCGATGGGCTGAAGTTGTTTGGTTCATCCAGTGTCCCAGCTGCAATGCTCGTCAATCCAAAGGCTGTCACACCCCACAAGCCTGACCCGCAGGTACCGCAGAAGTGCTTGATAACAGGTCGGCCTTCCTTTGAGGTCTTCTCAAAGGTCCGTGGTTTGCCCTTCAGTAGCTGCAGATTTTCTGACTTTGTCATGTACCCGGCGTAGCCATCTGTACCGGTCATCGATAGGCAATCTCTGCAAAAACACATGAGTTGCAGTACCGCTTCACCGGTGATCCGGTAGCGCACTTCACCACAGAAGCACCCACCTTCCAATGATTGTGCCATGATCGTTCATCCCTCTATGTCCACTGGGAAGAGTAGTGAACATCGTATGCGCCCTAATCTGAGGCGGCAACATTTTCACATTGCTTCTGGCTATCTCACGCGGAATTTCATCATCTGACTAAATGCGGCAGTTTCCGGCCGTGAAAAATTCTCTTCTGCGTGAGTACGGTCATTAAAGAGAGAAAACTGTGCGGATGTTCGCTCAGTAAATGTAGGTCCGTTCTATTGGGGATCAGAATCCATTCCGGCGAATGGATCTTGCAAAGTCATTGGACAGGCGGTCTGAATTGACCGACAATCGCGTCATGGAACTGACGGCAATCACACCTGTCCACCTGATCCACGTGGACCCTGACGTCAACATGGCGCGGTTTTATGGAATTGAGTTGCAACCAACGCTTTTTGGGGAAGTGTCCGTTCTTCGTACCTGGGGGCGTATTGGCACAAACGGGCAAGCCATGATGGTAACATATGATGATGAAACCCAGGCTAGTGAAGCGCTCCAAAAACTCGAAAAGCAAAAGCGACGTCGAGGATATGTTCCTGTCGGTGAGTGACTTCAGGTTGCAATCTGTTTCCGTAGCAAATCCCGAGCCTTTTGGCTCGTGAGCGGGCTCTAGGTTTCAGCCGACATATCGGCTTTCACCCAGAACACCCCAGCATGATCTCCCTGTCCCAGTAGCCCCTGAACCGTCTTTTGCAAGCCGGGGCAGGGGCTTTGGGTCATGGTCGGTTCCTGCCGTGGTGATCTGCCCATTCGGGTGACGATCCCTTTTGCACTCCCGCAGGATCGAAGATCCTTTGGCTTTTTTGTTGGTCAGGCGGGATTTGGACAAGCCAAACGCCCCCCGACGTCAGGGGGAAGGCGCGGCCTCCCCCTCGGACAAGACAAATAGACAAGACCGTGTCCTCGCGCGTTGCGCTGCGGGCCGCACCACTCTTGTCGATTTGTCCTGTCTCGCCCCTCTCCGCGTTCGCCACGGGGCAGGTTTTAGAGACGACGCCCTTTCAGGGCTCGGCTCAAAACCAGCACCAAAGGGGATCAACCCCGGCGGTCGCACACAAAAGGAGAGATGGTTTTGGACATTGAGACGACAAAAGACATCGAGAACGACACGAGCCTTCAGGCGGCAGAGATCGCAGCACAGAATGACCTGTTCCGGAAAGCCCTGATCGACCCAAATGTGGCGATTGAGATGCACTCCAAAGGCATTCAGGGACAGGTGTTTGTCACGCCCGGTGTGTCAGGCGAAGGGGTGGAGTTTCAGACTGCGGCTTTGGCGGCAGTCGCGTCGGATGACCAGTTTGACGAGGGCAATGACCCTTATGGCGATCACACATTTGGAACGGTGACGGTCAGCGGCCAGAAGCTGTTCTGGAAAATCGATCTCTATGACGGTGATTACAAATACGGCTCCGACCGCCCGTTTGACACGTCAGTGACGCGCCGTGTCCTGACCATCATGTGCCCCAGCGAATACTGAGACCAGCCCTGTTCCAAAGGGGCAGGGACTGCATGCGCAACCCGCGCAGGAAAGGTCCCTCTCGGGACAGCAAGCATGCCCTGCCGGGCAATGGGTGAACCAATGCCTGCCAACATCAGAAAGGGGGTGATGAACATAAATCAGGAAACCTTGCAGCGACGACGGCGCGAAGCCGTTGAGCTGGTCAAGAAGGGAGGTCTCTCCGCCAAGATCGGCCTCGCCTTCTTGAAACAACACGCAGCCGCCTAAGCGGCCCCGCTCTACCCCACAAGGGGTAGGGCACCCTTAACACAAAGCGAAACACTCAAACAAGGATTTGCCCCATGAGCAAAGTCGAAACATTCACTGCACCGGAAAACATCGAAACCGTTGCCCTCTCCGATCTCTACCTGTCTGATCTGAACCCACGACAGGAGGTTGCCGAAGAAGGGATTGCCCTTTTGGCCGACAGTCTGGTCATGTGCGGCCTGATCCAAAACCTCAGCGGTCTGCGCGATGCAGATGGAAAGGTCGCCATCGTCGCCGGTGGTCGTCGCCTGCGGGCTTTGAACATCGCCGTGACCGAACGCGCCGATCTGGCACAGGTCCCCGTGAAGGTCACGGATAACCCGTTTGTGGCCGAGCAATGGGCAAATGCCGAAAACACCGCGCGTGAGGAATTGGACCCGGTGGACGAGGTCCGCGCCTATGGCAAGATGGCGGAGAAATCCCTGTCTGCTGCCAAGATCAGCAACGCCTTTGGCGTGACCGAAGCCCATGTGCGCCGCCGCCTCGCGTTGGCCGGTCTGCCTGCCGCCGTATTGGATGCGCTCAAATCTGGTGTGATCAGCATGGGTCTGGCGAAGGCCATGACCGTCAGCACCGAAGAAGAGAAAATTCTGGAGGTGCTGGAACAGGCCAAGGCGTGCCGGTGGTTTAGTGAGCATGATGTCAAACAGGCGCTGACGTCGGAGGCTGTCAGCAGCACCAACCGTAAAGCCGTGTTTGTCGGGCAGGAGGCTTATGTTGAAGCGGGCGGCTCGGTCACAGCTGATCTCTTTGCTGATGAGACCCTGTTCAATGAAGGCGCTCTACTGGACCGTCTCTTTGCCGAGAAACTGGCGGCAGAAGCAAAGAAACTGCGCGACGCGGATGGCTGGGATTGGGTGGAGACCCATGATGAGAGTTACATTCCCTACGGGTTCGCAGGCACAGAAGGCATGCACCGTCTGGAGATGGTGAGCCGGGATTTTTCCGAGGAACAGGCGAAAAGGTATGACGAGCTTGCCGAACTCTATGAGGCCGAGGCATTGGACGCGGAGGGTGAAAAGGAGCTTGCCGCGCTCGAGGATTATGCCGCACCGTTCTATTCCGACGATCAGCGCAAGCTGTCGGGCGTGTTCCTTTATGTCGGCAACAATGGCGAGATCAAAACATCATCGGCCTATGTCGCGGCGGAACATGTGCAGGCCGCCATTGAGGCCGGTGTTCTGGCTCCGGTCAAAGAGCCAGAGATCAAAGAGGCACCAAAACCGGCCTATTCGCAGAAGTTCATCGATGACATGGTGGCGATCCGGTTGGCGTCAGTTCAAACGGCTTTGCTGGACAAGCCAGATTATGTGTTGAGCCTGTTTGCCTTCTCCGCCACCCCGGCGTCTGGTCTGACCAGCAACCTGTTTGGGTTTGGCTATGGCGGTGCTGAGCGGAACACGCCCGAGATCGGTGACCAGTTCATCCTCGACCCGCGTCTTGGCGGAGAACCGGACGAAGCGGCAGAGGCAGCCTATGACCAGTTCCAAGAGATGTCCGCGCAAGGCAGCGTTGAGGCGTTCAAAGCGTTTCGCGAACTCGGTAAGAAGACCCGCAACGGTGAGATCACAACCTTTCTGGCCCGGCGGTTTCTGACCCAGCGCCCGGAGTTCATGGCGGAGATTGAAGCTGAGATTGGTGCTGACATGCGCGCAATCTGGACCCCGTCGGCGGAGAACTGCTTCAAACGGTTGAAAGGCTGGCAGTTGGATGATCTCTACAAAGACCTGCTGGACCTGCATGATGACACCGACATGCTCAAAGCCTTCGCGAAATCCAAGAAAGGCGCAAAGAACGAGGCGCTGCACAAGCTGTTCAATGATCCGGAACATCAGGCGGCACTGAGTGTGACCGAGGCGCAGAAAGCCCGGATCGATGCATGGGTGCCGGAATGCTTTTAAACCTAACGGGGCAGGGCGCGTTGCGCCCTGCCTATCAATCTCTGGCTGTGTTAGCCTCAATGATGAAGACTCAAAGTGGCATTGCGCGAACACCCCGTCGCGCATAGCTATCAGAGGTCGGTCACCCGACGCATTTGCAAAGTCGATCACTTCTCAAAACCGGATTTGGAAAGACCCATGGACACCTCATCAAACAAGATCGAGAAAGCCGCCCGCCGCGTCTGGAAATCCGCGCAGATGTTTGTCGGGTTTCATACGGATCAGAAGGGAAAGCCGCGCGAACAGCCAAAGCTCTGGCCGCCGAAAAACGGGAGCGCGTCGATCCATGGTGATCCCAGCGCCCAGGAAGCGATTGTTGTTGTCAAAGCCGTTGATCCCGACACTGCAAAAGACGTGCAGATCAAACTGCATCCAAACCGGATCGTTGTGCGCCGCGATGCGGATATGTGGTGGCAGGGCGTGGCTGTGGATGAGCATTCCGTGACGGTCCGAATGGCTGACAACACGATCATCGAAATCCGCCATGACGGATCGGTGAAGCGGCGCTCGGCGGAAGATGAAACCCATGTTGAAGCCGATGGCAGCATCTTCAAGTTCACCGAATTTGCCGAGGCGCATATGACGGGCGATGGGGTGGAAATGACCCGTCGCACCGAGGATCGCATTGCCACCATCACAGCCGATGGTGTTGTCGATCGCGCGCGCAAGCGCTAACCTGACTTCAATACCTCCAGACTTTCCTTTGGTTAAACTTGTGGCCCGCTTCGGTGGGCCGCTTTCTTGAGTGCGAGCCTGTTTGGCAGAGGCTTGCCGAGGTCGCCTTTATTCCCTCCATATGCCGTTCTAAACCCATGTTGACTGTTGTCGCCAACCTAGCCAATGTCGCGCGTTCGTATCGATGCGTCTGCCTCAGCGCAGATGTGTCGGAGCCGATGCAAACCCACAAGGAAACGCAAGCAACATGACTGATGACTGGAACGACTATGCTGATGGTTGGGACGACAATAGCGACGTCAGACGCTATGCGAGTCGCGCCTTCACGACGCTGGACGAGCACCTGGATATTCGTGGGAAGAATTGGCGATCCAAGCGTGTGCTCGACTTTGGATGTGGCACCGGATTGCTGGCGGAGAAAATTGCGCCGCATGTTGAAGAAGTTGTTGCGGTCGATACTTCGGAGAATATGATTGCCGTCCTGCAGGAAAAGCAACTGCAAAATGTTAGGGCAGTTCACGGAGACATTCTGGCTGGAGATGTTCCGGAATTAGAGAACGGGTTTTCAGAATTCGATTTGATCTGCGCTTCTTCCGTTTGCGCCTTTCTCCCAGACTACAGTGGCGCTGTGGCAGTGCTGGCGGGTTTGCTCAACAAGGGGGGACATTTCGTGCAGTGGGATTGGCAAGCGTCAGGCGATGATGGCTTTGGATTGACCGAGCATCAAATAAGGAATGCGCTAGAGGCAGCACGGCTTGGCTCAATTCGGATTGAACGGATATTCGAGTTCAAAGCTGATGAGCAGACAATGCCTGTTCTGCTTGGAGCGGGGATTCGAAAAACAGAGTGATTTTGCGTTTGGATGAGTGAACAACCATCGCATTCAATTAGCCGGCCATTGGTATAGCTCGAAATGCGTTCAAGACTTACGGGCGAACAGGCACTCCGTCCTTGAAAGCTCTGTGCTCCAATTCGAACGGTGAGCTTAGATCAGGCCGTCCTGCTTTTGGCAGCAAAGCTCAAGTCTGAGATTTAGCAGTGGTTTTTGGGACAGGTTCCAACCCGCCAAATTGAGTCCGGCTGTTCACCTGATCCGCACAAGCGCGGACCAGGGCCGGACCGTCCGGGTTTTGGCCTCCGCCCGTTGGAAAGGGCGGTTTGCACGGACAGTCGCCCTCCATTCTTTGCCACGCGGGTTATTCTGACCCAGAAAGGCCACCCGCACTCCGACTTGAGCACTGCGCCTGCGATGGAACGAGGTGATGATGCCGCCACAAATCGCATCGCTTTGTTCAGATGACCCGCCCGCAGCGATCCCAGAAAGTCTTGCCTGTTCACTTGGCCTGACAGTTTCAACCTCGTTGCCGGAGATGATCCTCAGCTGCCGTGTTTCTGAAGGGATGAACATAAGCGGGCAGTCGGAGAAGACGCGCGGTGCCCGGGGCGGGCGCCGCGCTTCAACAGGGAATTTCCCCTGCGCCTGCGGCGCATTCCGCGCGAGTCAAATTCCCTGCTGACGTCCCCTTGATGCCCGCTTTTCCCATGTTCATCGAAACACACCATAGCGAGGATCAAACAATGGCAACTCAAACTCTGAAACTGAACGTCAAGACCGGTGAAAAAGAAGGCAGGAATTTCTGGGATCGGTGCGGGGTTCTCTTCGTCAATACCGATGAGACCGGCAACATCACCTCGATCCAGGTCAAACACAGCATGTTTCCCGGCGTTGAGATGGTGGCCTTCCCGAAGCGGCGCGATGACGAGCCGGTCACCGAATGACGAGAGGGCAGGGCGGCGCAAGCCGCCCTTTCCATTGCTCCGGCCGCAACCCGGACCAGAGATGCGCCACGCGTGGCGCGCGGCCTTGCGGCTGGGAAGGGAAAGCCGGCCCTTTTCAAGGGGCAATCCTGGACGATTGAACCGGATAATATCCAATGGAAAATCCTACGCGCGCACTGTCTGGCCTTTCCTTGGCTCATTCCGTTGTTGCCCACATCTACTGGCCCAAGAATTTTGGAATGCCCTCTCCATTTGCGCGGTCGAGGGTTTTCCAGTCGGGTCAATTTCAATCTTGGGCGAAATTGGCCTGACCGAAGCAAGCTGTAAGCAGAGACCCAAAATATCTCAGCGTCAGCCTGTGGGTAACCCTCGGCCAGCGGTGCCCTGAACACCACCGTGATGTCGGACAAATTTTTTGCTCATGGCTCTTATCCCTCAACACTTTTGCGGATCATTGCAGCAATCTCCGCGTCATTTTCGATCAGGACTTGTCTGAACAAGGTGCCAATGCTGATGCCTGATCGAAGGGTTTTCGGAACTGCTGCCAGAATTTCCTCTAAGGCGCGCTCCACTTCGCCGCCTTCGGGAGCCGAAACCTGAAACCTGATCGCGGCACGACGCTGCTCAACCGGCTGGCGGGCGCTTGGTTTACGTTCTTTCCGTTCAGGTGCCTTGCCCACTTCGACAGGATTGGGCTTTGGTTCAGCTGCAGGCTCATCCTGCTTTTGCTTTTTAAGCTCCGTCACGGTCGGCGCGATGTCTGATGTCGATCCGGCAAGCAGGCTATCGATGTCCTTAGGCCGCGACATGCTGCACCTCGCTTTCCTTCAATGCGTTCAGAATATAGTCAGCATTGCTCAGCGCCTTTTGGCACCGATCCGCCATGCGCCGTGCATTTGACCGGGCTGACTGGGTTTCCGCTCGTTCCATTGCTTCTTCAGCAAAGCCCATCAGCCTCCCGATCGTTGTCCCCGCCCTAAGCGCGTCATCCATCGCGGCGGAATCGGCAATGCCGCCAATGCAGGCAAACTGCTTTGCCAAAGCCTGTTTGCCCTTCTGGATACCGGCCGATTGCGCGATGGATTGGCGGGTGAACACAATCCGAAACTTCTCTTTCGGGTCTGCCGTGCTGCCGATTTGCCGCAATGCCGCTTCGCAGGATCGGTATGTGACCAGGATTGGCTTGTATTCTGCCGATGATCCATCAGACGGGCACAGCACCATGTCGGCAACAGCCATCGCCATTGCGGCCGTCATGCTGGGCTCACCTTTGGTGTCGATCAGCAGGTAGTCAAAGCCCCCCGCCTTTTCCGCCTCAAGAATATGGGCATAAGCCAGTTTGGCATTCTCTGCATCTTCTTTGGCAAATTGCCCGGCCTCGATCAGAATCTCATCGGCGGGGATCGGGTCCAGCCCATTATTCGGATTCAACCATTCCGAGAGTGTTCCTTGTGAATCCAGATCGAGGATACGGACACGTTTGCCCTGATGGTGCAAAGCAGAAGCAAAGGCGACGAGCATGGAAGATTTCCCAGCTCCGCCCTTGGAGTTTACGGCTGCATAGATTTTCAATTTGGTCTCCGGGTCTGCGCCCGAAAGCCACGCCGCAGAGCGGCGTGCCACAACCGGGCTCGCGATTGCAAGTTATCGCGCGACCCGTCACCCGCGCTGAAATCAAAGCTATTGCTTTTCTAAGCAATTTGCAATGCTTGCGGCCTGTGTGCTGTCAAGAAATGGGTGGTACGTGGGTTGCAGATTGCAGGTCTTGCGTTGTGTAAGCTGGCAGGCAAGTGGTGGCCACCGAGTGGCAGCCTGCAACCTGCAACATCGGGGAGCCGTGGCTTGCCGTTTGCGCCTTGCGGGTTGGGATCGGGTGGCTGATCAACGGCATTGGTACACCACAAACGATCGTGCCTCGTGCTACAGACCGTCTACATCCTACGCTTACTTTGCGGGATAATACAGATTGTGCTATCGACAATCTGTTAGACTTGCAGTCGGCTGCCAAATCAACTTACACTTGAATCTACATACGCGCGGTCTGACGGGGCCACGCACGATTTCTGATCGTGGAGAAAGCCCCGATGCCACAAGGCGTACCTAAATCAGTCACGACAACCATGCGCTTTGATGAGGACGAATTGGCGTTCCTCAAACAACGCAGCAAGGCCATGCAGCTGCGCAGTGTGACCGGATTGGTGCGTGTCTGTATCCGCATAGCCTTTGGTATCCCGTCAAAAGAAGAGTTCCGAACACAGCAATTCAAAGAGCACCTGGCCCAGCTGGTCGGCATGGCAAACAACCTCAACCAGATGACTCGCGCCGCAAATGCCGGGAAGTTCCGGCTCAACAAACGTACCGAAGACCAGATTGAGGCCATGAAAGTCGAGGTTCGGGAATTGCGCCGTCTGATCGAAGACTATTCCGACGCCGCCCATGAACGATCTTTTACCCGTGCATTAGAGATCGAGCGGTTTGCGGAGAAACAGCGCGCATCACGTGTATCACCAAAGGCGAAGGTTAGATCATGACCAGCCTGACCTCCGCATATGATCCGGCCTGGGAGGCGCTCTTTGGAGAGTTTCAGCTTATCCCAAATCTGAAGCCGCGCCCTGGTCAAAACCCTGCGCGGTCGCGGCGTCGGTCACCGCAACGGCAGAGCTCGTCCGGTGGTGTTGCCGGCATGATTGCCAATGCACTTCTGACCAATCAGGCAGTGGTCAAAGTTGTCCCCGGTGGCGGTGTCACGGCATCGGGCCGTCTGGGCGGCCAGTTGTCCTACATCACGCGCAAGGGCACCGTCGAAATGGAGCGTGGCGATACCGGCGAGCTGTCGCATGGGATGGATGGCCTGCGCGACGTCCAGGACGAGTGGGCGAAGGATTGGGCCCGGATGGACGCGCGGGTCACCAACTACAGCTATCATGTCATCCTGTCTTATCCCAAGGACACGGACCGGGAGGCCGCGAAGCAGGCCGCGCGCAGTTTCGGCGCGCGTTTGACGAATGGTGACTACGGCGACCGCTACAAATATGTGATGGCCCATCACGACGATACCGGCCATCCGCATACGCATTTGGTGATCAGCCGGGCAGGGGCGTCTGGCAAGACCCTTCAGATCAGCCGGTACGGGATTACAACACAGGATCTGCGCGAACTGCAGGTTGAATCCGCGCGGGACGTTGGCATTGTCCTGACTGCCACCAGCCGGTTCAGCCGCAATCTGCGCCCCGAGCGTGAAAGCAGCGCACGGGTTCACGCGCGGCGCGACGGCCGGGATCTGCGCGAGCGGCCAGCTCCAGAGCGGCGCAGCGGTTTTCCCTTTGTTGGGATCGGACGCCAACAACCCGTCGCGCAGGACCAGCTGCAGAGCATGACCGATCAGCGCAATGCAGACTATGCCGCCCTGGGCGAAACACTCCGGTCGCATCACGCCGGGGTCAAGCAGGGCATTTTCACAACCCAATACCCAGGGCGTGCCGAGACCCTTGGGGCCTTCAGAAAAGCTGTACTCGGCGCAGCATCAATCCTGGTGACGGACGGGGTTCTCAGATCAGAGGAAATCGACATGAATACGCAAGTCGCCAACCAGATGGACCCGGCACAAGCCCCGGCCATAGACGGTGAGATTAAGGCAATTGGAACGGATGTACGTCAGTTTATCACAGGTATGGACGCCAAGGCCGACGCCATGGAGGACGAGGACAAGCGCAGCCAGACAGAGGCCGCGATTTCTCGTGTCTTGCGAGACTATGAGCCGCTTATGGATAACGAGACCAAGACGTTCTTTGGCAAACGTCTGGAACGGGACGATGAGGTTGAGGTGGGCCGCGATGACATCGATCCGACACGCCAGCGCCGGGCAGCTGAACGGGATGCATCAGATCCAACGCGCACCCAGCCCATCGGGCAAGAGCGTGGAGACCCACGCGCCGATGCCAACGATCCGCGCAGCGCGGCGACCAAGGCTGTGCTGAAGGATGCCGACAGGCAGGTGGCCGAGCGGTTCGAAGCCATGGGCATCAATGGCGACCTGGTACTGTCGCGCATCCGCAATGGCGCCGACGTGGACCGTCAGACCCGCGAGAATTGGTTTGAACGCGATGTTAAGACCTTGGCGAATGCGCATTCTCTCAGCGAGAGCCAGGCGCGGGTCGACATGAAGGCCGCGTACAACGATGCCGCCGAGATTTACCGCGATGCCCGTGGCGAGATCCGCGACATCAACCGCGCCTTTGCCGAGGGCAGGGGTGACGACTTCCTGAACGAGAAGGTAAAGGCCGGTGTTCAGGATGAAATCCAGACCATGAAGGGGCAGGGCTTTGACCGTGCTGCCATTGGAGGCCGTCTGCTTGAAATCGAGGACCGTGTACAGGAGCGGGTGACAGGCCGCGCGCCGGATCGCACTGAAGGCGAAGCGCGCCCGGGCCCGGCGCGGTCTGGTGAACGCACCGATACACGCGGCGCTGGATCTGAACCGCAACGTCCCGATCTGGACGCTGGCGTGCGAGGGCAGATCATCAAGGCTGGGTCTGCACTCTTCAAAGAAGATGAGAAAGACAGCATGTCGCCATATGTCGATCTGAAGGTGGATGGCCGCGACAAGCCATTCCGCGTCTGGGGCGTTGATCTGCCGGACATGATGCAGCGCGAACACTTGTCAGTTGGCGATACGGCGACGCTTGCCCATGACGGATACAAGAGGGTGACAGTTACCAAGATCGACAAAGAGACCGGTGAAGAAAAGAACATCGAGGCAAACCGCCGCGCCTGGAAAGCAACCGACATCGAGCGTGCGCCGCGCGAGAAACAGCGCGGGCTTGAACCACTGCAAGAGGCTGCGCGTATCAAAAGGGACGCGCCCCAAGACCGGCCAGAAGAAAGAGGCCAGCAGGACCGTGCAGTCCGGCAAGAGGTCTCAGTTGAAACCGGCGTTACGGGTGTCATCGTCGATGCCAAAGAGGCTCTGGTGCGCCCCGATGATCCAAACAGCAAGTCGTTCTATGTGGATATGAAAGTCGAAGGCAAAGATGAGCCTGAACGGATCTGGGGCACCGCCCTGCAGGACCAGATGGCACGGAACAACATCTCGGTTGGTGACAAGGCCACGTTCGTCAAAGCGGGCAAAGAAGAAGTCACCCGGTCACGCCGGAACCCCGAGACCGATGAGCCGGAGCGCGTTAATGTCACCCGCACGGCCTGGGATGTGAAAGACGTCGATCGACAAATTGACCGTGATCCGGTTGTGCAAGAGCAGCGGCGCCGGGAGCGGGAGGAACGGGCCAAGGGTGACCGGAGTGTGAGCCGATGAGCCGTCATCTGGAATGTATATTGAATCGGGTGTTCGGAGAGCAATTGCTCTCCGATCCTCTCTTGTCTGAAATCGTCCTGAATCCAGACGGCAGAATCTGGATCGAGCGCAGCGGTGAGCCTGCCATGCGTCTGCTGGACGAGCCGATGGGTGAGGATGATGCAGAGGCGCTTGCACACGACCTGGCTGGCGGTAATCCCATCTCGGCAAACACTCCGCTGGCCGGATCGCAGTTCGAAATCGACGGCTCATTGTGGCGGGCACAGGTCGCGGTAAAACCCGCTGTTGAAGATGGTGTTGCATTTGCCCTGCGTCGCTCCGTGGCAAAGCAACTTTCGCTCGATGATCTGATGCAAGGCTTGCCGGACCTTGACGCCAACATGGACGATCTGAAATCGGGTACTGACCCTGCAGATGCGGCTGTCTTGGAGGCATACGAGAACAAGGGCTTTGGCGATTTCCTGCGCGCGGCGGTCAAGGCCAAATGGAACATCCTACTATCGGGCGGCACATCATCCGGCAAAACGACCTGGTTGCGCGCCTGTCTTGGCGAAGTCGACCACTCAGAGAGGATCATGACCATTGAGGACGTGCTGGAGATCCGGCCCAGCCAACCCAATGCGGTGTCATTGATAGTGAACAAAAACGCATCGAGCAGCGCTCTATTGAAAGCGTGCCTGCGATTCCGGCCGGAGCGGATCATCATGGGGGAGCTGCGCGGGGCGGAGGCTTATGATTTCCTGTCCGCGATCAACTCTGGACATCCGGGTGGGATTTCCACACTGCACGCAGCATCACCGGAATCCGCGCTGTCGCGCCTGGCGTTGATGGTTATGCAGGCAGATACCGGGCTGACCTATTCCGAGATTCTCGAATACTGCCGCTCGATGATCGATGTGATTGTGCAGTTTCGGAAAGCCGGGGATCAGAGGCGACCAGTGGCCGTCAGAGTGCTCAGGAAGAAAGCGGGATAGGTTTTTGAACGCCCGATGGGGAAATGGCCGAAAGAGGTTTTTGCGGTCGCGCAGATCGTCCGCAAGGCCAAGCCGACGTCCAAGCAACCTGCGGAGAATGGCCGCAAGGAGCCCATACCAGAAGTAACGTTATCTTGCAGCGTGCGCTCGCAGCTTTAAAATTGCCGTTTGAGCGAGAAAACTGGTGCCGCCGTGCAGCGGAAGTAACATTCATTCATGCAGGCCACAGCAAGGTTCGAACGTCCAATTGACAGGTCGCGGGACATTTGATCTTTCGCTGAGCTTTTCGATACCAGATTTTGAACAATAGCGGCCACCAAATGTGAAGAGCCGCGGACAACAACAGTTATCCATGAAGAGTGTTCCCGATGACCAAGTCCTGTTTCGACCAGCGAAACTACAATAAGAATACAATGATCGCGTACAAAAATGCGTTCTTGCAGGAACTCCCGTCATGGTTGGTTTCCAACAATCACTGAGCTACAGGTGAGAGAGCCTGCCATTTCTTTCGGTAGGCCGAGGCGGAGATACCGACGCGCTTTCGGAATGCCGAGCGGAAGCTCGATGGTTCGGAATAGCCGACATCCGCGGCGATCTCGTCGATCGGCGTGGTGGTGGTTTCCAGTAACTGCTTCGCTTCTTCGACCCGAAGGGTCTGAATATACTCGACAGGTGCCTGACCGGTCGCTTTCTTGAACCGACGGTGAAATCCGCGCTCCGTCATGCCACTTCGTTCCGCCATGGCTGCAACCGGGCTTGGCGTGTCGTAGTGCTGCGCCGCCCAAACCTGTGCATCTGCGATCAACTGGTCCTTGTGCTGGCGCGAGGTGGTCAGCGATGCATAAATCAATTGCCCATCAAGGTGCGGATCGATCAGATATATCTTTGCGATCCTGCGCGCTTCCTCGGTGCCCGCGAAACGCCCGATCAGATAGAGCATGAGGTCTTCCCAGGCCGACATTCCGCCGGCAGTGATGACGCGATGACCCTCACCTGTCGGCACAAGGATGCGTTCGCGACAGACGTTTACTTCGGGGAAATCCCGGCCCAGCATGTCGGCATAGCCCCAATGGGTCGTCGCTTCCTTCCCGTCGAGTAAGCCGGCCATACCAAGAAGCACCGCACCGGAACAGACTGAGGCGACGATGGCGCCGCGCGCATGGGCATCGCCGATCCATTTGGCGATAGATGCGAAATCGTCGGGCAGTCCGGTTTCCGGAGAGAACAAAAGATCGGGCACGATGATCAGGTCGGGGACGGGTGCTTCTTCCACCATCGCGTCCGGTGTGATCTTGCGCCCGTTGACGTCCCAATATGGTGCCCCGTCCAGAGTCCGCAAACTGATATCAAAAACCGGTTCCGCCGCCGGGATGCCATGCAGCATGGCCCAGTCACGCCCGACCGAGGCCAACACGTCCAGGATCGAGAACACCACTGAGGATCCGGCAAGATGCGATCCGATAACAGCAGTATTGATGCTCATTTATGCCTCCCGACCACTGAGTTGGTCCGAAAAGGACCGCTTTAGTCTTTTTTACTCCTATCTCGACTCGCCAGTTAAGTCCATCTCCTTGCCCATCACCTCGGCCGATCAGGCCAATAATTTGTTAGCAAGGATAAATTGATGACCATTCAAAACCAAATCGCGGTCTTCCACACTGACGTGACCCGCAGCTACCTCGCCGACCCGCGCACCTACCTGACCGACGGCGGTTTCGAAACCTCCATGTTGTTCCTGGAAGGGTTCGACTTACCGGCCTTCGCTGCCTGCGTCCTGCTCGAAGACGACGTTGCCCGTGCGGCGATGGACCGGTATTTCGACCGCTTTCTCGCGATGGCCGAGACTGCCGGAACCGGCTTTGTCCTCGACACCAATACCTGGCGCTCGGGGACGCATTGGGCCGGCGCGGTCGGCCGTTCGCCGGCCCAAATGCAGGACCTCACCCGCGAGGCTGTCAGGTTCGCCGTGGCGATCCGGGATCGGTGGCAAGATCGCGTTTCACCGATCCTGCTCAATGGCGTGATCGGACCCGCCGGCGACGCCTATGACAGCACGCTCGCCCTGGATGCGGCCACAGCAGAGGCAATCCACGCGCCGCAGATCACGTTGCTCGCGACATGCGGGGTTGATCTGGTCAGCGCCCTGACCTTCGGTAGCCTGCCGGAGGCAATCGGGCTCGCCCGTGCAAGTGTGAAAGCGGGAGTACCGGTTGCGATCTCCTTTACGGTGGAGACCGACGGACGCTTGCCGGACGGAACGCCGCTCGAGCGTGCCGTGCTCGAGACGGATGCGGCAACCGAGGAAGCACCGCTCTACTACATGATTAACTGCGCACATCCCGAGCACTTTCGCGACGTTCTGACCGATGAAGTCTGGTGCCACCGCATCCGAGGTGTCCGCGCGAACGCATCGCGGCTGAGCCATTCGGAACTCGACGAGGCAGAGACCCTGGACGACGGCGACCCCGAAGAATTCGGAGCGCTCCATGCCGATCTCTCTCGAAAGCTTCCGACGCTGAAAGTCGTCGGCGGGTGCTGCGGCACGGATCACCGCCATGTCGGCTGCATGGCGGACGCCATGCTTCTCCCGACCGCGGACTGACTTCCTCCCTGAGTCTCCGCCCGCAGGGAACCGATCTTGATCGGCCATTGCGGGCAAGGCCCAGGCGCTGCGCGCCGCGTGGAAGCCGCCGAGGAATACCCGACGGATATCGGGTTTGCATCGGTCCAGACGCCTCGGCTGCCGCACGAACCCTGAACGCATACTTCATCGCCCGCCTCTGAGCGCGCCTAAAGAAAGGACAAATGACATGACTGCTGTTTTGACAAATGTCGGCACTGGCCGCCGTTGGCTCTCGAGTTTTGCCGAAGTCGTCACCGGATTGATAGCGAATACCAGGGAGCGGCAACGCCTTCGCCGTGAGAAGAGAGCACTGTCCCGACTTCCAAATCACCTGCTCCGTGACGTTGGGCTTGAGCAGTATGCGGAGCCGCCCAATCCCATCATCCGTCACCGGTTCTTGTAGTCGGGATTACCGATCTCCAACCCCAACAGCTTGAGGCGCGTTCTTTGCGCTTTGTCTGTGACCTTTGTTGTTCAACTCAACCCAGAAAAGGAAATACCATGATAAGATCAACTCTCTCTGCAATTGCCCTGATGGCGACGGCGGCCACCCCTGCCTTCGCGGGCGACACGCCGATGTCCTTCGACGTGGCCGAAGACATGAGCCGCTTCGTTTTTGCACCTGCCCCTGTCTTTGATGATGGCACGCCTGCCTATGGCAATGCGTTCATCACTCAAGGCTACATCTACGAGGACGGCACACTCGACAGCGGGGTCGAAGGCACGCTGCCCGACGGCAGCCCGGCCTTTCCAGACAAGGTGATCGGTCGCTGGACCTGTGACGGGTATTTCGTCGGTGACGGGATGCGCACGCAAACCGGTGCGGTGGTCATCACCCGGCAGGTTTTTGAGTTCGACAACGGGGACATCCTGATCAACCAGGGTGCTGAGTTGGTGGACGTCAATGTGAAGGCCCCGCGTGTCATCACCGGCGGTACCGGCGCTTTCGCCGGGATGTCGGGCGAGATGACGCAGGTTCTGCTGGGCATGTCCGAGGGCTACGGCGTGCGGCTTCTGATTGACGTCAAGCCTGAGGAACACGCGGCGCTGTCGCAAACGGACATCGACTAACGACACTGGAAGATAACGAGAGCTTTCGCCGCCCCTGCGCGGCGAAAGCACCCTACCGAGGACGCGCTCATGAGATCCCCGATGACTATCGCCTTGCTTCTGACCACCTGCATCGGTGCACATGCCGCCGATCTGCCAAACCCGCTGGAGGACCGGGATTTTCTATGGAACGGAACGCCCAGCCCGAAGCTTTACGAGTTAGGCCGAAGCCTGTTCTTCGATCCCATTCTGTCCGGCAATCAGAACATCGCCTGCGCGACCTGCCACGATCCGGCGCGCGGAACAGGTGATGGTGTTTCTTTGTCCATCGGCGAAGGCGGCAGCGGCTTTGGTCCCGAACGTGTCACACAGGATGGCGTGATCGGACGTGTCCCTCGCAATGCGCAACCGCTCTATAACATCGGTGCGCGGGCCTATACGTCCATGTTTCATGACGGGCGACTTGAGCTTGACCACATGGGTGGATTTCCAAGCCGCCTCAGAAGCCCGGCCAAGGAGCAATTGCCCGAGGGTCTGGACAACGCCCTGACAGCGCAGGCCATGTTTCCGGTCCTTTCCGTTGTTGAGATGGCTGGCCAGCCCGGCGAAAACCCGGTTGCCGACACAGTTTCAAAACGAGATTTCACGGGGGCATGGCGCGTTCTGGCCGACCGGCTGGCCGCAAACCCTGGCTATGCCCAGCAATTCGTGACGGCTTTCGACGATGTCGAGACCGCAGAAGATATCCGGTTTGATCACGCGGCCACGGCGATTGCCGCGTTTGAAACAGTAGCCTTCCGGTCTGACTGGAGTCGGTTCGATGCGCGTATTGCGGGCTGGCAGATGACTGCGACGGAAGAAGCCGGGCTGGAGCTGTTTTACGGCAAGGCTGGATGCAGCTCCTGTCACAGCGGCCCCTTGCTGACGGATCACGAGTTTCACGCAATCGCGGTTCCACAGATCGGCCCCGGCAAAGATCAGGGATCAGACGGCAGCTATGCAGCGCATTCCGGTCACCCGCATCGGGTCGAGGACCAAGGCCGCTTCAACGTAACCGGTGATGAGGCCGACCTGTTTGCGTTCCGTACTCCGTCGCTGAGGAATGTCTCACTCACCGGGCCGTGGGGGCATAACGGCGCCTTTGCCTCCCTTGAGGATATGGTGCGTCACCATCTCGATGCGGTGGCATCGCTGGCGCGCTACACTCCAGCAGAGCTTCCACCGCTTGATACCGTGATCCAGCCAGTGCGGAGCAGAACCGGCGTCAGCTACCAGGCCCTCAACCCGATGCAACGCGTCGCCTATGATCTGCGAGACATCTGGGTGCACAGCTCGGAACGGCTGAGGGGCAGGATCGCCAGCGCCAACACGCTGGCGCCGGTGGACCTGTCAGATGAAGAGGTGTCGAGCATCCTTGCGTTTCTGGAAACGCTCACCGACCCGACGGCGATTGATCGTTCGTTTCTCGTGCCGCTGACTGTCCCATCCGGTCTGCCACCGCAACCTGCCCCTACGCAGTGAAAATGCGGGCGATGCCACGTCTTGCCTCGAACAAACCCGACCGCTCTCGGGCGCCAACGCAAAAGGACCAAGACATGACTATGATTTCAACTAGAGCTGGTGCGCAACAACACCTAACGAATGACCATTTTGCCGCCTTCGCCAAGTGGATCAAAGGCGCCTCGGAAAGACGGCGCAAGCGGCGCGACATGTACGCATTTGAGCGACTGCCTGACCACCTGTTGCGCGACATCGGGTTCGAACGGATCGCGTGACAACACGCACCGATGATCCGGCCCGGGTCTCGGTAGCGACCACATTCCAAATGCCCGCGGTGCTCCGCGCCATCGGCGCTCCAGAACAAAGGAATATCCGATGCACCGTCTTCTTATCCTCCTCTACGCTGTCGCGGCCTATGCGGCCTTCATGGCCGTGTTTCTCTGGTTCGCGGCGTTCCTGCTTGATCTCGACACGATTCGCAGTGCCAGGCTTGGCTTGCCAATCCCACTTGCAGCAGGCTTCGATATTGCTCTGGTCGCGCTCTTCGGGCTGGTGCATAGCGTCATGGCACGTCCCGGATTCAAGCGGCTCTGGACAAGGATTGTCCCACAGGCTGCCGAGCGGTCTACCTATGTGCTGCAGTCGTCGATCCTGCTCGGCGCAATCATCTACTACTGGCAGCCGATTGCGGGCATCGTTTGGTCTGTCGAAGGTATCTTAGCCACTGCGCTCCACGCAGTATTCTTTGGCGGAATTGCGTTGATCGTCCTGTCGACTTTCGCGCTCGATCATTTCGAATTCACCGGATTGCGCCAAGCTTGGAGCAATCTGCGTGGGTATAGACTCGCGGTGCCCGAGTTCCGAACGCCGTGGCTCTACCGGGTCGTCCGTCATCCGCTGCAATTGGGCCTGGTCTTGATGATTTTCTGCAGGCCCACAATGACTGTGGACGGCTTGCTTCTGGCCGGCGTCATGCTCACCTACATCCTGATCGGCCTCACCTATGAAGAGCGGGATCTGGTGCGAGATTTCGGCGCCGACTATCGGGACTACCAAAAACACGTGCCGAAGTTGCTTCCGCGATTGGCCCGGTCCCGAGGTGCCGGGCCTAATCAGCGGCCTTTGTGAGCATGCAAAACCCCGCCACCCCTCACGACAACAAGAGTTAGACATATGAATTATCTCACAATCCGCGCCCGAGCCGATGGCACCTCGTTTCTCACGAATGAAACGTGGCCGCTGCACGAGGGCGATTTCACGCCACCTTCACCCCCAGGCTATCGCACAACCGAAACGATCGGGGCGCGTGGAGTCCTGATGATGCATCATCCCGCCGGATATCGGGACGAATGGCATTGCGCGCCCGCACCGGTCCTCGGAACCGTCCTAACCGGCTCCGTCCAGATCCTGACCAGCGACGGCGATGCCCGTGTCCTGTCACCCGGTGATCAGTTTGTTGCGACGGACCTGAGCGGCAAAGGGCACAAGATGGAGGCGATGGATGGAGGATCCTACGATCTGGCATTGGTTGTCCTCGATGGTTCTCCCGCCATGCTGAACGAGCGAGAGTCGAAATGAAGCTCTATTTCATGCCCGGCGCCTGCTCGCTGGCGCCCCACATCGCGCTTTGCGAAGCCGGTCTGCCGTACAGCCTTGTCGAAGTCGACTACCGGTCGCGACTGACAGAGTGCGGATGTGATTTCCGTAAGATTAATCCCAAAAGCTATGTTCCGGCGCTGGTTCTGGAGAATGGCAAGGTGCTGACCGAAGTTCCGGTGCTCCTGCAATTCGTGGATGCACAGGCACCGGATGCGGGGCTTTTGCCCACGTCGGGTATGCAGCGGTGGCGGGCACTGGAATGGCTGAATTTCATTGCGACTGAGCTTCACAAGAGTTTCAGTCCGCTTTTCCGGCCAACGACGCCCGAAGTCTTCCTGAAGCCGGGCAGAGACCATCTGACCCGACGCATGACTGTGATCGAGCATCATCTGCGCGAGCACCAATATCTGATGGGGAGCTACTTCTCGCTGGCCGATGTCTATTTGTTCGCCGTCTGCCATTGGATGGGAGATCAGGACTTGTCCATCGCCGATTGGCCGGCATTGCAACAGCACTTTGATGACATCCAGGCCCGGCCAGCTGTCGGGAAGGCTTTAGCCCGAGAGGGGTTGACGAGAACTGCCGTGGTGCCCGACCAGCTCACAGATGGTGATCGGACCGAGCAACTTTGCCATAGCCGTCGCATGCAACCTCGGTGCAGGAGGCAGGCATGATCACTCGTTCGGCGGGCCTCCGGGCTGACCGGAGAGCCCTGTATCGGGAAATGCAGCGCTCAATTCCCGGTCTCGACGCAATGTATCTCCTGGTGCACGCCCTGGTCACCAGCCACGCCAGCGATGCACCGCATGTCCTGGTCGTCGGGGCCGGGGGTGGCAGGGAGATCGAAGCACTTGGCGGTTGCAACGTGGTCGGCCGGATTACCGCGATCGATCCATCGGTCCGGAACCTCGATACGGCGCGGGACACCGCGGGAGCCTTGGGCACATCGCTCGACATTCGGTTCGTCGTCGGACCCGTCGATGATCTGCCAGCCGGTGAGGTCTATGATGTCGTCACGTCGTTTCTGGTGATGCACCACCTGCGGGACGATGGTGCCAAGCTTGAATTTCTAAAGAACCTTCGGGAGAGGCTCGCCCCCGGTGGCTGCTTGATCCATGCCGACGTTTGCTTCGATGAAATTGAAGACTTCGACCGGTTGGTCCCGATGTATCTGGCGCACGCAGACATCGTCGGTGTCTCCGCCGACGCCACGCGTATGGAGCTGGACGCGATCCCCCAATTGCCGGTGATATCGGGAAGTCGCACCCGCGCGCTCTTTGCCGAAGCGGGCCTGGTCGAGCCGTTCGAGATTTTCCGCAGTCTCTGGTACAGATGCTGGACCAGCAGCCGAGCCCCGCAATGATTAAGCCAGTGCGCTGTAAATGAAGGAGACTACACCATGCCCGAATTGCCGGTTCTGCTGACCTACATCGCCGTTCTGACGGGGTTCGTCTTTTTTCCTGGTCCGTCGATCCTGCTCACGCTTACCCGGTCATCGACCTCTGGAATACGCGTCGGCGTCGCAACAAGCCTTGGCATCGGGCTGGGGGACCTCTTCCATACGGCCATGGCGATTGTCGGGATCTCTGCGATCCTGCTGACTTCGGCGCAGGCGTTTACCCTGATCAAGCTAATCGGGGCAGGATACTTGATCTATATCGGCCTGCGCTCCCTATTCGAGGGCCGCCGTCGCAAGACTTCCGAAGCCGCACCGCCGATTTCGACAGGTCAGGCATTCCGACAAGCCTGCCTCGCTGAGATCCTGAATCCAAAATCCGCGATGTTCTTCCTCGCCTTCCTACCGCAATTCGTCGATCCGGGCCTCGGGCAGATTGCATTGCAACTCACGATTTTCGGATTGCTCTTCGTGCTCATGGGCACGCTGGCGACTCTGATAGCGGCTGTCGCGGCTGGCCATGTTGGCCGGTTTCTCCGGCAACATCCGGCAGTTCAGCGCTGGCAATCGAAAGTCGCGGGATGCATCTACTGTGCACTTGGGATCAGGCTGGCGTTACAGGAGCGCTGACCGGCTGGAATTTCCGCTCACCAACATCGCAACTAAAGGTGAATAAAATGCAACAGATCATTTACGACGTCGCCGTCTCAATCGACGGATATATTTCCGGGCCCGGCGGTGACATCTCGCAGTTTGCCCAGGAAGGCGCGGTGGTCGAAGACTATTCAGCCCGTCTCGAAACTTACGCGACCGCGATCATGGGCCGGGCAACCTATGAGTTCGGATATCGCTTCGGCATGCAGCCGGGCCAGAACCCCTATGCGCACATGGAAACGATTGTCCTTTCGAAGTCGCTCGACCTGCCGGATGGCGCGGAGGTCACAGTGCAGAGATCCAGCGACGCCGAGGCAATCGACGCCATAAGAGCCCAATCCAGCGGGCCGATATACCTCTGTGGCGGAGGTGCACTCGCCGGATCGCTTCTTTCCATGGGACGCCTCGAGGTCCTTCGACTGAAACGCGCACCTATCGTTCTCGGGGACGGCGTCCCGTTGTTCGGAGGGACCAGAGTGTCGCCACGCCTTGAACACACCGAGACACGGGACTATTGCGACGGATACTTGTTTCAGGAATTCCGGGTTCGCCACCAAGTGTGAGCTACCTGATCGGAAGATCCGGAAACCGGTTCGGGGCGGACGTTTGCACCATTCAACACGAAATCCGTCCGTTGCGCTAGCCGTGGCTGGTGGCGTCGCTGTGCGGAGTCGGCTATAGTGCGCCGCACTGGCCTTTTTGTCGAACTCTTGCAAGCCCAATATGGAGAGACCGAAATGAACCGGAGCACCATTGCGGCCGCTGGGGCGGCCCTGGCACTGATCGCTACGGCGGCAGTAGCGCAGGATCACGATGCGCTCGGTATCCAGGGTTTGTCCGACGCTGAAGTCGAAAGCATCAAGTCCATCATCGTGATACAGACGCGGTATCTCGAAGAACGGAAGATTCACGAATTCGCCAACACGTTCACGGAAACGGCTGTGCTAATGCCGGTAAATCATCCACGGGTCATCGGCCGCGATAACATCGTGGCGTTCGTGAAAAAGAACATGTCGGAAGGCGCTAGGGTCACCTACACGGACTGGGATGTTGCCGGTCGGGACGATCTCGCTGTCATAACGAACAACGCGACGATCACGTCGAACCGCTCAGGTGCCATACCCAAGGTGATCGATCAGATTGTCGTCCTAAGACGCAACGAAGACAGCGGGTGGCAGGTCCAAACAGCGATATGGGCAATGCCCTGACTGCAGCACGTTCACGGTCATAATCGGCCGCGCATCGTGCTGGGTACGATGTCAGCTTCTCTAATCGGGCGTTTGATCCGGATATCTTCGATCATCCGCTCACGCAGCGTGTGTGAGCCCCATGGCGGCCATTGTGATTTCGTGCTGCGCGCGCTCGCAGCGGCGAATATTCTGCGCAAGCACGAAATTCCATGACGCGGTGCGGCGGCGATTTTGGCCATTCGTGCATCAAGCAGCAATTTTTAAGGGGTGAATTTACAGGTCGCGGACGAAGGATAAATTCGCTGCGTTTGCACCAAGGTCTGCAATGTTCGAGTAACCGGCCGCAAATGTGCGGCCGGTCTTTCGATTTTACCGATCCTTGAGGGTTTTTTCAGTTCGGTTCCGCTTCTCCGGCAGGTTGGGACGTTCAGCTGGTCTCACCAAATCCTAATGGTACTGGCAGATCAGGCAAGGCTGCAGCACGTTTTTGCAAGGCCCGTCCGATAACCACGCGGCTGATTTCCGTCGTCCCGTCCACGATCCGCAGCATTTGCGCGAGGCGGGACAAACGGTCCAGACCATAAGGCTGCAACAGCCCCATACCGCCCAACACTTGCGTACAGGTGTTCGCAGCCTTCACCGCTGCATCTGGAACAAACCGTTTGGCATGGGCGGCCATCAGAGGGCCTTCGGGTGTGCCAAGGGATTCTGCCGCCTTTCGATAAAGCAGCTTGGAGGCTTCAAGATCGGTTGCAACCTCGCCCAGCATCCACTGGATTCCGTCCAGATCGAGGTTCTGGCCGCCAAACATCTTGCGGTTCCTGGAATAGGACAGAGCCGTATCCAAGGCAGCTTGCATCAATCCACAGCATCCTGACGCAATCGACACACGGGCGATATCGATCGCCATGAGCGAGCCTTGCAAGCCCTGACCGATCGGCAGGATGATGTTGTCTTCGCTCACCACCACCTTGTCCATGTACATCTCGGCCAGAGGCAGGAAGTTGTAGGATGGGGTATCGTAGAGCGGACCAAAGCTGAGGCCCGGGGTGTCGGCCGGGATGGCGATCATCGCCATATCCTTGTGGCCGGGTGCATCACTGGTTTTGACCACGGTGAAATAGATATCAGCCTCGGTCGCCAAGCTGACCCATGCCTTCGCACCGCTGATCGTCCAAGTGCCGTCATCATTGATCACGGCCCGCGAATACATGTTTGTTGCGTCCGACCCCGATTGCGGTTCGGTCAGTGCAAAGTTCGCCAGCTTGCGGCCCGAGGTCAGATCCCGCGCCCATTTTTCCTTGAAGGTATCTGTGCCATAGCCGCAGCCCGCGAAGGTACAGATATTATGCATCGACAGGGCAAAGGCATAAGCGCCGTCCCCCAGCCCCAGTTGTTCATAGACCTGAATGCCCTCTGCCAGCGGCAAGCCCTGCCCGCCAAACTCTTCGGGGGCATAGAGCCCCGTCAGGCCAGCGGCCCCGGCCTTGTCCGAGGCCTCGCGCGGCCATGTCTTTGCGGCGTTCCAGGCGTCCACATTGGGCAGGATGACCTGCTCGGCGTGGTCGCGTGCGGCTTGGAGTATGGTGGCGAGTTTGTCTGACATTGGTCGGTCCTTTTGTGAGCGGCTCCTTTCACATGACGCCACACTTCAGCACCTGCTGAGCAGGCAGCGGGTCAAGCTTCTAGAGGAGAACTAGGTGAGAACGCTTTGTATTGCGCAAGATTTAGCAGGAGAGACTTCTTCGCTCTATCTCGCGTGGTGACAGGGTATTGTCCAAAAGTGACAAAAAGCGCGTCTCAGATATTCGTCTTGCGGTACGAACTGGGGGTGCTGCCGGTCCAGCGTTGAAAGGCCCGGTGGAAATTGGCAGCCGAGGAAAAGCCGACATCATGTGCGATGGCCTCAACGCTTTTGCGCCCCGCCTGCAGGTCGCGGATCGCGATGTCGCGCCGCAGGGCATCCTTTATGGCCTGAAACGACGTCCCATCCGCCTGCAGCCTGCGGATCAGGGTGCGCGGGGTCATGTGCATCGCGGATGCAGTCCGAGTCAGGGTCGCCGCCTCCCAACCCGTTTGACCCAGATATGTGCGCACCCGCAGCGATTGTGTGTGTTCACGCGAAGAGGTGAAGATCCAGTCCCGGGGCGCGTTTTGCAAAAACCGATCAAGATCAGATGTGCTGCGCGCCTGCACACGGCCCAGTGCATTCGGATCGAACGAGATCGCGGTGGCGGGCTGGCCAAACTGAAAGGGTGCGGGAAAGATGATCGCGTAATCCTGATCAAACGCTGGGCGATCAAATGCGAAATCGACGCCTCTGACCGGCACCTCGTGCCCGGCCAGCCAGGACATAAGCCCATGCGCCAGCTTAAGGATCAGCATATGCCCAAAGCGCTGAACCGGCACATCGCCTTGTGGTTTCAGGGTAAGCACCAACGCACCTTCAGCGTCATCCAGATCAAACTGATAATCATCCAACAGCAAGTTCCAGAAGGTCGAAAACCGGTAGAGTGCAGATGCAAGAGACGTGGCCTCTCTGACAGTCGTCAGAAGGTGTTGTAGGGCCCTTGGCCGGACGGGTCTGCTCCAAAGCCCCATCATCTCATCACCGGTCTCAACTGCGGCAAGTTGATAGAGGCAAACGATCTGATCCAGCGTGACGCGACCATTCGGCGAGCGCGTATCCGCGTTCAGACCGGACCGGCTAAGCAGCGCCGCCATCTGCGCCTCTGGGCACAGGGCACGCAGCGCCGCCAGCCAGTCATCGACAAACTGGCTGGAAACCGTGGAAAGGATCGTTGGCGTGACATTGGTCATAACGCCTCAGGAGGTATCACCAATTCCGGTCGACATGAAACGCAGGCTTGCAGATGGTGGCTTTCGCAGATGACTGAATGTCAATGTCTCAACCAGATAACGCTCTGCTTGAACTCATTTCAGCAGGGTCAGGCGACTTCGAACAACGCTGCGGCCCCCATGCCTCCGCCAACACACATGGACGTAATCACGTATTTTACGCCACGGCGCCTCCCCTCAAGCAGAGCATGCCCGACTTGCCGCGCGCCCGTCATGCCATAGGGATGGCCGATCGAGATGGCACCGCCGTTCACATTATAGATTTCGGGATTGATCCCAAGATGGTCGCGGCAATAGAGAACCTGGCAGGCAAAGGCTTCGTTAAGCTCCCAAAGGCCGATGTCGCTCGTGCGGAGACCTGCCGTCTTCAGCAGCTTTGGAATGGCATAGATCGGGCCGACTCCCATCTCTTCCGGTGCGTTTCCAGCAACTGCCATACCGCGATAGACACCTAGCGGTGTCAGGCCCTGCTGCTCAGCCATTTTGCGGTCCATGAGCACACAAGCCGAGGCCCCGTCAGAAAGCTGGCTTGCGTTTCCGGCAGTGATCAGGCCTCCTTCGACGACCGGGTTCAATGCCCCGAGTGTTTCGGCCCTCGTGCCCGGCCGGTTGCCTTCGTCTTTTGACAAGGTCACCTCTTCCAGGGTTTCCTCTCCGGTTTCGCGGTTCTTGACGCGTTTGATCGCAGTGATCGCGACAATCTCGTCGTCAAAAACGCCAGTGGCCTGAGCCTGGGCCGTCCGGGCTTGCGACAGGGCGGCGTATTCATCCTGCGCTTCGCGGCTGATCCCATAGGTCCGCGCCACATTTTCCGCCGTCATCAGCATCGGCATGTAGGCATGCTCAGATCGGGCGATAACGTTTGGATCTTTCTCATCGCCAGCCCAATTCAGATAGGCATTCTGCAGGGCGGAAATATTCTCCTGCCCGCCAGCCACGGCGACGTTCTGACCATCCACGATGATCTGCTTTGCAGCCGTCGCTATGGCCATCAACCCGGAGGAGCATTGCCTGTCGATCGTCTGTCCTGCCACCGTATTGGGAAGGCCCGCAGCCAGCGTCGACAAACGAGCGACATTCATGCCTGCGGTTCCCGCAGTCAGGACCGATCCGATGACGACATCTTCGATCAAACCGGGGTCCACGCCTGCACGTTCAACCGCGTGCTGAATGGCGTGCCCCATCATGGTAGGGGATTTGATGTTGTTCAGCGCACCTTTGAAGGCCACCCCAATAGGGGTTCGTGCGGTTGAGACGATAACGGCTTCTCTCATGATTTTTCCTTTTTGGCATCAAAATGCGCGGCAAGTGTCACGCCCGAGGTTGCGAGTTCTTCCAACAAAGACGCAGGCGTGAACCACATCTCACCATAGGCGCCAAGCGACTGCCGATAGTGGTTCATGCGTTCCAGAATCTGGCTTAACCCAATCTCGTCGGCATAGTGCATTGGGCCGCCGCGCCAGTTCGGAAAGCCATAGCCATTAGTCCAGATCAGGTCGCAATCACCCGGGCGCGTTGCAATGCCCTCTTCAAGGATGAGAAAGCCCTCGTTGATCAGGGGAAACAGACACCGTTCAAGGGTTTCCTGATCGTCAATGTCCCTGCGCTTCACACCATGCAGGTCCGCCAAATGGGCACTGATTTGAACTATCTCAGGGTCTTCGACCCGTGTCCGCCCCTCGTAGACATAGCTTCCTCGCCCGGTTTTCTGACCCAGTCGGCCCAGTTCAAACAACCTGTCCTGCACAGCCTGGTATGTCGGGTCATGCGCGATTTCACTACGCCGCTCCTGACGCACGCGGGCGCCCACATCGACTCCCGCCAGATCTGCCATCGCATGAATGCCCATGGCCATGCCGAAGCCTTCAAGGACGTCATCCACCTGTTTCGGCGTCGCCCCCTCTAGAAGCAGACGGGATCCTTCGCGGAAGTATGGTTCCAGCATCCGGTTTCCAACAAAGCCGTAGCACACGCCAACCGTTACAGGGAGCTTTCGGATCTTCTTTGCTACCGTGATTGCCGTTGCAATGACGTCCGCAGCGGTCTTGGCGCCCCGCACCACCTCTAGCAAGCGCATGATGTTCGCCGGGCTGAAGAAATGGAGACCAATCACATCCTCCGGGCGTGACGTGACTGCGGCGATTTCATCAAGATCCAACGTCGATGTGTTTGAGGTCAGTATCGCGCCAGGTTTGGCGTGCTGGTCCAACGCTTCGAAAATCTGGCGTTTGACATTCATGCTCTCAAACGCCGCTTCAATGATCAGGTCGGCCTCTGTAAGGTCGCCGTAGTTGAGCGTTCCTGTGGCGTTGGCGGCGATTGCCTCTGCCCGATCGGCACTGAGCCGGCCTTTTTGGGCCGCGCGTTGGAAATGCTCCCTGACCTGATCCAGCCCCTGTTCCAGCGCAGTTTGTGTGGTTTCCAGAAGCGTGACCGGATACCCCGCCTGCAGAAAGGCGATGGCAATGCCGCGCCCCATTGTTCCTGCGCCGATCACGGCGACCGATGAAATGTCACGTGGTCGGTCAGCACGAGTAACGCCCGGAACCTTGGTGCATTCACGCTCTGCAAAGAACAGATGCCGCCCGGCGCGCGATTGAGGTGTGTCTAGCAGTTCGGCAAAACCTGCCTTCTCTTGTGCCAACCCCTCGACCAGCGGCAATTCGCACGCGGCCTCGATGGATACCAAGCATCGTTCAGGGGCGACGAGGTTTTTGGACTTTGGTACTATCTGGTCTCGGAATCGCGTCAGAAAACCCTTTGGATCAGGGTGTGTGACGGTCATATCCGCGCAACTGCGTTTCGGATCGCCCTCATGGCTGACACGGGTGGCGAAACCCAAAACATGCGCGCGAAAATCCTGGTTGTTTTCAAACAGTGCGTCGACCAACCCGCAAGACAGGGCATATTCGCCTTTCACGGGATCACCCGAAAGGATCATTTGCGTTGCCGCTTCCAGCCCGGCAGTCCGTGGCAGCCTTTGGGTGCCCCCGGCGCCTGGCAGCAGCCCCAGCTTGATCTCGGGCAGCCCCATCAATGCATCCGGCGTGGCGACACGGTAATCACAGGCAAGCGCGATCTCCAGCGCACCACCCATAGCGGGGCCTGCAATCGCGGCGATAATGGGTTTTTTGCTGGTTTCAATCGTTACACACAGGTCTGGCAGGTCCGGTTTGTCCCAAACTGCCCCGGTTCGGAACTCGACGATGTCAGCGCCGCCGCAAAAGAGCGGCAGAGCCGAGCATAGAACGATAGCTTGGACCTGTTCATCGGCGTCCAACTCGTGGATGGCCGAGGAAAGCGCCTGCCGCATCTTCAGGCCAAGGGCGTTCACCGGTGGGGCATTCAGCTCAATGAAAGCGACACCCTCAGTGTGTTTAATGGAAATCATGTTCGGAAACCTCAATTGGACTGTTTGGCAAGATCCTGTTCGACCTCTGCCCAGTCGTCGAAATGGATTACATTGCAGGGTGAATGCACGTTCTCGAGCCAGACAAAGACCGAGATGAACGGTTGATCATAGACCCGGGTGGCGTGGGGATCGCCCGCCGCATTCCAGATAAGTGATCCAGCCGGATAATCCTGCCAATCGCGAGTGCCAAACCGCCAACCCGATTTTTCGGACAGGTTCAGATAAAGCTCTGGCGCGTCGTGGTTGTGGTCGCGATACAGCGTCCGTGGACCCAGCATGAAAATGCCAAGGTTGAAATCGGGATGGTGATGTCCACATGCGTCTGGCCCAATCAGCAGAGTATGTAGGTTACACTTTGTGTATCCCTCGCCCAATTCGGCACCAGGGGGATAGAATTGGGCGTTGTCTTCGCGCCAGATCAGATCATCCTTCGCCGCTTTCAGACAACCTGCGATTTCCTGCAATTCGGGGGCGACAACCCCGTCGATGGCGTTCTTCAGAACCTCATCATGCCGGGTTCCTTGGGAGGGTAAGTCAATGAGCCTCTCGTCAGACAGGTCCATGGTTGCCAGCTTGTCCAACGTCAGATCGACGCCGGGCGTGACGGCTCTATGAGCCTGCAGATAGGTGACAATGGACCCGATAAGCGCCTGAATACGGTGTTGTTTGTCTGTCATGATTTTAAGTCCGAGCGCGTTGAAATATCTTGCCGCACGAGTTTCTTGTCGAGCTTGCCGACGCTGGTTTTAGGAAGGCGGTCGACAAAGATTAATTCGTCCGGAACTGCCCATTTTGATATCTCACCTGCGTCGACACGCGACTGGATTTCTTCCACAACGCTCTGGCGTACAAGATCCGGGTCGGCATCCTTTGCGACTTGAGCGACTAACACTGGCCGTTCGCCCCACTTCGCGTGCGGCAGTCCGATCGCGGCGACGTCCTCGATACCACCACAAGACGATGCTATGTTTTCCAGTGCCAGTGATGAAATCCACTCGCCGCCGGTCTTGATCACGTCCTTGAGGCGGTCAGTGATTTGCAACGACCCATTCTCGCGGATACACCCAACATCCCCGGTATGCAGATACCCACCATCCCAAAGTTCATCTGAGGCTTGCGCGTTGTCCAGATAGCCTTGTGTCAACCAGGGAGCCCGAGCAACAACTTCGCCGGTTGTTTCGCCGTCATGCGGGACGTTTTTCATATCCGGTGTCACAACACGAAGGTCGACAAGCGGGCCGGGAAAGCCGGTTTGCGCCTGCACCCCTGGATCATTGCTGGACAAATCGGTCACCGTCAGAAACGGACAGGTCTCGGACATCCCATAGGCCGCATGCAATGATATGCCCGCCGCCGCCGCCCGGTCCTGCAGATTGCGCGGCATAGCGGCCCCGCCAATGATGACCTTCCATTGGCTTAGGTCAGTTTGCGGGCAGCCCGGATGGTCGAGCACCATTGACAGAACCGTGGGCACGCAGTGGGAAAAGGTGACGTTTTCGTCTGCAATCAATCGCAAGATTGTGTCAGGGTCATATCGACCGGGATAGACCTGACGCAGCCCCAGCATCGTTGCGGCATATGGAAATCCCCAGCCGTGGACGTGAAACAAGGGCGTCAGCGGCATGTAAACGTCGCCGCGATGAAATCCGGCATTTCCGGGCCACGCACCGAAGCCGGCAATCAGGCCCAACGTGTGAAGGACCAACTGCCGGTGTGAATAGCTCACCCCCTTGGGATTGCCGGTGGTCCCGGTTGTGTAAAACAAGGTTGCCGTTTGGTTTTCATCGAAGTCTGGGAAGTCAAAGCTGCCTGGGGCCTTACCTATCCACTCTTCATACCCTTCACCGTCTCCAATCGGTACAACGATGATGTCCCGATCAAAGCCCGATTTGATACCCTCAATGAGCGGCATGAAATCGCGATGCACGATGATCAGGTCCGGTTTGCCGTGGTTGATCGTATATAGTACTTGCGCAGGAGACAGCCGCACGTTGATCGTGAAAAGGGTTGCGCCCATCATCGGGACCGCAAAAAAACATTCAAGATAGCGGTGCGTATCCCAATCCATGACACCGACGCGCATGCCCTCATGTATCCCGCTGGCCTTTAGAGAATTGGCAAGTTGGCGCACGCGTTTGCCCAACTCCGCGTAGCTCAGCCGCATTTCGGTGCCGCTGACGATCTCTTGGCTGGCTGACGAGAGCTGGGATCCGGCCAGCAAGTGTTTGATCAGCAACGGATAGCCATATGCATTTGGCGATGGTGAAAGTGGTGGCATGACGGTGGAATCCCATAACATTTCTATCTGCTAATCTGGCATTTCTCACCCAGTCGAAGAATTGAAAGAAATTTCCTTTCATCAAGAAATTCTAACCGATAACATCGCACCGCGAATTGCGTGCTACCCCCTGACAGGTTATGAAAAACAGTATCAAAACCCTGCTAAATTCGCGCCGGTCGTCGGATAACTCTGCTTGAGGGTAAGCGATTGATTTCATCGAGGAGATGCTGCAATGACCACCCACATGCCCACGCTGGTTTCACTGCGCGCTTTTGAGGCGGTGGCGCGTCACAAAAGTTTCCGAAAGGCCGCGGACGAGATTTGTGTGACGCATGCGGCAGTCAGCCACCAAGTCAAAGCACTGGAAACATCAATCGGCGTTAAACTACTGGAACGCACAAGCCGTTCGGTCGAGCTAACACCGGCTGGCGAGCAGTATTACCCGCCAGTACGCGAACACATTCAGGGAATCATCAAAGCCACACGGCGCATCCAGACACCTGAAGAACCGGACGTGTTGCTCGTTCAGTCCTACGCAAGTTTCAATACAATGTGGTTACAGCCCAGATTGGCTGAATTTCTTCAGGATAATCCAGACACACGCGTGCGCATAGTCTCTACCTTTGAAGACGGTGATTATGACATGCACCGGTTCGATGTGGGCGTGTTCAATGCACCACCATTTGACAAACGTTTTGACTATAGCCCGTTGTTCGAAACCGATATCTACCCGGTATGTGCTCCGGAGGCCTTGAAAACGGCAAGCGGTGGAATGCCGCTGGAAGAGCTAAAAAATTTCCTGTTGCTGAGTGTCCCAAACACATGGAATGAGCCGGATGACTGGGACTGCTGGTTGGATGCGGCGGGCTTAGATCGCGAAACGATGAAATTTGGCTCTGTTTTCGACAATTACCCGCTTGTCCGTGAGGCTGTTCTAAATAATCACGGTATCAGCGTCGCAAGGGCACCGTTTTGCGCGCGTGATCTTGAGAGGGGGCGTCTGGTTAGACCCTTCGACATTTCAGTACCCGAGCCAGGCCGCTGGTATTTGGCGACGCAAAAAGAGCGTGCACCCAACCCCAAGCTCGATACATTTATCGACTGGCTGTTCGAACAGATCGAGGCCGACCCAACCATGCGGCTATTTCGGGCCTGATCTGTTGAATTCCAGCTCTGCCGTCAGCGCGCGTCAGGACTGACGCGCACCGGCCTCGGATGCGACGCGAGGGACAAGAGCGCGCACCAGTTCGGTCATATCCAGTGTGCCGACCGTCTGCCCCCCATCTTTGACAAGATAGGCGTGTGACGTATCCCCGCCGGACCGCGCGATCATGCTTTCGAGCGTGTCGTTCACGTCCACTTCGCCATGGGCTTCTCTTGGCACGTTGCCGCCGACAAGCGGGGTCATGATCGAGCGGACCCGCAGAACCCGTGCGCGGTTGATGTCACTCACGAAGTCTTCGATGTAAGGATCGTTGGGGTTCAGCAGGATATGCTGCGGCTCACCCTGCTGCACGACAAAGCCGTCCTTCAGGATCACAAGGTGATCGGCCAGCTTCAACGCCTCATCTAGATCGTGAGTGATGAAGATGATGGTCTTGTGCAGCTCTTTTTGCAGCTCGAGCAGCAGGTCCTGCATGTCGGTTCGGATCAGTGGGTCAAGAGCCGAGAAAGCCTCGTCCATCAGCATGATCGGTGTGTTCGCGGTCAGCGCCCGGGCAATGCCCACACGCTGTTGCATCCCACCGGACAATTGCGCTGGATAATGGTTCTCGAACCCGCTCAGACCCACGCGATCCAGCCACTTGGCGGCTTCCTTATCGCAATCAGCCTCAGACTCGCCACGTACCGACAAGGGCATGCCTGCGTTCTTCAGCACGGTCTTGTGCGGCAAAAGTGCGAATTTCTGGAACACCATCGACATCGTTTCCTGACGGGCATGGCGCAGCCCGTCCTCTGAAAGGCCCATCACGTCCTCACCCTGCACGATGATCTCGCCTGCAGTGGGTTCGATCAACCGGTTCAGGTGGCGGATCAGCGTGGATTTTCCCGAACCCGACAGGCCCATGACCACTGTGATTTCGCCGGCCTGCATATCGACGTTGATGTTGTTGAGGCCCAGAACATGTTTGTGCTGCGCTAGCAGCTCTTCCTTGCCCATGCCACGCTGGACATGGTGCAACACGTCCTTGTCGCTGGAACCGAAGATCTTGTAGAGCCCGCGCAGGCTGACCATTGGTTGTGTCATCGAACCGGCTCCTTAATGCTTGACTTGGGTTTTATCGACCCGTGTGAGAGCCGCTTTGGACACGCGATCAAGGATCACGGCCAGCAGCACGATGCCGATGCCAGCGACGATGCCCACACCCAGTTCAAGGTTTCGGATTCCGCGCAACACGTTCACGCCAAGGCCTGGGGCCGAAACAAGAGAGGCGATCACGACCATGGCAAGGCTCATCATGATGGTCTGGTTGATCCCGGCCATGATGTTCGGCAGCGCCAGCGGCAATTGTACTCGCATCAATTTCTGGCGGTCATTCATGCCAAAGGCATTGGCCGCCTCGATCACGTCCCGATCCACGAGCCGAATGCCCAAATCTGTCAGGCGGATCACTGGAACAATCGCGTAAAGGATGATCGCAATCCCGTAGAGTTTGGACTCCGTGACCGAGAACAAGAAAATCAGAGGGATCAGGTACACGAAGGTCGGCAGCGTTTGCAGCAGGTCGAGTAACGGAACGACGCTTTTTTGCAACCGGTCGGATTTCGACATGGCAATTCCAATGGGCACACCGAACAGCACCGATATTGTCGTACATACAAAGATGATCGACAGGGTCTGCATCGCCACATCGTAGTGGTCTACGACGGCCAGTAGCATAATCGAGACGGCGACGAAGATCGTCACAGGACGCGAACGCGACGCGTACCAGGAAATCGCCACCAGAAGCGGAACCATGATGAACCACGGCGTCGCTTCAAACAGCCAAAGTGCGCCATCCAGCATCCAGCTCAATGGTTGTGTGATCGGGTCTAGAACAGTTTTCAGGACCGGTTTGGCTGCCAGAAACCCTTCTTCGATCCCGTTGGTTACATCGCGCGACTGCCATATGCGGTTGCAGCTTTCATGCAGATTATCAAACGAGGGAATTGGAATGAGCGACCCAGAGGCCTCTTCTCCTCCTGCTTGCGCCGCAAGCTCCGCCAGCGAAAGAGGCGCTTTATCGTCTGACGTGCCACACCATTCGCTCAAACCCAATACGCTAAATAACTTGTCATAGAAGGCCATTATCTACACTTTCCGATCTTCTTCAGTACGTTAGGGGCATCACTGAGGATGCCCCTTTCCGTGCAGATTACTGCAGCAATGCGGAAAGTTTGTCGCGCGCAGCATTGTTAAGCCACGCCCCCCAGACATCCTTGTAGGTCGTCAGAAAGTGCACCGCACCTTCATCGTAGGAGGCATTGTTGTCCTCGACCCATGCCAGCGTTTCGCCCATCTGTGCGTTGGTGAAGGACAGATTTGTCATCAGCTCAGACACTGCTGCGTTTTCGGCCATGAATTCCTTGGAGAGAACTGTAACCACTTCGCTGCGAGGGAAGGCGCTCATTGCTGGCGTCCCGCATTCCGCTGTGATGTTGCAGGCATGCTTTTCAGGGTCATGGGGGCCCATATCGACCAGAGTCATCGGGTATTTACCCAGTACTGAAGTCGGCGCCCAATAAAAGCCGAACCATGGCTCTTTGTTTTCGTAGGCGGCAGCGATCGAAGCGGCAAGGGTTTCGCCTGATCCATGCACGAAGTTTTCAATGCCTGCATCAATCAGCCCGCCTGCCTTCATCAGGTTGGTGCTGACATTCAGACAAGTCCATCCCTCGGGGCAGTTGTGAAATCGATTTCCGACGAGTTCGGGGTTGGCTGCGATGCCTTCAATTGTTGCCAGTTCCGGATGCTCCTCCACAAGGTAGTTCGGAACAAAGAACCCTTCGACACCGCCATCTGATAGAACTTCGGTCACAGGAATGATCGCACCTGAGTCAACCAGCCCTTGGTAAGCCGGCGCGCCGTTTGTCCAGATTTCAGTCAGAATATCGGGCTCTCCGGTCTCGGATACGGATGCCAGCGCGGGGTTGCTCGAGAGCGGCATTGCGGTGACGTCGCACCCGTAACCTTGCTCCATCAGGAACTTCGCAACCGCTGTGACGATCTGCGCAGACCCCCAGTCGCCTTGCATGATAGATACTTCGCCGCATTCGTCCGCTTGGGCCGCCGAGGCGGTAATTGCCGCAGCAAATACACACCCGAGTCCCGTTGAAATCTTGAACATTTCTTTCCTCCTTGTTGTCGGCGAAACAGGGACGGAGAAACGCTCCAAGCCAAAATTCGCCTTGTTTGTAGCAATGATTTGTACCGACAGGCCTATGAGCAAAGAACTGAAAAGAATTTTGAATCATGTACAATTGTTTACAGGTGGAGAGATGAAGCCAGGTTCGAATTTAATGACCTTCGCTCCAACGATAGCATCTCAGATGTGTATCCCTAGGTGGCATATGCGTGTGAATTTTTGACTCTTTTCAAAAGGGCCCTGTACGCCCGAAGTGGGTCAGAAACGGCAAGATTTTATTGGAGAGGTGTTGCTCGTTTTATGCGGTCGATTGTAGCGACGCCGACGTTGAAATGTCGAGCGATGGCGCGGATGGATTGGCCTTCCTGTAGCATGGTTCTGACCTGATCTTGCTGGTGCGGGGTAAGCTTGGACTTTCGACCGAACTTCACACCACGTTTTTTGGCTGATGTCCGGCCTTCGTCGGTTCGTTCATTGATGAGATTTCGCTCCAGCTCAGAAAGTCCTGCAAATACAGTCAGTAAGAACTTCCCCATGGAGCTTGTTGTATCGGCCCAGGGTTCACGTATCGAACGGAAGGACGCTTCGACGGCCTCTATCTTTTGGGTAATGACGAAGAGATCATGAGTAGATCTGGCCAGCCGGTCGAGGCTTGTGACCAGGAGCGTATCACCTGGCTTGATCTGCTTCAGCATCTTCTCGAGCTGCGGGCGGCGACGATCAAAGCCGGTCAGTTTTTCCTGGAATACCTTGTCACACCCCTCAGCCTGAAGGTGCTCAATCTGGCTTTCCAGGTTCTGTCCGGTGGTGGAAACACGTGCATAGCCGATCAGCATGGTTTTACGCCTGTTTTTCGGGTATAGATACGGAACGGAGTTACGGATTCTGCAAGGTGTTGATTTCGCGCCCGGAAAATATCGTTCCGTTTGTTATAAGTTTCGGAACAGATCATGCCGCCACCGGCATGTCGTTCAGGGGCAGGCGCGTGCTCATATCGAGATCAAAGACACCGTATGGATTGATGTGGCTGTGTGGCAGCGGGTTCAGTGCCGCCATGTCGCGGGTGGTCATTTTCTTGCGCCAGCCCTGATCCGCAAGGACATCCTGGATCATGAGCGTATTCACATAGACCATGCTGGCCTGCAGTAAATGCAGCGACAGAACCGATATCTCCTGGTCGTCGCGCCGGTTGGATACCAGCTCATTACCGTTGCCGTAGAAGATGAAGTCGTTCACCCCGTTCCATCGTTCAATCACATTGAGGCCGGAGTTGATTTCGCGCCGCAAATCCTTGTCGCCAAGATATTTGCACAAAAAGATCGTCTTGGCTGCTTTGCCGAGTTCCAGAAGCGCCGCAAACACCGGGTGGCTTTGGCCGCGGATGAAACGGCGCAGAATGGCCTCTGGTTCCGCGGTTCGCTGTTTCAGGGCTGTCGCCAGTTTGATCATCTCATCATAATGCTGAGCGATCAGATCCCAATTGATCGGTTTGGGCACAAAAAGCGGCTCAAGATTAGGATAGGTGCGTTCGGATTTTGGAAGAGCCCGTACCAGCTTTTGACGCGCTATTCCTTTAAACCGGGGCATGAGCTCAAACCCCAGCAAATAGCAGAAAGCAAAACCGACAACGCTCTGGCCGTGGGTATCAACGAACTGGCGATCAATCTCCAAATCGGTCCCGTGATGCAAAACGCCTTCGATCATCGACGCCACTTCTGAGGAAGATACCTGCTTGAGCTGCGAATGGATGCAAGTCGCCTTCGCATCGACGTGCCAGTAGATCATGACGCCGCGCCCGCCATAGCGCTGATGCCACTCGGTCATCAGGTTCTGATCCCAGGACCCGAGCTGGGTAGAATCTGACGCACAACTGCTGCTGCCATCGCCCCAGATGTCTGTGGCGCGGATACGGTTTGTGGCATCGGCAATGGCACGGGTTGCCGCGCGCAGTGCATTTTTGTGTATGAACCGTTGCCGAATATAGAGCAGCTCTTTGTAGGTCACATTGTGCGGCCCGGCAGCGATAGCCTTTAGCCCGATATTGGTGCCGATCCCATAAAGCGCCAGTAGAAGCCTGCGGGATACCTCATCGCCGGACAGGGCTTGTCGCGCGGCCGCCGTGGGGAAAGACTTGGTGAAGCCGATGCGCAGATCAACCTCCTTGAGCACATCCAACAGGCTGGTCATGGGCCATCGGCGGGTCAATTCCTCCTTCAGTGTATCCAGCATGGCCGGATCATCCTGGGCCTGCAGTGGTTTGAGCGATATCCGGGTTTTACCGACCCGCGACTTCAGCGCCACGTTTTTGTTCGAAGGCAAATCGCGGTTGAACACATCCAGGGCGGTGATGAGATCACCCTTGAGGCGTTCGGCGAAATGACTCGCTTCCAATGGCTGTCCAATGTCCTGGAAGTATTGCTCTTTATTGTCATCAAAATCCTGTGGCAGATCCTGGTCAGGATTGCAGTATCTGGCCGCACCTTCAATCCATACCTCCTTGGTGCGCAGACGCTCCCTCAGGCTTTGAAGGACACAAATCTCATAGTTGAGGCGGTTGAGGCGGGATTGCCCGCCGGGTCCGGGTTCAATGACAATATCCCGCCACTTGGGTCTGACAACACCGTCAAGCGGTACCTCATCGAGAGAAAAGTATTGCGGTTTCCTGCTTGTATCTGCGGCCAAGACCTCAATGGCATCCAAAAGCGGGCGCCAGTTCTGATTGTTTGACCTGAAGGTGAGCGTCTTGAGGATCACGGGAAGAATGCGCCGGTAATGCTGCGCATAGGATCGGCGTATCTTGCGATGCACACGATACGAAAATGACGGGTTCTCCGAACGATATTCGTTCGCCAGATCGCTGATGGTCTTCTGGCTGACCACTGGGAAAATCACATCGCACACGCGACCGGTCGGTTCAGCTTCTGCCGCAAGCGCCATCTTGAACAGCAGCGTCGTCTTACCCTCGACCTTGCGAAACTCGGCCACAAGCTCCTTGATGACCTTGGTTTCCGCACGGGCCGATATCTTGTGGGTGATGCTGATCAGAAGATCACTGAGTTCGTCGGCCAAATCAGCAGCGCGGGGAATAAGAAAACAGCATAGCAACGCATATCGCGTCTCATCCGGGTGCCGGCGCATGTCCCACGCATCTTCTGTGCCCGCCCGCAACCGAAACCGTTCAACAAGATCCGGATGCACATCCGCCAGGATGGACTGATCCAAACCGACTGCACGAACGGTTTCCAGGCGTGTCACCGTTCTGAGCACATTTTCCACGCTGGCTGCACCGGAACTGCGTGACACTTCGGCAAAGGGAGAAAGGCCATCCGCCGTCTCAAGCAGGGCATCAAGGCGCGCCCGATGGTCATCGGAAAGTCTCCCTGCGATCCTGGTAAACAGAATGCGCTCAAACCGGCGCTCTGCCTTCGCCATCAGATTTGCCCGGGCTTTGGTCCTGGGGCGGATCATTCGCATGGCCAAGAACCATTCTGTGACGGCAGCATCCGATGTCGCCTCATTCGGGGCGGTCGGCAAAACGGTCTCGACCAGCCAGTCCAGGAAAACCGCGCGGGCCTCCTTGTCAAAGTGCTGGATGTCGAGAAACGCAACTACCTGGCGTCGGTAAAAGCGAGCCGTTCTCTTCGGAACAACCGGAAGCCCATTGTCATCGGCGCTACCAATCTGCGACGCCAAAAACTCAAGTACCTGCGCAGAGACAAAATCCAACGACGTGGGAAACTGCGCGTGAAGTTGAAAATACTTGAGATAATAGCAAAACGTCAGACGCCGCGGCTCAGACATGCCCTTCAACAGGCCAAGTTCCGCGTCACTCACAATCCAACGCTCCCTCAGCTCCTCATCGGACCAAATCTGTTGCATGCACATTCCAATTCAAGTCAATACCGGAATATACTTACGGAACACCACCCAATGTCAATAGCTCAAACCAAACTCTGAAATCTTGCCGTTTTTACCCCACTTCGTGCGTACAGGGCCAAAGACATGAAATCCTCCCTTTTTTACACATGTAAATAATTGCGTGAGCGTGGCGGTGAGTCAAGAAATCTTTTACACATGTAAAACAATGCCGATCCGTCAATGCTGGCGCAAGATTCAGGCCGACTCGCGAATCTTGAGCGTGGCCTCCCTGAAGATCGAAACCGGTGCATCCGTGCGCTCGCCCCGGATGCGCTCTGCCAGCACGCGCACGGCATCTTCACCAATTCCGGTGATGTCCTGCGCGGCCGTTGTGATGGCGGGGTACATGTATTGGCTGAGCGGATGATCATCGTGCCCCGCAATTCGAAGCCCGCCCGCGGCATTCGGGTGGTTGGCAAACAAACCGTGCTTGTTTGCCGCGCGGATCGCCCCGATCGCAATGCGGTCATTGGCGCAAAGGATGGTATCCGACAGATGCTTCTGGCGGCTGAAGGCCTGATCCATCACGCCAAGGCCGTAAGCCTCGAATTCCCACGAGTCGGGCGCACCTTCCGTATTCATAAGCCTAGGCTCAAAGCCAAGTGCGCGCATCTTTTCAGAATAAGCGTTTTCGCGTTCCATCGCGTTGGAGTTGAGTTTTGGCATTCCCAGGAACAACGGAGCGCTCCCCGTGCGAGACAGGTATTCCACAATAGATGCAATGCTTTGTGTGTTATCTGTTCCCACGAAATCGGCGCCTTCAATCCGTTCGGCGGGACGCGAGTCGGTGAAGACGATCGGGAAATCTGCTTGCGCAATCCGCAGCGCCTCGGTCGAGCTTTCCAAGCCCAATGGCGCGATGATCGCCCCATCGGCATTCATCGACCGCAGCCGCGCAAGCGCCTGGATTTCGCCTTCGGCCTCGCCGTCCGAGCTTTGCGTGATCACTGTGAAACCGACAGAGCGGGCGGCGCTTTCTATTGCCTTCAGAAGGCTCGTGAAAAACAGGTCGTTGTAGTAAGGAATGATAACGCCCACCAGGCCCGACCGTTTTCTGTTCTGACGGGTGGCAATGAAGTTATAGACATAGTCAACCTCTTCCAGTTTTTCCCTGATCTTCTGCGACGTGCTGGCACGGACAGACGAAGGATCCTGAAAGTAGCGGGACAATGTCGGGCGCGAAATGCCGATGGCTTCCGACAACTCTTTCATTGTGCCGATCTTTCTCTTACTCTTAGCCATCTGCCGAACGCCTTTCTGTGCCAGCCTGCATCGAGACTCATAATCGAGCAGGGCCTTCAGTTCAACTTTGACACATGTAAAAAAAATGTCTACACACTTCCTCCAAACAGGAGAGAACCCGTGTCGGACAACCGGACAATTGTGGCCATAGGCGAAATCCTCGTCGAGTTTGTATCGCATCGGAGGAATTGTGCTCTGGAGCAGATTGCCGACTACTCCGGCCCTTATCCCAGTGGTGCGCCCGCGATCTTTCTGGATCAGGTCGCCCGTATGGGCGCACGCACCGAAATGATCGGGGGCGTCGGTGCTGACGGGTTCGGGCGCAGCGTGCTGCGAAGGCTCGAAACCGACGGCGTCGGCGTTGATGGCATACATATCTCGCAAGACAACAGCACCGGTGTCGCCTTCGTTTCCTACTATGACAGTGGCGACCGTGATTTCATCTTCCATCTGTCTGGAACTGCGGCTGATACCTTCGAGGTCCCTGCGTTTCCAGATCCTGCCGGAACCGTCCTGCATGTATCGGCATCTTCGCTTGGCGTCGCTTCGATGCGCGACAAGATACTGAGCACCGTGCGCAGCGTGTCGGACGCAGGCGGCTGGATCACATGCGATCCGAATGCACGTCCCGAACTGATGCGCGATAGCGCGGCCTTGGACGCCGTCCGCGAGGTCATGGACCGCAGCTATTGCCTTCTTCCCAGCACAAGCGATCTTCAATTCCTGTACCCCGATCTTGACGAAGACGCCGCCGTCCAACAGCTGCTCGACGCAAAGGCCGAAGTGATTGCAATCAAACGCGGCGCCAAAGGGGCGACGATCGTTGGCCAAGGAGAACGGCACGACTTCCAGGGACATGCCGTGGATGAAATCGATCCGACAGGCGCGGGCGACGGATTCTGCGGCACCTTTGTCGCCCTTCTGGCGCAAGGTGCGTCGCTTTTCGAGGCAGGCCAACACGCCAATGCCGCCGGTGCCATTGCGGTGACGCGCCGTGGTCCGATGGAGGGCAACTCCACCCCTGCCGAGATCGCCGATTTCCTTGACAGCGCAACACAAACGGAGCGGCGCGCATGAGCCTTGTCCACGATCTGATCGCCAGAAACCGGGACGGCGAGCCTGTCGGCCTGCCCTGTTTTTGCACCGCGAATGAACATGTGCTGCGCGCGGTTCTTTCCTATGCAGCCAGAACAGGCCTGCCCACGGTGATCGAAGCAACCTGCAATCAGGTCAATCAGGAGGGCGGCTATACCGGCATGACGCCGCAGGATTTCATAGTCTGGCTTGGCGGAATGGCGGATGAGGCTGGTGTGCCCATGGATCAGCTCGTTCTCGGTGGCGATCACCTTGGTCCCAATCCGTGGCGGTCTGAGCCGCTCGATCAAGCCATGGAAAAGGCACGCGAGCTGGTCAAACTATATGTCGAAGCTGGTTTCACGAAAATCCACCTGGATGCCAGCATGGCGTGCGGTGGAGAGCCGAACCCCAGATTCGAACAAATCGCCGAGCGGGCCGCCGACCTATGCGCGGTGGCCGAGGCACATGCGCCCGACCCCAACAGACTGATCTATGTTGTCGGAACCGAGGTCCCCGTTCCCGGCGGCGAAAGCGAGGAGCCTGACGCGCTCGACGTCACCTCGGTGGCGCGTTTCGAGAACACCATCCAGACGCACCGCGATGCCTGGACCGCCCGAGGATTGGACGCCGCCTGGTCACGTATCGTTTCTGTCGTAACACAACCCGGCGTGGATTTCGGGCATACGTCGATCTATCCCTTTCAACCGGAAAAGGCCAAACCTCTGGCGGCTGCAATCCTGTCCCAGGACGGCCTGACGTTCGAGGCGCATTCGACGGATTACCAATCGACCCAAGCTCTGTCTGATCTGGTCAGAAACCACTTCTTTTTCCTGAAAGTCGGCCCCGAACTGACCTTCCGTTTCCGGGAGGCTGTCTGGGCTCTTGCGGGCATCGAAGACCAGATCGAACCGGAACGCCAATTGAGCATCCGCGATGTCTTGCTTGAACGAATGAATGCGCAACCGGAGTTCTGGCGGGACTATTACAGCGGCACCGGTCAGGCTTTGGAGACGCTGAAAATCTTCAGTTACAGTGATCGTATTCGCTACTACTGGACCGACCAAGCTGTCGACGCGGCGCTGACATCCTTGTTGGAGTCTCTCGAAATGCAGCCTCTGCCGGAAACGCTTGTGTCCCAAGCGTTCATGGGGTTGGAGTTTGGTGAAATGCCAACCGATCCTACGACCCTGATCGAACGCCACACACAACGTTGCATCGCCCGCTATTTCGAGGCCGCCGGTCAATCTCTCCTTTGTTGAAGATGGCCCGCCCGCATGTATCGGCAGGCTTGCCGGATCTTGCGCCGATGAATGACCGCAATCGGGAAATCCTCTGAAATGCAACAAAAGGCGTGCCGCGCCCGCGAGAGGTTTCTGCGTCAGCGAAGGCTGCGTGTGCACAAGGCGGCTTCGTCCCGCGATCTGTAAATTCGAATGGCTAAGATTTTTGCAGCGCGGCGAAAGTCCGGTCTAACGGGCTGCCTGCGCAGCATCATGACCGGTCGATCAATGGCAGCTCTGGGCCGTCCTCATCGTCGTGATCTAGGCCTTCCAATGAGATGCTGCGGTTGTTCCGATGACGGCAACGAGCCCATTTTGATCGATGCTGCGCTTTGCATGAATGTCTGCTCTGTTCCGGGTGCGGCCAAAACGTGACAAAATCAAAGATGGCTTTGCCAAGGGTTTGTGGCACAAGATCTTTCAAGGATTTTGACACAATCGACCCGCGTGACAAAAACGACCGTTTTTGGCATGGTTTCTGATAGCGGACGTTAGCTCAGCCGCAGCGAATTCACACTTCGTCCGCGCCTTCCCCTTTCACTTGGCGGAACTGAATGTCCGGGCTACGCCGAAAGCCGCCGAATGCATCCGCAGCGCCTATGCTGAGAGGCAATGGCCGGTTGGGGCTCTTTTTGACCAGTCGGTGCGAGCCGCAGAGAATGGCGGCAGCGAGCCGAGGCTGTGTGGAAACTCTTTTGGTTTTTCCGTGCGTGCGTTTTTCAAAAAAATTGGCAGGTTTTCTTTTTTTGGGTCATTTTGGCGTTCATTACACGGTGGGTGGGCGGCAACAGCGTTCTCATCGGGTTTCTCAGGGTGCCATTTGATCTAAATTCCCTGGCTTAGGCTGGAATTGCTTTCAGCAACCCCTGTACTCCGACCAGAGAGATCATCCGTTTGATGTTATAGGCAAGGACATGAAAGGCCATTTCGGTGCGCACGTTCTTGAGCCTTCGCATCCGGAAATGCGTCGCGCCCATCCAGGCTTTGATTGTGCCGAATGGGTGCTCGACAGTTGAGCGACGCTGTTTCATCAAAGCAGGTTTGCTGCTCATACGGTCTTGCATCTCGTCGACCAGATGCTCGTACTCCCAGCGACTGATCCGGCGCTCTCTGCCAGTTGTGCAACGCGATTTTAAAGGACAATTCAGACAGGCATTGGTCCAGTATCTCCGTATTGTTAGGCCACCCTCCTGGGTCGTGTAGCGGTATGTCAGCGCCTCATCCGCCGGACATCGGTACACATCTGCGCCCGCGTCATATGCAAAGTCAGCCTTCACATACCGTCCCTTCTTGCGGTTGCCGGATGTTTCAGGTCTGGGGAGGGTCGTGGTAATCCCATCCTCATGACAGGCCAGAATTTCCCGACCGCTAAAGTATCCTTTATCCGCGACTACATCCATTTTATCGCGCCCGAGAGCGGCCTTCGCCGCCTTGGCCATCGGGGACAGCTGATCGCGGTCATGCCCGGCATTGATCACGTCATGTGAGACAATCAAGTGGGTCTCAGTATCCACCGCGGACTGGGCATTGTAGCCGACAAAACCACTCCCCCTAGCGCTGGTAGCCATGGAACGGCTGTCAGGATCGGTCAGAGAAATCTGGCTGTCTGAGCTCTGATTAAGCGCTTCGCGCATATCAACCAGGCGCGCGATCTCCTGCCGGATACGCTCGCAGCGTTGTGCCAGGTTGGCTATCTTCTCGGCCCGAACCTCACCCTCTTCCTGGCGATCGATCCGGATCATATCGTCAAGATAACGCTGAATGCTGGCGATCAGATGGCCTGTACGGCTGGCGATTTTGCCTTTGGTGAAGTTCTTGTCTCGATTGTTGTCCGCCTTGAACTTGGAGCCATCAATGGCAACACAATCCCCCTTCAGTACCCCGATCCGACGACATAGTTCGACGAACTGCGCACAAGTCCGTCGAATGGCGGGACCGTTATCGCGCCGAAAATCGGCGATTGTCTTATGGTCCGGGGCCAGTCGCCCCGTCAGCCACATCACCTCGACATTACGACCAGCCTCCCGCTCCAGCGCGCGACTGGAGGGCACGCGGTTCAAATAGCCGTAGATGAACAACTTCAGCAAGACAGATGGGTGATAGCCCGGACGCCCTGTCCGCGCCGGCGCCGTCCGCTGGAAACCTATCTCCTCAAGATCAATCTCCTCCACAAAGAGATCAATCACGCGGACCGGATTGTCTTCACCGATCCAATCCTCAAGTCGGTCCGGAAAAAGCGTCGCCTGGCTGCGCTCCGCGCTCTCAATATATCCCGACATGCCTGCCCCCCAGTCTTTGACCAAAAGCATACATCATTCGGAGTTTCCACACAGCCTCAGCCCATTTCTACCAATGCCGCGTGAAGTAGCAACGGCTGGTTTTTTTCGGTGTAGATGGTGAACATCGGTGAACAACCACATGTGTTCAGTTCATTTTGACAGACACAATGGACGATGTGGGGAAATGGTCATCCAGCAATTCCATGGTGGCTACCGCGCAATCCGTTCAGGCGACCAAAATACATCCGCCTAGATCCGGGACTGGGAGCAACCTGAAGGCTAGGTTTCTTACAAACTTGGTAGATGAACCTCCTCTCAGCGGAACCATCGACCGAGGTCATTGGTCATGTCTGCCAACCAAACTTTCCCAGACAGCTTCGAGAGCGTCGGACACTTCTTGATTTCGGCGAACGACACTGATGTTCCACAGGATCTGGCCGGCCATGTTGATCTCCTGCAACTGGCCCGAGGTGAGGCGTTCGGCAAAGTTTTCCTGCATCCCACCGCAGACATGATTGCTGTCTTCGAGCAGATTGAGCAACAAAGCGTAGTCGTCGCACTCGATCGCCGGGATACCCTCAATCAGGTTCTTCGCAGCCTCATCATCTCCCAAAGTCTTGGCAATGGTGTTGCGCCAGTGGCGGTGCAGGAAAGGCGACAGGAGCGGGAAACGCAGGATATCCGGCAATCCATAGGGCCCACCGCACAGCAGAGGGTGGCCCGCCGCTGCAACAAAGATGACAGGCTTTTTTTCGACGACCCGAACTTCAATGCCGTCGACCAGGGGCGTATGCGTCAGGTCTCCGACGAAGAGATCGATATCGCCCCGCTTAAGGGCAAGCATCGGCTCGAAAGTCGCCCGAACTAAGACTTTGAAACGAAGGCCGGGGAACTGGCGGGCCGCTTCGCGCAGGGCCGGTGCGATTAGCGTCTGCGTTGTCAGGGGACCGCAGGCGATCCTTAAGAGGCCGCCTTGTGTCCCCTCCTGAATCTGGTGTGTTGCCTGGTCGAAGCGCGCAATCGCCTCTTGCAGGTCCTGCGCGTGCCGAATGAAAGCCGCACCCGAACCAGTCGGTCGGACGGAGGTGCGCCCACGGATGAATAGTCGGAAGCCCGCATAGTCCTCGGCCGCCTTGATGTGACGGGAAAAGGCGGCTGGAGACATGTTCAACAGGGTCGCTGCCTCTTGGAAACTCTCGCATTCCATGAGGGTGATTACTGCGGACAGGGCCTTGTGGTTGAGCATCGCGCCGCTTTCACAGTTGCACTATTCGCAACCATGATACCAATTTCCGGAAGTTTGCACATCGCCTATCGCTCCGTTAACCGGCGAGCTTCAAATTGGGTCCGAATGCGGTAACATCTGCTCCCAACAAAACGGGGAACCATCAAAATGCTCAAGATACGAAGACTTGCCACACTCGTTTTCACAACCTTCGCGGGGGCCTTGGTTGCAACGATTTCTCCGGCTTTGGCAGACACGGGCAAGCCGAACATCCTGTTCATCATGGCCGACGACGTGGGCTGGGCGAGCCTGAGCAGCTATCATCAGGGCATCAAGAGCATTCAGACCCCGAACCTGGACCAACTGGCGCAAGAAGGCGTCCGTATGACCGATTACTACGCCCAGCCATCCTGTACGGCCGGAAGGTCGGCCTTTATCACCGGGCAACTGCCGATCAGAACCGGCATGCACACGGTAGGGCTGCCGGGTGATCCGGTGGGCCTGTCACCCGATGACCCCACGCTTGCGGTTCTGCTGCGCGATCTAGGGTACCGGACCGGGCAGTTCGGCAAGAACCACCTTGGCGATCTCAACGAATTCCTGCCGACCAACCGGGGTTTTGATGAGTTCTGGGGCTGGCTCTATCACCTGAACGCCATGGAATACTCTGAAGATCCCGACTGGCCGGGCGGCGAAGAATTCAACAACCGGTTCGGCCCGCGTAACGTGCTGCATGCCTGGGCGACCGACACCGAGGATCAAAGCGTCCACCCGCGCTGGGGCAAGGTGGGGTTTCAGAAAATCGAGGATGACGGCCCCCTGCCACGCGAACGTCAGCGGACGGTCGAGAACGAAGTGACCGCGCATACGATCGACTTCATCGAGCGCGCGGTAGAAGACAAAGAGCCGTTCTTTGTCTGGATGGCCCCTGCGCGCGCCCATGTCTGGACACATCTGAGTCCCGAATACGAGGCCATGCTGGGCAACGGGCGCGGCTTGCAGGACGTGATCATGAAGGAACTCGACGACAATGTCGGCAAGGTTCTGGACCGGCTGGAAACCCTTGGCGTGGCGGAGAACACGATTGTCGTCTTCACATCCGACAACGGCCCGGAAACGCTGACTTGGCCCGATGGCGGCACAACCCCGTTCCGGGGTGAAAAGGGTACGACCTGGGAGGGCGGATTCCGGGTGCCCGCGATTATCCGCTGGCCCGGTCAGGTTCCCGCGGCGCAGGTAAAGAACGGCATCTTCGACTCGCTCGACTGGCTGCCGACACTGATTGCGGCCGCCGGCGGCCCCGACGACCTGCCCGAGCGCCTGCGCGAAGGTTATCAGGGCTACAAGGTGCATCTGGACGGATACAACCAACTGAACTTTCTGACAGGGGAGGCTGAAAGCCAGCGCAAGGAGGTCATCTATTATGAACGGACAGACTTGCAGGCCATCCGGTATGGCGACTGGAAGGCGCATTTCGTAGTCCAGAATCACGGCTGGGCGGGGGCCAAGGAAAAGCTGAACGCGCCGCTACTGACCAACCTGCGCCGCGACCCCTATGAAAAGGCCATGGAGGAATCCGGCATGTTCATTCGCTGGATGGGGGACAAGATGTGGGCCTTTGGCCCGGCCAATGCCGTGGTTCGCCAGCATCTTCAGTCTTTCCAGGCATTTCCGCCGCGCGGCATGGCACCGGGCAATGCCGCCGAGGTGGAAGCTCAGATCAACCAGGAAGGCGGCTTGTCGCAATGAGGTCTCTCCTCCTCGTTATTCCCTGTCTTGCAGTGGCGGCCAGCATGGCCGCCGCACCCGCCCGCGCCGAACAGAACCACGCTCTGTCGGACGCGTTGTTCGGCCTGATGATGTCGAATGTCGCCGTGGCGCAGAACCTGGATATCATCGCGGAAATCGACCATTCGCGTCTTGCGGCCGATGTGGGCGAGGAGATGCCGCCGTCGCGAGTCTTGATCTTCTCCGACCCGGCGCTTGATGCCGCGCTGATGGCGATCGACCCGAGGCTGGGGCTGGACCTGCCGCTGCGTATCCTGGCCTATGAAACCAGCCCCGGCGGCGCGAGCAAGCTGCTTTATAGCGACGCTGGCTATCTCGAAAACCGCTATGACGTCACGCTACCGCAGGTACTCAGGGACAACTACAGAGCCGGAACCGAGACCGCGCTTGCTGGTATCGCGCGAGGGGATATTGCAGTACTTGCCGCAGAGGGGTTGGAAGGCGACGGCCTGATCACGCTTGAAAGCCCGCACGGCTTTGACGAAACCCTGCGTCGCTTACGCGATGCGGTGAACGCGCAGGACGACACCGTTTGGTTCGGCGAGGTCGACTTCGACGAACGGGCCAAGACGGTTGGTGTTGCGCTCGAACCGGCGCAACTGCTGCTGTTCGGCGGACCGGGACCGGGTGGCCGCGCCATGTCGGCGGCGCCCAGCCTCGGGCTCGACGCATTCTGCCAGAAGGTTCTGGTCGTGCAGGACGAAGCCGGGAATGTGCGCGTGATCATGAACGATCTTCTGGCCCTCGCCGAGCGCCACACGGTCAGCAAATCTCTGCCGCTGCGCGTGATCAACCGGCGGATACAGAAGACCTTTGCCGCCGCACTGGAGAATTGAGATGGGTGCAAGAAACAAGCTGCAATCCGCATTCCTGCTTGTAACTGCGGCAGGCCTTACCCCTATCGCGCTGTCCTATGGCTTCGCGCCGGGCGCCAGCCTGCCTTGGCTGTTTGGTATCGACGCCGATGGTGTCAACACCCGCCACATCTTTCGCGCGGTGATGGGGCTTTATCTCGCGCTGGTCGGCTTCTGGATCGCAGGCGCGTTTCGGGCAAATCTTCGTATGGCGGCTCTCTGGAGCCTACTAATCTTCATGGCAGGCCTGGCCTTGGGGCGCCTTCTGAGCCTTGTCGTTGACGGGTGGCCACACCCGCTCCTGACTTTCTACATGGTGCTCGAATTCGCCTTTGCCAGTATCGCTTGGCTCTTGTTGTGTAACGTCGAGGGGGATGGTGCAGAGTCAAAGAACTGAGGCCGCTTCATAGAACGATCAATGATCTCAAAAAGTTGGCAACTATGCGTTCCGAGGCAGACTAGGTTGAGGCTCGGTCGAGCGCGTCACACAAATTTCAAAATTCGGGTCCGCCGAGAAACCTGCCATTGACTACACAACTTTGATGGACCGCTTCGTCCCGCAGTTCGTGAGTTAGAACATCTTCCGATAGTGCGCGCGCAGCGAATGCCCGGTCTGGCGGGCCGCACCGCAGCAACCCATATCACCAGTCAATGTCCGGTTTGGGCCGGAGTGGTGGTCTGAAGACCACCTCCCACTCAGGATCCTGTGCCGCCTCCGATGTCTGGTTCGAGCCCAATCTGCAGGTTGCTGCAGAGAGCGCCAATGTCTGAATTGCCGTCGTATCGATAAAGCTCAGCGATGCCGCCCTACTTCCCGACCAGCAGACGCAATGCTAGCGTGACTTCCAACAATTGGAGGGATCACTTTATGGGTATGGAATACGACGACGCCGCGGCGGAGCGATTGGAGGCGGTTTACCTTGGGCCGGACGTAGTTTCTCAAAGAGACGATACCCTTCGAAGGATTTCGGTTCAAAAGGGCGAGCGTGTCTTGGATATTGGAAGCGGCCCCGGCTTTCTCGCGGCTCAAATAGCGGATCAAACAGGACCCGATGGTGAAGTTGTAGGCGTCGACATTTCGGAACAGATGGTAGAGCGCGCAGCGAAACGAAGTGAGCACGATTGGCTAAGCTATCGTTGCGCCGACGCGACCGAACTCCCGTTTGAAGACGGCTACTTCGATGTGGTCGTTAGCACCCAAGTTGCTGAATATGTGCCTGATGTAGCGAAGTTTTGCAGCGAGGTTTTTCGTGTTCTCAAGCCCGGCGGGCGTGCTCTGATCCTTGCGACAGACTGGGAAGGAGTCTGTTGGCATAGCGAGTATCCGGATCGAATGGACAAGGTGCTCAAAGCTTTTGCACCGCATTGCGCCGACAGCAAACTTCCGCGAACGCTTGGTGCTCGTCTTCGCAACGCGGATTTGGTCGTCAATGAGGTGAGCTATTTCTCCATCATAAATACGGACAGGTACGATGGTTGCTATGGGGAAATGGTGGTACCTTTTATTGTGGCTTACGTGAAGGGACAAAAAACTGTTCCAGATGATGAACTGCAGGCGTGGGCAGATGAGCAAGCCTCACTGAATGCACGCGGGGAGCACTTCTTTTCGACTGGTCGGTTTAGTTTCTCTGTAGGGAAACCTTCCGAATCCTGAAGCGGCCATTGGCGCAACCGCAGCGAATTGGCGCTTTGTCCCGCAGACCACCAGTTCGCCGTGCGCTCAATTTTGCAGCCGCAGCGAATGTCTGGTCTGGTGAAGCTGCGCCGCAGCTCTTGACGACAACGGCAAGGGCCGGTTTGGGCCGTCCGCGTAGGTGCGCTGCTGGCTAAATTTGGAACATGCTGCTTTTGGTCCACAATTGCAATGTACCCGACGGCGGTGCCGATGTGGAGTCGGGCGCGTTTCACACCCCCGCGGCGACAGAGGAGTGGTTTCAAATTCTTGCCTGGCCTTGCCGTCAGTCTCAGTCTTGTCACAAAACCGGCCCCTAAATCGTCTTATATCCAAAGCATGCGTTTTGGAGGCATCAGTGGAACGAAACATTCTCTTTGGCGTTGGCGTGTTCGCGATCCTCAACGCCGCCTTGATCTGGGGCGCAACTGAGCTTTGGTACGATAGAACGCCCGGCGTGTCCCAGACGGGTCCTTTGAATCTGCATTTCGCGCGGGATGTTGGCTTGGCTTTCCTGTGCAGTGGACTGACACTCATCTTTGCAGCATATCGTGGTGACAAATCCATAGGCGTTTGTGGTGCGGCATGGCTTGTTTCACATGCGGTGTTTCACATCTGGATATGGATCGTGCGGGGCATGCAGCTGGATCTTGTCGCGCTGACGAATGTTTTGGGAATTCAGGTCCCGGCCGCGCTTGCCCTTTGGGCTGCACTTTCGCTCCCAACCGGGGAGGGGCAAGAATGATCGCGACCCTCCTCAAAAGCAGCTTTCGGAAGTTTGCGACGCGCTACGACTATGACGCGAGGTACATGTCCTACGTCGCGGACACTTCAACATCGGCGGGTCTGCGTTTGTCCCTGTTATCTCTTTATAGTCAGTACAGCGGTGGCCCGAAGGCGCGCAATGCTGCAGCCGGTGCCGCACTGGCATCGACGTTGGATGGGGATTGTGGACCGTGCGTGCAGCTTGTCATCGACATGGCGATCGAGGCTAATGTCCCGGCGGATGATCTGGCCTGCTGCCTGAAAGGGTGCGCAGAAGATGCAGGTGACGTTGGGCTTGGGTTTCGGTTTTCTCAAGCAGCAATTTCTGGCGGGTCGGATCTGGACGCCTTGCGCGCCGAGATTGAGGAAAACTTTGGCAGAAAGGCCCTCATCGCGGCGTCCTTTGCGGCATCAAGCGGCCGGGTGTATCCCGTTCTGAAGCGCGGCTTGGGTTTTGGTCAAACCTGCCTTGACGTCAAAGTCGCGGATGACCGGATTATGGTGGGACGCCAAAAATGAATATGCAGACAGATGTGTTTCAGACGGAGCGCCCCAAGCTAATTTCACTTTGTTATCAGATGCTGGGCGAAACTGCGGGCGCGGAGGACGTCGTTCAGGAAACCTGGCTGAAATGGGCGGCGACGGATCCGGGCCAGATTGAAAACCCGGCGTCCTGGTTGCGGCGGGTGGCCACAAATATCGCCATCGACACACTGCGTTCGGCACGCAAGCAACGCGAGGTCTATGTCGGGCCGTGGTTGCCTGAACCTGTAATCCCCTCTGAAATGGAAGAGAATATATCGCATTTCGAACTCGCACAGGAATGCGAGCTGGCTCTTTTATGGGCGATGGAGCGCCTTAACGAAAAAGAAAGGGCGGCTTTTATCCTGCGAGAAGCTTTTGATGCGAGCTATCCAGAAATTGCACGCACTTTGGGAACAAGCGAGGCGGCTTGCAGGCAGTTGGTAAGCCGTTCTCAAAAGAAGCTACAGGACGCAGGGCCCCGGTTCGACGCGACACCAGAAGAGGTCGCCGCACTTAGCCAACGGTTTTTTCTGGCTGTTGTCGCGGAAGATTTTGACACTGCACTGAACCTGCTGACGCCCGATAGCGTCGCGATTTCAGATGGCGGTGCCAAGCAACGCGCGGCCCGGCGCCCTCTGATCGGACGGGCGGAGATCATCCAGGTGTTTCGCGCGTTGCATGACAAGGCGAAGACAGAACAGGGGTGGGAGACGAAAGCTGCCATCGTGAATGGGAAGCCTGCAATCTTAAGACAAAGGTATGGGCAATTGGACAGCGTCGTTCAGGTGGTCCCTGACAATTTTGGAAAGATCGCATGGATCTTCATGCACAGGAACCCCGAAAAGCTTGGGATCAAAACCCAAACCCTTGATTTAGGAGGAGATAATCATGCTTGAAACGGCTGCAGTACTATTGGTCTTGGTTGGCGCAATGCACAGCTTTGCCGGGGGACCGAGGTTGATCACTCCTTTGCTGCGGCAAAAGGGCTTTCCGGTCATCCTCGGAAGCCAGCGAAATGGGCGTGTCACGCTTTGGTTTGGATGGCACGCCTTGACCCTGTTTTGGTGGGCATTGGCAGCAGTGCTTTTGACGATGAGTGTAGATCAAGATGCGGCGGGCCCGGCGCTCCTCATCTCGCTCGCCTTCGCCTGCGGGATTTGCGGACTGGCAGCTATTGTCGCAACGCGGGGGCGCCATTTGTCCTGGGTCTTGTTCCTGCTTCTTGCCGCAATCCTAGGGGGCACGTTTTTCACATGATCTTCCTTTGGCTTGCCAATGAGAATTCCCCTAACCCCGAAACTTAGACGACAAAGGTTTTTACGATGGATTTTCCCATTCTCTTCGCCGGAGGACTGTCCGCGATATGGTGTCTGGTCCACATCTTCATGGGCGGACCGCAAGTCGCCCGCCCGCTGCTGGCCGCCACTGATCTGGAAAAAAGCGCAAAATACGTGGCCTACTACTGCTGGCATCTTGTCTCAATCAGCCTTGGCATGATGAGCGTGCTCTTTTTGTGGCCTGCGCTTTGGGGTGGAAGCAACGACCTTGCTATTCTCGGTACCGTCATGGCCGCACTCTTTGCAATGTGGGGTATCGGACTTGGGCAGTTCTCAAAATCAGACCTGCGTTTCGCTGAGCTTCCTCAGGGCTGGCTATTTGTCCCCGTAGCCATCCTTGGCGTTTGGGGAAGCCTGATGTGATGCCTTCGCGACTGGCTAACTTTAATCTGATGCGGCGTGATACGTCGGTCGCACCAAACTGAAAGTGGGAGGTCGCGCTGACTGATAGACAGCCGATTTTCAAGTCCGGACTGCATGAACACATCACGATAGGTTTGATCGGCTTTCCAACCATCTGTAGAATTGCCCTTATCAGCAAGACCGCTGAGCGAAGAAGCATGTTGTTGAGACCAATATCCCGAAAGCTCGACAATCTGGGAGTTCACTCAAGCCTTGATTTTGCGTCCGCAGCGAACGACGGGTAAGTGGATGCAGCCGCAGCAACTTGATGAGCAGGTCAATGTCCGGTATGGGCCGTCCACACCTAAGCAAGGTGGGGCCATCGAAAATATGACGCGAACGCTCCGACGTCAGCAAGGAAGCCATAATGACAGGTGCTGCGAGAGGCATGAATGGCGGAAACACGTGCATAGTAACACTTGCAAAGTTCAGACGTATTCCCGATTGTGGACATCTGCGTCAATTGCGGCAAGCGGAATGCCGGATGCTCTGAGTTAAAGTAGTCTGTATTACTGTCACAGCCTGCCTTGCGCAGCCTTTGTCGCGACAGTCATTCCAATTCAGCCATTCAAATCTTGGTTTCCGGGACCCCTAGTCTGCGTAAGTCATCCAGCCATCGGTTGAGGTAATCGTCACTCTCGAACGGCGCATTCCTTGCCTCTTCGATGCTGTAGTTAGGGTTGTCTTCCAAAAATTGGTCGATCATCGTTTTCGCTTCCTCTTCTCGCCCCAACCGCAAGAGTATCGGCGCAAGCGTGCGCCTTAGGCGATCGGGTACCTCGTTCATCTTTTCGATCGAAGCAAGTGCGCCTGCGTAATCCTCCGCAAAATACTGTGCCCATCCCAGATTCCACAGATACCAATCGGGATGATGCGGGTTGATGCGAATGGCCGAAAGCATCCGTTCAACGGCTTCATCGGCGCGTCCGCTATAGACCAGCGGGTCAGTTGAGTTCACGAGGGTTCCTGCAGAATTCGGATTTAGAGAGATAGCCTTGTCATACAGCGTCAACGCCCGGTCGAGATCGCCGCTATACATCGTCACATAAGCCAGAACGGCGTAGCCGGCGAAATCGAGTGGTTCCAGATCAATTGCCTTTCTGGCCATTTCAAAGGCAAGATCGAGCGATTCTTCGCGTGAAAGGTCTTCGCTCCAGCCAAAGCGGTAACCAAAGGAATGAGCCCAGGCAAGTTCGGCATATGCGCCCGCGAAGTTTGGATCTAGCGCAATTGCTTGCTCACTCAGTCGCTGGGCTTGAATATTGTCCATCTTGCTGAATCTAAGCGAGTGTTCCTCAGCACGCCTGGAGAGTTCATAGGCCCCGAGGCTGTCAGTGGGCTGGTGCTTTAACCGGTCATACTCCGCGAGATCGATACTGGTACTCAACGTCGAAGCGACGGTACGGGTAATCTCATCTTGAACGTCAAATATGTCTTGCAGATCGCGGTCATATTGATCGGCCCAGAGATGCTTGCCTGTAGTGGCATCGACTAATTGTGCGTTTGCGCGCAAGCGTTCCCCTGCGATCTGAACACTGCCTTCGACGATGTATCTCACGCCAAGTTCCTGCGCGATCTGCTGCACCTCTGCGGGTTTGTCCTTGTATGAAAAGGTCGAATTACGCGCGATGACAAAAAAGTCGGAGAACCGGGACAGCGCCGTCAGGATGCTCTCACTCAGGCCATCGCTCAGGTAATCCTGGCTCGGATCGTTGTTGAGATTGTCGAAAGCCATAACCGCGATGGACGGCTTACCAGACACAGGCAAATATTGGTCGCCGTTAACGGAAGATATCGCATCCGGGTTCCAAGGCTGCCACCATGCCATGATCCCAAAGAACAGGGCGAGCACGACGCCGATGGCAACTACCAACCGACGTTGTAAAGGCTTTGCTGTATTCCTCACGATGGGTGATACTAAAGTCGTGGCCTTTTCATCAAGCGCTAGCTTGAACACGTGCAGCGGGTCTGCCATGTTCTTGACCTGATGCATCCCCGTATCTTCAATGGTGAGGTCAAGTTTGTCCTTAACCTGATCGAAGACGTTGAACGACATGCAGATGCCGCCCGGTTCGGCCAGGCTTTCCAGTCGAGCGGCGATGTTGACGCCGTCGCCTTGAATGTCGTCCTGATCAACCACGATGTCGCCGACATTGAGCCCTATCCGGTATCGAACCTGAGCGTCGTCCGGTAGGCCTATGTTCTCGATTCCGACATAATGCTGCATTTCGACTGCACATCGAACGGCCTCGACGGCGCTTGCGAATTCGATCAGCAACCCGTCACCCATCAACTTCACAATGCGTCCGCTACGCGCCGATACAATTGGCTCGAATAGACGTTCGCGATGCGTTTTGACGATCTCCAGAGTACCGGCTTCATCATTGCGGATGAGACGGCTGTAGCCAACAACGTCGGCGGCAAGTATCGCGGCGAGGCGGCGTTCCAATTTCCTACCTCCAAAGGTTGAAGACAGGCTAGGCAGAAAGCTACAACTAATCCAGAAACTTTATGACCGTTGATACGTGCTCCTAAAGCTACCTTTGTCAGAGCTACTGCTGGCAGCAGCTATTCCGCTATTTCCCAATTCACAGCCGGCGCGGTGAGGGTCAGTTATCGCAGGTTCGCGCTACGATTTGTGCTCCCGCGTCAGCGACGCTGCGCCAGCGTGTTGGCAACAGAGGAGGGCAAATGCCGCAATGCAATGAAACCAGACACCGGTGTCACTTATCAAAATTCCTGCTTCGTCCGCGATCGGAGATTTCAACGATACCCGGAGTTCGCGCTTGCAGCGAATGACTGCAAATCGGGCTGCGACCGCAGCATCTTGAAGGTAAGGCCAAGGTCCGCAATGGGCCGATCTGCTAACAAGTTGTGGAAAGAAATCACGGTATCACCTTAGATCTCAGCGTTATCGCTCAGATTGAACCAAGTTGGCTATGCTAATTCGCTGATCATCGATTTCAGATGGCGCATGTCGGTACCGCAGCATCCTCCAAATACTTGAATCGACGGATTCTGCTGCGCAATCGCGGCAATCTGTTTACCAAGTTCAATTGGATCGCCTTCGTCCAGCTCATCCGCTTCGTCAAGTTCCGCATGCGAGCAACTCGAAGCGTTCGCCACAAGGCCTCTCAGCCGGGGGTGGTTGCCAATCGCTCCGGCGAAATGGGTAGGGTGAGCGCAGTTGACCATAAAAAACAGCGCCGCCGAGTCGGTTGCCGCGTCGATTTGGTCTATGCCGTCCACAAGTTTGGTTCCGTCTGCCAGGCACCCGTCTGTCTCAACAACCAGAGACATGATGATCGGCAGATCAGCGTCTCGGGCGGCGAGGATGCAACCCGCTGCCTCGCTTGGACGGTTGAATGTATAAGCGGTGACCAGGTCGACGCTTGAGTCTTTCAGGCTTTGCATTTGAGCAGCGTGGTACTGACGTGCATCTTCGATGGGTACCGGCGGGATGTCGGCGTAAGGATCATAACGCGGACCGATACAGGCCGACACCAGTACATCATCGCGAGCGGCAGCTTGGCGCACGTCTTCCATTAGACTGACCGCATCTTTGTTTACTTCGGCGAGCCGCTCTGCATCGTACCCCAGGGGCGCTGCCCGGTCGGCGTTCGCCATCCATGTGGGCGCATCAAGGATGCATCCGACATTCATTTCACGGGCCAGATCGACAAGTGCCTGCATTTGACTGGCCAGTATCACCCTGGTGCCAGGTTCTTCCAGCAATGGAAACGACGCGAAACCGGGAAGCTCAACTCCATGATTGAAAATCAGGTCGGTGCCAGTGCCGGCGTAAACCAGAAAGGTCTTGTTACCTTCGAGTGGGAGCTGTCGCGCCATTCTGATCCACGCCTATTGCCGTTACCTCTGCACAAGAACCCTACTTTGTCTCGGGCCTCCTGTGAACCTTAGGACTGCGACAGGGTGTATTCCGTCACTCTGATCCCCACGCCAGGCCATACACCAGGTCATGTCTCGGTCGAAATCACAAGTGGCGACCGTTGCGCTCTGATAACAGGTGATGCAATCCATACAACCGCCCAGTGCGGGCATCCCGAGTGGCATTTTACGTTTGATTCCGATGCTGAGATGGCCGTGACATGCCGTCGGAAAATGTTGGAAAGCGCGTCGGAAAAAGGATGTATTGTGCTCGGAAACCACTTCGCTTTGCCGTCTATTGGTCGGGTGAAGGCGGACAACGACGCGTTTCGCTGGGAGGACTAGCCCAGATTGTATTTTGATGTGCACGGGTCTGTTGTCGGATGGAGGCTGACGTGAAAGTTCGACGCGCCCCGCAGCATACAGGCAATGATCGGCTAAACTAAATCTCGAACCCATTGGGCTATGTCACATTCCCTTGAATTCTTGTTTCACAAGCTTTCTCTATTCACCATTTTGTGAAAGCCTGAAGCGGTTATGAGTGACAGAGTGTGCAATTTTCAGAAAACAGTGGTTCTTTCTGAACTCCAATCAGCTCTCTTGGACGGAATTTGTGATCACTGCGAGGTGACAAGTTCGGAACTGGCCAAGAGTGGAGAGGTGCTGGAAATATGTGGTCAAGAGTACTGTTTCGATTATGAAACCGGTGTGTCCACGGAGACTGAAATTTTGTTGTGCCCCAGCTGTCACGAGGCAAACCATCTGGACGCGCAGCGACAGCATAACCCTTGCCACATATCTGCAAGACGCAGCCGGGAAAACATGGGTTAGTCGATGGGTTCAGGAGGCGAAGCTTTGGAACGGTTTTTGCAAGAACCATCGCTGGTCCAATTTCGGTAGTCTGACAGACCAAGCTCGTCCCACATCCAGCCGAAATCATACTCAGCCACCGGAGAGCCGGTCTGGCGCGCGCTGCGGTTTTCGATTGTCTTCAGCCAGTCGATGACGTTTTTCCTGCCCGCGGTGCTGCGAATGGCCTGACGCGGGGTCTTGCCATCCAGGGCCGGGATCGGCTGATCAAGCGTGTCACGGTAGTGATGGTCGAGATGTTCGTGGGCAATCTGATGGGCAAGGGCAGGGGGGATGTCCTCTTCTTCTGCCACTTCGCTCTCCAGGCTGTCATCCGCCATCATCTGTTCGGCGGTCTGGATTGATGTCAGCGGAGATTTCACCAGGTCGCCCAGGAGGTCCCGGACCAGGGCTTCGCCGCGTTCAGCGCGCGCTGCAGAGTTCACAGAAAGTGTGAGTGTCCGACCTTTCAGATCTAGGGACCCAAGCACGGAGGCCCCTGACATTGATTTGTCCAACACGAGGCCGGTGCCGTGCTTGGTGCCTGACGGGGTGTCGAGGTCAAGCCAGGTCCAATCCTTCTGGCCTGAGATCACGAGCTCTGCGGACTGTGTTAGCTTCTCAGATACCTGGCTTTGCGTCACTTTGCTGGCGAGGGGGAAGCGCATGTCGTGAAAGAGCAGGTTGTCGCCATCGCTGTTGCTGATTTGTGGTGGTTCCGGATCCAGCAGGTTCGGCAGATGTGCGAAGAGCCAGGCATTGGTGAAGAGGGGTGCGGAACGGTGCAGCTGATCCTGTGTCAGCCTCAGTTCAACGTCTGGGTTCAATTTCAACACGGAGCGGAGCCCATCCTCAAACAACGCGACGGTGCCCGGCTCGAAGGGAAGCAGCGCCCCCGAGATCACATTGTGATCGCCTTGGATGATAACCCGAGCTGCAATGCGATCCCATCGCTGCAGCATCTGCGTCGCGCTGTGTTCCCGGACGGTGACCGGCTCTGCGTCTGAAAGCAGGTCCTTCAGCACTATGGATTTTCCGGGGTCTATCTCGCTCACCTCATAAAGGCTGACCGGCGCGTCCCGCAATCCTTTGATATAGGCGCGGGATTGCGCACTCTCCTTGGAACCGCTTGCTTTCAGATAGGCATCTGCAGCGTTTTCGGCGTCCGGTCCGAATGTCCTGCCCAGCAAGTCTTCAAGGCCACCGCCCCACAGGACCATTGGCCAGTCATCGCCCAGCAGGTCGCCCAAATCCTCGAAATCGAGATCAAAGGCTTCGAGACTTGGCAGAAAATGCTCGTCCAACACACCCGCGAGCCGCTCGTGCCAAATCTCGTCACGGGTGATAAACCGAATGAACCCACCAAGATCGTTCCCCGTTGTCATTTTCAGCTTCTCCCTGTTTACCGGACAGAGGCGATCTAGCGCAGATTGCAACCGCCAGCCAGACCACAAGCTTGTGCCGAACTGCGTTACATAGAGGGTCTCGTCACGGCGAAGGCTATGTCTTTGGCTCCCGCCCAAAAAGCTCTGTGAAAAGTTCTTTGGATCGATGCAGGCCTTGATCGGTCAACACCACCGATTTTGCCTTCCCAACCGGATCCAGGATCAACCCTTTGCGGTGCAAGCGGTCAAGCGCATCCCAGTCAAATCCCTTCCACGCACGACGCTCGTCATGCAGCGTCAACCAGAGCAGCGCCAGGACAGCCTCATCCACCTTGTTCTCATCTATGTCCATGCACACAGCGGACGCCACAAAGGCTGGGCGCGTCAACCCCGATCCGGCGCCTGGAGGGACTGCAAAGGTCTTCAGCCAGCCTACGGTGCGACCAGATCGATAAGGCCGGGTGAAACCCGTGCCGCCTCACATCACGGGTATGAATCGCTCCCGGAGAATAGATATCGCAATGTCATTGGACAGCTGGGCTGTGCCAAGCAATACTGGAAGCATGGAGCTGACAGACACCACACCTGTCCACCTGATCCATGTGGACCCGGACGTCAACATGGCACGGTTCTACGGAATAGAGTTGCAGTCGACCTTATTCGGGGAAGTGTCCGTTCTTCGCACCTGGGGACGTATTGGCACAAACGGGCAAGCCATGATGGTTACGTATGATGACGAAGCCCAGGCTGCTGATGCGCTTCATAAACTTGAAAAACAAAAACGTCGCCGAGGCTATATTCCGGTCGGAGCATAGGTGTTTGATCCCATGGTTGGATGATGCGGCCATATTCAATGGAATGGTGTGCAGCGAGGCATGTATGAAAGCACCGCATCGGAGGTTCTTTCAACATGGCAAAACAACGCTAAAGATGCCAAGCCAGCGTGATATTGTTCAGGGCTTGTTGCTATCGATCCAGCGGGACATCAGAGTGCGATCCCGAAAGCACTCGTCCGGAACAGGACTGCGCTTGATCCGGGCGATGCGTTCCGCAAATGCCACCTGCTTCGAGCTTGGCCTTGTATCGCGAACGCGAGGTGCTGATCTCTGCGTGTCGATCCATTGGCTCATCGCGCGCCGATCTTGCTGGATTTCCCAGGGCAAAACGACGTTTTGTTGCTCTGCCAACTTGCGTGCATAGGCAAGTTGCTTTGCCGTTGCTGGCAGTGCTGTCTGTGTCTCTGAAATGGCAGTTTCGGACATAAGTTTTTCCCCTTGGCAGCTTAGCAAAAGAATAGAACAAAAGGAGTTCAAAAGCAATCATATTGTGGGTGCTTAACGTAAGTATACTAAATATAGTGTTTCTGTCGGCGCAGGATAACACGCGTGCTTTTGTTTTCTGACAAGACCACGCAAACGGTGAATTGAGACCCGCGCGCGGCGCGCGGTTCACATTGATTATTGGACAGGGCAGGGGATCGACGCGCTAAAGCGCGCTCACCCCGGCCCTGGCATTGTCCAATAGTGGGTCTGCTGTGACCGGCAGGCCGGTCCCATCATCCCGATCCGCCCGCATCCTG
>NZ_JBQFRK010000003.1:0-578039 GCF_056537365.1 Ruegeria sp. CF3 | reverse complement strand
ACCCGCATGAAACCGCTTCCCCATCAAACGGCCCTGCATGTCAACCAGACAAACCAATACCGTATCAATCTCGCCAGACGAAACCTCAGCCTTCAAATGCTCAAATGTCAGCATGCAATACCTCTGTGATATGCGAGAATTTTCGACGAAAATTCTTTGTCCCTGTAACGACCGGCCCGCGAAAGAACGGGCCGGTCAAGTATTTTATCCGTAACGATAGGGCCGCCCGGCCTTGAGCATTTCGGCGTTGTAGCGCTTGAAGATATCCACGACCTTTGCCTTGGTCTCGGATTCCGCAGCAATTTCATCCCAGAATTTCACCGCAGCCTCTTCCACCGTTGCCCACTCTTCGTCCGGGATGGTCGTCAATTGCATCTTGGTGCCGTTAACCCGCAGGTTGGCCTCGCCGCCCCAATACCACCACTGGCGGTAGTAGTGCGACTGGTCACAGCAGACCTTGAACAGAGTTTGCAGATCTTCCGGTAGCTCGTTCCAGCGATCCATATTGGCAAAGAAGTGGCCGGCCCAGGCCCCCGAAATGTTGTTGGTTAGGAAGTAGTTAGTCACATCCGCCCAACCCACGGTGTAGTCTTCGGTGATGCCCGACCAGGCAATACCGTCCAACTCGCCGGTTTGAACTGCAACTTCGATGTCTTCCCAAGGCAGTGTGACGGGTACCACGCCAAACTGGCTGAGGAACCGGCCTGCTGTCGGGAAGGTGAAGATGCGTTTGCCCTTCATATCCTCCAGCGAATTGATCGGATCCTTGGTCGCAAAGTGACACGGATCCCACGCGCCGGCGCTGATGTGTTTAACGCCAACCTTCGAATACTCTTCGTCCCAGATTTCGTTCAAGCCCCACTGGTTGAACAGCACCGGTACGTCCAGCGAATAGCGCGAAGCGAACGGGAAGTAGCCGCCGAAAACAGTGACTTCGGTGGGCGAGGCCATCGAGTCATCATCCGATTGAACCGCGTCGATGGTTCCCTTCTGCATAGCGCGGAACAGCTCTCCGGTCGGGACCAGTTGATCGGCGTAGAATAGCTCGATCTGCATACGGTCACCGGCGATCTGGTTGAACATCTTAATAGCCGGGTCGATCACATGCTCGGCCAGTGCAGGACCGGCATATGTCTGCATCCGCCATGTGATCGTGCTTTGCGCCAGTGCAGGCGTTGCCAAAGGTGCCGCCGCAACCCCTACCCCCGCAGTTTTCAGAAACTTACGTCTTGTCGTCATGTCAATTTCCTCTCCGTTTAAGTTTGGGTGCCCGTGTGTCGGGCCTTCTGGTTAATTTCCGTAAACATACCCGGGCAGCCACAAGGCGATCTCGGGGAATATCATGATTATTGCGAGCGCCAGGATCATCACCCCGACAAAGGGCACGATTGAGCGGTAGATGTCGCGCAGGCTGATTTCTGGCGGAGCCATTGCGCGCATCAGGAACAGGTTGTAGCCGAAAGGCGGCGTCATATACGCGATCTGGGTGGTGATGGTGTAAAGTACACCGTACCAGATCAGATCGAAGCCAAGCGCCCCCACGAGCGGCACATAGAGCGGCGCCACGATGACGAGCATTGCGGTGTCGTCCAGGAACGTGCCCATGATGATAAAGCTGAGCTGCATCAGGATCAGGATCAGCCACGGTGACAGCCCCAACTGCTCGGTGAACAGGTTCTCGATGGCCTTGACCGCGCCCAGCCCGTCAAACACCGCGCCGAAGCCCAGCGCCGCAAGGATGATCCACATGAACATGCACGAGATGGCCAAGGTTTGCTTGGTACAGTCCTCGAAAATCTTCCACGTCATCCGACGTTTGAGGACAGACGCCACAAGCGCCGCCAACGCTCCGATGGCCGAACTTTCTACCAATGAGGTCCAACCATTCACGAACGGCAGCATCATCGCAGCGAAAATCATCAATGGCAGTGCCCCGGCCCAGAGCAGACGGAGTTTCTCGGACCTTGGGACCTCGTGCGCGTCTTCCATCGCTGGTCCCAGATGCGGTTGAAGCCGGCAACGAATCCAGATGTAGAGGATGAACAAAGACGCCATCAGCAGCCCCGGCACAATGCCTGCCAGCCAAAGTTGACCGACGGGTTGCCGCGCGATCATGGCATAAAGCACCAGAACTACCGAGGGCGGCACAAGGATGCCCAAGCTCGACCCGGCCTGAATGACCCCCGTCACCATGGTCTTGTCGTATCCGCGCCGCAGCAGTTCAGGCAGTGCAATCGTCGCCCCGATGGCCATACCTGCCACGCTAAGCCCGTTCATGGCCGAGACCAGCACCATCAGACCGATAGTGCCGATGGCAAGCCCACCGTTCACCGGCCCCATCCAGACGTGGAACATGCGATAGAGGTCATCGGCCAGACGACTTTCGCTCAGGACATAGCCCATGAAGATGAACATCGGCAGGGTCAGCAGCGGGTACCATTTCATCAGCTTCATCGCCGCCGAAAACGGAATGTCCTGCCCGCCTGTCCCCCAGAGCGCCAGTGCCGCAATGGCTGCGACGGCACCAATGGCACCAAAGACGCGCTGCCCGGTGAACAGCATCAGCATCATCGAAGCGAACATGAAGATTGCGATAAATTCCTGGCTCATGCCCGCGCTGCCCCGATCTCTTGCCCGTTGATCCGCGCAATGTCTTTGAAAAATTCTGATATCGCCTGCAGCAGCATCAGGAAGAAGCCGAAGACCATGATCGCCTTGACCGGCCAGATGTATGGCCGCCACGCGGTGGAGGATCGTTCAAGCCGTCCGACCTCTTCGCTGCCGGTCAGAAGGCCTGTGAAATAGGCGACAGGCTCATCACCCCAATAGCCCAGGCTGTACGCCGTGGATCCAAGCCCACCGTAGAACAGTACACCCAGATAAAGGATCAGCAGCAGCACCGTGAAGGCATCGAACCAGGCTTTCCGGCGATGGCTCCAATTATGGTAAAACAGATCCATTCGCACGTTCGAACCCAGTTGGATCGAATACGGCCCCCCCATGATGTAATAAGTCACCATCGCAAACTGCGCCATTTCTAGCGTCCAGAGCGAAGGCAGAAAGAAGGTCTTCGAGATCGAGGACCACAGCAGGATACCCATCATCACGAACAGGCCCCACATCATGACCCGCCCGATCCGGTAGTTCACCGCATCGACCACACGCACATATGCTGACATTGCCTTGATCATTCGCCCACCCCGCTACAGAACGGAGCAATGGTACGATTGATCCACGGGGCCAGACAATCGGCCATGACCCGCTGCTGCTCGGCTGTCTGAATCAGATCATTCCGGATCTCGATCATGACGTTCAACAATCCGTTGGGCGCTGCGTGAAGATCCAAAGTGTGCGCCACCCCGTCTGCCGCCGAATAGGGTTCGTTCAATCGAGTAACCAGGGGCAGCTCGTGCGCGGCGCTGGCCAACATCGCCTTGGCAAAGCGGGCGTCCTGGCCATGCAGCAAACCAAGCTCAACATCGCGCGGCTTTCCGCGGTATATCGGCGTGAAACTATGAACCGTCACCATGAGTTTTAGCGTGCGGTAATGACGGATCAGAACATCCTCTAGCCCTTGGCAAAACGGCACATATACGCCTTCGATCCGCTGCTGACGCGCATTGGCGCTCAGTTCAAGGTTCGCCGGGATCGGTGTGTCTTCACTGCATTCCGGCATAGCATCGGGGGCTTCGGGAGGGCGGTTGCAGTCATAAACCAGCCGCGACACCCCACCATGCACCAGCACGCCGTTCAACTGCTGGGCCAGTGCCTGAGCAACCGGCAGCGCGCCCGGGTCCCACGCGATATGGCTGCGCAGTGCCTCGGCACTTAGCCCCATATCCCCCAGTCCGTCCGGGATACGATGCGAGGCGTGTTCGCACACCACCACAACCGAAGGCTCTTCCGGCGCGTCGTCGATGTGAACGACAGGACCGAAATCAAGCTGAGCAGAGGTGAGAGTGGCGCTACGTGATTCCATTTGGAAAAAATTCCACAGAGGTTCTTAACCTGTCAATAAATTTCCTGTATAAAATTCCCCAAGTCAGATTGCATTGTCAAATTTTCCACATAAACATGGGTAGAAAGGGAAAGGAGTATTCCGTGCGAGTGACAGAAAGGCTCCTTGCGCATCGCGAAATGATGACACCGACCGAGCGGCAGTTGGTCAACGTGCTGCTGGATGATTACCCCATGGCAGGGCTTGGCAGCATAACCGAGCTGGCCAGTATCGCCTCGGTTTCCACCGCCACGGTTGCGCGGATGCTTCAGAAAACCGGCTTTGATGGCTATCCGCAGTTTCAGTCCGCGATACGCAGCGAAGTGAAAGAGATGATCTCGGGGCCCGTCGCCAAACGGGATGTCTGGCAGAATGACTTGCCTGAAGAACACATTCTCAACCGCTACTCCCGCCAAGCGCTTGAGAACCAGCGGCGTTCGATTGATGAGGTCGACCCGGATGAGTTTGACAGTTTCTGCCGTATGCTTTGCGATCCCAAACGGCGTGTTTTCATAACCGGCGGACGCATAACCGGGACCCTGGCGCAATATCTCTACCTCCACCTGCAGATGATCCGTCCTGATGTGAAGCTGCTGTCAGATGCAGCGTCGTGGACTCACGATCTGCTCGAAGTGCGCGAAGGCGATGTGCTGGTGGCCTTGGATGTGCGGCGTTATGAGAACACTACTTTGTTGATCGGGCAGCTTTGCCATGAGCGCGGGGCCGAGGTTGTCCTGCTGACGGATCAATGGCGATCCCCCATCCACCGGCTGGCGAAACACACCTTTGCGGTAAGGATCGCAGTGCCTTCGGCATGGGATTCCATGACTTCGCTAATGGTGCTATTGGAATGCGCCATTGCCGAAATGCAGGAACGTCTCTGGGACAGTGTCAAGCAGCGCACGGACGAGTTAGAGCAGGCCTTTGACCGGACGAAGCTGTTTCGCAAGTTCGGCCAAAGCTCGGGGTCCTGACGTCAGGTAGCGACGTTTCATAAGGTACAACTGCGCGTGAGCCCTGTTGTCAGACGCTGCGCAGACCGTACACTCCGGCGTATGACATTCATCGCTGAAAACCAATTACCTCTGCTGATACTGGCCTTTATGATCGGCCTGTTTGGCACAGGATTTCTTTTCCGCAAACCTGCAGGGCATCGGGCATGGAAACTGGCGGATCTGGTCTGGGTCGTATTGGGTGGGATCGGTGCACTGGTCGCCGTGTTGGCCGGTCTTTACACCTCGGACAGTTCGCGGCTGGACCGGCAGATCGACGTTGCTTATGCCGCCACGCTTGCATTCGACCGTGATGCCGCGCGGTTTCGGCTGAGGTTCTGTGACCCCGCTTACGACCCGGATACAGCTGTTTTGTGCGAAAAGGTAGAGTTTCTGTCCGCCTCAACCGCAAGCAATGCCGATTTACCGTTGTTCATCGCGGTCACGAACGAAGTAGCCCCGCTTCAAGGCCTGCATTTTCTATTCGGCCGCACGTCGAGTGATGACATGGATGAGGCCCGCGAGATGGCAGCGAAAGCGGATGCCTTCAGCATCGATCAATTTCTCGTCTTCACATCTCTGGACGATGATACACAAACCGCTATTGACAACATGCGGCGCAAGGTGCCTGCGATTGCCGGTGATTATCTGATCCTGGCCCAAAGCTATGACGATCTGATCGAACAGGTCGGCAAGCTCAAGGATGAATGGGAATATCTGCAGGCGAATGCGCATATTTTGGTACTGCAGATCATTGCCCTATGTCTGGTAAGCTTTGCTGCACCGTTCCGTCTGGGCAAATCCATCGTTGAGCTACGCACAGCTTTCAACGCCGATACGACTGCGCCAGCAGATGCGGATCAGCCCCCAGAAAGTACCGCGCCAGAGTCCAAAGGTTCCGCGCGCCCCGCCGAAACCAACCCTGACGGATATAGCGTTCCGCACTCGTAACCGCGTCCGCTTTCAACAGCACCGGGCGCGGCAACACGCGGATCAAGGCGACATCTTCCATCAGTGGCTGATCTGGGAATCCTCCGACAGAGTCATAATCCCTGCGGCGTACCAACAGCCCCTGATCGCCGTAGGGCAAACCAAACACTCTGCTACGCAGGTTGGCCCAACCAGCGACCCAGCGGGCACCAATCCCGCTGACGCGAAACCGCAATCGGAAGGCTGCTGGCCTGTGCGAACGCAGATGCTCTGCCACGATGGCGCTCCAGCCTGACTGCAACTCGGTGTCGGCATGCAGGATCAGCAGCCAGTCGCCAGATGCTTTGGCACACCCCCTTTGCAACTGCCCTCCCCTTGACGCCGGGCCTGTTACGATCATGGCTCCGGCTTCATCCGCCATCACAAGTGTTGGATCCTCTGAGCCGCCATCGGTCACGATTAACTCTCGGATCAGGCCTGAATGAAGCCCTTCCATCAAAGCCTGTAGCGTTCCCGGCAGGGAATGCCCCGCGTTAAGGGTTGGAATCACAATGCTGATCGGGGCGGACACGTCTGAAACCCTCTGGTCATGGCGGCGCGATTTCCTATATCACGAAGCCAGACGAATTGACGAGGATCAACCCATGTCCAATCGCCGCATTCTGCGCCTGACCGGCAACGATACTGATAGCTTTCTGCAGGGGCTGATCACAAATGACGTGCAGCGGCTGGACGACGGGCTGGTCTACGCCGCCCTTCTGACCCCGCAGGGCAAGTACCTGGCTGACTTCTTTCTCAAACGAGACGGTGAGTCGGTGCTGCTGGATGTGGCCGATGTGCTGGCCGACGGGCTTGCCAAACGACTGACGATGTACAAGCTGCGTGCAGATGTGACCATCGACCAGACCGACCTGAACGTACAACGCGGCACCGGCCCCGCGCCCGAGGGCGCCCTACCCGACCCACGGCATCCTGATCTGGGATGGCGCGCTTATTCTACCGCTCCGGAAGGTGATGACGGTACGGACTGGGATGCTATCCGCGTCCGTCACTGTATCCCCGAAACCAGCATCGAACTGACGCCAGACAGCTATATTCTTGAGTCCGGGTTCGAGGCGCTGAATGGCTTGGACTTCAAGAAGGGCTGCTATGTCGGACAAGAGGTCACCGCGCGCATGAAGCACAAGACTGAGTTGCGCAAAGGTCTGCGCGTTGTCGAGATCGCGGGCACCGCTCCGGTCGGGGCCGAGATTCACTCCAGTGGTAAACCCGCCGGGGTGTTGTTTACACAGTCTGGCGGAAAGGCGATCGCATACCTTCGGCTGGATCGCGCGGGGGACGACATGGAGGCGGGTGGCGCGACGCTAAAACTGCCAGGTTGATTTTGTTGCTGAACCGGCACGCCCATTTTTTTGAAACCGTTTGCGTATTTGACGCTGCCGGGCCGCGCGGTATCACTGACTGCAATTGGCCTAACGGGATACGTGCATGTTTCGCCTCTATACCGCGATATGGCGTGTCAGCGCCGGACGGCAAATCATCCTTATTCTGCTGTCATTGGCGGTGGCTGCGCTGGCGGCTGCTCCGCTTGAGTTCCAGCGCGACATCGTCAATCACCTGACATCTGATAGCATCGAAGTGGATCGCCTGCTGTTGCTGGGCACCGGGATGATGGGCGTCATCCTGTTGAGCCTCACGTTGAAATGGGTGCTCGGGTATCGCTCTGGAACGCTGGGCGAGGACATCATCCGACTGATCCGGGGACGGTTGCTTGCCCGATCAATCGATCTCAGCAAAGAGGGGCAAGACCTTCGTTCGGGCACGATGACAACGGCCGTATCTGCTGAGGCGGAAGAGCTGGGCAAGTTCGCAGGCGGTGCGTTTTCCGATCCTGTGGTGCAAATCGGCACATTGATCAGCGTGATCGGCTACATCTCTTCAACCCAACCGGGGCTGGGCTTGATCGCACTTTCCATGATCGTTCCGCAGATCATTATCGTTCTGGCCTCTCAGCGAAAAGTGAACATCTTCGTGGCCGAGCGTGTTCGAATCCTGCGCAGCGCGACCGACCGCTTGACGCACGAGGATATCGAGGCGGCATCGCGAGCGATTGAGAAACAGTTCGACGAGATATTCGAGACCCGCCGCAAGATGTTCATCTGGAAACTCTCGGCCAAGTTCCTGCTGAGTGTCATCAATGGCGCAGGGACTGTTGGGATTCTGATGCTGGGCGGCTGGCTGGTGTTGCAGGGTAAAACCGATGTCGGCACCGTCGTGGCCGCGATAAGCGGTCTCGGACGCATTCAAGGCCCGACCGCTTTCTTGATCGCGTTCTACCGTCAGGTCAGCGCCAATCGCATCAAGTACGAACTGATGCTGGAGCTGTTTGGCGATCATCCCGAGCGCTATCGCATTCGAACCTAAAAAAGGGCCGCAGAGCGACCCTTTTGCACCGAACTATCGTCCGCTTACGCGCGTTCGGAATATTCCATGGTCTCGGTATTCACTACGATCATCTCATCCTGCCCGATAAAAGGCGGCACCATGACCTTGACGCCATTGTCCAGAACCGCTGGCTTAAACGAGTTCGCCGCAGTCTGACCCTTCACAACCGGCTCGGTCTCGACGATCTTGCAGGTCACTTTTTGGGGCAGCGTGGCGTTCAGCGCCTCGCTTTCGTAAAACTCCACAACGATAGTCATGCCGTCCTGCAGAAACGGGCGGCGCTCACCCAGCAGTTCCGAAGGCAGTTCGATCTGCTCGTAGGTCTCGGAATCCATGAACACCAGCATGCCATCGGATTCGTACAGGAACTGCTGATCCTTCTGCTCAAGGCGCACGCGTTCGACTTTGTCGGCCGAACGGAAGCGTTCGTTCAGCTTTGAGCCATTGCGCAGGTTGCGCAGCTCGACCTGGGCAAAAGCTCCGCCTTTGCCGGGCTTTACGTGATCCACTTTGACCGCCGCCCACAGTCCGTCATTATGCTCAAGCACATTGCCGGGGCGAATTTCGTTCCCATTTATCTTGGGCATGACTTAAATCCTTCACAAACGGTTGATGCGTCAGTTCTCGTCCCTATATCTGGCGTGACCACACCTGACAAGACAACGAAACCTAGTGCTGCACCTGCAGCGAGCCATGCAAATGACGCAACGCAACTATGCATTTTAGGTGTATCCGAATCGCAAGTAATAGGTCATAAGGACCGTCACGCCGAAAATTGCAAGAGCAAGAAAAACAGGAAAGACGAGATGAGAGATTTCGTTGACGGCACTGCCTTTAACAACGAACAAGGCAATCGTGCACGCAAACTTTTCGCAGCCGTTGTACTGGCTGCTCTGGATGATGCCATCGCCGACGATAAGAAGTATGGCAACGGACCGGAACAAATTGCCCGTTGGGCACGTTCGCGCGATGGGCGCGAAGTACTATCGTGCGCCGGCATCGACCCCAATGAGCGGGTTGTAGGCGGGCTGATGGAATTTGTTGGACGCGGCGTACGGACGTCTGTCGCCCTGTCCCGCGAAGAAAGCGAACGCCGGAATGCGGCTCAGCAGGCCGAAGCTGCCTGATTGTTCCCCGCATCCGATTGAAAAAACGCGCCCTGACATCGGGGCGCGTTTTTCTTTGGGCTGATTGGTCAGATCAAAAATACATGATCCATTGCCACGCCACCCAAAGCTCGGCCGCCAGTAACAGCGCAAAGAACAGTTTTGCTGAAACCGACAGGCCGCGCTGCCAAAGCACCACATAGGCGGCAATGCAAATCGTCACTGAGATCGGCGCGATCCAAGCTGCATGATGTGCGCTGTCCCAATAGCTGATCGGACTGTGAAAGACCCATGAACTGATCGGCCAGAACTGTGGTCGGCCATCGCCTGCGTGCAATAAGAAATCCATCACCAAATGAAGTATCCCTGCGGATGCGCCAATGGTCAGCAGGTGCCAGCCGCGCCACAGCCCGAGTGCAAGTGCCACTCCCCACAAAATGAACGAGTTATCGATGGCGAATACGGTTTGCCACGCGGGTGAAAAGTAAAGCTGATCAAACACCACCTGTGCCGGGATGTTCAGGATGTGCAGCGAAACGCCGGCCATCAGGTATAGCGACAAATCCGGCAACAAGGACCCAAACAGAGCTGCCCATAGCGTCGCGCCCCGGGCCGGGCGCGCAAAACCAGCAGCACCGATCAAAAGATGCGCAGGCGTATTCATATGGGGCTTTTCCTTTGGCCTTAAATCAGGTCATCTGCGCCCGAGCATAGGAGACAGGCCATGGCGCGGTCCATCATGATTCAAGGCACCGGCAGCAATGTCGGCAAATCGGTTTTGGTGGCCGGGTTGGCCCGCGCCTATACGCGACGCGGGTTGCGCGTGGCTCCGTTCAAGCCGCAGAACATGTCGAACAACGCCGCTGTTACGGAAAACGGCGGCGAAATCGGGCGCGCGCAAGCCCTGCAGGCGCGGGCGGCCAAACGACCGACGCATACGGATATGAACCCAATCCTGCTCAAACCCGAAACTGATACCGGCGCGCAGATCATTCTTCAGGGCCAGCGCGCAGGTACAATGAAGGCGGGCGATTATCGCAAGGACAAGTCTAAGCTGCTGGGGGCGGCTCTGGAAAGCTTTGAAAGGCTTTGCAGCGACGCTGATCTGGTGTTGATCGAAGGCGCGGGTAGTCCGGCAGAAACTAACCTGCGCAAGGGTGACATCGCCAATATGGGATTTGCTTGTGCCGCACAGGTTCCGGTGGTTCTGGTGGGCGACATTCATCGGGGTGGCGTGATCGCTCAGATCGTGGGGACGCAAGCCGTCTTGGAGGCCGGGGACCTTGCGATGATCCGGGGCTTTGCGATTAACCGCTTCAAGGGCGATGTCTCCCTGTTCGATGAAGGGCGCGACGATATCGCATCCCGGACCGGCTGGCCCTGTATGGGCGTGGTGCCCTGGTTCCATGACGCATGGAAGCTGCCGGCAGAAGATATGATGGACATCCGCTCTCATGCCGGAGGGGCATGCAAGATCGCTGTGCCTCAGCTTGAGCGGATGGCCAATTTCGACGATCTCGACCCGCTTTCCGCCGAACCGGGCGTTACGGTCGAGATCATCCCAGCAGGCCGCCCCCTGCCCGGAGATGCCGATCTGGTGCTGTTGCCGGGCAGCAAGTCTACAATCGGCGATCTGGCCTATTTCCGGGCGCAGGGTTGGGATATCGACCTTTATGCCCATGTCCGCCGCGGGGGTCATGTTCTGGGCCTGTGCGGGGGTTATCAGATGCTGGGCAAAACCATCTCGGACCCCGATGGCGTCGATGGACGCCCCGGTCAGGTCGAAGGGTTGGGATTGCTGGATGTCAGCACCACAATGGCCGGAGAAAAGCAGGTTATCCTGCGCTCAGCAACCGCCCTGCCCGGTCATGAACCCGTCAGCGGATATGAGATCCACATGGGCCGTACTGATGGCCCGGATTGCGCTCGGGCCTGGCTGCAGATCGAAGGTCGCCCGGAAGGTGCCGCCAGCGCCAATGGGCGCATACGCGGCAGCTATCTGCATGGGATTTTCACCTCGGACACGTTTCGCGCCAGCTATCTGGCAGAGCTGGGCGTGACATCGGAAACAGCTTACGAAGACGGCGTCGAACAAGTGCTGGACGACCTTGCTGACCATCTGGAACAGCATATGGATCTGGATCTGCTTCTCGCGATGGCGCAGACGCCACGCACCATTTAGACCTCAGTCAACATCCGCTGCGGCGATCGCCCGCGTGATCTCACGCCGAACCATCTTGCGCAGGTTTTTCGTGATCCGTTCGCCCAGCGCGCCCTGCAGCTCTTCCCGGACGATCTGGGCGACGAGTTCGCGCAATTCCTCTTCTCCGATTGTCGCATCGGTCGGCTTCTGTGCCATATCTTCCACCACCTCCGGGTCGCGAATAAATGTGGCTTCGGATTTTGGTTCAGCCGCCTGAGACTGAGCAAAAGCTCTGTCTGCCGGCCATTCAACAGCCTGCGTCTTGGTGCCAGAGTAGTCGTCATCGCTCTCGCCATCGGGCTCCCACTGATCCTCGGTGCGCGCGATAGCAGCTTCCAAAGCTTCAATCTTGGCGCTGAGGCTTCCCGCTAGGTCGCGCTTTGGTGCGTCTGCCTTGGCGTCGACATCACCAGCGCGCACAATATCGCTGGGTTGCAGCCGCATCGGTTCGGCAGGGTTGCTTGGCGCATTTGCGGCCTGCTTTGGGGTACTGTCACCCGCGCTATGCTGGGGCATCAGTTTCAAGGGCGCGGCCTTCTTGGCGATCAGCGGTTCATTGCTGACGCGCAGCGCATCCGTTAAAACCAACCGGCCCGGCTTGGCAGCCGGGGCCGTCGGAACAAATATGAATTCTGATTCGTCATGCGCGTCCTCGTCGACCATTCGCTTAACCGACGAAAGAACGTCCTGAATATTGGCGCTTACAACACGATCTGACATTATTTTCTACCGCTCTAACCTAGGCCCGATTGTAGCCAATCTGAGCCAGCGCCACAACAGGTAGCGATGCCCTTTAGTCGCGGCGCAATGCCTTGAGCACTCGATCCAGATCGCGGCTTTGCTTACTGACCTGCGACGGCGCCTTTTTCACGAGGTTGTAATACAGGGTCGGATCATAGATCTGCACTGCAAGACCCAAACGCTCTGCCGTCAACAGCCCCTGGGCTTGCAGCAGTTCATATGCAGCCCGCGACCGCTCGGTCCGGGATGCTACCTCGGCCAATTGCGCGTCCAGCAAATCCTGCTGGGCATTCAGGACGTCCAAGGTCGTCCGTGCACCCAACGTTGCTTCTTCACGAATACCGTCAAACGCCACCTGCGAAGCACGAACCCGTTCTGTTGACGCCCGCAGGCTTGCAGTTGCCGCCTGAAACGCAGCATAGCGATCGGCAACACCTTGTGTGATGTCTTTCTGAACGTTCAGAAGGTTGGCACGCGACGCATCACGAGTTGCCATCGCACGACGCACCGCTGCCGCCAGACCGCCACCGGAATAGATCGGCTGATTGAAGTTCAGTGAGATCGTCGCATCGTTGATGTAATCGTCATTGTCGTAGCTCTCGGTAATGCCCGCATCCGCATTCAGGCTGACATTCGGACCCAGATTTGCACGCTGCTGCTGCACGATCAGGTCCAGCGCACGCACCTGATGCTGTGCGGAAAGAATCGCAGGGTGGTTACGCTGAGCCAAATTCACCGCATCCGCCTCTGAACGCGGCAGGTTGGGCAGCCTTGGCTGGCCAGCCGTCCGCCCAGGTGTCTTGCCAACGGCGTTTACGTATTCAGCCTGAGCAATGCTCAGGTTACCACGTGCGACCGCCAAATCAGCCTGAGAGCTGGCCAATTGTGCCTCGGACAGGGCAACGTCTGTACGAGTAACCTCACCTACTTCAAAGCGATCCTGCGATGCGCGCAGTTCTTCCGCCGACACTTCCACGTTGTTCTGGCGGATCGCAACCGTCTCTTCCTGCAGCAGAACACCCAGATAGGCGTTCGCGGCTCTGATCAGGATTTGTTGTTCAATATCAATAAGAGACTGACGGGTGGATAGCACAGTTTCCTGCGCCGATTGCTTGCCAAGGATGGAAGCGCCACCGTCATAGATCAACTGGCTCAGCGTGAGACCGGAAAAAAAGCTCGAGGGTTCGCGCGTCGTGATCAAGCTGCTTGTATTGGTGCGCGTGTAATCCCGGCTCACCCGCACGGTCCAGTTGATGATCGGACGCAGCGCTGAGAGCGCAATGGCGACATCTTCATCCGCTGCGCGTAACAAGGCACGGTTCTGCTCAAGCAGGCCGCTGGTGTTATACGCGCCGATGAATGCATCGGTCAGATTATCTGCCCAAACCGACCTTCCGGGCATCACACTTAATGCAACACCAGCAGCCAAAGTCAGGCCTTTGACCAGCTTTCCTGTCGTCGTCCCGCGCATAACTAAGTCCTCTCAAATCGAAATTACGCAACCACCAGCGCAGTTTGCGCCGGTGTTTTCAAGTAATCAAGGCATCAAAATACTTCTATTGCCAACTATAGCGAAAATGCACACTCAGCGCAAAATGCGGGCAAAATCGGTGCGCTAGCATTGAATGCAAATCGCCACGAGACACGGCCTGAGGACTTGAGACCCATACGAACCGTGCCAAGATCACCCTCCATGAACAGGCAAATGATCCGGCCCCCATCCTTGAGTTGATCCAGCAAAGTGTCTGAAAGCTGCTCGACCCCACCCTGAATCATGATCACATCGTAGGGTCCATGCTCAACCGCGCCTTGTTCAAGCGGTCCTTCATGAACAATAGCGTTGTCTACGTCAGCTTCCATCAGAAGCGTCTGAGCTTCAGCTGCCAATGCCGGGTCGGATTCCACGGCCACAACCAACTCTGCCATTCGCGCGGCAATTGCGGTTGAGTAACCCAGCCCCGGAGCGATATCCAGCACCACTTCATCATTGGAAATGTTGACTGCGTCCAACATCTTAGCCAGCGTCCTGGGCTCAAGCAGACAACGTCCATCACCCAACTCGACCAGATCACCAACATAGGCTGCCTCACGTTGCGCATCCGGCACGAAATTTTCGCGCGCAACGCTCAGCATCGCATCAATGATAGGGAACTTGGTCACATCCGAGGGCCTGACCTGAGTATCAACCATCGTAAGGCGCCGGGCTGCGAAATCTGTCATGTGATCGCTCATTCCTTATCAGACTGTTATCTGGCTTTTGCCACATCCGCCTGCCTGCAGCAACGGGCCAGATTGCATTTCCGGGCGCGGCAAAAACGTACCATTGGGGTATTGTCAAATTTCCAAACAAGACAGAAATAATCGCCCTCAAGGCTATGGACGTTCATCCTGAAAGCTGATAGAACGCCCCTCACACCACGGCAAGTTATTGATATTGCTTAAAAAGGCGAGTTGGCGGAGTGGTGACGCAGCGGATTGCAAATCCGTGTACACCGGTTCGATTCCGGTACTCGCCTCCAATTCACTCTAGATCCTTGACTTAGGGCGATTACGTTGTCCGCCTTGTGCGCATTTTCCTGGAAAACGACAACACGCTACGCCAGTCCTACCTGCGCCAGCTGCGAAGGCACTTCACCCAAATTCCCCGGCTCCTGTCCTACGCAGTTCTGGACGGTGTCGGCCGTAAGGCGAAGGCTCTAGCCACAAACTATGTCGCTATGTTTCAGAATCTGGATAAGAGGAATCCGAAGCCATGAGGAACGACAGGCGGCATACCTCAACTTCAATCGCCTAGATAAGTCCAGCGATAGTGGGGCGGTGTAGGACCTTTGTTACGTCCGCCTTGCTGGGTCTGCTCCCAGGCATGGGCCAGAATACCGACCGACCGCGAAAGGCAAAACAAACCCCGTGCCAATGGAGGGGCAAAGCCTAGCTCTGCATAGATCACTGCCGTGACACCATCGATATTCATCGGCACCGGCTTGCCTTTCCGGCGCATCAGGTCGGTTTCCACGGCTTGCCCGACTTTCATGAACCGACCCTCGCAGGCGTCCTGTTCGACCGCATCAGCGACCAGGGCCATCAGCCGGGGTGCACGCGGGTCCGTCGGTGTATGGAACCGATGCCCGAAACCCGGGAGTATCTTCCCGCGTTCGGCGATCCAGTCGTCCAATGCCTGTTCTGGGCCTTCGGCATGGGCGTCTACAAAGTGATAAAGCTCCATCGCCTGCTCGCCGGCACCACCATGGATGTCACCCAGCATGTTAACAGCACTCGCCATCGCGTTGTTAAGAGACAGCCCGCAGGTCACCGCCATTCGTGCAGCCGCGATCGAGGGGGCTTGCGGGCCGTGATCCACGGCGGCGACCAAAGCGGCCTCGAACAATCGAGCCTGCGCAGGTGTCGGTCTGTCACCCCGCACCATCAACCAGATCATTTCAGCGAAACCCAGATTGCCGATCAGGTCTTGAATCGGCTGGCCACGCAGTTCAATGCGTCCGGGCTCCATATCGATGATAGCGGTGCGCCACCAATCAGCAACATCGCTCATATCACCCTCTCATGTCGCAACGTTTCGATCTCTGCGTCCGACAGTCCAAGCTCGGCCCAAATCGAGAGGTTGTCGGCCCCAAGATCCGGTGGTGCGGATCGTGGCATGCGGCGTGCGCCATCAATGACCACTGGGCTGCCCGCAAGGCGTAAACTCTCTCCGTGCGCCGACAGAGTTCCAATCAGCCCGCGCCCTGAGAGTTGATCGTCGGACAAAGCCTGCGGCACCGTCATAACCGGCCCGGCCGGTACACCCAACGCATTCAACTCTTGGACCCAATCACTGGCTGGACGGGTGGAAAGCGTGCGTTCCAGTTCTTGGCGCAATTCATGCCGGTTGGTCTTGCGATCCTCGCGGGTTAGGTAGTCCGGATGCGTCAAAAGGTCGGCGCGGCCCAGATGTTGGGCGAGCGCATGCCATTGTTCGTCGCGATTGGCGGCGATATTTATAGGGTTGTCGGATGTGGCGAAAGTTCCGGACGGGGCCGACGTTGTGTTTTCGTTCCCATGCGGCGCAGGAGTCACGCCACCGACCAGATAGTTGGACACCACCCACCCCATGGTCGAAACCACCGCCTCGCTCATTGCGACATCAAGGAATGCCCCGCGCGGGCTGGCATTCAAGGCCGCGCTTATGGCAAAGGCCGCCGTCATCCCGCCGACGGTATCTGCCAGAGGATAGCCAACCCGGTAAGGTGCGGTATCCGACGCACCTGTGATTGACATGACACCGCTGATCCCCTGCACGATCTGGTCATAGGCCGGGTCGTCCCGGCGTGGTCCATCCTGACCAAACCCGCTGATGGCACAATAAATCAGTCTGGGGTTCTCGGCGCGCAGAACCTGATACCCCAGCCCAAGCCGGTCCATCACGCCGGGCCGGAAGTTCTCGACCAGCACATCGGCAGTCTTGACCAGCCGCTTGAGCAGAGCCTTTCCCCGATCAGCCTTCATATCCAAAGTCACGGATTTCTTGTCTGCATTCTGCGCCAGAAAGCTGATGCCCATGCCGGCCTTGTTCCGATCAGGATCCGCCCCCAGCGCACGGGCCAGATCTCCGCTGCCGGGGCGTTCGACCTTGATCACTTCGGCCCCCATCAGGGCCAGTTGGTAGCAACAATACGGCCCGGCCAGGACATTAGTCAGGTCAAGAACCCGGATGCCTGAAAGTGGCTCAGTCGCCATCGGCCACGCCTGCTGCTCGCGCCTTGGCGCGACGTGCGCGGTAACTGGGCAACAGCACCAGAAGGAGGGCAATCACCAACAGGCCCAGCGTCATCGGACGTTCCCAGATAAAGGCGATGCCGTCATACAGCTGCATGGAACGGGCGAAGTTATCCTCCATCATGCCACCAAGGATGAAACCGATCAGCAGTGGTGCCAGAGGGTAATCGGCAAATTTCAGTGCCGTGGCGCAGACGCCGAAGCCGACCAATATCAGCAGTTCCGTGGCATTGTTCTGCCCGATATAGGCCCCCATGAGGGTGAAGAACAAAATGAACGGAATCAGATAGTTGCGCGGTACTGCAAGCACCTTGGCGATATAGGGGATCAACGGTAGGTTCAGGATCAGCAGCACCAGATTGCCAATGAACATCGACATGATGACAGCCCAGAACACCTGAGGCTCGTCGATCATCAGGCGCGGACCCGGTGTCACATTCAGCGCGATCAGTGCGCCCAACAAGATGGCCGTAGTTCCGGAACCTGGAATGCCGAGCGTCAGCAACGGAACAAAGGAACCGGTACAGGCAGCATTGTTAGCTGTCTCGGGTGCTGCCAGACCTTTGATCGAGCCTTTGCCGAACTCCTCCTGCTCTTCTTTCGGGGCAATATTGCGTTCAACCGCATAGCCAAGGAAACTGGCAATCGTTGCCCCTGCCCCCGGAAGCACACCGATAAAGAAACCCTGCACAGATTGGCGACCAACCACCGGAGCGATGGCCCTTGCCTCGGATCCTGTGATGCGCAGGTCCTTGATTTCGCCTTCGTCGCCTTGCAGGTCCTTGGGTTTGAGAACCAGAAACAGCGCTTCGGGCAGGGCAAACATCGCCATTGCAAGCGTGATGAAACCAAAGCCGGACTGCAGATCCATGATCCCCATCGTGAAACGCGGCAAGTTGAACAGCGCGCCCTCGCCGACAGTGGCCATAATCAGCCCGAGAATGGTCATGACAATTGCCTTGGCCACCTGCCCGGTTCCCGCAAAAGCGGCGATGGCGGATAGACCCACTACCATCAAGGCAAAGTACTCAGCCGAGTGGAACAGCAGTGCGACCGAGGATAATGCAGGCGCAAAGACCATCAGCAGCAGCGCGCCTATCGTACCCCCGGCGAAACTGGCGATAGCGGCAACTGTGAGCGCCTTCCCGGCTTTGCCCTGACGAGCCATCGGATAGCCGTCGAAGCTTGAGGCCACGGTTCCCGCGACCCCCGGCGCGTTCAGAAGAATGGAAGATGTCGAGCCACCAAAGATCGCACCGTAATAGACACCGGCAAGCAGGATCAATGCGGCGGACGGATCGCCCATCGAAATGGCGACCGGAATCATAATGGCGATGATCGACATCGGCCCAAGACCGGGCAGCATGCCGATGAATGTACCAATCAGACAGCCCGCTATGACCATCAACAAGTTTTGGATGGAGAATGCCGTTTGTAGGCCGATCAACAATCCTTCAAGCATGTCAGCCTCCGAAAACGCCCGGCAAGGGTCGCATGTAGATGCCAAGAACCTCTTGCACGAGGTACCAGACTGAACCTGTAGCGATTACGGCAACCGGCAGCATGACGTGCCATTTGCGTTCGCCCAGAATGAAAGAACCGAGGATCAGGAACCCGGATGTCGAGATCAGAAATCCAACCGGACGTAGGCACAGCGCATAGGCAACCATCAAAGCCAGCAACAGCAGCGCCTGGCCCAAGTGATATTCGCCCAGCCTCCGATAATCGATATCAGCCTCTTTGGGCTCAGCCTTTTCAAATCCCAGCAGAATAATCGTTGTGGCAATTATCCCCAAAATCGACAGCACCTTGGGAAAGGTGCTCGGCCAAATGGGGTTGCGCTGCATGAAGGGGGGCAGACTGCCATCCATCGTGAACCAGGCGGTGTAGCCATATGTCAGGCATATGCCCAGCAAAACGAGCGCGATCCAGCGATCCAGCGCCATGTTTCCCCCTCCTTTGATTTATTGTTGGTTGAGGCAGAGCGGTTGCCCGCTCTGCCCGAGGTATCCTTACAGGAAACCCAACTTTTTCATCAGATCGCCGATCTGCTTTTCCTGCTGTTCCAGGAACGATTGGAAATCAGCACCCGAGTTGTGGATGTTCACCCAACCGTTACGGGCGCGGACCTCTTCCCATTCAGGTGTGTCATACATCTTGGCGATGGCTTCTTGATAAGCGACCAGCTTGTCCTCGGGCAGACCAGGAGCAGCAAAGAACCCACGCCAGTTCACGAAAGTTGTGTCGATGCCCTGCTCTTTCATGGTCTGCGCATCAGGGGCTGCATCCACGCGCTCTTCTGCGGTGACGCCAATGATCTTCACCTCACCCGCATTCGCCAGATCGACAGCCTCCGAGAAACCGGTCGACAGCGCGGCAATCTCACCGGACAGAAGCGCGGCCATCGCTTTGCCACCTGCATCATAGGGGATGTACTTCACGCCCAAAGCGTCCTTGCCTGCCGCTTCCATAACCATCGCCGCGACCAGATGGTCCATCCCACCCGGCACAGAACCGCCGCCGATGGCCGTTGTACTTGGATCGGCGTCATACGCGGCTAGCAGGTCCGCCATTGAATTGATGGGGCTGTCTTTGCCCACAACAATCGCGGCGTAATCGCCGATCGTGCCCGAGACCAGTGTCAGGTCGCGGAAATTGTGCGGGAACACTCCGGTCAGAGAGCGGATCACGATCGGGGTCGAGTTGACCATAAGCGTGCCGTGGTTGCTGTCGGCGTTTTCGATCAGATATCCAATGGCTTTACCACCACCGCCGCCCGACATGTTTTCGTAGGATGCAGTTCCCACGAGACCCGCATTCGTCAGCGCCTCACCGGTGCCACGGGCCGTGCCGTCCCAGCCGCCTCCTGCGCCACCGGGGATCAGAAAGTGGATGCTATCTACGACCTCTTCAGCGAAAGTCGGTCCAGCCAGACCAATAGCGGTCACAGCCGCGATAAGGGCGCGACGGCCCAGTTTGATTGTCGTCATGAATTCCTCCCGTTTGACAACCGGCCGCAGTGCGGCTCAGATTATTCGAAACCTAAACACATCAACCTGACATCAACCTGTCATGGGTGAAATTACTATTGGATCCCGATGAAATTCCTCTTGGTCGAAGACAATCTGGACCTCGCCAATGCCATAAGTTCGCGCATGCGACTGGACGGGCATGTGGTTGATCACGCAGAGAAAATAGAAGATGCTGTGGCCTTTGTTGAAATCGATGAGTATGACCTGATCCTGCTGGACATCATGCTTCCCGACGGGGACGGGCGCGATTTCCTCAAACGGCATCGCGCCAGCCATCTGGACACACCTGTCATCGTTCTGACCGCCCGCAGTCAAGTGTCGGATCGAATCGGCTCACTCGATCTTGGGGCGGACGATTATGTCACCAAGCCCTTCGACCATGCCGAACTTGAGGCGCGCTGCCGCGCAGTGCTTAGACGCAAATCCGGCAAGACCAAAACGACGATTGAAATTGGCGGCGTCGTCTTTGATCCGGTTGCGGGTCATTTGACGGTGGGCGACGACATCGTCTCGCTTCGCAACCGCGAACTGCGCTTGTTGGAACTGCTGATCAACGCCCCCGGTCAGGTGTTTTCTAAGCAGAAGCTGGCGGACCGGTTGTTCTCCTACGACGACAATGTTTCGGACAATGCCATCGAGGTCTATGTCGGCCGACTGCGAAAGCATCTGGAAAAATCGGACCTCAGGATCACAACGTTGCGCGGTTTGGGCTACAGGCTGGATCATGGCAACTAATCCAAACGTTTCCGGATCACTACGAAACCGTCTTGCGCTAACGCTAATCGGCGGTGCCGCGATTCTGGCCCTTGTGCTGTTCTTTGCTGTCCGCGACTATGCAGTTCAGGTTGCCCAGCAAGGTCAGGACAACATTCTGGGTGCCTCAGTCACCTCGATCCTCGACGCCGCGGCGCTGCGCGGAGGCGAGCTTGAAGTCGATATCCCCTATGCTGCCTTTTCAATGCTGAGCACGCCGTCGGACGACCGGGTGTTTTATGCGATCTTTCAGGATGGCGAGTTCCTGTCCGGCTACGAAGACCTGACCCCAACTCAAGGACCCGCTGATGGAAAGTGGACCTTTCGCTTCGGTGAGGTGCGTGGTGAAAACGTTCGTCAGGTCAGTGCCAGCCGCACACTGGTCGGGCTGGGAAATCAGACAGAAATCGAAGTGGCCTTGGGACAGACCCAAGATGCGCTGTCGGAGACGCTGGATCAAATCTCACGCAATGCCGGCCTTTTGGGATTGGGGTTCTTTGTGCTTGCGGCTGTATTGTCCTTCTGGGTGAGTTCGGCCACCATTGGTCAGCTCGACAGATTAACGACATCCGTCACCCGTCGGGGACCGCAAGATCTCAGCCCATTCAAAAAACCAGTACCGCGTGAAATGGCGCCTTTGGTGTCATCGCTGAATTCGCTTATGGGACGCCTGGACCAGTCTCTCAGCCAATCCGAGGACTTTATCGCCGAGGCCGCCCATAGGGTCCGCACCCCGCTGGCAACGGTCAGGTCTTATGCCGAGGCGACGCTGCAACGGGTCGAGAGAGAAGACAACCGCGAGGCGTTAAGATCAATGATGCGCGCCATCGACGAAAGCTCTAGGGCTGCGGGGCAACTACTGGATCACGCCATGATCACATTCCGCGCCGACCATCTGGAGCGCGAGGATATCGATCTGGTGACTCTGATCCGTGAACTTGTCCAGCGCTTGACGCCCATCGCTGAAATGAAAGACCTTTCGCTTGCTTTGAGCGGCGATCCGCAGGTCATGTATTCGGGCGACCCCATCCTCATCCAAAATGCGGTGCGGAACATGGTAGACAATGCGCTTAAATATGCGCCAGCAGACAGTACCGTAGTCATCGATGTCGCAGGGTCACCCACAGCCCGGATCACGGTCAGTGACCAGGGGCCAGGCTTTCCGCCAGATGAAATCGAAACGCTCACAAGACGTTTCGAACGTGGTCAGAACGCGGCGGGAACCATCGGATCGGGCCTCGGGCTAACCATTGCCCAGGACGTCGCGGTCGCCCATGGCGGCACGCTGGTACTGTCAAACAAAGCGGAGGGCGGCGCATGCGTTATCTTGTCACTCTGATCCTGTGCCTATTCGCCAGCGGCGCAGGGGCTCAGGATTGGGAAGACCGACAAATATTCAACGAAAGTGCCGACGGCCCCCGACTGCGGGTCATTTCCAGCACCGATACCGCCCTGTTTGCGCCGCTGATCGAGGATTTCGTCGCCCAGAATCCAGCGATATCGGTCGAATATCTGGTGACCGGCACGGCCGATATCGACCGACGCGTCCGAGCCACGCCAGAAGCGTTCGACGTTGTCGTTTCCAGCGCGATGGACCTGCAACTGAAGCTCGCGAATGACGGATATGCGCTGGCGCTTAACGATCTTCCGCACCCCCCTTGGGCGCAATGGCATCAAAGCCTGTTCGCCTTCACTTCGGAACCCGCAACCATCGTTGTCAACCGCACCGCGTTCGAAGGACAACCAATGCCGCAAACGCGGCAGGAACTGATCGAAGCGCTGCGTGCCCGCCCGGATGATTTTCGGGGCAAAGTCGGCACTTATGACGTGCGCCAGTCGGGATTGGGCTATTTGTTCGCCACGCAGGACGCCCGCGCCTCGGAAACCTATTGGCGCTTGATGGAGGTTTTGGGCGGCCTGGATGTGCGGCTGTATTGTTGTTCGGGCGACATGATTAACGACCTGGCGGATGGTACAATCGCGGTGGCCTACAACGTGCTTGGCAGTTATGCGGCGGTACGAACAGAAGGAAAGGATGCCCTTCAGATCATTCTGCCTTCCGATTTTCAGACGACGATGATGCGAACCGCCATGGTAACTGGCAAAAGCCGCTTGCCGGAGGAAGCGGAAACCTTTGTCCGGCACCTGACCACGCTGAATCCGGAATCACTGGCAGCACTGCCACTTCTGGACACGCAGGACTCCACGACCGAAAGCGCAGCGATAGCGCTGGACCCTGCGTTGTTGACGTTCCTCGATACGCTGAAGCGCAGGAAGTTCCTGTCTGCCTGGGAAAGTGCCGCTATTCAAAGATGATCGGACTTAGACAACAACCCTATCCGTCATCGCTGAACTTGTTGCTTAACACTGTTGACGCTGGAAGACACTAGCCAGCCTGGGTTACGTCGCACGAATCTATAATCAGAAAAATGATCTCGGCTCAAAGTTTCTCGACGGCCACCTGCGCCCCCATGATGGCCTTGAGCCGCAGCCCCGCAGAATTTGCCCCGAGGAATTCGTGGAATGCACGCATCACATCATCTTTCCACCAACCGCGCCTGTGATAATCGTCAAGCATGATTACGCCGCCTTCGATCATCTTGGGCAGCAAAGCACTCAGATCCGTCTTTACTCCCTCGTAGGAATGGTCGCCGTCCAAATAGGCAAACCCGATGCTTTGATCTTCAAACAAACGCAGCGCCGGTTGCGAATAGTCGCGAATGATCGAAACTTGCCCCTTGGCGATCTCGGTACTGTATTTACCCGTTACTGCATCGTAGATCCGATCCATATCCTTTTGCGTGCGCGCTCCGGCAAGCGAAGCACCGCCATCCGGATCTTGCTGTACTTGCCAGGGATCGATGAGGCACAATTTCGAGGGCTGCAGCTCTTCCAGCAGAATCCGCGAAAACTCGCCCTTCCAAACGCCAATTTCAACGCTCAGCCGTCCATGCGGCATGGCCTTGAGCATTTCGCGCCGCAGGGAATCCTTCCGCTCGCGCTGCTCAGCTTGCTTCTTGCGGCGATCCTCAGCAGATACAGCTTCACCCATAGACGTCTTCTCCGGTAGAGGAATTTTGCAACGCTTCAACCAGATCAACCCAGTCCGGTCTGGCTCTCAATTCTTCGGCTTTCGATCTGTGCCACTCACATGCTTGGTGATGGAGGTCTGCCAATTGCGGATCTGCCATCATCTCAGATTTGATGTCGTGCATAGCCGGCATGTGTTCCAGAATTGAGCGATCCTCAACATCATTGTGGTTCATCATGAGCCAGTACTTGAGCCCTTGATCCTGCCCCACATGATTGGTGCGCCCACGGTCGCGCTTGACCAAAAAGCTATCAGTGCTGCGCACAGCATAATGATGAATGCGCGCGAATTCATGGCTGAAACCACGCCATGCTTTCCATTTCACTTGGTCTGCTGGGTACAGGTTCCCGCCCGAATCCCGCCACAACACGCCTTCGTATGGCGCGTCAGGGTTCGGTGCATCTTCTGGATTAATCCTGGGACGATGGGCGCGAAAACGGCTGAATTTTCCGTTGTTGCGGAACAGCGTTTTGAACCCTTTGGTCCGGTGATGCGGATAGCCGTCTTCGGTGGCGGCCAGAAAGAAAGTCTCAGGTACAGGTCGATCAACGAAATCGTTCTGACCCGCGTTTCCGAACATGCGCCAGCAGATCGAGATCGCGTCCGCCACGCCGCTGGCCTCAACGAGGCTTCTTATATCACTATTGGGCAAACGGATATTGATATACTCGTCCACATCCAAACTGAGAATCCAATCCGATGACAGATAGCTTGGGTGATTCCGCGCAAGCGAAAATGCACGAACCTGCGGCGCAGCGCGCGGACCCAGCCTGTTTCGTTGGTGGTGAGCCCAGCCAAGCGCTTGCAACCGTTCGCCCATGGCATCGGTACCATCAGCGCAATCATTGGTATAAATCAGAATGTCATCAAAGCCGATTGCGTGGTTGTAGGCCACCCAATCGATCATGAAAGGCCCTTCGTTTTTCATCGTTGTTACGATGAGAAAGGTCTCATTCGTCATAAGTTGTTCTCTTGCCTGTGCCGGTGTCGGACTCTTGTTGACCTGTTTAGAATAGCCCCAGAATTTTGTCCAACCAGGCCGCCAGACAGCCGCAACGCTTGCCTATTATTTGATCTACCGATTCTGTGGGATCACCTCATAACCCGGTTCTTCTGGCTCGTCGTCCAGCATCTCGGTTGGGAACCCTGGCGCCTGGATCTCCAGTCCGGTCGCGTCCTCTAGCCGCCTGATGATGTTCGGGGACAGTTCACGCTCACCATATCGCGCGATGCCATCTTCGAAAATCTTGATCATCAATGGGTTTATCTCAAGGGGAACTCCGGCACGGTCGGCGACCTCCTGAAACAGACCGATATCTTTTTTCACCAGGTCCATGGTGAAGGAAATATCGCGCGAGCCGTTCAGGATGACCTGACTTTCGGTCTCGTGCACGAAGGATGTGCCTGACGATATCTTGATCGCCTCATAGGTGGTTCCAAGGTCCATGCCGGCGGCCTTGGCTGTCACCAGTGCCTCGGCGCAGGTGATCAGGTTGGCGGTCGCCAGATAATTGGTCAACACCTTCAAAACAGAGGCCGAGCCCAGATCGCCCGTGTGCAAAATGCGCCGCCCCATGGTGGTCAGGAATGGCAGGATACGTTCAAAAGTCTCACGATCACAGCCTGCGAAGATCGAGATATTACCCGTCGCTGCCCGGTGACATCCGCCCGAAACCGGGCAATCCACCGCTGCGCCGCCTCGTTCGATGACCATTGCGCCAAGGCGTTTGACTTCGGCTTCGTCGGTGGTCGACATTTCCATCCAGATTTTGCCAGGGCCGACCTCTGGCAACACTTCCTGCATCACCGCGTCCGAGGCCGCAGGAGAAGGCAAACAGGTTATAACAGCATCGCAATCGCGCATCAGCTGCGCCGGACATTTGGCGGCTTTGGCACCCTTGGCGACGAATTCGGTCACCAGATCCGGGTTCAGGTCATGAACCGTCAGATCGATACCGTTTCGTAGCAGCGATCCAGATAGCTTGCCCCCTACATTCCCCAGCCCGACAAACCCTACTTTCATGCGCGGTATCCTCCTGTTCGCATCTTGCTGCCATGCCAGCACGTCGTTGCAGAAGTATCATGCCGCCCAGCGACCCCGACAGGTCGCTTTTTATCCGCTTTTTCACGGATCGGCGCGACTCGCTTGACAAGCAACCCTGCCCTGCCGCATGTCCCTTTCGTTGGTGTCTGCGAGAGCAGATGAAAAGGGAATGCGTCAGCGGTTTTTGCCGTCAAACGCAGCCGCCCCCGCGACCGTGACCGGAGAGGGTGCCCAAAGCCACTGGCAGTATGGCCGGGAAGGCGGGACATCCGACAGAGGCCTCCTCTGAAATCCGCAAGCCGGGAGACCTGCCAACGCCCGAAGATGAAACCGGACGGGGTGTTCCGGTGTGGGGCTGTGATCGGCCCGCATGAAACCCCGTCCCCCACGAAGAGGATTTGGGGGGATGAGAGACATGACCGAGACCGCACCGGTCGAACTGCTGGTTTGCACTACCTGCCGTCGCGGGCTGCCTGTCGAGGATGACGCCCAGCGCCCCGGCACGTTGCTGCACAAGGCGCTTGAACAGGCGGGCCTGCCCGAAGGCATTACCTTGAAAGCTGTGGAATGCCTGTCGAATTGCGATGAAGGCTGCTCGATCGTGCTACGCGGAGGACCGGATCGCTGGACTTTCGTGTATGAGCATCTGAACGAGATCGACCATGTTGAAACCATCGTCGAAGGCGCAGCCAAATACCTCGCCACCGAGGACGGTTTGGTCAAATGGCGCGAACGTCCCGAACATTTCCGCAAAAACTGTGCGGCCCGCATTCCCCCGATTGGAGCCCTGAAATGAGCAATCTCGAGAAACTCCCCGTCACTGTGATCACCGGCTTTTTGGGCTCGGGCAAAACCACACTGGTGCGCCATCTGATGCAGAACCCGCAGGGCAAGCGTCTGGCGGTGGTCGTCAACGAATTCGGCGATGTCGGCGTCGATGGCGATATCCTGAAGTCCTGCGCCATTCCTGATTGCCCGGCGGAAAACATCATGGAACTGGCCAATGGTTGCATCTGCTGCACCGTGGCCGATGATTTCATCCCGACCATTGAAGCCCTGATGGCACTAGAGCCGCGCCCCGATCACATCCTGATCGAAACCTCCGGTCTTGCCCTGCCAAAACCGCTGCTGAAGGCGTTCGACTGGCCCGATATCCGCTCGAAAATCACCGTCGATGGCGTGATTGCTCTGGCCGATGCCGAGGCCGTGGCCGCTGGTCGGTTCGCTCCGAATGTCGAGGCGGTGGATGCGCAACGCATGGCAGATGACTCGATTGATCATGAAACTCCCTTGTCCGAGGTGTTCGAGGATCAGATTTCCTGCGCCGACATCATTCTGCTGACCAAGCCCGATCTGGCTGGCCCGGAAGGCGTTGCGAAAGCGAAAGAGATCATCGCCGCCGAAGCGCCCCGCCCCATGCCCGTGGTCGAAGTGGCCGAGGGTGCCGTGGACGTCCGCGTCGTGCTGGGTCTAGAAGCCGCGGCCGAGGATGACATGGACGCGCGTCCCAGCCATCACGACGGCCATCACGATCACGAGCATGACGATTTCGAAAGCATCATCGTTGAACTGCCCGAGCAAACCGATCCGATTGATCTGGTCGCCAAGATTGAACGATTGGCCAACGAGTTGAATATCCTGCGCGTCAAAGGCTATGCCGCCGTTCAAGGCAAGCCCATGCGCCTACTGGTTCAGGCCGTCGGTGCGCGCGTGCGTCACCAATATGACCGCCCGTGGGAGCCCGGCGAAGACCGTCGCTCGCGCCTTGTGGTCATTGCCGAGCATGACGATATCAAAGAGGCCGAGATCCGCGATATCCTCGTGGGTGTAACCGAGGCTGCCGAGTAAGACTTATGCACGTCGTCTTCCGCGAAAGCCATGGGCTCGAAGAAACCGAGACCCCGACCGATCTGGGTCAGAGCCCGGCGGACCTGGTGGTGCTGTCCTTTTCCGACAGTGACCTTGGCGCTTTCGCGGCGGGATGGCATCGTGGAGGTGGGCCTGAAGGACGCATGCCAACGATGCGGCTGGCCAATCTGACGGCGCTGAAGCATCCCCTCTCAGTCGACACATATGTCGAGCAGACACTGGAGGGCGCAAAGGGCATCCTGATCCGTCTGATCGGTGGAGTGCCCTATTGGGCGTACGGCTTGCAGCAGGTTCTGGCGCTGGCGCAGGCCAAAGGGATTGCACTGGCCGTACTGCCCGCAGACGGTCGCGAGGATACGCGGCTGGATGATTACTCTACCCTGCCTGTCTCGACCCTGCGGCGGCTGGCGCATCTGTGCGACACCGGCGGTGAGGTCGCGGCGCAGGCCGCTCTGGCGCAGATGGCACTGGCTGCGGGGTTGTATGCAGGTCCGGTCATGGGCGCCAAGACCATCCCCGAATGCGGTGCCTGGTGCCCAGATCACGGCGTGATCCCTGCAGAAAACGCTCTGCCCGGTGATGCGAAACGTATCATCGTAACCTTTTATCGCGCATACCTGACCTCGGCAGATACCGCCCCAATTGCGGCGTTGATCCGCAGCTTGCGGGCGCGGGGTTTTGAGGCCGTCGGCCTGTTTGCCCCGTCGCTCAAAGCACCAAATGCCGCCGATTGGCTGCGCGAGACTATTGTGGCGCTGAAGCCTTCGGCGATCGTCAACGCCACCTCATTCTCAGGCAAGGGCGCATCAGGCACCTCACCTCTGGATGTGGCAGAGGTGCCGGTCTTTCAGGTCGCGCTGGCCACCTCACGCCGCAAAGCGTGGGCTGACGCAGTGCGTGGCCTTTCACCTGCCGACCTCGCGATGCATGTGGTCCTTCCGGAAGTGGACGGGCGGATCAACGCGGGCATCGTATCCTTCAAAGAGCCGGGCAAACGCGATCCGCATCTCGAATATTCTCGTTTCGCTCATCGGGCTGAACCCGAACGGATCGAAGCCATCATCAACCGCATCTCCGGCTGGCTGAACCTTCACGACAAACCCAAAGCGGAGCAGGTTCCGGCGCTGGTACTATCGACCTATCCCGGCAAAGACTGGCAGATGGCACATGCAGTGGGTCTGGATGCGCTGGCCTCGGCTGAGGCAATGTTGCTCGATCTGCAAGGCGAAGGGTATGACACCGCGCCTGCCGAGCCAATTGCTGAAACTCTTCTTGATGCACGGATTTCATGGCCGCTAGAGGATTATCAGGCGGCGCTGGCGGCGCTGCCGGAAACACTCCGCGCCGATCTCAATAAGGTTTGGGGCACTCCCGAAGACGACCCTGCTTTCACAAACGGCGCGTTCCATTTCACGGCACTGCGTCGTGGAAAAGCGCTGATCGCGCTGCAGCCCGAGCGCGGTACACCCGAACTGCGCGATGACGACTATCACGATCTGTCGCGCACACCGCGCCACGCCTACGTCGCCTTTTACTTGTGGCTGCGCAAAGGATTGGTCGCGGATACGCTGATCCATATCGGTGCGCATGGCACGCTGGAATGGTTGCCGGGAAAATCAGTCGCCTTGTGCAACGAATGTTGGCCCGAGGCGTTAATCGGCGATCTGCCGGTGATCTACCCCTTCATTGTCAACGACCCCGGCGAGGCCGCGCAGGCCAAGCGTCGGATCGGGGCGGTCACGTTGGGCCATATCCCACCCCCGATGAAGGAAAGCGGCACACCAGATCGCATGGTGCGGCTGGAATCGCTTTTGGACGAGTTCTCGAACGCGGACGGGCTAGACCCCAAACGCCGCGATCGCCTGCAGGAAGATATCCGGGACGAGGCGCAGGCGATCGGGCTGGAAAGCGATCTTGGCCTCGATCAGGCCACCTGTACCGCCGAGGCGATCACGCGCATTGACCGATTTGTCTGCGACATCAAGGAAAGCCAGTTCGGTGATGGGCTGCATATCTTTGGGCGCGTCCCCGATGAGACGGGCAATTTCGACGCTGCCCCCTCAGCCCAAGCTGAACGCTCTGCCCTAATTGACGCTTTAGCGGGCAAACGGATCGAGGCCGGGCCGTCCGGTTCCCCCTATCGCGGGCGTACGGATGTTTTGCCGACCGGGCGGAATCTTTACACGACCGACCCACGCTCGGTTCCCACGCGCGCGGCCTATACACAAGGCGTCAAGCTCGCCGAGGAACTGGTTCGGCGGCACCTGCAGGAAGAAGGCGACTACCCCAAGGGCTTGATCGTCGATCTATGGGGTTCGGCCACTATGCGCACAGCGGGCGAGGAATTCGCCATGGCGCTACACCTGCTGGGAGTGAAGCCGGTTTGGGATAAAGGGTCTGAGCGGGTCTCGGGCATCGAAGTGTTGCCGATCACCGATCTCAGCCGCCCGCGTCTGGACGTAACACTGCGCGTCTCTGGCCTGTTCCGGGACGTGTTCCCGACGCTTTCAGCGCTTTACGGTCAGGCTGTCCGCGCATTGACCAAACGAGATGAAGCACCCGACTGGAATCCTTACGCCGGTCAGGAGCCTGCGGCGCGGGTCTATGGGCCAGCCCCCGGCAGCTATGGTCTGAACATGACTCATCTGTCCGAAACCTATACGGATGAGGCACGCGTGCAAGCGGGTGAGGCTTGGCTTGATGCCAGTTCCTTCGCTTTGGAAGGTGAACACATCGCGCAGGATAAGGACGGTATCTCGCAACGCGTCGCCAACGCCGACAGCTTTGTGCACCTACAGGACCTGACCGAGACGGACTTGCTGCTGGCCAATGATTATGCAACGCACGAGGCCGGATTTGCCGCCGCCAAGAAAATCACCGGCGGTACTGCGCAGCTTTATCATCTGGACAATACCAACCCGGACAACCCGCGCGCCCGCACCCTGCCCGAGGAAATCAGCCGCGTCGTCTATGCCCGCGCCGCCAACCCGGGCTGGATTGCCGGAATGCAGCGGCACGGGTTCCGGGGCGCCGCTGAAATCGCGGCGACGCTGGATCATATGGCATCTTTCGCGCATCTGTCCGGCACAGTCGCACCGCATCTGTTCGATCTGTACCACGACGCCACGCTGGGCAATGAAGAGGTCGACGCCTTCCTGCAACAGGCAAACCCGCAAGCACATCAGGCCATGCAGGATCGGTTCCGGGCACTGCTGGAGGCAGGGCTATGGCATACCCGCCGGAACTCGATCCGCGCCGACCTGGAGGGGTTGGGATGAGTGCGCCCATCGTGCAGGGCTGGTGCCCCGGTGCCCATCGCCCGATGATGTCCGGTGATGGGCTGGTCGTGCGTGTGCGCCCTCGGCTGGCGCGCCTGGATGCCCAACAGGCGATAGGGCTGTGCGAATTGGCGGAACGGTTCGGCAATGGCACGATCGACCTTACCAACCGCGCCAACCTTCAGCTGCGTGGAGTAAAGGAAACCGACCATCAATCCTTGTTGGCCGCGCTTTCCTCGCTGAACCTGCTGGACGCCGAACCCGGAATCGAAATTCGCCGCAACATTCTGGTCTCGCCACTCTATGAAGCCGGTGATCTGACCGCTCGGCTGACACAGGAATTGATCCAGCGTCTGGCCGAGCTTCCGGATTTACCTGCCAAGTTCGGCTTTGCCATCGACACAGGTTCCGAGCGTTTATTGGCCGATGACTCGGCGGATATCCGGCTTGAACTCGGTTCGGGCAGCCTGATCCTGCGCGCGGACGGGGCCGAAACCGGGCGAGTGGTGTCGGAAGCTCAAGCCATCGACCAAGTGATCGCGTTGGCGAAGTGGTTTGCGCAAACCCACACAACCGAGACCCGCCGTATGGCGCGGACCGTTGCCACATATGGTTTGCCCAACGAGTGGCAAGGCAGCGCGCCCGGCCCCATTGGCGTGCCTCTTCAACCGGGAGCCTGCGTGCAGGGGACACTCTATGGCGCTGCCTTTGGGCAGCTACCGGCGCGGCAACTCCATTTGCTGATCGAAAACAGCAACGCCACTGCCCTGCGGGTCACACCATGGCGGCTGTTCCTGTTGGAAGGCGGGGCGGCGATACCCGCCCTTGACTTTGTCACAGATGGCACCGACCCGCTGAGAACAACCGACGCCTGCCCCGGCGCGCCATACTGCCCGCAGGCGCAGGTCGAAACCCGCGGTGTGGCGCGCGCCCTGGCCGCGCGCGTTGCAGGCAGCCTGCATGTATCGGGCTGCGCCAAGGGATGCGCCCGAATGGGTCCGGCCGATGTCACTTTGGTTGGCAATTCCGGACGATTTGACCTTGTCAAACAAGGCCGTGCGGGGGATGAGCCCTGCCAACGCGGCCTGACCGAAGAAACACTCATGACCATGGACTTCACCTGATGCCCTATGAATACGAAACCGACGGCGCGGCGATCTACAAGCAGAGCTTTGCCACCATCCGATCCGAGGCTGATCTGGCCCGGTTCGATGCCGATGAAGAACAGGTCGCCGTTCGGATGATCCACGCCGCAGGGATGGTCGGGCTGGAAGAGTTCGTCCATTTCTCGGACGGTTTTGTCTCGGCAGCGCGTTCCGCGCTGGAAAATGGCGCGCCGATCCTGTGTGATGCCCGCATGGTCAGCGAAGGCGTCACCCGCTTTCGCCTGCCCGCTGATAACGAAGTGATCTGCACCCTGCATGACGAGCGCGTGCGCCCTCTGGCTGCCGAAATGAGCAACACGCGCTCTGCCGCCGCGCTAGAGCTGTGGCGTCCGCATCTGGAAGGAGCACTGGTCGCGATCGGTAACGCCCCTACCGCGCTTTTCCACCTGCTGAACATGTTGGAAGATCCCGACTGCCCACGCCCCGCTGCCATTATCGGCTGCCCGGTGGGCTTCGTCGGAGCGGTCGAGTCCAAGGATGCCTTGTGGGAAGCGCAGCCCGTACCCTCCTGCATCGTCAAAGGCCGTTTGGGAGGCAGTGCGATCACAGTTGCTGCCATCAATGCTATCGCGAGCCGCACGGAATGAGCGGGGGTAAAATATACGGCGTGGGCCTCGGCCCCGGCGATCCGGACCTGATGAGTGTCCGTGCGGACCGCCTGCTGCGCAATGCCCGCCATGTGGCGTTTTTTCGCAAACCTGGCCGCACAGGTCAGGCCCGCAAGATCGTCAATGGAATGATCCCCGGCGACGCCATCGAGTTTCCAATGGAGTACCCGGTAACCACCGAAATCCCGGTGACGGATCCAAGGTATAATGAACTCCTTTCGGTGTTTTACGAAGACTGTGCCGCACATCTGAAGTCGCTTACCGAAAATGGTGAGGATGTAGTGGTCCTGTGCGAAGGCGATCCGTTCTTCTATGGATCATTTATGCACCTTTACAATCGACTACGAGACATATCTGAAGTCGAAGTCGTACCTGCCATAACCGGCATGTCCGGCGCCTGGACCGCAACCGGTGACCCGATAACTTGGGGCGACGATGTCCTCACGGTTCTTGTTGGAACCTTGCCCGAGGATACTCTGACTGAACGCATGACCCAGACCGACGCGCTGGTTGTCATGAAGATCGGGCGGAACTTCGACAAGGTAAAGCGCGCGCTGAAACAGGCCGGGCTGTATGACCGCGCGTGGATCGTCGAATACGCTCAGATGCCGAACCAACGGGTCTGCAAACTGTCTGATAATTGCGAAGGAATCACGCCCTATTTCTCAATCATACTGGTTCATGGACAGGGACGCCGACCATGAGCGGTTGGGTCAAGATCGCTGGCCTTGGGCCTGGAAACGAAGCACTGGTCACTCCCGAAGTCACTGCCGCGCTGGCAGAAGCGACGGACGTGGTTGGTTACATCCCTTATGTTGCTCGGGTGGCCGAGCGAGAGGGGTTGACCCTGCACGCCAGCGATAACCGGGTCGAGATCGACCGCTCTCGGCACGCTTTGCAAATGGCGGCCGGCGGTAAACGCGTCGTTGTAGTCTCGTCAGGGGATCCCGGCGTGTTTGCAATGGCCGCTGCGGTGTTTGAAGCGCTTGAAAACGGGCCGAAAGACTGGCGTGACATACAGATCGACGTGCTGCCGGGGATCACTGCGATGCTGGCGGCTTCGGCCCGCGCTGGGGCGCCGTTAGGGCATGATTTCTGCGCCATCAACCTGAGCGACAACCTGAAGCCATGGCCACTGATCGAAAAGCGCCTCCGACTTGCCGCGCAGGGCGATTTCGCCATGGCGTTCTATAACCCTCGCTCGAAGTCTCGACCGGAAGGGTTTGAAAAAACGCTGGAAATCCTGCGGGAGGAATGTGAGCCGGAACGCCTGATCCTGTTCGCACGCGCTGTATCCCGCGAGGATGAGGCTTTGCGGATTTCAACTCTGGAAGAAGCCACGGCAGATATGGCGGACATGCAGACCGTCGTCATCGTCGGCTCGTCCCTGACCCGCATAGTCGAGCGCAACAGCGCCCCGATCGTCTACACCCCGAGATTCACGCTGGCCAAGGATTAAGTATGCGCCAGCCAGTCCAAGACCTGCGTGACATTTGCCAACTCGGTCCGCTTCGGCAGGGTCGGACGGTCTATCATCAGAACCGGCAAGCCCAGCGCCCTGGCGGCATCCAGTTTGGCCCGCGCGCCGGTGCCACCCGCATTCTTGGATACAATCAATTGCGTATGGTGACGTTCCATCAAGGCCCGGTCCTCTTCAACAGTAAACGGGCCCCGCGAAACGATCACATCGCTTTTCGGAAGCGGCAATGCGTCCGGATCGTCTACAAGCCGCAAAAGATAGTGATGCTGAGGTTGGGCTGCGAAGTCATGAAGATGCATGCGGCCAACTGCCAGGAAGACGCGGCGGGCTGGACCGGCCAGAGCTTCAACCGCACCTTCAATATCCGGTACGTGCTGCCAGTTGTCCCCGTCTTGCGCGACCCAAGCAGGTCGCGTCAAAGCGGCCAAGGGCGTTGCGCCCCCCGCACAGGCTTCCACCGCATTTCGGCTCATCTGCGCCGCAAAGGGATGAGTCGCATCGACAACATGGGTGACGCCGTGCTCGTGAATGTACCGCGCCAGTCCCGCTGCACCACCAAACCCGCCCACGCGCATCGGCACGGGTTGCGAGCACGGGTTATCGACACGTCCGGCGTAGGAATATGTAGCGGGAATGCCTTGATCGGCAACCGATTTTGCCAGAGCATTCGCCTCGGTCGTGCCACCAAGAATAAGGAGGTTGGGCATGTCTGAAACTCCGTGGTTGACCGTTCTGGGTTTGGGCGAAGATGGACTGGATGGCCTGTCCCCTGCAAGCCGTCAAGTGCTGGACCGCGCTGAGATTGTCATGGGTCCGACACGCCACCTGTCGTTGATCCCAGACAGCGCGGCGGAACGGATTGAATGGCCGGTCCCATTTGCCGATGGCCTGCCAATTCTGACCGCATTGCGCGGTCGGCAAACCGTTGTGCTGGCCTCGGGTGATCCGTTCTGGTTCGGGGCCGGGTCCGTTATCGCGCGTAATTTCGAAACGAACGAATGGATTGCCCTACCCGGCCAGTCGACCTTTTCGCTTGCTGCTGCGCGGCTTGGTTGGCCGCTTGAAAACACGTTGACCTTCGGGCTACATGCCGCGCCTCTGACGCGCCTTCGCCCTCACTTGGCACCCGGCCTGCGCGCGATTCTCTTGCTGCGCGACGGCAAAGCCGTAGCCGAGCTTGCGACCTATCTGGGCGAAACCGATTTTGCCGATTGCACTCTGCACGTCATGGAAGCGCTCGGTGGCCCCCGTGAACGCGCGCGCAGCGTGTCGCTGACCGAGGCGTTGCTTGGAACCTTCGAACATCCGGTTTGTGTCGGTCTTGATGTCGCGGGTACTGGGCGTGCCTTTCCCAAAGCCTCGGGAAAGCCCGATGACATCTTTGAAACCGACGGCCAGATCACCAAGCGCCCCATTCGCGCGCTAACCCTGTCGGCGCTTGCCCCTCATCGGGGTGAGCATCTGTGGGATATCGGTGGTGGCACCGGTTCGATCAGCATCGAGTGGCTGATGTGCGATCCGACGCTAACTGCAACGACTATCGAGCCGCGTGCTGATCGGGCCGAACGCATTCGCCGCAATGCCAATACGTTAGGGCAGGATCGGTTGTGCGTTGTGCACGGTTCTGCACCAGAGTCGTTGGCTGATCTTGACCGACCCGATGTGGTGTTCATCGGTGGCGGTCTGAGTGCGGATCTGCTGAACTGGCTACACGCTAATCTTCAGGCCGGCACGCGGCTGATCGCCAACGCGGTGACATTGGAAAGCGAAGCGTTACTAGCTGAATGGCACGACAAGCTCGGCGGAGACCTGCTGCGCATCGAACTGGCGCAGGCAGCTGCGCTTGGTCCACGGCGAGGCTGGAAATCTGCCTACCCAGTGGTGCAGTGGAGCCTCACGTTATGATCGTCGCGGGGTTAGGTTTCTCATCCTCTGCTACGCTGGCCAGTCTTCGTGCCGCTTTCGAGCTTGCCTCGACAGGAAAAACTGTCGATGCCCTTGCGACCGTTGCGGACAAGGACGGACACACCGCACTTGCCGCGCTTGCAGAAGCAACTGAGCTGCCGGTACATTTCATTCCGGCAAATGATCTTGCCGAACAACGCACACTTACTTGCTCAACCCGCAGTCGCGCCACATATGGCACCGGCAGCGTGGCCGAAGCATCCGCTCTTGCCGCCGCCGGACATGGCGCGCGGCTGATTTCACCCAGACAAATCTCGGACGACCGGCTTGCAACCTGCGCCGTCGCCATCGGAGGACAGACATGACCGTTCATTTCATCGGCGCCGGACCGGGCGCCGCCGACCTGCTGACCCTGCGCGGGCGCGATATCATCGCCTCCTGCCCGGTGTGCCTTTATGCGGGTTCATTGGTACCCGAGGAGATTCTGGGCCACTGCCCCAAAGGCGCGAAGATCGTAAACACCGCACCCATGGATCTGGATCAGATCATGGCCGAAATCGAAGCAGCGCATAAAGCTGGACAGGACGTGGCGCGGCTGCATTCCGGGGACCTCTCGGTCTGGTCGGCGATGGGTGAGCAAATCAGACGTCTGAAAGAGATGGGTGTCCCGGTCAGCGTCACGCCCGGTGTACCCTCGTTTGCGGCTGCGGCTGCAGCGCTCGGGACCGAGCTGACACTGCCCGGTCTGGCGCAATCAGTGGTCTTGACCCGCACGCCCGGGCGTGCGTCTTCGATGCCGGAAGGCGAGACACTGAAAAACTTCGCTAAAACAGGTGCGACTTTGGCTATCCACCTTTCGATCGGAAATCTGGATAACGTCATCGCCGACCTGACACCTGCCTATGGGACAGACTGCCCGGTCGCCGTGGTCTACCGCGCTAGTTGGCCGGATGAGAAGATCATCCGCGCAACGCTTGCCACGTTGAAGGAGTCACTGGACAACAGCATCTCGCGCACCGCACTGATCATGGTTGGTCCGGCGCTTGCAGGTGAAGGGTTTGACGAAAGCTGTCTGTATTCCAAGACATATGACCGCCGCTATCGCCCTCAAAGCGCCGACAGTCCGTGGTCGAGCTGGAGCCATGGTGATGACTAACCCCCCCGGAATACTGATTTCCGCTCCGTCATCGGGTACAGGCAAGACCACTGTCATGCTGGGATTGCTCCGGGCTTTGGCCGAGGACGGCTTGACCGTACAACCGTTCAAAAGCGGGCCGGACTATATAGATCCGGCGTTTCACCGCGCTGCAGCGGGCCGTGCCTCGTTCAATCTGGATAGCTGGGCGATGGGGGAGCCGCTGCTAAGCGCGATCTCTGAGCAGGCCACGGGCGCGGATATTGTGGTGGCCGAAGGCTCAATGGGTTTGTTTGATGGCGTCGCCAAACCCGGAGAGCTGGGGCATGGGTCGAGCGCTGAAACGGCGCTGCGCATGGGATGGCCGGTCGTTCTGGTCCTGGATGTCGGAGGACAAGCGCAATCGGCGGCGGCGACCGCGCTTGGCTTTCGGATGTATAACCCCGATCTACCTTTTGCCGGCGTGATCCTGAACCGCTGTGCCAGCCCAAGACATGAGCGGCTGACGCGGCTGGGCATGGAACGGGCTGGATTGCCGGTTCTGGGCGTTCTTCCGCGCCGAGGTGATCTGACCCTGCCCGAAAGACATCTAGGCCTGATCCAGGCGGTTGAGCATCCGGATCTGGAAACGGCAATCGCCGGATATGCCGCATTCCTGCGTGAACATGTCGATTTGGTTGCGATCAAACGGGCGGCCTCCTCAGGCCCTGCTAGGCCATCGTCAGCCGCGCTGCCGCGACCCCCGGCGCAGCGGATCGCACTGGCCCGTGATGCAGCGTTTTCATTTACCTACCCGCATCTGCTGGAAGGGTGGCGCAGCGCCGGTGCAGAAATACTGCCCTTTTCGCCACTGGCAAACGAAGCGCCAGCTGCAGACGCTGAACTGGTCTGGCTACCGGGGGGCTATCCCGAGCTGCACGCAGGAACATTGGCGGCAGCAGATACATTCTTGACCGGGCTGCGCAAACACGCGGAAACGCGACCTGTGCATGGTGAATGCGGGGGGTACATGGCATTGGGGGAAGTTCTGGTCGACAAGGAAGGCGCGCCACATCAGATGGCAGGGTTGTTGGGTCTGCAAACCTCATACCAAAAGCGCAAATTCAACCTTGGCTATCGTAGGGCTGAGCTTTTGGCGTCGATGCCGGGCTTTGCCAAGGGTACCGCCTTGCGCGGACATGAGTTCCACTATTCCTCGATCATCGAACAACCTGACGCTCCTCTTGCGCGAGTCTTCGATGCCGAGGGGGCCGAAGGCCCTCAGACAGGATCGCGACGTGGCAATGTCACCGGCACATTTTTCCATCTTATTGCAGAGGCCTCGGCATGACCGGTTTTGTCTCTTTCATTGGCTCCGGTCCGGGTGATCCGGAGCTACTAACGCTCAAGGCCGTAGACCGGATGCAGAAAGCCGATGCGGTGCTGTTTGATGATCTCAGCAGCGGCCCGATCCTGACCCATGCGCGTGACGATGCTGATCTGGTTGGTGTTGGCAAACGCGCCGGTCGCCCTTCGCCCAAGCAGGATCACGTCAGCCGATTGTTGGTGGAGTATGCGCAGACCGGTCAGCAGGTGGTACGCCTGAAATCCGGTGACGGAGGATTGTTCGGTCGACTGGAAGAAGAACTGGTCGCGTTGCAGGCAGCCGGCATCAAGTACGAGATCATTCCCGGCATCCCCTCTGCCGTCGCGGCGGCAGCTGCAGCTGGTATTCCTCTGACCCGACGCCTGACTGCACGTCGCGTTCAATTCGTCACCGGGCATGACGTAAGTGGCAAATTGCCGACCGATCTGAACCTTCCCGCCCTGGCTGATGCTAGCGCGACGACGGTCGTATTTATGGGCAAGCGCACTTTTCCCTTGCTGGTCGAAGCCCTGAGCGCGCATAGCTTGCCGTTGGACACGCCTGCTTTGATGGCCGAATCTGTTTCAACTCCCGAGCAATCCTTGGAGCGCTCCACAATCGGAGACCTGTCCGACAAGCTGCGATCCGAGGTTGGAACCGCCCCGGCCCTGATCCTGTATGGCCCGCTGGCAGAGTTCGAAGATGTTTGAACTGATTCTGATCGGAATCGGCACGGGTAATCCCGACCACCTGACCTTTCAGGGGGCGAAGGCGATCAGATCAGCGGACCTGATCCTGATCCCGCGAAAAGGAGAGAACAAAGCTGATCTGGCCGGTGTGCGCGAAGACATCATCACGCAGGTCACCGACAAACCTGCACGGATCGCCTATTTCGACGTTCCCAAACGCCGGGCAGATGACGGCTATCTCCGAGGCGTCGACGAATGGCACGACGCAATTGCCCTGCGCTGGCACGAGGCGATTTCAGCCTACCCGGACGCGCAGAAGGTGGCGTTGCTGATCTGGGGTGATCCGTCGCTGTATGACAGTTCGCTAAGAATTGCAGCGCGGCTGGACCCGCAACCACAAGTCCAGGTTATGCCGGGAATCACAGCGTTGCAGGCGTTGACTGCAGCCCATGCGATCCCGATCAATGATCTGGGCGCGCCCTATGTCGTGACCACAGGCCGTCGCATCCGCGATGATGGATGGCCTGAAACGGCGTCGAAAGTGGCCGTAATGCTGGATGGCGAATGCTCGTTCCAGAGCCTGAAGATGACCGATTATGACATCTGGTGGGGGGCATATGTGGGCATGAAAGAAGAGATTCTGATCAAAGGCCCATTGGCGGATGTGGCGCAAGACATTCTGGATACCCGCGCGCAGGCCCGTTCTGATCACGGCTGGATCATGGATATCTATTTGCTGAAGAAACGTGCGGCCTGACGCGCGCACAGGATTGTGAGCCCCGTTTCAGCGCTTTTCTGTCATCAATTCCCCAGTCAACAGGAAGGGAAAGAACATGAGGGCGCTTTGGGCTGCGATCTGCCTGCTGGCGATGCCTGCTTGGGCCGACGGCATCGAACCTCTTACTGGATGGGCGGTTTACTCCAGCGGAAAAAGCTATGAGACCCTCGTAGATGACACAAAGGCCGCGGTAAAGGAAAACGGCCTGATCGTTGTGACACAGGCCGGGCCGACCAAAGCGGCGGCCTCGCGCGGTATCACCATTCCGGGCAACCGGGTGATTGGCGCATTCAACAACGATTACGCAGTTCGGGTTCTTGAAACCTCGACCAACGCGATGATCGAAGCGCCCATCCGTTTCTACGTGACCGAGAACGAGGACGGCACTGCAACCCTTTCTTACAAGACACCCAGCTTCGTCTTTGCCCCTTACGCAGACGAGGGCGGAGACGCTCTGCGCGAGATTGCCATAGAATTGGACGCAAAGTTTCAGGCCGTGGCGGAAAACGCCGTCAAATAGTCACACTGACGTGAACCTGCTTGCGTCCGGACGCGTCCTCCGCAATCTGCTGGCAGATAACTTTGTCGGAGCTTGATTAATGCAGGACCTGTCTCCCCGCGCTGCGGATTTGTTGGCACAACGCCTTTTCGAGGCCGGATGCCGCCATGCGTTCGGAATGCCCGGCGGCGAGGTTCTGACATTGGTGGATGCGCTGGAAAGCGCGGGCATTGCTTTCCACCTTGCAAAACACGAAAACTCTGCAGGTTTCATGGCCGAAGCGGTCCACCATCGCGATGGTGCACCTGCAATCCTCGTGGCCACACTCGGGCCCGGAGCGATGAACGGGATCAATGTGGTCGCCAACGCCCTGCAGGATCGGGTGCCGATGATCGTGCTGACCGGATGCGTCGACGCGGATGAGGCGTTGACCTACACCCATCAAGTGATGGATCACGCGCAAGTCTATCGCTCGATCACCAAAGGCAGCTTTATGCTGACGGCCGACGGGGCCGATATCATCGCCGACAAGGCGGTATCGCTTGCCAACCAAGCGCGCCCCGGCCCAGTACACATCGATGTGCCTATCTCGGTGGCCGATACGCGCGTATCAGGGGTTAAACGTCGTCGACTGGCAAAAGTTGCTCCTGTCGCGCCTGGCGCGGAATGTCTGGAAAAGGCCCGCCGATGGGTGGCCGAGGCTGAGCGACCTTTGGCGATCATCGGTCTTGATGTTCTTTACGACGACTCGCGCTGTGTGGTGCGAGCATTTTTAGAGCATTTCAACATTCCCTTTGTCACCACCTACAAGGCCAAGGGGGTGGTGCCCGAGGATCATCCACTCTGCCTGGGCGGGGCGGGTTTGTCTCCGCTGGCCGATAAGCACCTAGTCCCGCTGGTGGAACAGGCTGATCTAGTACTGTGTTTGGGATATGACCCTATCGAGATGCGCCCCGGCTGGCGCGAGATCTGGGACCCAGAAACCAAGCGCGTGATCGACATATCAGCCGTGGTGAACGATCATTACATGCATCAGGCTGGGCTAAATCTGGTCGCCGACACCGGCGCAACGCTTGAGGCCATTGCCAAGGGCAACCCTGCCGGCAAGACTTGGCCGAATGGTGAGCCTGAACAGGTCAAGGCTGCGCTGGCGAATGCTTTTCCGACAGATGAAGACTGGGGACCGGCGGCGATCATCGCAGAAACTCGTGCCGTTCTGCCACCTGAGACCCTCGCCACGGCCGACAGCGGCGCGCATCGCATTCTGCTCAGTCAGATGTGGGAGTGTTCGGAGGCACGAGGGTTGATCCAGTCCTCGGCGCTCTGCACCATGGGGTGTGCCGTTCCGATGGCGATCGGTCTGAAATTGGCCGAACCGGATCGCCCCGTGATCAGCTTTTCAGGCGATGCCGGGTTTCTGATGGTTGCAGGAGAGCTGTCGACTGCCGCCGAATTGGGTGGCAACACAATCTTTCTGGTCTTTGTCGATGCCAGCCTTGCGCTGATCGAGCTGAAACAACGCCAGCGTCAGATGGGCAATCGCGGAGTGGATTTTGACCGCCATGACTTTGCCGCTTTAGGCCGCGCACTCGGCGGTTATGGTCGCACAGTTCGTAGCCGCGATGATTTGCGGGCTGCATTGGATCAGGCGTTGAAAGCAGACAAGTTCACTGTCATTGCTGCGGAAATTGACCGTGGAGGATATGATGGCCGCATCTGAAGGACCGCTGAAAGGCGTCAAGGTACTGGACCTGTCTCGCATTCTGGCAGGACCCACTTGTACGCAGTTGTTGGGCGATCTTGGCGCTACCGTCATCAAAATCGAAAACCCGGCGACCGGTGGTGATGATACGCGACAATGGGGCCCTCCTTACGCCGAGGATGCGGATGGTAACCGCTCGGACCTGAGCGCATATTTCATGTCCTCCAACCGCAACAAGAAATCGGTCGCATTGGATATCGCAACACCCGAAGGACAGGCAGAAGTCCGACGCCTAGCCTCGCACGCTGATATACTGATCGAGAATTTCAAGCCCGGTGGACTGGCGAAATACGGGCTCGACTACGCAACCTTGTCCAATGAGTTTCCCGACCTCGTCTATTGTTCAATCTCAGGCTACGGGCAGACAGGCCCAAACTCATCGAAGCCCGGATATGATCTAATGGCGCAAGGATATGGCGGGATCATGTCTCTGACCGGAGACGCCGAAGGCGCGCCGATGAAAGTAGGCGTCGGAATTGCTGACGTGATGTGTGGTATGTATGCCTGCGTTGGTATTCTGGCTGCGCTGCGTCATCGCGACATGACTGGCGAGGGTCAGCAGATCGATCTGGCGCTGGTGGATGCACAGATCGCTTGGCTGATAAATGAGGGCGTGAATTATCTGACCTCGGGCGAAGTGCCTCAGCGGCGCGGCAACGGGCATCCCAATATTGTGCCTTACGAGGTCTATCAGACGGCGGATGGGCACGTGATTCTGGCCGTTGGAAATGACAGTCAGTTCAAAAGATTTTGCGGCTTCATCGAAAAGCCAGAGCTAGCCGAAGATCCCCGATTTGCCACCAACCCGGCCCGTCTTGAAAATAGGGATGCGTTGAATGCGATCCTGCGCCCGGCAGTTCAGGCGCTGGATACAGGCAGCGTTATCGCGGGGCTTGAAGACCTGAAAGTCCCTGTTGGCCCGGTGCGGACGCTCGATCAGGTTTTTGCCTCGGATCAGGTCGCTGCCCGCCAGATGCAGATCTCGATGCAAGCTGAGCCTGGCGAGGTGCAACTGATCGGGAATCCCCTGAACCTGTCACGCACGCCTGTAACATATCGCAGCGCACCACCGGTCTGTGGGGCTGACACACAGGCTGTTCTGAACGCGGAAAACCCCTTCGAAGATTGAAACACTCTGCCCGTTTAGGCGGCAAGTTGCTGAAACATGCCCTTGAATCGGCGGTTTTTTTCGCGTTTCTCACACACGGGATTTCACCAATTCGAGAGCAGGGTCGATACTGTTACGACCCGGCTGCACACTCTGTTACATCGAACAGTGTAGAACGTCGCAATCAGATTGGACCCGAGTATGAAACAAGACGTCTTTGGACAGATGAACACCCTGAACCAGCCCGCAAGCGTCGAGGCATGGGATGGTGTTCTCCTTGGGTTCATGGCGCATGCCGCTATAACACCGCAACATCTGGGCAAGGTTCTGGAGCTTGAGCCGGACTTTACGCTGGGCCATGCGGTCAAGGGGCTGTTCATGGTTCTGCTGGGCCGGCGTGAGATGATCGCGGTCGCTGCCGAAGCGCTGAGTGCCGCGAATGCAGCGATGGAGCGTCAGCCCGTTTCAGCCCGGGAAAGGCTATATGTCGAGGCGCTGGGTTTGTATATGGCCGACCTTCCATCACAGGCCGTTCAGAAATTTGAAGAGATTCTGCGGGCGCACCCAACGGATACTCTGGCCATGAAGCTCAGCCATGCGACGCGCTTCGTTCTGGGCGATGCGGCGGGGATGCGTCGGTCGATCGAACGGGTGATGCCTGCGTATGAACCCGACCACGCCGGACGTGGATACTTGCTGGGATGCCACTCGTTCGCGCTGGAGGAAACCGGCGCCTACGAGAAAGCCGAGATCGCCGGTCGTCAGGCCTTGTGGATGGTTTCGGACGACGCCTGGGGATTGCACGCTGTAGCGCACGTGCACGAGATGACGGGCAACGCGCAGCTGGGACTGGACTGGCTCGCGGGACGCGAGGACGCTTGGGCGCATTGCAACAATTTCCGCTATCATGTCTGGTGGCACAAGGCGCTGATGCATCTGGATTTGGGGCAAGTCGATCAAGTGATGGCGCTTTACGATCATCACATCCGCCAGGACAAAACCGACGACTATCGCGATATCTCGAATGCAACCTCGCTGCTGTCCCGGCTAGAGCTTGAGGGCGTTGATGTTGGCAACCGTTGGGAAGAACTGGCCGATCTCAGCGCAGCCCGAACCGAAGACGGATGCTTGATCTTCGCCGATCTTCACTACTTGCTGGCATTGACCGGGGACAATCGTTCGGAGGCTACAGCAAATATGCTGCAGCGTATTCAAAATGACGCCCAGCGCAATCAGGGTGACACGCCGATCCGCATGTCCGACCCGGGCATTGCCGCCGCCAAGGGGCTTGAGGCCTTTGGAGAGGGCCTTTACGGCCAAGCCTTTGATTTTCTTTCAAATGCCCGGGGTGGGATGCAACTGGCGGGTGGCAGCCACGCCCAACGTGATGTATTCGAGCGCATCACCATTGATTCCGGCCTGCGCGCTGGCCGTCTGGATGCTGTCGAGCGCATCCTGGACGACCGCCGCGCCAAACGTGCCGGGGGAGAGGACAATTACGCCCTCGCCCGCCGAGAATTGATCGAGGCCGCACGCGACAGCGGCGACGCACAAAGCGTCCCCGCCGAATAACAACAATAAAAGACCAAGAAGGACAGAAACCGTATGGCGACCGCATCGCCCGCTTCTGATTTTGCTCCGGTGGCGTCTCAGGTCGCCGCCCCCGCCGCTACGCGCGATCCGCGGTTGGATTTCTATCGCGGCATCGCGATGTTCATCATCCTGATTGCCCATATTCCGAACGATCCGTGGGCCAAATGGATACCTGCCCGCTTTGGCTTTTCGGACGCAACCGAGATCTTCGTATTCTGTTCAGGCATGGCTTCGGCAATTGCTTTTGGGGGGGCGTTCATGCGCAAAGGCTGGTGGATGGGCACCGCACGCGTGAGCTTTCGCATCTGGCAGGTCTACTGGGCGCATATCTGCCTGTTCTTCTTTGTCGCGATGACAATGGCGGCCCTGAACCAGAGTGGGCTGTTCGAGAAAAACTATATCTCCTCTCTCAATCTACAGCATTTCTTCAACGATCCGGCGTCACAGATCGTCGGACTGTTCACCCTGACCTATGTGCCGAACTACTTCGATATTCTACCGATGTATCTGGTGGTACTGGCGATGATGCCCCTGTTTATGGGGCTATATCGTATCGGATTCTGGGCGGTCGCCATGGCCTCGGTCACGATCTGGCTCGTTGCACAATTCGACTACCTTGACCTGCCGGCCGAGCCCTGGTCAGAGCGCCAGTGGTTCTTCAACCCATTCGGGTGGCAATTGCTGTTCTTCACCGGCTTTGCGTTCATGCGAGGTTGGATTCCAGCGCCGCCGGTGTCGAAAACTCTGATCTGGGCGGCAGCATTGTTTTTGATCTTCTCGATGCCGTTCGGCTCGTGGAAGGTATTCACTTGGATCAATGCAGCAGCCCCTGATCTGGCTGATGAGATTCGCAAGGTCTGGCCAGTGACCAAAGAATTTCGCGACAAGACCGACTTTGGTCTATTCCGATATCTGCATTTTCTGTCGCTTGCCTATCTGGGTTGGGTTATCGCCGGTGAGCATGGCCGTCGCCTGATAGCGACCGGTCATGGGGCAGCCGCAAAAGTCTGGCAGTTCCTGCTGACCATCATCACCAAAGTGGGTCAGCAATCGCTCGCGGTGTTCGTATTTTCTATGGCAGCAGCACGACTTATCGGCGTCGGACTGGACCTGAGTGGGCGGGATGTTGCCAGTGTGTTCATCGCCAACATGATTGGCTTTGCCATGATCATCGGCGTGGCTTATCTGGCCGCCTGGTTCAAGTCACAACCTTGGAAATCAAAGAAATGAACTTTACACGTCGCGCTTTTCTCGCCTCATCAACCGCTCTGGCCTTCGCCCCAGCGGCATATGCCACAGGTGGAGAGACCCCGTTCAGCCGAGACGACGTCATCGCAATGGCCCGCGACCTGGCCAGCCGTGATTATGCCGAGCGTGAGATGGTTCCGCAGGAGTGGCAGGACCTGACGTATCAGCAATACCGTTCAATCCGGTTCCGGCTGGATCGCGCGCTGTGGTACGAGACCGAGACGCCCTTCAACGTCGATTTTTTCACGCCGGGCCTGTATTTTCCACGCGCAGTGAAAGTGTCGACCGTCGAGGACGGTATGACCAAGCCGGTCGCCTTTGATCTGGCCATGTTCGATAAGTCTGAAGACGTACCAGAGCTGCCCATTGACGACACGCTGGGCTTTTCAGGTCTACGCCTGCGTACTGAGATGCACCGCCCTGGCGAGACAGACGAGTTCTGCGTTTGGCAAGGGGCCAGCTATTTCCGCGCCATCGGTTTGCACGAAGTCTATGGCCTTTCGGCCAGAGGGCTCGCCTTGAAGACCGGCGATCCAGATGGCGAGGAGTTTCCCGAATTCATTCGTTTCTGGTTGGAGCGTCCAGAACCGGATCAACGTAACATGGTCGTTCATGCGCTCATGGACAGCCCCAGCGTTACAGGGGCCTACCGCTTCCACGTTACCGCCGGTTCAGATTGCGTGATGGATATTGAAGCCACCCTGTTCCCACGTACCGAACTGCCCCATGTCGGCATCGCGCCCGGCACATCTATGTTCCTGTTCGATCAGACCAATCACAGCCGTTTCGATGATTTTCGCCCCGCAGTGCACGACAGTGACGGGTTGATGATCCGCAACGGCGCAGGAGAGGTTCTGTGGCGCCCGCTTGCGAACCCGACTCGCCTGCAGATCTCGTCTTTTGTCGACACAAACCCCCGCGGCTTTGGTCTGATGCAACGCAAGCGCAAGTTCTCGGACTATGCGGATCTTGAAGCCAATTATCACAAACGCCCAAGCTTGTGGGTCGAACCCAGCGAAGACTGGGGTAAAGGCACCGTCACGCTTGTCGAAATCCCAGCGGATCAGGAGATTTATGACAACATCGTCGCCTATTGGCGCCCGATGGAACCCTACGCCGCAGGCAGCCAGATTGATCTGTCCTATCGCCTGATCTGGGGCGAGGAACCGCAGCACACCCCTATGGCCCGCGTGATCAACACCGCGATGGGCGACAACACGTTCGGCGAGGGCCGTTTGGCTGTGATTGATTTCGAAGCCAGTGAGCTGCTTGACGATCCCGAGGCCATCACGGTGTTTGTCGACTCGCCCCATGCCGAAACTTCAGAAGGCGTTCTGCAGCGTAACCCAGACACGGGCGGGTTGCGGCTGGCGTTCTCATTCGAACCAGGCGAACGCAACCACGTGGAACTGCGCGCGCAGTTGCTGAAAGACAAACAACCAGCCTCTGAAGTCTGGCTTTACCGTTGGACCATATGAACCGCGATCTTCATATCATGCCGCCCGAGGCCCCTCTGGCGATGCCAGCGCAGAACTTTGCGCAGGGATTCCGCGATGCGCAGGTACCTGCCGGGGGTCGAATTCCCTCCGTCGGGTTCTGGCGCGCGCTGGTCTTCTCACCTGCCATGGCGGCGACTTTGGGTCTGCTCTGGGTCATGTCCGACTGGTTCAGCGCCGAAGGGATTAATCTGGTCGAAGGTATCCTGCTGACGCTAATCTCGTTCAATTTCTTCTGGATTTCTTTCACGGTCTGCACCGTGCTGCTGGGCATGGTCTCGCTGTCCCGGCAAGAGCAGCCAAAGCGTGAAGGACGCTCGCAACCGTTGCGCGTGGCGCTTTTGACGCCTGTCTATAACGAGGTGCCGTGGAACGTGCTCGGCAACGCCCGCACGATGTTGGAAGACCTGCAGAAACGCGGTGGTCAGCACCACTATGCCATGTTCATTTTATCCGACACGCGCGACCCCGAGATCGCCGCGCAGGAACAGGCCAGCGTAGAGGCGTTGCGGACCACGCTGGCACCGGGGCTTGAACTCTATTACCGCCGCCGCCCTCAGAATACGGATCGCAAGGTTGGTAATATTGCCGATTGGGTCAGCCGCTGGGGCGCGGACTGGAATGCGATGTTGGTGCTGGATGCCGACAGCCTGATGACGGGTCGCGCGATCTCGCGCCTGACCGATGCGTTGGCCCGCGATCCCGGCGCAGGCCTGATCCAAAGCTATCCGCAGCTGATTGGCGCGCAATCGGTCTTTGCCCGGATGCAGCAGTTTGCCAACGGCGTCTATGGTATCGCCTTTGCCGAAGGCCTCGCGCGCTGGTGCGGGCAAGAAGGCAATTATTGGGGCCACAACGCCATCATTCGCACCTGTGCATTTGCTTCTAGCGCAGGTCTGCCCAAGTTGCGGTCGCTCAACGGACAAGACAAGCTGATCATGAGCCACGATTTCGTCGAGGCCGGATTGCTGCGCCGCGCAGGATGGGCCGTGCGCTTTCTGCCGCGCATACGCGGATCATATGAAGAAACGCCCCCCACCCTCATTGACCACGCAATGCGCGATCGCCGCTGGTGTCAGGGCAACCTGCAGCACCTGAAACTGCTGGGTTCGACCGGCTTCCGCGCAGTCTCGCGGTTCCATATGTTCCACGGAGCGGTCGGATATCTGATGTCGCCGCTATGGTTCGCACTTTTGGTGATGTGGGCCTTGATCGGTCAGGGCAAGGACGCCTCGGTCCTGCATTACTTCAGCCCGGACAATCCGCTGTTCCCGCAATGGCCAGAAATGTCCGAAACACGCCATGTGCTGATCATTCTGGTGATGTATGCGATGCTATTGGCGCCCAAGGTTTTGGGCGTCGCTGCCCTGCCCCTCAGCGGTGTGCGCTATTCCGATTTCGGCGGAACGCGGAAATTCTTCACTTCATTTCTGTCCGAAGTCATCCTGTCGATCCTCTATGCCCCTATACTTATGGTGCAGCAGATGATTGCAGTGTTCCGCACCGCGTTGGGCATTCAAAAGGGCTGGTCCCCGCAAGCGCGCGATGGTGGCAGCTACGGGCTGCGCACCCTGATCCTGTGCCACAGCCTTGAGACTATCATCGGCGTCGCGCTTAGCGTTGGCATCCTCGCCGGTCTGGTCTCGGTCTGGCTGGCCCCGATTGCGATCAGCCTGGCACTGGCGATCCCATTGTCTGCGCTCAGCGGCGTATCGGCAGGTACCGCGCGCCGTATGGTTGGTATGCGCGAAGATGTCAGCGAGCCTGCAATTACACGCTCGGCCCAGCGCTATCGCGATGAGTTGAAGCGATTGATCGAAGGCAAGGGCGTGATCACACCGGCGGAATGATCACCCGCCGGGCAAGCCTTCGTACCAGTCTACCATCATATCAGCCCAGCCGTTTGGCACCGTATGGCCGCCCGGGAACAGAGCAAATTCCAAGGCACTACCTTCGGCACATCCCATCCAGTTGCGACGCATAAACTGGCCCGTGGTAGAAAACCCGCTGGGCTTGGTATCGGCACACTCATTGGCGACCCGCCAGATTTCCAATCCTGCAAAGATATCGCCCTGGTGGAAACGGCCTCCGCCCAAAAGGCGGCCCTCCAGCGGCACCACATTGTCCGTCCAACCATGGGTGTGGAACATGCGTACCGGACCATCACAGCTTTCGGGATGTGGCCGCCAGAACCCGCCTGAAACCGGGACATAAGCAGAAAATGAATCCGGCGCAGCGCAGGCGAGGTAATAAACCATGAACGCGCCAGCCGAGAAGCCGCCCAGCACCACGCGATCCGGGTCGATATCAAACCGGTCGGCAGCGTCCTGCACTACTTCACGAAGAAACGCGGGTTCATCCCGACCTTCCCAACCGGGAAAGAAGTTCCAGCTTTTTCGGCCGTTTCTCTCGGACCCTTCCGGTGCCATCACTGCGTAGCCGCGCGCCAGTAGTGGCTCGACCATGGATCGGTTCTTGAGCGTACCGGTGGCGCTGCCGCCATAGCCGTGCAGGAACACAACCAGCGGAGGGTTCTCCGCTTTCGGCAGTTCGATGTGATATCCGCCTGATGCGGTTTCGCACATCCCCTCGGTATCGCCACAAGCCGCAAGGCCGGGTTGCCCGGCAAAAACAAAGCACGCGGCCAACCAGTGTCTGACACTCATCCCGTTTCCTCTTCATAAGCGTTGACAGGCAACCCAGCCCGCACCCAACCGGGCCCGGCCGCCGAACCCAGCATGCCCTCGGGCACGTCGATGATATTGGTAAATCCAGCCTCGGTCAGTCGATTGCTTAATCGGGCCGAGCGCACCCCGCGTGCACAGATCAGTGCGACAGGTGCAGATCGGTCCCCCCCGAGCAGATGGTCCAAGGCCTGCACGAAATCCTCACGGCGCATGTCGAGCGGGTGGGCCGCTTCGGCGACCCCGGTCGCCCGCCATTCGCGTGGCGTTCGGATATCGATAAGATGGATCGCGCCGTCGAGGGCCTGTTGATAGGCTGTGGCCGCCGCAATCTGACCACCAGCATAGGCCTGCGGGATCAGCCGGTATTCGCGGATTGCGAAACCCGCTGCAATGGCGGCCCCTCCGCCCAATAGGACCCATCTGCGGGTTCGGCGTTTCCCTTCTGCCATGCGGCACTCTCCTGCATTGTCAGATCGGTATTATCATATGGCAATTCGCGACGCTTTCAGGAAATCCAACCCTCAGATCAAGTTCGCGTCATAGTTACACAGGTAGATCACGTCCAATATGTGCGTTTTAGGACCTTTCGGAACCTTGCAATTTCCGGACAGTCAATAAATTATCCCTAGTAATTCAGTCATATTGACCGCACAGACCGGAGTATCGCACTTGTCCCTATTCCTTATCGCGGCCCTTCCCTTCCTCGGAGCTGTCTTTCCGGCCCTCCTGATCCGGGCAGGACGAAACGCAGCAGCATCAGCGGCTGGGTTGACCACCTTCCTCGCGTTGATGGGATTGCTGATCCACATTCCCAGCGTCATGCGCGGTGATGTTGTGACCGCGCGGTTCGACTGGATACCCGGGCTTGGACTAAACGCGAACTTCATGCTGGACGGCCTGGGTTTTTTGTTCGCCCTGCTGATCCTGGGCATCGGTCTTCTGATCATCCTCTACGCACGATTCTACTTGTCGCGCGAGGATCCGATGGGGCAGTTCTATACCTATCTGCTGCTGTTTCAGGGCGCGATGGTGGGAATTGTTCTGTCCGACAATATCCTGCTTCTGCTAATATTCTGGGAACTTACGTCGCTCAGTTCATTCTTGCTGATTGGTTACTGGAAGCACTTGCCCGAGGGTCGTCAAGGCGCGCGTATGGCTTTGGCCGTGACCGGTTCGGGCGGGCTGGCGATGATCGCAGGGATGCTTATCCTCGGCAATATCGTGGGATCTTATGACCTGAGTGTCATTCTGCAGAACAAAGAGCTGATCCAGTCCTCGCCGTACTACCTTCCTGCGCTGATCCTGATCTTGCTTGGCTGTTTCACCAAATCGGCGCAATTCCCGTTCCATTTCTGGCTGCCGCACGCGATGGCGGCTCCGACGCCAGTGTCGGCCTATCTGCACTCGGCCACAATGGTGAAGGCAGGCCTGTTCCTGATGGCCCGGATGTGGCCGGTTCTGGCGGGTACGGATGCGTGGTTCTACATCGTCGCCACTACCGGTTTGATCACCATGCTGCTGGGTGCGGTGATTGCGCTGTTCAAGGATGACCTAAAGGCGCTGTTGGCGTTTTCGACGGTGTCCCATCTGGGTCTCGTGACGATGCTACTGGGCTTTGGCACGACGATCGCCGCTGTTGCAGCCGTCTTCCACATCATCAACCACGCGACGTTCAAGGCGGCCTTGTTCATGACCGCCGGGATCGTGGACCACGAGACCGGCACACGCGATGTCAAACGGCTGGGTGGTTTGCGGCATCTGATGCCGATCACGTTTACTATCGGCACCATCGCTGCCCTGTCGATGGCCGGTCTGCCACCGCTGAATGGTTTCCTCTCGAAAGAGATGATGCTGGAAGAGACAGTCCACACGACTTGGCTTAACTCGCCTTACTTGGTACCCGGCTTGGCGCTTTTGGCTGCGCTATTTTCAGCGGCCTACTCCTTTCGCTTTGTCAGCCATGTCTTCCTTGGGCCCGAGCGGGACGATTACCCCGCGCATCCGCATGACCCGCCTGTCGGTCTTTGGTTGGCGCCGGCGTTCCTTGTGGTGCTGGTTGTCCTGATCGGTCTTTATTCCGCAGCCATCGTTGGCCCGCTTGTCGCGGTTGTCTCCAGCGCGGTGATCGGGGGCGAGAAGCTGCCTTATTACTCGCTGAAACTGTGGCACGGCTTTACACCTGCGCTTTACATGTCGGTGGTCGCGACGCTGGGAGGCCTGTTCCTGCTGTCGTTGCACAAACGCGGCGACCAGATATGGAACGCCCTGCCCCGGCCCGAGGCAAAGGTGATCTTCGAGGCAATCATCGACGCGCTGACCCGTCTCAGCCGCTGGATTACGGACGAACTGCATAATGGTGTGCTCAGCCGGTATGCGATCATCTTCGTGGCTTTTGTCGTTGGGCTTGGCTACTACGCCTACACCACCGGCACCATTGGCGTTGAAACACGCGTACCGCTTGAGGCTCAGGTCATCCCGATCATCGGCTGGATCTGTCTGGTGGGTGCGACGCTGGCGATCATGTGGTTCCACCGCAACCGTCTGCTGTCACTGGTGTTGATCGGGGTGGTTGGCCTGATCGTTTCGATGGCATTCAACTACCTTTCTGCCCCCGATCTGGCGCTGACACAGATTTCGGTCGAAGTGGTGACGATGATCCTGCTGTTGTTGTCGCTGAACTTTCTGCCTACCGACACACCCTGGGACAGCAGCGCGGCACGGCGTTGGCGTGATGCGGCAATTTCGGTGGTTGCCGGGATCGGCTCAGGCGCTTTGATCTATGCGCTGATGATGCGGGATTTTGCTTTCCCAACGATCTCGGAATTCCATCTGGCCAATTCGTACAAAGGTGGCGGTGGCACCAACGTCGTGAACGTGATCCTCGTCGACTTCCGGGGTTTTGATACCTTTGGCGAGATCATCGTGCTGGGCATCGCAGCCCTGATCATCTACGCCCTGACCGAAGCAGTGCTGAGCACAAATGTGCGCAGTTACCTGCTGAACCGCAAACCACATTGGCCGCAGTCGGGTGACTCTCACCCATTAATGATGGTGGTCGTCACCCGCGTGATGATGCCCATAGCATTGATGGTCGGGGCCTATATCTTCTTCCGAGGCCACAACCAGCCCGGCGGCGGCTTCATCGCAGGCCTCATCGTCGCGATCGCCTTCCTGATGCAGTACATGGCCAGCGGCTATACCTGGGCGATTGAACGGCAGCGGTTCTACTATCACGGCACCATCGGTTGGGGCGTTCTGATCGCCGCTGCCACTGGTCTGGGTGCATGGTTCAATGAACGCCCGTTCCTGACCAGCGATTTCGGATATATCCACTGGCCCCCGCTGGAAGAATTCGAATGGGCCACCGCGATTCTATTCGATACCGGCGTCTTCCTTGCGGTACTGGGCGCTGTGATGCTGGCGCTCGACAGCCTGTCGCGCTTCGCGTGGCAGCCGGGAATGGCACAAGAATTTCCGATGGATATCAACCCGCTGCGGGATAGCCCTCAGGATGAAGATAACGAGAAGGAGCAGGCCTGATGGAAGCGCTCGTAGCCTCTGCAGTCGGCGTCATGACCGCAGCCGGGATATTCCTGATCCTGCGTCGTCGTACATTCCCAGTCATTCTGGGCCTGTCCCTGATCACCTATGCGGTGAACGTGTTCCTATTCGCCACCGGGCGGCTGGCACTGAACGCACCTGCCGTTCTGAACAAATATGAAGATGTCCCCTATACCGACCCGCTACCGCAGGCGCTGGTGTTGACGGCCATCGTGATCTCATTCGGGATGACGGCGGTGATCGTGATGATCTCGCTGTCTGCCTATCTGTCCTCGAAGGATGACCATATCGATATGAGCGCAAGCGATAGCGTGGACGCGCCGGGAGAAGACGCATGAACCATTGGATCGTCGCGCCGATCGTCCTGCCCGCGATCCTGGCCCCGTTTATCATTATGGTGTTGCGATATCATTTGGACCTTCAACGCATCTTCTCGGTCGCCGGCGTCGTGGGATTGCTGGGTATCGCCTTGACCATTACCGCCCAGGCATCGGGTGGCGAGGTTCAGGTCTATGAGCTCGGCAACTGGCCCGCACCGTTCGGCATCGTGATGGTGTTGGACAAACTTTCGGCCATGATGGTGTTGTTGACGGCCCTGCTGGCCCTGCCGGTTGTCCTTTATGCCATCGGCTCTGGCTGGGATGAGAGAGGCAAACACTTCCATGCTCTACTCCATTTTCAGCTAATGGGTGTCTGCGGTGCTTTTCTGACCGGCGATGCCTTCAACCTCTTTGTGTTTTTCGAGGTCCTGCTGATTGCCTCTTACGGCCTCATGACGCATGCAGGTGGCGCAGTGCGGTTGAAGGCCGGTGTTCAGTACGTCGCCTATAACCTGCTCGGCTCGACCTTGTTCCTGTTTGCCTTGGGCACGATCTATGCTGTGACCGGCACGCTCAACATGGCTGATCTGGCCGTTCGCGTGGCCGATATCCCACCCGAAGACACCGCCTTGCTGCGGGTTGGAGCAGTCTTGCTATTACTGGTTTTCTGTATCAAGGCTGCAGTCTTGCCACTGCATTTCTGGCTTCCTGCAAGCTACGCAAATGCGCCGCTGCCCGTTGCAGCGCTGTTCGCGATCATGACCAAAGTCGGTGCTTATTCGATCCTGCGGGTCTATACGCTGGTCTTTGGGCCCGATGTAGCCGCAACCGAAGGGCTAGTCGGTAGTTGGCTACAACCTGCAGCGCTGCTGACATTGGCCGTTGGCGCTATTGGCATTCTGGGCTCGCAACATATCGCACGAATGGTGGCCTTTTGCGCCATCGCGTCGATGGGCACATTGCTGATTGCGATCTCGTTGTTTAGCGAGGCCGCGACGGCGGCAGCACTCTACTATATCTTCCATTCGACGCTGGCGACGGCCCTGCTGTTCCTTGTCGCGGACATGGTAATGGAGCGCCGTGGCGGAGCCATAGCCCCTTCGACGCCGATGCCGCAATCCGGTCTGATCTCAGCCCTGTTCTTTGTCGGCGCCATCGCGATGGCTGGCATGCCGCCACTATCGGGTTTTGTGGGCAAGCTGCTGGTACTGGACGCCTCACGTGGCGCGCCCGATGCAAATGCGGTCTGGGCCGTGATCTTGATCGGGTCGTTCGTCACAATCGTGGGTCTGGCCCGCGCGGGAACGCTGATCTTCTGGAAAAGTCACGACGCCCTACATAATGTGACGCCTGAGCCAACCGACGAAGACAGCCTACCAACCGCGCCCGAGCCCTATCCGGGCCTCGCCTTTACTTCGGTGTTCGGGGCGGTTCTGGGACTTGTGCTGCTGACACTGTTTGCAGGTCCGGCGCTGCAATATGCCAGCAACACGGCCGTGCAACTGTTCGCGCCGGAAGATTACATTTCGGCCGTGCTGGGAGGGGAAGAATGATGAAGCTTCTGCACCGTATATTTCCGCATCCCCATCTGACCGCACTACTTACACTGGTGTGGGTGTTTCTGGCAAACACCGGGTCTTTGAACTCGGTGGTCTTTGGCCTGCTACTGGGCATCATCATTCCGTTTATCACTCAGCCCTATTGGCCGGATCGCCCGAAACTGCGCAATTGGCCGATGGTGGCGGAATACATGTTGGTTGTCTTATGGGATATCGTGATGGCCAATATCGCGGTGGCCCGGATCATCCTGTTCAAGCGCGATGCAGACCGCCAGCCAAGCTTTGTCAGCGTCCCGCTGGAACTGCGCACGCCCGAGGCCATCACAGTTCTGGCCGGAACCATCACCATGACCCCTGGCACCGTCAGTTGCGATTTGTCCGCACAAGGGCACTACCTGCTGGTTCATTGTCTGGATGCACCGAACCCCGAAGAGGTGCGCGACCAGATCAAACAACGCTATGAGCGCCGCCTGAAGGAGATTTTCGAATGATCACCTATGCGATCTACTTTGCTTTTGCCTGCTTCGGCGCTGCGATCATGATGTGCTTGTGGCGTATCATTACAGCCGACGGTGTCAGTACCCGTGTTCTGGCCCTAGATACAATGGTGATCAACACCATCGCTCTGCTTATCCTTTACGGCTTGAGTATCGAGACCGAAATCTTCTTTGAATCCGCCATGATCATCGCCATGCTCGGCTTTGTCTCAACCGTGGCTTATGCGCGCTTTATGCTGCGTGGCAATATCATCGAATGAGCGTGGCATGACCTTTATCTTCGAACTGCTCATCGCATTCTTCCTGATCGTATCGGGCATTTTCGGCTTTGTCGGATCATTCGGCATGATCAAGCTGAAAGACCCCATGTCCCGCCTACACGCACCCACCAAGGCAACTACGCTGGGCGTGGGCGGCGTCCTGCTAGCCTCGATCGCGCATTCGGTTTTGCTTGAGGGCAAACTGTCGATGCACGAGTTGTTGATCACGCTCTTTCTGTTCCTGACGGCTCCGATCACGGCCCTTTTCATTGCCAAATGGCACATTCATCGCCATGAAAAGCCCAGCGATCTGCCAGACGCAGGCGAGGATGAGCTTTGGGCCACCCACGCGGTCGAACAGGTCGAGGACGTCCCGGACCACAGTACGAACTGAGACCCATGCACACACCTCTGCTGCCCCTAACCCGCGATCTGGTTCTGATAGGCGGAGGACACACGCACGCGCTGCTACTGCGGAAATGGGGCATGAAACCGCTGTCCGGCGCGCGGGTTACGGTGATAAACCCCGGTCCTACCGCACCCTATTCGGGCATGTTGCCAGGATTTGTCGCGGGTCACTATCAGCGGTGGGAGCTTGATATTGATTTGGTGCGTCTGGCCCGCTTTGCCGGTGCGCGGGTGATACTGGGCGCAGTTGAAGGTATCGACCCGGACACACGCCAAATCCATGTGCCCGGACGCCCGCCGGTGGCGTTTGATGTGGCCTCGGTCAATGTCGGGATCACCTCGGATATGCCAGCATTGCCGGGATTCGCCGAGCATGCCGTTCCGGCCAAGCCGCTCGGCCTCTTCGCCGCGCAGTGGCAAAGCTATCTTTCAGGGACGGGCCGCGCCTCGGTCGCCGTGATCGGTGGTGGCGTTGCGGGAGTAGAGCTAGTCATGGCGATGGCCCATGCACTGCGTTCCAAAGGACGTGAAGCGCAGGTTACGTTGATCGACAGTGCAACAGCCCTGACAGCGACTGTCCCGAAGGCATCCGCTACCATCCGGCAGGCGATGGCGCACCTGGGGATCGAAGTTCTGGAAAACGCATCAATCCAGAAGATTTCTGCGGGCGAAATCGAGCTAACGGACGGTCGCCAGATACCGGCCGATTTCATCACCGGTGCTGCAGGCGCGCGGCCCTATGAGTGGATATCCAATACCGGCCTCGCGCTGCATGACGGTTTCATCAAAGTGAACGCGTCCCTGCAATCCAGCGATCCGGCGATTTTCGCCGCGGGAGATTGCGCCCATCTGTCCGAGAACCCGCGCCCCAAGGCAGGGGTCTACGCAGTGCGCGAGGCACCAATATTGTATGACAATTTGCGCGCCGCGCTAGGGTCTGGGAATATGCGGCGTTACGTGCCGCAGAAGGATTACCTGAAACTCATCTCTCTGGGTGGAAAATCCGCACTGGCCGAGCGATTGGGAACATCATTCAGCGGGCCGCTCATGTGGCAATGGAAAAACCATATCGATCAGAAGTTCATGTACCGGTTCCGTGAACTGCCCCAAATGCCCACCACCGCATTGCCCCGTCATCACGCAGCAGGGCTGCAAGAGGCGTTGGGAGAAAAACCAATGTGCGGCGGGTGTGGTGCAAAGGTGGGTCGAGGCGCTTTGCAGGCCGCATTGCAGGAGTTGCCGCAGCTCGACAGGCCCGACATTACACCCCTGCCCGGTGACGATGCGGCGGTGCTGCTAACCGGTGGCACGCGACAGGTTATGACATCGGATCACTTACGCAGCTTCACCAACGATCCCGCCTTGATGACGCGTATCGCCGCTGTCCACGCGCTTGGTGATATCTGGGCAATGGGCGCTCGTCCGCAGGCTGCGACAGCAACGATCATCCTGCCGCGCATGTCAGCTGAGTTGCAGCAGCGCACAATGGCTGAGATCATGCATATTGCCAGCGACGTCATGCACCAAGCCGGGGCTGAGATCGTCGGCGGCCATAGTTCAATGGGTGACGAAATGACCATCGGGTTCACTCTGACCGGGCTCTGTGATGCTGAACCGATCACGCTGGGTGGCGCAAAACCTAATGACGCTTTGATCCTGACAAAGCCGTTGGGCAGCGGTGTTTTGATGGCGGCCGAAATGGCGGGCAAGGCGGAAGGCGCCTGGGTCGCGGCAGCTTTCGCGCAAATGATACAGCCGCAGGGTGAGGCGTCCCGCATCCTGAAAAATGCCCATGCGATGACGGATGTCACCGGTTTTGGTCTGGCGGGTCACCTGCAAGGGGTATGCGAAGCGTCTGGCTGCGGGGCAACCCTGTCTTTGGACGCGATTCCAGCTCTGGAAGGTGCGGCAGAGCTCAGTGATCAGGGCATTCGATCTACAATCTACACCGACAACCGTGCCATCGCCCCAGGCCTTCCGACCGGCGGCAAGGCGGATTTATTATTCGATCCTCAGACTGCGGGAGGTCTCTTGGCGGCCGTCGATGCCAACAAAGCCGAGCAAGTATGCTCGGAACTACGCGCCGCCGGTTACCCTGCCGCCCTGATTGGTCACATCGACGCTACATCGGGCCTGCGTGTTCAAAGCTGATCCAGAACATTCTTAATCCGAGCCACCGTCGCCGACAGCCCGGTATCATCAAGTGACGGTGCCTCAATCTGCGCGATCACTTCGGCACGCTGCGCCTTACGCGATTTGGCATAGGCCGGGTCGTAATGCTGTTCCATCAATGCCTGTGTCAGTCCACGCTTGTCGCCGGCATTGATCAATTCAAGCCAACCATCCACAACCTCATGACCGCGATGAATGCGCAGTGGAGACAATCGATCACGTAGCCGTTCGCTATCCGACAGAATGTCATCGTAGGCAGACACCAGATACGCGGTGCGCGCAGCAATCGGTGCTGTGATCTGGATGCGAGGTGCAGCACACAAGGCCGACCACAGGCTGGGCGGGAGGATCAGGTTTCCGATCTTGGATGATTCTGCTTCAACAACCACCGGACGCGCTGCATCCAGCTCGCCCAAGGAAGCGGCGAGCGCGGATTCGAAGGCTTTCTGACTGGGTTGCCCACCCGGCATTTCGCCCAACAATGAGCCTCGGTGATTGGCCAACCCTTCAAGGTCCAGCACTTGCGCGCCTTGCGCCTTTAGATGGCCCAACAGGTCTGTCTTGGCCGTCCCGGTATAACCATCCAGCGCGACTAATCGATATGGCAACACTTCATCATAGAGGAACTGCTTTACCAGTCGGCGATAGCTGCGATAGCCGCCTTCAACCACCTCGGCGCGCCAGCCGATTTGTTGCAACATCCAGGTAAATGATCCTGATCGCTGCCCGCCACGCCAGCAATAGACCAGCGGTTTCCAGTCGCCCTCATGATGGCTCAGGTGATCCTCGATATGGCCTGCCGCGTTGCGAAACACCAGCGCAGCACCCAGCTTGCGGGCCAGAAACGGGCTTTGCTGGACGTAGATGGTACCGACCCGTGCCCGTTCTTCATTGTTCAGAACCGGCAGATTGATAGCGCCCGGCATATGGTCTTCGGCGAACTCAGCCGGGCTACGCACGTCGATAATCGTATCAAACGTGTGGTTGTAGAATTGCTGCAGGCTGGAGACTTTCAAAACCATATCAACGGTCTATCCCGCATGGTGCCGGAAGAAAACCCAAGCCGCTGTTGAAGGTACCAGACCATAATACGGAACAGCCATTGCAAACCATCTTCGCTTGGGTAATGAACCATCGATACTGGTTTCTTATTGGCATGGGACGTGCGCACAAATGGCACAGCAGACCGCAAATTCCCTCAAGAGCAAAGCATTGGCCGATCTGGAGACAGGGAAGTTGCCGCAGGCCTTGAAAAAAGCGCAGCTTGGCATCAAGAAACACCCCAAGGATGCCGATTACCAAGCAATCGCAGGCTTTGTCCTGACCGAGATGAAGCGGTACAAGCAATCCATTCCACACTTCGCTGAAGCATCGCGAATGAAACCGGACGATGCTCAATTTGTCGAAAACCTCGCCAACGCGTTAATGCAGACAGGTCAAATTCCGCGTGCGCTGTCCTATGCCGAGCAGAAACTTGAACGCTTCCCGAATAACAAAGAACTGGTCCGCGTCATTGATGAAATTCAGCTCAAGGGACAGAATTGGCGCCTGATCATCGACCATACGACGAAAAAACTGGAAAAAGACCCTGACAATGCAGATTTGCTTTGGTTGCGGGCCCGCGCCTACGGAGAGGTCGGGTTCTCCGATCACAGCTCTCAGGACATTGCCCGCGCTTTTGGGATCGCACCTGAAAATGAAAAAATCGCATTGTCGAAAGCCGTAGACTTGTATCAAACGGGCGACAAAGAGGGCTCAAAAACCATTTTGCGCGCTGTACTCGAGAGAAACAAGTTTTGCGCGGCGGCACTCTACCAAATGTCTCTAATGGTGGACAATGACCATGCCGAGAGCCTTGCGCTTGCTGTCGACACCGCAATTTCAGGAAGTGATCACGCCAACTCGGTGCTTGAATTCGCAAAGGCGCACTTGATCTCCAAACGTGATGGGCTGTTCTCGGCGCTCCCCCACTTTGCGCGGGCCAATGCCATTCAACACAACGTGAATCCCTATGACAGTACGCAAGAAGAGAAACGGTTCGAAGAAATCAGCACGTTTTTTCCCCTGAATGTACCCCCTGCGACTGCAGGCGTAAGCGATGGGCCCAAGCCGATATTCGTGGTCGGACAGCCACGATCAGGCACAACACTGATGGAAATGATGCTTAGTTCGGCGCCGGATATCGCCGGCTGTGGAGAGCTGACGATTGTAGGTGAATTATCCCAAAAGGTCAGAGAGAGCGGCAAACCATTTGACGCAGACGCAGCTGCTGAATGTGCAGCAGAGTTTCGCAGGCTGATGCCACCCTTACCCGAAAGCTCGACCGCATTCGTTGACAAGATGCCACACAACTATCAAAGGCTCGGCTTCATATTGTCAGCGTTCCCGAATGCCCGCGTGATCAACATGTTGCGCGATCCAAGGGATGTGGGGCTATCAAAATGGATCAGGCGTTTTCACTCACCGGGTATGCGCTATGCATCCAATCTTGAATCGATTGCCCACTCGGCCAACCTGTACCGGTGCTATCTTTCTCATTGGGAAAAGCTGTTCGGTGATCGTATTCTAACGGTTCGATATGAGGACCTGGTAGTCGACCCCAAAACCTGTATCCAGCAAGTCGCCGCCTTCTGCGGTATCGACTGGGATGAGCGGATGATGACCCCTGAGAAAAATACCAGGAAAGTCCGCACCGCCAGCACCGATCAGGTGCGCAAGAAAATCTCAACCGGGTCAATTGGTGGCTGGCAAGAGGTTGCGGATCAAATTCAGCCGATGTTAGATGGGCTGGATCAGGCGTTGTGGCCCGAATACAGGTTCGATTGACCAAAAAAAAGGCCGCCCCGAGAGACGGCCTTTTTTGCTTCTCCGGTCACATCACTTCTGTTTGATGCGCCCGTCCAGATAAGGCTGATACGGGGCGTTCTCGGCTAGATATTCCGCCGTAACATCCGCTAGATCAGGCCCGAAATCATAGGCGTTTTTGTCATCACCCGAGAACACAGAATAACCATCGCCGCCATTGCGGACATAGTTGTTTGTCACCACCAGATATGTCGCAGCTGGATCAATAGCTTCGAAACCGCCATCCTTGGCGACCATGACCTCAACAATCCGGCCCTCATTCGGGGCAACCGATGGATCCCAGGTAAATGTCATTCCTGCCACCTGAGGGAAGCGGCCTTTGACCTCTTCAACTTGGCTCACCCCGTTTTCAAGAGCATCAATCACGCCCTGTCCGCTGATCTCGAAGGTCGAGAGCGTGTTCTGGAACGGCAGAACTGTCAGCACCTCACCCATGGTCACCTCACCCGGATCGATCGAGGCGCGCAGCCCACCCGAGTTCGCAATCGCAATCTGGGCGCCCTGATCGGCAACCCGCGCCAGCATGGCATCCGCAACAAGATTGCCCATTTCACATTCCTGCACGCGACAAACGGACCGGTCGCCTTCAATCGAAGCTGACGCTTCCGCGACGACCTTGTTGCGAATTTCATCGAGCGGTACGGCCAGCTCGGCGATGCGGTCCAGCGCGGCCTGATCCTCGGTCACCGCATTGTCCATGATCAGCGGTTCACCCTCAGCGGATACAACATTTCCGTCATCATCGAACGTCACATTCAATTCACCCAGAAACTTGCCATAGGCATAGGCCTGAACGATCTGCACCCCGTTTACGACGGTAGGGTACGGTCCGGCGGCCTTGTCGGATGTGTTCGAAAGATATGTGTTCGAATGCCCACCCACGATCACGTCAACGCCCGTGGTCTCCTGCGCCACGCGCTGATCGACGACATAGCCTGAGTGGCTGAGAACGATGATCTTGTTCACACCTTCGCCGGTCAGCTTGTCGACCTCAGCCTGAACGGCAGGAACTGGATCAGAGAAGGTGATGTTTGGACCGGGTGACGCGATATCGTGCGTGTCTTCCGGCGTCAGTCCGATCAGACCGATCTTTTCGCCGCCCACTTCGATCACAGCCGATTTCTTGATCTTGTCGGTCAGCAGTTCCTCATCCGCATAATCGGCGTTGGACATCAGCACCGGGAAATCGACCGAGTCGATGAAGCCGCGCAGCACCTCAGGGCCATCGTCGAATTCATGGTTGCCCACAGTCATGGCGTCATAGCCCAGCTTGTTCATGAACTCAGCCGCAACCTTACCCTTGTAGTAGGTATAGAACAGCGAGCCCTGGAACTGGTCGCCCCCATCAACGAGGATCGAGTTATCGGCCCGTCCGCGGGCCTCTTCGACTGCCGTCACAAGGCGCGCCGATCCACCAAAGCACTTGCCTTCGGCATTGTCTTCGTCGCCACAGGCGCTGTCGTACTTGTTGATCGGTTCAAAGCGCGAGTGGAAATCGTTTGTATGCAGAATCGTAAGCTTGTATTCGGCAGCCGCCATACCGGCGCTGAGTGCCAATACCGCAGCCGAAGCCAGAAAACGGGTGAACATCGTGAAACTCCCTATGATTGTTTTGCGCGATGGTGCGCGTTGCGTGGCGAAGAGTCAAAGGGGGAAATCCGGCTTGATTCTACCCGTCGTGCGGGGCATCAGGACTTCATGCTGATTTACAAGATCTTCCGCGCCGATGAATGGGCAAACCTGCAAGCACAAGGGGCTTCGGATGGTGCACCGATTGATGTTTCGGATGGATATGTTCATTTCTCAACCGCAGAACAGGCCGCTGAAACCGCTGCCAAGCATTTTGCCGGGGTCGAGGGCCTAACCCTCTTGGCCTGTGATAGCCAAGCAATGGGCGATGATCTGAAATGGGAGGTTTCGCGTGGTGGCGCATTGTTCCCCCATCTCTACCGCCAGATTCAAATGTCGGATGTGGTCTGGTCACGCGATCTGCCCTTTGACGGTCAGGCGCACCAGTTCCCGCAGGAGATGGAATGACACGCTTCATCGATCCCGAACGCGAACAGTTCGAGGCGTTTAAGGCCCTCGATCGAGACCATCCTATCGAGATGCTCAATCTGGTGAAGTTTCGCGAAACAGCTCAGTATCCGTCCGATCACGCACTGGCCGGCGCACATCTGACCGGCGCACAGGCCTATGGCAAATACGGGTCTGAAACCGCGCCTATCGTCGCCCGCATAGGAGCGTCGATCCTTTGGCGCGGCGCATTTCAGACTATGCTGATCGGTCCACAAAATGAGGCTTGGGATGCTGTGTTCATCGCCCGCTACCCCACCGCCCACGCATTTCTTGAGATGGTGACCGACCCTGCCTATCGCGCCGCGGTGATACACCGGCAGGCCGCCGTTGAAACCTCGCGCCTGATACGTTGCGCGCCGACAGAGGGTGGAGATTCCTTCGGATGAAACTGACCGAAAAACTTGGGCTCGCTGCGCTGCACCGTCTTGACCCGGAAACCGCGCATGGGCTTTCGATCAAGGCCCTGACCTCGGGGCTTGCACCGACGCCTGGGCCGGTCACATCGGACCGGCTGAAGACCCGAGTCGCGGGTCTGGATTTGCCCAACCCCGTCGGACTGGCCGCAGGGTTTGACAAAAATGGCGAAGCACTGTTGCCGCTTTCACGCGCCGGGTTCGGGTTTATCGAAGTCGGGGCGGTGACACCCCGTCCGCAGACCGGCAATCCTAAACCGCGCTTGTTCCGCCTGACCGAAGATCGCGCCGCCATCAACCGCTTTGGCTTCAACAACGAGGGAATGGAGGTCATGGCCGCGCGTCTGGCGCAGCGTCCAAAGGACGCGGTGATCGGTTTGAACCTTGGGGCCAACAAAGACAGTGATGATCGGCCCGGAGACTTCGCAAAAGTGCTTGCCCATTGCGCTGCGCATTTGGACTTTGCCACCGTCAACGTGTCCTCGCCCAATACCGAAAAGCTGCGAGATTTGCAGGGCAAAGCGGCGCTAACTGCGTTGCTGAGCGGTGTGATCGAAACCCGAAACGCCCTGCCCCGCCCGATCCCGATCTTCCTGAAGATCGCCCCGGATCTAACTGAGCACGAATTGCAGGATATCGCCGCTGTCGCCCGTGAAACCGGCGTGGACGCGGTGATCGCCACCAACACCACACTGTCGCGCGATGGCCTGCGCAGTGCGCACAAGGATCAGGCCGGAGGCCTGTCCGGCGCGCCGTTATTCGAGAAATCGACGCGGGTGCTGGCGCAGCTCAGCCAGTTGACAGGCGCAGATATCCCGCTGATCGGGGTCGGCGGCATCAGTACGGCAGAACAGGCCTATGCCAAGATCTGCGCCGGAGCGTCCGCAGTGCAGTTCTACACGGCGATGGTCTATGGCGGGATTTCCCTGGCCGCTGACATCGCACAGGGGTTGGACACGCTGCTGGAGCGCGACGGCTTCGATTCGGTCGCGCACGCGGTGGGCAGCAAACGAGAGGACTGGCTATGATCGAATACTGGCACAATCCGCGCTGTTCCAAGTCCCGCGCGGGGTTGGCGTTGCTGCAGGAAAACGGCGCAGATCCTGAGGTGCGCAAATACCTCGAAGACGCGCCCTCGGCCGATGAAATCCGGACGGTTCTGGCCAAACTGAATATCCCGGCGATCAGCATGATGCGCACCGGAGAGAAAACGTTCAAAGAGCTTGGCCTGGCCAAGACCTCGCCCGATGAGGAGCTTGTTCAGGCCATGGCCGAACACCCGATCCTGATCGAGCGTCCGCTGGCCATCGCGGGCGACAAAGCCACTATCGGACGCCCACCCGAGAACCTGCTGGACTTGCTTTAGGCGATCTGTGCCTCAAGTCGCGGATAGCGCCAACCAAGCGTAAGGCCCCGTGCGATGTTCAACACCATCAGCGCGGCCCAAAGCCCATGATTGCCCATCGTTGGCACCAGCACGAACAACGCAACCACGTACAGCGCGACTGACTGGATCATCGCGTTGCGCATATCGCGGGTCCAGGTGGCGCCGATATAGATACCGTCGAACATCCAGCTTGCCACTCCGATGATCGGTGCCAGAGCAGCCCAGAGCAGATACTCGCGTGCCGTCATACGAACTTCAGGCGATGTCGACATCAGATCGATCAGCGCAGGCCCTGCCAGGTAAAACACCAGCCCAAGCCCGATGGCCCCGCCAACGCCCCATTGCGAAGCCATGACCGACGCGCGCCGGACCTTCCGGCGGTCGCGAGCACCGACGGCTCCTCCGACAAGAGCTTCAGCCGAGAAAGCAAATCCGTCCAAAGCGAATGCGGTGATTTCGAGAAACTGCAATAACACCTGATTGGCCGCCAAATTCACGTCGCCCAGATCGGAACCGACAAACAAAAACGTGGTGAATGCTCCGGTCAACAGAACCGAGCGCACCATGATATCGCCATTCACCTGCATCATCCGGCGCAGCCGTGCGGAATCAAAAATACGCGGCCAATCCCGCCATTGCTTGCCGCCAAACGCATCCCCACAAAGCCACAAACCCAGGGCAAGACCCGTCCACTCGGCAATCAGTGTCGCGATGGCAACGCCCTCGACACCCCAGCCCAGGCCAAGCACAAACCATAGATCCAGCGCTATATTCAGCCCATTCATCCATATCTGCAGGATGAATACACCTCGCGTGCGTTCGACTGCGATCAGCCAGCCTGTCACCGCATAAAGGGCAATCGTGGCCGGAGCGCCCCAGATGCGAATCTCCAGATAGGCGCGCGTCAGAGACTCGACTTCGGCGCTGGCGGGCGACAGTGCAAAAGCTCCAAGGAATACCCAAACCTGCGCGGCAATGAAAACCAATCCTGCTGTTCCGCCCAGCAGCAAGCCTCGCATGAGCAACGCTCCGGTTTCTGCAGTGTCACCTGCACCGCGCGCCTGTGCCGCCAGCCCGGTGGTGCCCATCCGCAGAAAGCCGAATATCCAGTAGATCGCCGACAGGATCACCGCACCCATACCCACAGCCCCGATGGGGGCGGCCTGCCCCATCTGACCGACAACGCCGGTATCCACTGCCCCGAGGATCGGTACGGTCGCGTTCGACAGCACGATCGGCAACGCGATTTTCAGGACGCGCCTATGGGTAATGGGCGCTGAGGTGTCCTCCATCTTTAGTCTTTCGGTGTCGGAGATTGCGGCATCAAGAAGTGCCCCGTACCTTGCGCAAAGAGTTTGGCGTGATTGTCTTGCCAGGCTTCGACCCGGACAGAGGCATAACGTCGACCCGAGCGATTGATGAAAGCGCGCGCATAGGCGTCTCGCGGCAGGCCAGACCGCAGGTAGTCGACCGTGAAGTCGATGGTTTTGGGAAAGCGGATATTCACGTCAGTCAGGATGTCCTCCGCACCGATCTCACCGCTTTCAATCCTGGGAAACATATGTTCCCAACTCAGCGTGATTACGGCAGTGACTTCCAGAAACGCCGCTGTCACCCCACCGTGGATAGCGGGTAGAAAAGGATTACCGATCAACTTCTCATCGAAATTCAGAACGCCTGTCAGTTCGTCCCCCCGCCGGTCGAATGTTATATTAAGGAACCGAATATACGGCACACCTTCGACCAGCGCGGTCAATGCGGCATCACGGCGTTGCTTGACCACCTGCATAGGTTCTGGGCGAGGTCTTGCCATCTTAGCGACCCTCCACGGTGAAGGCACCTGAAGCGGTGGCAACGGGACGGTCGCTGTCATCATCCGTCGCCGTCGCCCGCACAAAAGCCACGTTGCGCGTGATGTGATAGCAGGTCGCGCGGGTCCGGATACTTTGACCCGGCGTTGCGGCCCGCATGTAATCAATACGCAGATCGATGGTGGCGGTTCCTCCCGGGGCTGAGGGGTGGCTCATCACTGCGGCACCGCAACAGGTATCCAGCATGGCCGACACAGCCCCGCCATGGATCACGCCAGTCCGAGGATCGCCGATCAGTTGCTCGTTATAGGGCATCGAGATTTCAGCCTCGCCCTCTCCGATGTGGGTCAGATCAAGCCCCAAGGCCTTGGCGTGCGGAATCGCCTCGATGAACTGGCGCGCTAAAACTGTCTTATCGACCATGGGGTTGGGTCCTGTCCTTGTACCTGCCCCTTTATGGGCCTGCGTTTACACCAAGGGCAAGCCCACCTGTTGCGCTTGCCGCAACGACGCCCTAGGTTGCTGCCAAGGAGACCCGGAATGTCCGACACCCGTTTGTCATTCAAAGAAATGTGCGCCGAGTTCGACGTGACCCCACGCACCCTGCGCTATTACGAATACATCGAATTGCTGCAGCCTGACCGTGAAGGCAGGTCGCGGTTTTACGGGCCTCGTGAATGCGCCCGGATGAAACTGATCATGCGTGGTCGAAAGTTTGGATTTCCTTTGGAAGAGATTCGTCAGTGGCTGCTGATCTACGAAGATCAGGGCAATCAGGCGCAGATGGCGACCTTTATCGAGATGGCCGATCGTCAAATGGAAGAGCTGCGCCAGCAGCGCGCGCAGTTGGATGAAGCAATGGATGCGCTTCAGCAATTGCGCGATCAGACCGTCGGCCTGCTGAAATAGCCCCTTCCCCTACGGCAAGAAAATTGCCGAAACCCCTGCTTACGCGACTGGATGTTACGTCAACTATTTTGTGACGCAGCGTCCGCATTACGTAAACGTCACTTGTGTGTTGTAAAACGCTCATCGACTGCGCAACTCAGATTGCATGACGCCAGTGATGAGAGTTTGAACCATGACCGAAGATCTGCTGACCATCCGCGAAATGTGCGAGACCTATGATGTCACGCCCCGCACATTGCGGTTCTACGAGGCCAAAGAGCTTTTGTTTCCGATCCGCGAGGGCCAAAAGCGCTTGTTCACCAAACGGGATCGTGCACGCCTGAAACTGATCCTGCGCGGCAAGCGCTTTGGCTTCAGCCTCGAAGAGATCCGCCAGCTTCTGGACCTGTACCACGTGGGTGACCAGCAGCTGACCCAGATGTCCCGCACTTATGAAATCGCGTGCGAGCGCCTTGCTGACATGGAATCGCGCCGCGAAGAGCTGACGCAGGCCATTGACGAACTAAAAGAGCAGTTGCGCTGGGGCGAAAAGGTTATCGCCTCGATGAAACAGGAAAAGAAGGCCGCCGAATAAGCCCGGCCTTTCGGACATATGAATTAAGGGAGCTTCACATGCCCGTCTATAACGCGCCAACCAAAGATACGCAGTTCATCCTGCACGATGTTCTGAAAGTCTCGCAGTCGGATATCCCCGGCTATGATGAACTGGAGGCCGAGTTTACCGGCGCGGTTCTGGAAGAAGCGGGCAAAGTTGCCACCAATGTGTTGCACCCGCTGAACGTGGTTGGGGACATCGAAGGGTGCCGGTTGGAAAACGGGATTGTGTACACCCCAACAGGTTTCAAAGATGCCTTCGAGCAGATGAAAGAAGGCGGCTGGACTGGCCTCGACATGCCGGAAGAGTATGGCGGCCAGAACATGCCTTATGTGATTGGTACTGCGGTAGGCGAAATGTTCTCGGGCGCGAACCAGGCGTTTGTGATGTATCAGGGCCTGACCCACGGCGCAGCCTCAGCCATTCTGGCGCACGGAACCGACGAGCAGAAGAACACGTACCTGCCCAATATGGTCAGCTGCGAATGGACCGGCACCATGAACCTGACCGAACCGCATTGCGGCACCGATCTGGGGCTTATGCGTACCAAAGCCGAGCCGCAGGACGATGGCAGCTACAAGATTTCCGGTCAGAAAATCTTTATCTCTGCGGGCGATCACGACATGGCCGACAACATCATTCACCTGGTGCTGGCCAAAATTCCAGGCGGACCCGAGGGCATCAAAGGTGTGTCGCTGTTTATTGTCCCGAAGTTTATCGTGAACGAAGACGGTACTCCGGGCGAGCGGAATGGTGTTTCGGTCGGCAAGATCGAGGAAAAGATGGGCATCCACGGCAATTCGACCTGCGTCATGAACTATGACGAGGCCACCGGCTGGCTGCTGGGCGACGAGCACAAAGGCATGCGCGCCATGTTCACGATGATGAACGAAGCGCGTCTGGGTGTGGGCATGCAAGGCCTGTCCCAGGCCGAGGCAGCGTATCAAAACGCCGTCGAATACGCCAAAGACCGCCTGCAGGGCCGCGACGTAACAGGTGTGAAGAACCCGGATGGCCCGGCCGATCCGCTGATCGTGCACCCGGACATCCGCCGCAACCTGATGGATCAGAAAAGCTTCACCGAGGGCGCACGTGCGTTCATCCTGTGGGGCGCGACCATGATCGACAAGGCGCACCGCTCGGGTGACAAGGATGCGGACGGGCTGATCTCGCTGCTGACACCGGTCATCAAGGGCTTCCTGACGGATGAAGGTTACGACATGACCGTTCAGGCGCAGCAGGTCTATGGCGGCCATGGCTACATCGAAGAATGGGGCATGTCGCAATACACCCGCGACGCCCGCATCGCGATGATCTACGAAGGGGCAAACGGCGTTCAGGCGTTGGATCTTGTTGGCCGGAAGCTGGCGCAGGATGGCGGCAAGCATGTCATGGCGTTCTTTGAGATGGTTAAAACCTTCTGCAAGGAAAATGCCGGCAAGGATGAAGCTTATGACAAAGCGTTCATCGAACCGCTGAAGGCCGCGTCCAAGGACCTGCAGGCCGCTGGCATGTATTTCATGCAGGAAGGCATGAAGAACCCTAACAACGCGCTGTCCGGTTCGTATGACTTCATGCACATGTTTGGTCATGTTTGCCTGGGCCTGATGTGGGCTCAGATGGCGAAAGCCGCTCGCGAAGCGCTGGATGGTGGCGCCTCGGACAAAGAGTTCTACGAGACCAAGATCAATACCGGTCGCTTCTACATGGCCCGTCGCTTGCCCGCGACAGCCATGCATTTGGCGCGCATCCAAACCGGAGCGGACACGGTAATGGCGCTGGACGCAGCGAACTTCTGATCTCAGTGTGGGCTCGGGCGTCGTAGCCCGAACCCACCCTTGGAGGAGACAAGATGCCAAAACGCTTTCGCCTGACCCGCCGCTTTCCCGTCGCCATGACCGAGGATGGCTATCGCAAACTCCGCGGTTTCGCGCGAGAGGCGGGATTGGATGAAGGTGAGGCTTTGTCGTTCCTGTTCGAGAATTTCAATAGCGTGATTGATCACGAGAACCTGACGCACAGATTGCGCATCTTTAACTCCGAGCTGGACGCAAGAAAGCGCTGAACGCGCAATACGCCTTGGGAGGGGCGCTCAAATGACCATCAAACTGCATTGCTTCGGTGAAAGCGGCAACAGCTACAAAGCCGCTCTGGCGCTTGAGATGTCAGGTCTGGAGTGGGAAGCAGTCTTTGTCGACTTTTTCAACGGCGCAACGCGCACCCCTGAATTCCGGGCCGAAGTGAACGAAATGGGCGAAGCACCCGTACTGGTCGATGGCGATTTTCGCACCAGTCAGTCTGGGGCAATTCAGGCCTATGTCACCGAGAAGTCCGGCAAATTCGGCGGCAAGGATCGGGATGAGAACTACGAGATTTTCAGATGGGTTCTGTGGGACAATCACAAGCTTAGCTCAATGGCTGGGCTGACCCGTTTCCTGATTAACTTCCTGCCCGAAAAGCACCGCAACCCGGATGTGATCGCGTTCAATCAGGGTCGCCTCAAGGCTGCTTATCAGACACTGAACGCCCATCTTGAAGGCCGCGACTGGATCGTTGGTGACGGCGTGACCAATGCTGATATCAGCTGCTGCGGCTACCTATACTATCCCGAACCATTTGGCTTTGATCGCGCCGACTGGCCCAACATCGATGCCTGGCTGACGCGCCTTAGCGAACAGCCCGGTTGGAAACACCCCTACGACCTGATGCCCGGCAACCCGTCGGATCGAGCTTAAGGAGAAGACCCCATGACCGAAGCTTATATCTATGATGCCCTGCGCACGCCGCGCGGCAAGGGCCGCAAGGATGGCAGCCTGCACGAGGTAACCTCGGTGCGCCTGTCCGCCCTGACCCTGAACGCAATGAAAGAGCGCAATAATCTGGAAGGTCACGCCGTCGAGGATGTGATCTGGGGCAACGTCACGCAGGTGATGGAGCAAGGTGGCTGTCTGGCGCGCTCGGCAGTTCTGGCTTCGGATCTAGATGAATCGATCCCCGGTCTGGCGATCAACCGTTTCTGCGCCTCGGGCATGGAAGCTGTGAACTTGGCGGCAAACCAGGTCAAAGGCGGCGCGGGTGAAGCCTATATCGCAGGCGGTGTCGAGATGATGGGCCGGGTGGCCATGGGCAGCGATGGTGCGGCGATTGCCGTTGACCCGTCGTTGGCGATGGAAACCTATTTTGTGCCGCAAGGTATCTCGGCCGACATCATCGCAACCGAATATGGGTTCAGCCGCGATGATGCCGATGCTCTGGCCGTTGAATCCCAAAAACGCGCAGCAGCGGCTTGGGAAGACAACCGGTTTGAAAAGTCGGTGATCACCATCAAAGATCAGAACGGTCTGACCATTCTGGACCGCGACGAGTACATGCGTCCCGGCACAGACATGCAGTCGCTTGGCGCGCTGAACCCGTCTTTCGCAATGATGGGTGAGCAGATGCCGGGCTTCGACAAGGTGGCGATGATCAAATACCCGCATCTTGAGCGGATCAACCACATACACCACGCGGGCAACAGCTCGGGCATCGTGGACGGTGCGGCCGCTGTGCTGATCGGTAATAAGGAGTTCGGCGAGAAATACGGCCTGAAGCCGCGCGCGCGCATCAAAGCAACTGCCAAGATCGGCACCGATCCGACCATAATGCTGACCGGTCCGGTTCCGGTGACTGAGAAAATTCTGGCCGACAACGGAATGAAAATCGGCGATCTTGACCTTTTCGAAGTGAACGAAGCCTTCGCCTCGGTCGTGCTGCGCTTCCAGCAGGCGTTCGACGTCGATCCGGCGCTGGTGAACGTGAACGGCGGCTCGATCGCGATGGGTCACCCGCTGGGTGCAACCGGCGCGATGATTATCGGTACGCTGCTGGATGAGCTTGAGCGTCAGGACAAGGAAACCGGTCTGGCCACACTCTGCATCGCATCCGGTATGGGCGCGGCAACAATTATCGAGCGCGTCTGATGCCCAAACTGGATCTTTCTCAGATACCGTTCAAAGGCGGTTCATCTTATCCCGGCAAGTTAGCCGAGGCCACCGCGGGTCGTTTTGTCCAGCGCGTCGGAGATGCAGGCGGGCTGACCCAATACGGGGTCAACATCGTACGTTTGGAACCCTCAGGGCTATCCTCGCTGCGCCATTACCACATTGAGCAGGACGAGTTTGCCATCATGCTCAGCGGCAAATGCATGCTGATCGATGATGATGGCGAGCATGAGATGCTGCCTGGTGACTGCGCCGCTTGGCCTGCAGGTGAGGCCAATGGCCATCACCTTGTGAACAAAACCGACACGCCCGCAACCTTTCTGGTGGTGGGCACCCGGACCCCGACCGAGACCGGCTATTACAGCGATATAGACATGATGGTGAAAGATGATGAGAACGGATTCTCTTTCACTCGCAAGGATGGCAGCCCGCTGACGGCTGACCAGATTGGAGATGACAATGACTGATTTCACTCTGAGCAAAGACGCAGACGGCGTCGCCTTCATCACCTGGGACGTTCCCGGCAAATCCATGAACGTCCTGTCGCGCGAGGCCTTCACTCTGGTCGGTGATCTGATCGATCAGGCGCTGGCGGATGATGAGATCAAGGGCATCGTTATCACCAGTGGCAAAGAAGGGTCGTTTGCAGGCGGCATGGACTTGAGCACGCTCGCCACGATCCGACAGGAGGCCGGCGACGAACCCGCGCAGGCACTGTTCGATTTCGTCATGAGTGGCCATAACATCCTGCGTCGGCTGGAACTGGCAGGCATGGACCCCAAGTCCAAAAAAGGCGGCAAGCCGGTCGCCTGTGCCATCAACGGCACCTGCGCAGGGATCGGGACCGAGATCGCATTGGCCTGTCATCACCGTGTGATGACCAGCAATCCGAAATCCAAGATCGGCCTGCCTGAGATTCTGCTGGGTATCTTCCCCGGTGGAGGCGGCACCATGCGCTACAGCCGTATGGTCGGCGCAATGGCGGCGGCACCCGTCTTGCTTGAAGGCAAGATGATGGACCCAAAGAAGGCCAAAGGCGCGCAATTGATCGACGCGGTGGCGGATGATCCGGTTGCGGCAGCCAAGGAATGGGTACTGAACGCCAAGGATGCCGATCTGGTAAAGCCGTGGGATGCCAAGGGCTACAAGATGCCCGGCGGCGCACCCTACCACCCCGCCGGTTTCATGACCTTCGTGGGCGCAAGCGCCATGGTGAACGGCAAGACCCAAGGTGCCTTCCCGGCGGCCAAGGCTCTGCTGAGTTCGATCTATGAAGGCGCATTGGTTGACTTTGACACCGCCTTGAAGATTGAGGCGCGCTGGTTCACCAACGTGCTCATGAACCCGTCTTCGTCAGCGATGATCCGGTCGCTGTTTCTGAACAAGGAGGCGCTGGAGAAAGGCGCAGTGCGACCCAAGGATGTACCCGATCAGCGGGTCAAGAAGATCGGCGTTCTGGGTGCCGGCATGATGGGGGCTGGTATCGCGCTAGTCTCGGCACAGGCCGGGATGGAGGTCGTTCTGATCGACCGCGATCAGGCGGCTGCCGACAAGGGCAAAGCCTATAGCGAAAGCTACATGGATAAAGGGATCAAGCGCGGCAAAGCGACGGCTGAGAAGAAAGAAGCCCTGTTGGCCCGTATCACCGCCACGCCCGATCTGGAGCACCTGAAAGGCTGCGACCTGATCATCGAAGCCGTGTTCGAAGACCCCGGCGTCAAGGCTGAAATGACCAAGAAAGTCGAGGCGATCATCCCCGAGGATTGCATCTTTGCGTCGAACACCTCGACCCTACCGATCACAGATCTGGCCAGGGCCAGCATACGGCCCGAGCAATTCATTGGCATCCACTTCTTCTCACCGGTCGAGAAGATGTTCCTGGTCGAAATCATCAAAGGCAAGGAAACCGGCGATCGTGCTGTCGCCAAGGCGCTGGACTATGTGCGCCAAATCCGCAAGACACCGATCGTGGTCAATGACGCGCGCTTCTTCTACGCCAACCGCTGCATTATTCCGTACATCAACGAAGGTCTGCGGATGATCACCGAAGGCGTCAGCCCTGTTCTGATCGACAATGCGGCGCGTCAGTTGGGCTTCCCCGTAGGACCCATTCAGCTGAACGACGAAACCTCGATTGACCTGGGGGCCAAGATCGCCCGCGCTACTAAGGCAGCTATGGGCAACGCTTACCCGGAAAATCCGGGCGATGATCTGATCTTTTGGATGGAAGAACAAGGTCGTCTGGGTCGCAAGGCCAATGCAGGATTCTTCGACTATGACGACAAGGGCAAACGCGTCGAGTATTGGAAGGGCCTGCAGGACAAATACCCACATGCCGCAAACCAGCCCGACCTGATCGAAGTGCAGGAGCGTCTGATGTTCGCGCAGGTTCTGGAAGCCGTCCGTGCGCTGGAAGAAGGTGTTCTGGAAGATATCCGCGAGGGCGACGTGGGTGCGATACTTGGCTGGGGCTTTGCGCCGTGGTCCGGTGGCCCGCTCAGCTGGTTGGACATCATTGGTACGCCCTACGCCGCCGAACGCTGCGATCAACTTACCGAAGCCTATGGTGAGCGCTTTACCTGCCCGCCGCTGCTGCGCGAGATGGCGGAAAAAGGTCAGAGCTTCTATGGCCGCTTCAACCCCGAAGCACAGGCCGCCTGAACAAAGACAGCAGGCGCATGAGCCCATGCGCCTGCTTCATACTCAAACACCTACTATTGCAGCTGCCATTCAGGCCGCAGGAACAGCGCAGGCATATTGGGCCGCCCCGGTCGCCCGGGTCGACGTACGCCCAATGCCGGTCGGATCGGGAAAATTGGCTCTTGCGGAATGGGTGCAGGTAACGCAGCCAACGGGTTGGTTAAAGCCGAAAGGTTCCCTTTGCCGGTCACGGCCTCGATCAGAAGATCGGCGTGTTCAGCATCCGCGACTTCATAAAACTCCGGGTTTCGACTTGACCCGGTATTCATGCGACCGGACGGGCAATAAGCCTGAAATCCGCCCTCGATAAAAACCAGCTCATCCTCGTCAAAGAATAATGACGTGACATCGAAGGACTGCGCAGGTGTGCTGGACTCAATACGCCCCACCCCGCTGAGCGTTCGAGCTGGAATGATCGAAACCCCCTCGATTCCAACACCAAGCTTGCCTTGATCCAACGCCATACCTTGTTCCGGCATCAGCCAAACAGGACGCCCATTGTATGCTGCTCGGGATGGCACAAGAACCGGCAAATGCTCGGGCCTGCGCTCGTCTCCCGCCACCACGATCCGGTCAACGCAAACGCGCCTCAATTCTTTGAACCCATGGTCCCGTGTCCGCACCAGATCGCCTGCAACCAGTCTTTCGACCCGTTTCCAGCCCCCTGTTGTGGACACTTTGGTTCCGTGCAGCAATCCCCCACGACGCGCTGATGCGGCCTGTCCCACAAAGGCCTGTCGGCCTTTCACTTCACGTTTCGAATACCCCGAAACACTCACTAACTCTAACACGTGCCGTCCCCCTGTTGGCACCTTCAAACAACTCAGAAGGTCTTAGAGTTGTGCCTCAATTGGACTTAGTTTTGCCACATTTGAGGCCAAATTAGGTCAGTTTCGCCGCAATTTACTGGTTTTGAATAAACAAATCAGTATTCCGAACGGGCTTTGATCTGCATCTCGAAACGATGCTAAGAGGGATACAAGCCGATTCTATTCCGTTCTTACTGCGCCGCCTGCTGTAGCGAGGATAACCGCCGCTCCCGCCACCCAAGCAGCACTCCGGCAGAGGCGATCATGCCAATGCCGATGATTTGCATCTGCCCGACGGACTGCCCAAACGCCACCCAGGCAAAGAGCGGGCCAAATATCATGACCGAGTATTCAAAGACTGCGACATATGATGGCTCGCCCAGTTGATAGGCTTTGATCAGCATGAAAACGGCAATTGTTGAGCCCACGGCCTGAACCACAACCCAAGGCAACGCGTCTTGCATCGGCCAAACCCAACCGCGCATCGCGAAGCCATCCGGCCCGACTGGCACGCCAACCGGAAACAGGGCAAGCCAGATCAGTCCGATCGCCCCTGCAAGCCCCAGCGTGACAACCATCGCCGCAAGCAGCGCAACAGTGCTTTCGTCGGAACAGTGGGTGCGCGTTACAACAGCGCTGAGTGCGTAAAAGAAGCCACCAGCGACTGGCAGCAGCGTCTTTACATCAAACGATGTCGGGTCCGGTTGCAATACGCACAGAATTCCCGAAAACCCCAATAAAACAGCCACGATCCGCCAGGGACCTATGCGCTGTTTCAACAAAAGGGCCGAAATCAACAGCACGAATATCGGCGATGTGAATAACCCGGCAAGCGCCTGAGCGATGGGCATCAATGCCAGCGCGCTGAAATAGAAGAGCATCGCCAGCGTGATCAACACGCTGCGCACCGCGACGACACCAATCCGCCGGGGCCTCAAGGTGCCCAAACCCAATATCGACAACACCGCGATCAGCGGCAGCATCAGTAAGGCGCGACTTAGGTGAAACTGCCAAAGCCCCACGCTCTCGGCCACGCGGATCACGAAATTGTCGATCACGCCGATAATGGACATGGCCGCAACCATCAGCAACGACGCCATGATTGAATGGGTTTGTTGTTGTGACTGCATCCGCGCCTCTGCCCTTAATCAGCCCGTTCTGGCCGAAACTTACCCGGCACACTCAGCACATTTCACAAACACTGCGCAACAGGTTTGCGCCGCTGGTTTTCGCCATGCTAAGCTTGGCGCAAAATAATATTCGAGCAGCATTACCCGATGACCGCACTCAAACAGTACCAGCGGATCGAAGCCACCGGTCTGTGGCGTCCCTCGCCCGATGAGCAACGGCGCGAAGTAGTCGTATCGATTGGTGAAGCCACTCTGACGATTTCTGACTTCAATGACAGCGCGCTGACCCATTGGTCGCTGGCGGCGCTAGAGCGACAAAACCCCGGAACCTACCCTGCAATATTCAATCCCGACGGCGATCCCGGCGAAACACTGGAGCTTGCAGAATCTGAAACCACAATGATCGAAGCAATTGACCGGCTGCAGCGCGCCATCGACCGTGCCAGACCACATCCCGGACGGCTGCGTTGGCTCAGCGTTGCAGGGGTTGTTCTGGCGGTCTTGGCAGTGCTTTTGTTTTGGCTACCCAGAGCACTGCAGCGCCATGTTGTTTCGGTAGTGCCAGAGGTCAAGCAACAAGAAATCGGCGATGCAATCCTGCAGCGGATCGAAAGGGTGTCAGGCAAGGCTTGCTCTTCGCCTGATGCGCAAGCGTCGCTGGATCAGCTGGCGCGCCGCACCGGTGTCCGCCAAATCGTGATCCTTCCAGCAGGTCTGCCTGACAGCCTGAGCCTGCCGGGTGGAACCGTACTGCTAAACCGGGCACTGGTCGAAGATCACGAAGACCCAGCCGTTGCCGCCGGATACATCATAGCCGCGCGCGCGCGGGCAACTCAGCAGGAACCGCTGGACGATCTGTTGGACCGTACAGGCCCGAGTGCCGCATTTCGGTTGCTGACCACCGGCGAATTGACGCCCGAGATCGTGGACACCTACACTGAGCAGGTTCTATCCGGTCCACAGCCGCAGCTAAGCGATGACGTGCTGCTCGCGGTTTTTGCACAGACCGCACTGCCCTCGACCCCATACGCCTATGCGCTTGATATCACAGGCGAGTCCGTGCTTGGATTGATAGAAGCCGATCCGATGGCGGGTCGTACTTTGGAACAGGTACTGCCCGACCGCGATTGGGTCCGGCTACAGAATATTTGCGGGCAATAGCACCTATTTGGTCCCGAACATCCGGTCGCCAGCGTCACCTAGTCCAGGCATAATGTAACCCTTTGAGTTCAGCTCACGATCCAGCGCGGCCGTGACGATTTTGACATCTGGGTGCGCCTCTTTCATGCGCGCGACGCCCTCGGGGGCAGCCAGCAGGCATAGAAAGCGGATATCTTTCGCCCCCTGCTCTTTCAGCAAATCAATGGCCGCAGCCGAGCTGTTGCCGGTTGCCAGCATCGGATCAACAGCAATGACCAAACGGTCCGTCAAACCCTCGGGAGCTTTGAAATAGTATTGGACCGGCTTCAGCGTCTCTTCATCCCGATAAAGCCCCACGAACCCCACTCGGGCAGAGGGAATAAGCTCCAGCACGCCGTCCAGCATCCCATTTCCGGCCCGCAGGATCGATACCAGCGCCAATTTCTTGCCCGCCAGAATGGGAGCGTCCATTTCTTCCATCGGGGTTTCGATATGGCGGGTGGTCAGCGGCATCTCGCGGGTGACCTCATAAGCCAGCAAAAGCGTGATTTCGCGCAGCAACTGCCGGAACACAGCGGTTGAGGTGCCTTTGTCCCGCATGAGCGTCAATTTGTGCTGCACCAGTGGGTGGTCGACGACGGTCAGGTGATCGCTCATGATGTCTCCAGTCTTTTCTTGACCCGCGCGCGGGTCTCTTCATCGCAAAAGGCCGCGTTCAGGGCTGTTTCATTCAGGGCAGCAAAATCTTCGGCTTGCCAGCCGAACGCTGCATTCAGCATCTCATACTCGCGCCGCATCGTGGTATGAAAAAACGGCGGATCGTCAGTGGATACCGTGACGTTGACGCCTGCATCACGCAATTTCGCGATGGGATGTGCGGCAAAATCAGGAAACAGGCCCAGTACCACGTTTGAACCCGGGCAGACCTCAAGCGTTATGCCCCGGTCAACTAACTCGTACACAAGATCCGGGTCTTCGATGGCGCGGACGCCATGGCCTATGCGCTCGACCCCCAAATCACGGACGGCATCCCGAACACTCTCTGGACCGCCAAATTCACCGGCATGGGTCGTCAATCGCAACCCAGCCTCGCGCGCGCAGTCAAAGGCCCATTTGAAATCGCCCTGCGTTCCGACGGATTCGTTGCCGCCCATACCAAATCCGGTAATCCAGTCACCTGCGGTTTCAGCCGCACAATGGGCGCTGGCCTTGGCTTGCTCGGGTCCAAAATGGCGCACGCAAGTGATGACACCACGCAGGGTGATCCCGAATTTGCGCTCGGCCTCGTCTGCGGCGTCCTGAATCGCAGTCAGGTAATCCTTCCATGCATGCAAATCGCCACCGCCGCAGAAATCCGGGCTAAGGAATGTTTCGGAATACACCACACCATTCGCGGCGCTCTCTTCCAGAATGGCCAGCGTCAGGCGGCGGAAATCTTCAGGTGTTTTCAGCACCTCGCACGCAGCCTCATAAACGCTAAGGAAATGGGCAAAGTCGCGGAAATCATAAGAGCCGTCGGGTTTGAATATCCCGCTCAGGTCCACTCGTTTCTCATGGGCCAGTTGGCGTATGAAGCTAGGCGGAGCGGCGCCTTCATGGTGCAAATGTAATTCGATCTTAGGCAGGTCAGCGACTGTCATATAAAAGTCCTTCCCGGCCCTTGCACCGGTATGTTCAGGTGGTGCGCGATACTGGCGGCGATATCGGCAAAGTTCACGGGACCGATCTCGCCCATGCCCTGCCCTGCGATCAGCACGGGCACTTGTTCACGGGTGTGGTCAGTGCCGCTCCAACTGGGGTCGTTGCCGTGGTCTGCGGTCAATAGCATCAGATCACCGGGGCGCAGTTTTTGTAGGATCGCGCCAATTTCACGATCGAACCATTCCAGCGTACGGGCATAGCCGCTGATATCGCGCCGATGGCCATACAGACTGTCGAACTCGACAAAGTTTGCAAATGTCAGACTGCCCTCTTCCGCCTCATCAACGAGGTCCGAAAGGTGGTGCATCAACTCTGCGTCCGAACCCTTTCGCAGCGTGTCGATCCCCTGCATTGAAAATATATCGCCAATCTTGCCCACCGCATGCACACGGCGACCGGCATCCTGTGCCCAATTCGTAAGAACGGGTTCAGGTGGAACGATGGCAAAATCCTTGCGGTTGGTTGTCCGGGTGAACCCCTTTTCGGGCGTTCCGACAAACGGCCGGGCGATAACGCGGCCCACTTTCATCTCGTGCAATCGCGGCGCAAGGGTGCGGCACATATCCAGCAGGCGGTCGAGCCCAAAGCTGTCTTCATGGGCGGCAATCTGGAATACGCTATCGGCAGACGTGTAGCAGATCGGCCAGCCGGTACGTATATGCTCGGCCCCCAGTTCTGAGATGATCGTCGTCCCCGAGGCATGGCAGTCGCCTAATATTCCGTCGGTCCCCGCTACCTCGGCGGCAGCCTTGCTTAGCGTTTCGGGAAACGCTGGTTGGCGATCCGGGAAATAACGCCAGTCCCAGGGCACAGGTAGACCCGCCAGTTCCCAATGCCCTGAGGGCGTATCCTTTCCCGGAGAATATTCACGTGCGCAACCCCACAAGCCCGTCGGCGCGGCCTCAAGGCCCGGCGTCGGTGCGCCCGAGGCCAGACGGGTCGCCGCCCCCAGCCCCATGGCATCCAGGTTGGGCAGTTGCAACGGTCCGCTCCGCCCTTCTTCCGCACGCCCCTCGGCACAAGCTTGTGCTATGTGGGCCACTGTATTCGCGCCTGTATCGGGTTTGGTGCCGTTGTAAAACTGATCGGCATCCGGCGCGCCGCCGATACCAACCGAGTCCATTACCACAAGGAAAGCGCGGCTCATGCGCTGATCCTTTCATGGATTTGAGGCGGCTGTGCTACCGGTTCGTCACTCAGCGTGATGGCATCTAGCACCACCGCGGCAGCCCGTTGCGCTGCATCTTCTCGCCCCGCATGAACAACCGCCAACGGAGCGCCTTTGGTCACCTTATCTCCGACCCTCAGAAGGCCCGACAGGCCAACCGCCGGATCAATCTCATCGCTCTCGATCTGGCGCCCACCGCCTAGGGCCACGACTGCGAGGCCCAGCGCCTCGCCATCAATGGACGAGACATATCCGCCATGCGGAGCGTGAACTTCCCGGATCACATTGGCCTCCGGCAAAAACCGATCCCATGTGTCAACGAAATGCACCGGTCCACCCACGGCAGCCATCATGCGTCCGAACCGTTCGGCTGCACGACCATCGCGGATCACTTGGGCTATACTGGCGTTTCCTTCCTCTGCCGTAGCGCACATATCGGCATCCGCCATGAGAACGCCCCCCAACTCGGCCGAGATTTCGGCCAAAGGCGATCCCTGCCCGCTGGTCAAAGCTTTCATCACCTCGGCCACTTCCAGCGCATTGCCAAGTGCGGAAGCGAGGGGCTGACTCATGTCGGTGATCACTGCGGATGTACGGCAACCAGCGGCATTAGCCGTTTCGGTCAAGGCCTGTGCCAAATTGCGTGCCTCATCCAGCGTCTTCATGAACGCGCCGCTGCCCACCTTAACGTCCAGAACCAACGCATCCGGGCTCGCCGCCAGCTTCTTGGACAGTATTGATGCCGTAATCAGGTCAAGGCTCTCCACCGTCGCCGTCACATCGCGCACCGCATACAGCCGCTTGTCCGCAGGGGCGATCTGGCCCGTTGCCCCCACGATGGCTGCCCCTGTGTCTTTCAGCACCTGCGTCAGTCGCGCCTGACCGATCTGAGTGGTCACTCCCGGTATGGCCTCGAGCTTGTCCAGAGTGCCCCCGGTATGGCCCAGACCACGCCCCGAGATCATCGGCACATACGCCCCGCATTCCGCCAAAGCCGGGGCAAGCAGCAGGCTGACGCAATCGCCGACCCCACCGGTCGAATGCTTATCGACCACCGGCCCGTCCAAATCCCACGTCAGCACCTCGCCGCTGTCGCGCATGGCAACAGTCAGATCAGCCCGCCCATTGGCCCCCAGACCGCCCATACAGACAGCCATCGCAAAGGCCCCGGCCTGCGCGTCACTGACGCCACCATCGGCCAGGCCTTGCGCGAACCACATTAGTTCGTCACCAGTTGGCACCTCCTGACGGCGAAGTTTGGCGATGATCGAGCGCGCATCCATGAAGTCAGACATCCTCCATATGCGACGCGTCGAACGCACCGGGCAATAGATCGGCAATCGTGGTTTTGGTTTCCAGACCATCAACCGTTGCCATTGTAACGACCACATCCCCGTTGCCGAATTCGGCCAGTTTCTGACGGCATCCACCACATGGGGGCACCGGCTGCGGGCTGCTGGCGACCACGTAGACCTCGGTCAGTTCTTTTTCACCAGCGGCGACCATTGCCGCGATTGCCCCGGCCTCGGCGCACGTACCTTCGGGGTAAGCAATATTTTCGACATTGCAGCCAAAATAGATCACACCTGAACTGGACCGGATCGCCGCTCCGACCTTGAAATTCGAATAAGGCGCGTGGGCATTTTCCCGAACGGCCAAAGCTGCATCTTTCAAAGACATGGCGAATCCCAATTTTTGATCATCTGGTCAGAATATCATACCCTACTGGAAAGCGACGGGGGAATTGAAGCCCCCTTGACGCCATTATCCACTTCTTCTTGGACTTAACCCAACGTCGTATTGAAGGTCCCCGGTAAAGTCACCTCAAGCAGTTCCACATCCTGCGAGGGGTCTGACAGCCGTGTTCGCATTCCCGGCGGGATGACGAAGGCATCGCCTTGTTCCAACCGATAGGGCTCGCGCCCTTCACCCTCAAGAGTCACCTCGCCGGTCATCACGAAGGTAAAGTGTATGTCGGTGTCGTGGCTCGCCCATTGAGGGTTACCCTCGCCCCGGCGCACGACCTGAACGCCCGCCACGCCTTTGGTATTCTCGGCAATCGTCGTGTCACGGCAGATGTAACCGGGCAAGCGGAATGGCACCCAGTCGGCATCATTGGCTTGATTGTAAACGAACCGCTGCCCATCCCATTCCCGATCCGGACGGAAATGCGGGGTGGGCAGTTCCATCTCATGATCAATCTCCGTGACATGCTCGGCTGGGACACCAATCTCGATCACCTGAACGTTGTCTGACGCTTCCAGCACGCGGTGGCGGATTTCAGGCGGCTGAATAAAGCAATCGCCTGCCGTCAGGCGCATCTTGTCGCCCTGATCTTCGTAGACCACATCGACCCAGCCGTGGATGCAGAAGATCAGCTGAAATCCGACTTTGTGGAAATGCACCATATCGGGCACAGGACCGCCATCTGGGATACGTATATGGCTGGCGATAATCGATCCGCCCAGCCGGTCCGGCACGAGATCGCGATAATGCATCCCTGCCCGTCCAATGATCCACGGCGCCTGATCCTTGAGCCTACGGACAACAAAAGAGTGGACCGTATCCGGCATGACCAGCGGCGGGTTCAACTCGTCAATCTCGATCCGGGTGCCGTTTGGGGCTACAAGACTTCGTTGACCTTCTGCAAAACCATCTGGATCGGATGTCAGAATGCGCAACGTTCCCGCCGCTTCAGCTGCATCTTTCTCGATCCGCAAGCGCAGACCGTGACCAGAGAACACGGCAACCCGAGGGTCATCTGCCGGATAGATCATATCCATCCGCATCCCCAGTACCTTGGTATAAAACGGGATATCGTTGCGCAGTTCCTGCGTCGGCAGTCGGATTTCAGCGCGCGTGAGGGAGTCGCCGGTATTGCTGGTCATTCTGTTTCTCTTCGGATTTTGGTTTTGGCCATCCGATCAGAACAGCAGCCAAAATGCCAATCGAAAAGTACATCTCCAGCGTTTCTTCCATCACGAACAAACGTGCAGCCATCGCAACCGAAAGGTATTCTTCGAACAATCCGCTGATTTCCTCAAGAAGCTGAGCCAGCACCGCAACACTTCCAGCCAGGAAAAAAATCATCAAAAAAGGCGCGCGGATCTTCAGTGCCTTAATTCCGTTCGGTATCCCATGCCAGAGCAAACCACCAATGACGATCGCAGCCAAAACGATCCTTACTGCAGTCACATCAAGCAATAAATCAACCCAGTTTAGCACCACGAAAGGCGCGCTGCCTTCTGTGTACACCTCCGCCTCCAATTCGCGCTCGGCCAACAGCAGGCAGACCACCGCGATGTAAAGCCGCGAGACGCCTCGGTAACGCGCCAACGCGACCAGCCCGGAAACCAGTAACGCAGTGGCCGATATCGTCTCAATCAACCCGCCTTCCTGGATGAAAGCCGCAGCCGCTTCGGGCCAAATCATAACCACAAAAAGAAATGAAACCGCCGAAACAAGCACAACAAAGAAGACATTCCGATTGACACCAATCCTGATTGAAGGGTTGGCAAATTGCGCATTAGCACAAGCTTTGTCTTCATGACGCATGATAAGGTCCGCCGCTTCTGGTGTCCGTCAGGTTCCCCGGAATTGGCTGTACATAAAAACGATGCAGCAACTCTCAACCAACGTTTCGTTAACGTATCCGTGAGGCCTGTCTCTGACTGCGGTCCGAGGCGACATAGCCAAGCGCTGAGAAATAGTTTAACCATCAAACGAATATTGGAACGGAGTTGTATTACCGATGTCTGACACACCGAACCTGAGGCAGGCCGCGCTTGACTATCATGCGCATCCAAAGCCCGGAAAGCTTGAGATCAAGACAACCAAACCAATGGCAAATGGTCGTGACCTTGCGCGGGCATATTCGCCAGGCGTCGCCGAAGCCAGTCTTGAGATAAAGGACAACGCCGCCAATGCTGAGAAATACACCGCCCGCGGCAATCTTGTTGCGGTTGTGTCAAACGGCACCGCAGTTCTGGGCCTTGGGAATATCGGCGCATTGGCCTCGAAACCGGTAATGGAAGGCAAGGCCGTCCTGTTCAAAAAGTTCGCAGGCATCGATTGCTTTGATATCGAGGTGGATCAGCCTGACCCAGAAAAGCTGGCAGATATCGTCTGTGCTCTGGAGCCCACATTTGGCGCGATCAACCTTGAAGATATCAAGGCACCGGATTGTTTTATTGTCGAAAAACTGTGCCGGGAACGGATGAACATCCCGGTGTTTCATGACGATCAGCACGGCACGGCAATCGTTGTTGGTGCCGCAGCTAAAAACGCCCTGTATGTGGCAGGAAAGAGCTTCGAGGATATCAAAGTAGTTTCGACCGGCGGCGGTGCTGCCGGGATCGCCTGCCTCAGCATGTTGGTGAAGCTCGGCGTTAAACGCGAGAATATCTGGCTGTGCGACATTCACGGGCTGGTCTATGAAGGCCGCGCCGAGGATATGAACCCGCACAAAGACCAGTTTGCACAGAAAACCGATCTGCGCACTCTGGATGATGTGATCGGAGGTGCCGATCTGTTTCTGGGTTTGAGCGGACCAAATGTGCTCAAGCCTGAGATGGTCGAGAAGATGGCCAAGACCCCGATCATCTTTGCGCTGGCCAACCCAACTCCGGAAATCCTGCCACAGGCGGCGCGCGAAGTTGCCCCTGACGCGATCATTGCGACCGGTCGCAGCGACTTTCCGAACCAAGTGAACAACGTGTTGTGCTTCCCGTTTATCTTCCGAGGTGCCCTGGACGTGGGCGCGACTGAAATCAACGACGAGATGCAGATCGCCTGCGTCGACGGCATCGCCGACATGGCCCGCGCGACGACGAGCGCTGAAGCCGCGGCGGCCTATAAGGGTGAGCAGCTGACTTTTGGTCCAGATTACCTGATCCCAAAACCCTTTGACCCGCGCCTAGTGGGGGTCGTTTCGTCATCGGTTGCACAGGCGGCTATGAAGAGCGGGGTCGCAAAACGACCCATTGATGACCTCGAAGCCTATAAAGAACGCCTGAACCAGACCGTGTTCAAATCTGCACTGTTGATGCGGCCAGTGTTCGAAGCCGCAGCCGTCGCATCGCGTAGAATTGTCTTCGCAGAAGGCGAGGACGAGCGTGTTTTAAGGGCTGCGCAAGCGATATTGGAAGAAACCACGGAAACCCCGATCCTGATCGGGCGACCGGACGTGATCAGCGCACGGTGCGAAAGGCTAGGCCTGACAGTACGACCGGGGCAGGATTTTCAAATCGTGAACCCTCAGGACGATCCCCGTTACTACGATTATTGGAATTCGTACCATCAAATAATGCAGCGTCGGGGGGTCACTCCGGATCTGGCCAAGGCCATCATGCGCACCAACAACACCGCCATTGCAGCAATCATGGTGCATCGCGGTGAGGCGGACAGCATGATCTGTGGCACTTTTGGTGAGTATCGCTGGCATCTTAACTATGTCGAACAGGTTTTGGATGATGGCGATTTGCGCCCGCATGGCGCGCTTTCGCTGATGATTCTGGAAGATGGCCCTCTGTTCATTGCAGACACGCATGTAAGACAATTGCCGACACCAGAAGAACTTGCCGAATCCACCATTGGAGCTGCTCGTCACGTGCGGCGGTTCGGGTTGGAACCCAAGATCGCATTTTGTTCGCAATCGCAATTCGGCAATCAGGCCGAGGGATCAGGCAAGCGGCTGCGGGCTGCGCTTGAGATTCTCGATTCCGAGCCACGCGACTTCAGCTATGAAGGCGAGATGAACCTTGATCTGGCTTTGGATCCTGAATTGCGTGCACGTATCTTCCCGAACTCGCGTTTGGAAGGCTCTGCAAATGTCCTGATCTTCGCCCATGCGGATGCGGCAAGCGGTGTGCGCAATATCCTGAAGATGAAAGCGGACGGGCTTGAGGTAGGTCCAATCCTCATGGGAATGGGAAACAAGGCGCATATCGTAACGCCTTCGATTACGGCCAGAGGACTGCTGAACATGGCGGCCATCGCAGGTACGCCAGTCGCGCACTACGGATAAGCCCAGCGCCTATATCATTACGAAACATGACCGGGCACCAGATTAGGTGCCCGGTTTGATTCTGTTAGCGCCAGCACATTTGCAGTAATAAATTTGCAGATTTGCAAATCCTTACATATGACACTCAGAAGTCTGCTCAGATCAGAAGATTTGCAAAAATTTGCAAGCCAAACTGCAAGGTTCTGCAAAGATTTTGCGATAAACTGACGCGCCGTTATGCGCATCGCTTGCTCGAAACATCCACGATGCCTAACACATAGCTCAAGGAATTTGGGAGGAGGCCATCATGGCATATCAGGACGTCTACGAGAGCTGGAAGAACGACCCCGAAGCATTCTGGATGGATGCCGCCAAGGGGATCGATTGGGTTCAAGCGCCCAGCAAAGCTCTGTTTGACGACAATGCGCCTCTTTACGAATGGTTCAGTGATGCCAAGGTAAATACGTGCTGGAACGCAGTTGATCGCCATGTGGAAAATGGTCGTGGTGAGCAAACCGCGATCATCTATGACAGCCCCATTACTCATACCAAACGCGAAATCTCATACGTCGAGTTGCGCAATCGGGTTGCTAATCTTGCTGGCGCGCTCCGTGCAAAAGGTATCGAGAAAGGTGACCGCGTCATCATCTACATGCCTATGATCCCCGAAGCGCTGGAGGCAATGCTGGCTTGCGCCCGGCTTGGAGCAGTGCATTCAGTGGTATTCGGCGGCTTTGCCAGCAACGAACTGGCCGTACGTATCGACGATGCGAAACCCAAGGCGATCATCGCTGCCTCATGCGGGATGGAGCCGGGACGCGTTGTGCACTACAAACCTCTGCTGGATGGCGCGATCGATCTGGCCGCCCACAAACCCGAATTTTGCGTAATATTCCAGCGCGAGCAGGAAGTCGCACAACTAATCGAGGGGCGCGACGTCAACTGGCACGGTTTCCAATACGGTACGGAGCCCGCAGAATGTGTACCAGTCAGCGGCAATGATCCAGCCTATATCCTCTATACATCCGGCACCACTGGTGCGCCCAAAGGCGTCGTGCGCCCGACTGCCGGCCATCTGGTCGCGCTGAACTGGACGATGAAAAACATCTACAATGTCGATCCGGGAGATGTGTTCTGGGCGGCTTCGGATGTCGGCTGGGTCGTTGGCCATTCCTATATCTGTTATGCCCCGCTGATCCACGGCAACACGACGATTGTTTTTGAGGGCAAGCCCGTCGGAACACCTGACGCCGGAACTTTCTGGCGCGTGATATCCGAACACAAGGTCAAAAGCTTCTTCACTGCCCCAACCGCCATTCGTGCCGTAAAACGCGAAGACCCAAGCGCAGAATTGATGGCGAATTACGATCTATCCTGCCTTAAGGCTCTGTATCTTGCAGGAGAGAGGGCTGATCCAGATACGATCATCTGGGCGCAAGATGCGCTGAAAGTTCCGGTCATCGATCATTGGTGGCAAACCGAAACTGGCTGGACCATCGCTGGCAACCCGCTCGGAATCGAAGAGCTTCCGGTCAAGCTGGGATCACCTGCCAAACCTATGCCGGGCTATGACGTTCAGATTCTGGACGAGGGCGGCCATCCTATGAAACCGGGCGAGTTGGGCGCGATCGCAGTCAAGCTCCCGCTTCCGCCAGGCACATTGCCAAACCTGTGGAATGCCGAGGCGCGCTTCAGAAAATCCTATCTTGAGCATTTTCCCGGCTATTACGAAACCGGTGATGCGGGCATGATCGACGAAGATGGGTATCTCTATATCATGGCCCGTACCGATGACGTGATCAACGTCGCCGGGCACCGACTTTCGACGGGCGGGATGGAAGAGGTGTTGGCCGCCCACCCCGATGTGGCAGAATGCGCCGTGATTGGGGTTTCTGATCAACTGAAGGGTCAGATGCCTGTCGGTTTCCTGTGCCTGAATGCCGGTTCCGACCGGAATCACGCGGAGGTGGTAACCGATGTGGTCCAGATGGTTCGTGACAAAATCGGCCCAGTCGCTGCGTTCAAGAAAGCCGTGGTGGTGGATCGTCTGCCCAAGACACGCTCGGGCAAGATCCTACGTGGTACGATGGTGTCGATCGCGGATGGCAAGGCGTATAAAATGCCTGCCACAATCGATGACCCAGCAATTCTGGACGAGATCACGGTGGCCCTGCAAACTATCGGCTACGCGCAGTAATTTCACGGTACGATCAAGCGGAGCGCCTTACGGCGCAACCGATTTGCGCTGTCGCGCGTGTGCGAGGCTCTGCCTCGCGCTCCGAGATATTTTTGGCCAGATGAAGGTTGGATCCGTTTTGCGATTGCGGGGCTTGTCATTGGGTCCTCCTCACCTCAGTTTGAGGTGGGGAGGACGAGCATGACACAGGGCGATATCTGGCGTTTTGATGCAACAGAATTGGCTGCGCTGACCCAAGCTGGCGAGTTGAGCGCAGAAGAGGTGATCAGTGATGCATTGGAGCGGATGCATCAGGTAAATCCCTCGCTGAATGCTGTCGTGGACGATCTGGGCACAGAAGCGTTAGAGCGTGCATCTGCGCTTGATCAGGCGCGCCGCAATGGTGCCTCGGTTGGACCGCTGCACGGGGTACCCGTGACCATCAAAGTGAATGTCGACCAGAAGAACCATGCCACCACAAATGGTGTGGTTGCCTTGAAGGATGTCATTGCCCCTGATGACGCACCGGTGGTTTCAAACTTGCATAAGGCGGGGGCCATTGTCATCGGGCGGACCAATACGCCCGAATTCTCGTTCCGCGCTGACACGGATAATCCACTTCATGGGCGCACGCACAATCCTTGGGGGCGCCATATCTCGCCGGGTGGGTCGTCCGGGGGCGCGGGGGCTGCAGTCATGGCGGGCATCGGCGCACTGGCGCATGGCAACGATATCGGAGGTAGCTTGCGGTTCCCTGCTGCAGCCAATGGTGCGGTTACAGTGAAACCGGGGCTGGGCCGCGTACCGGCCTGGAACCCCAGCCAGAATGCAGAACGCGGGATGCTGGCACAATCGATGTCGGTACAGGGCTTGATCACAAGAAGCGCAAAGGACCTGCACCTTTCGATGCCCAGCCTGATCGCCCCGGACGCCCGCGACCCCTTCCATGTGCCAATGCCTTGGCGCGGCGCGGGGCCGGATATCCCAATCAAAGTTGCGTTCACCAAAAATACGTTCGAATACGCTTTGCACCCCGAAGTGGACAAAGCGCTAAGTACCGCTCGGGAGGCGCTGGTAGATGCCGGATATATAGTTGAAGACATTGATCCGCCGGATGTGTTCGAATGCGGGCGCATCGGCTATCGCGCGCTGATGGGTGAAGTGCTGACGTTGATGAAAAACGATATCGAGGCAGCCGGGTCTCAAACCATCCGTGATATTTTCGAGGTTTATTTTCAGGAGTTTCCTCCGATCGTAGGCGACGAACTGATTCAGGCGTTGGCGCAACGCAGCCATTTTGCGCGCCAATGGTCGCTATTCATGCAGAAATATCCTTTGGTCCTGTCTCCATTCCTGCCGCAACCGTTCTTCAGACCTGATCGCGATACCGAAGGTGCGGAAGGCGTTCATGAGGTGTTAGGATGCGCGGTCTATTCTTATGCGATGAATTTCCTCGGGCTGCCCGCCGCCAGCGTTCCCGCACGCTTGGCCGAATTGCCGAATGGGCCGCAACCGATCAATGTTCAGATTGCTGCTCGACGCTGGCGTGAGGATATGGCGGTGGATGCAGCGGTCGCGATCGAAGCGCGTGTGGGGCAGATGGCTCCGATTCTGTGGGATCGAATGAGCGCGCAAACCTGAGACATAGTCACTCAGGCCTCACAAATGAAATAGACCCCGGGATTTTGTCCCGGGGTCCGCATACTAAAATATGCCCGGATTAAGATGACGAGCGTAGCACCACCCACCCTCGCCAGCGCGAAAACTGCGCAATCATTCGAAAACACCTTTAGATGGCCACTCACTTCCACCTCGGCGTGTTCTCCGGGCAACTTGAAGTTAACAAACCCTTATCGCGTTGCATGTGAACTGGTTCACACAAGCGGTGGAAAAATGATCAACACGCTGAGATTTAAGTAAATTGTTCGGAGATCAATCGTTCTTCCAGGCCGTGGCCAGGGTCAAATAGAATACGATGCTGGATCGCAATCTCAGACCTGATCTCGACCCAATCGATATCCGGAAACGATATGGAATCGGCCGCAACGATAACCGGGCGTTTGTCAGCCTCGATCACATCGAATCTGACTTTCGCAACTTTCGGCAGCAAGGCGCCACGCCACCGCCGGGGGCGAAACGCGGCGATTGGCGTCAATGCCAGAACGTCCGCGCCAATGGGTACAATGGGTCCGTGAGCGGAATAGTTATATGCGGTTGAACCCGCCGGCGTGGCAAGCAATGCACCATCACACACGAGTTCGGCCATGCGTACCCGCCCATCAACGCTGATCCGCAACCGCGCTGCCTGCGGCCCCGCACGAAGCAGCGAAATCTCGTTGATTGCAAGTGCTTGGTGCTTTTGGCCCGCCTGGTCCATTGCAGTCATCGCCAATGGATTGATGACTTCTTCCTCTGCCTCTGCTAGCCGGGCCATCAGATCAACTTCGGCATATTCGTTCATCAGAAACCCGATGGTACCGCGATTCATTCCATAAACCGGCTTGTCCAAATGCTGGACGCCCTGCAGCGTCTGAAGCATGAAGCCATCACCACCCAGCGCCACCACAACATCTGCGTCTCTCGGCGCTGCATTTCCGTAGCGCGCCACAAGCGCATCCCGGGCGGTCTGCGCAACCTTGGCATCGCTGGCCAGAAAGGCGATTCTCTTTGTCATGTTTTATAGTTTCCAGTGCTGCACATTTGGTTCCGAAACAAACATACCTTTCCGCAATAGGCCAGAGTTGACGCCATAGAGGGCCATTTCGTCGCTTTACAACCTTTCTGACACACGTCGTTTCCGATAGGAAATCCGCCAGATACACCCCAGCCATGCGGAGCGCACATGAACGCCAATCTTCGTGACAACGGATTTTTCACCCAGTCCCTCGCGGATCGTGACCCCGAGCTGTTCGGCTCGATCACATCTGAATTGGGCCGCCAGCGCGACGAGATCGAACTGATCGCCTCGGAGAACATCGTCTCTGTCGCCGTGATGGAGGCGCAGGGCTCGGTCATGACCAACAAATATGCCGAAGGTTATCCGGGCCGCCGGTACTATGGCGGTTGTCAGTTCGTCGACATTGCCGAGAACCTGGCTATCGACCGTGCCAAGCATTTGTTTGGGTGTGAGTTTGCCAACGTCCAACCGAATTCGGGATCGCAGGCGAACCAAGGTGTATTTCAGGCGCTGATCAAGCCCGGTGACACCATTCTAGGAATGTCGCTGGATGCAGGTGGTCACCTGACCCATGGTGCGGCGCCGAACCAGTCGGGCAAGTGGTTCAACGCGGTACATTATGGCGTGCGCAAGCAGGACAACCTGATCGACTATGATCAGATTGAAGCGCTGGCAAAGGAACATAACCCCAAGCTGATCATCGCCGGAGGCTCGGCCATCCCGCGCGTCATCGATTTTGCCCGCATGCGTGAAATCGCCGATATGGTCGGCGCCTATCTGCATGTGGACATGGCCCATATCGCCGGTCTGGTTGCCGCAGGCGCGCACCCTTCGCCCTTCCCGCATGCGCATGTGGCCACCACCACCACGCATAAAACCCTGCGCGGCCCGCGCGGCGGCATGATCCTGACCAATGATGAAGCGATTGCCAAAAAGGTAAACTCGGCGATCTTCCCAGGCATTCAGGGTGGCCCGCTGATGCATGTGATTGCTGGCAAGGCCGTTGCCTTTGGCGAGGCACTGCGTCCTGAGTTCAAGGACTATATCAAGCAGGTCGTTGTGAATGCGCAGGCCCTTTCAGATCAGCTGATCAAGGGTGGCCTGGACACTGTGACCCACGGCACCGATACCCATGTGGTTCTTGTCGACCTGCGCCCCAAAGGCGTTAAAGGCAACGCAACCGAGAAAGCTTTGGGCCGGGCACATATCACCTGCAACAAGAACGGTGTGCCGTTCGACCCCGAAAAGCCGACGATCACCAGCGGTATCCGTCTGGGCTCGCCCGCTGGAACCACCCGCGGTTTTGGTGAGGCCGAGTTCCGCCAGATCGCAGACTGGATCATCGAAGTGGTCGACGGTCTGGCCGCAAATGGCGAAGACGGAAACGGTGCGGTCGAAGCCAAAGTTAAAGCCGAAGTCGCCGAACTTTGCGCGCGCTACCCGCTTTATCCGAATCTCTGATCCAATACGGATCTTAGAACAGAAAACGGCGCCCTGATCGGCGCCGTTTTTCTTTGAGGCGTGCAGCGGTCAGATATACCCGCGCCATCGTAGTACGAACACAGCCAACGCCGCCAACACGATCAGGCCCAACGCAAGCGAACCAAGAAAGCTCAGGAACCATCCCCAACGTCGATCTGCCAGATTGATCGCGTTCAGGTGGCCTTGCACCTCGTCCGACGCTTTTTCGAGCCGGGGCATATCCAAAACCATCCGCAGTTTGGGATGCTCGGCCATCTGCTCGGCCTCTGCCAGAACCAAGGCCTGTTTATAGACCTTGCGCGGCAAACGCCGCTTTGCGCGCCGGACCGAGGCAATCAGGGTCTTGTCTTTCACGCCAAGCTTTTTACGCAGCAACCGAATGGTCTCTGCGATCCGGGTCTGGATATCGATTTCCTGCGTCATTGGCGCCTCCTGACGGGACAATTTAGCCGCGCGTCACACCGGCGACAATGGGGCTGGTTGTTCCGCGCGGTGACGCGTATCACAGAAGCATGCTGAATACGATCATCCATGGCGACCCGACCGATCATCCGCCCCTGCTGATAGCGCATGGCCTCTATGGTTCGGCGCGCAACTGGGGAGTCATTGCACGGCGACTGTCGAACGAAAGACAGGTGATCGCCGTCGATATGCGCAATCACGCCTACAGCTTTTGGGATGCTCAGCATGGCTACACAGATTTGGCGCATGATCTGGCCAAGGTCATCGACAGCGTTGGCGGCATCGCCGATATCGTCGGGCATTCCATGGGTGGAAAAGCTTCGATGGTGCTGGCGCTGGAATATGGCAATCTGGTGCGCAAGCTGATCGTCGCCGACATCGCACCAGTGGCATACAGCCACAGCCAGATTCAATTCATCGAGGCAATGCGGGCGGTCGATATGTCCCGCGTTCAGCGTCGTTCAGATGCCGAAGCACAGCTGGCCGATCTGGGCGTCGAAAAGGCGCTGCAGAGCTTTTTTACGCAGTCTTTGGATGTTGAGGGAGGCCGGTGGCGGCTGAACCTAGATGTACTGGCCAGCGAAATGCCAAAGATCATGGGCTTCCCCGAGATTTCGACCCATTGGGACGGCCCCGCTCTGTTCCTGTCTGGCGCAGCATCAGATTATGTTCAGCCCGAATACCGAGAGCAAATTCGCACCCTGTTTCCTTCAGCTCGCTTCGCCAAAATTCCCGGTGCGGGGCACTGGCTGCACGCCGAGAAACCCCGCGAATTCGAAGCTGCAGTCAGGACCTTCTTGAACGCTTAATCAAGCGCCTTGATACAGGCGTTTTGCCACCAGCCACGACACCGGCGCGGCAACAACCGCCCCTGCTGCTGCGGCGGAAACGATGGCCATCCAGGTCACCATTCCAACCGCTAGGACCGCAATCACGGCAGAACCCGCGATGGCTGTGGCGATCAAAGAATAAAGCGTGGCTGCTAGGCGTATCATGGCCAGTATCCTGTGTTTAAGCTTCTGGCCTTTACATTACAGCAACGGAATATGTGTGACTTTGATTTGGGTCAGATATGTAGCTACATCCCGCGATCCATGGGCCCGGTCGCCTCGCCGCCGCCATTCACCCAATCCGCAAACCCGCCCAGATTATAGACGTGTAAATACCCCATATCCTTGAGCAGTTTTCCAGCCAGCGCCGCCCTGCCACCAGATGCACAATGCAGGATGATCACCCGGTCCTTGCGCAGTTCCGCGTCATGGGAAGGCAGCTCGGGATCGGCCCGAAACTCCAGCATACCGCGCGGGATATGATGCGCACCGACCGCGCGCCCTGTCCTTTCCAGTTCAGGCGCATCGCGAATATCCAACAACAAGGCACCCTGCCCGATCAGTTCTTTCGCCCGGCTGGCATCGATACGTTCAACCACCGCGTTCGCAGCTTGCATCATGTCTTTGACCGTCAATGGCATTTGCACCCCTCCAGGAAATGAATCCGTGAAAGGCTAACATGCAGAAAATTGAAGGTGTAGACGTTCAGACGCTTAATGTTCGCGGAAAGCACGCGACATACTGTCAACCACTGGCTTGGCGATATAGGCCGCAAAGGTGCGTTCCTCGGTCTGGATCATGATCTCGGCGGGCATTCCGGGTGTCGGCACGAAGCCCCGCACGCGCCCCATCTCTTCCGTGGTCAGAGAAATGCGCGCCAGATAGACCTCTTGCGGCATACCGGCAGAATCCTCGACAAGCGAGTCAGCCGAGACGTAATAGACCTCGCCCTCAAGCACTGGGGTTGTCCGTTGATTGAGCGCGACTAGGCGCACCGTCGCGATCTGCCCGGTGACCACGCTGTCGATCTCGGTACGCGGGATCTGCGCCTCGATGATTAGCGGTGCATCGGCGGGCAGAATCTCAGCAATCTGTTCGCCAGTTTCGATCACCCCGCCCGGCGTGTGGTGATGAAGTCGCACCACTGTGCCTGTCACCGGTGCACGCACAACGGCACGGGCCAGAACGCTACGGGCCTGACGGGCTTTTTCACGCACACTTTCAAGATCGGCTTCAATAACGCCCAACTCGTCCAGCGCAGCCTCGCGGTAGGCTGAGCGGGTGCGCAGAATCTGCTCTTCATACTTCAGCAGCATCTGGTTTACCTCAGCCGTTTCTGCGCGCAAACGCGCCAGTTGACCTTCGGCTTCGGCCTGCACCCGGCGGATCGTATTCAGATCACCTTTGCGCACTAATCCTTTTTCAAACAACGAATATTTGGTCTCGTATTCTTCCTCGAGAATCTCTGATCGCCTTTCCATGCTGACCAATTGTGCTTCAAATCCTGACGCACGAATTTTCAACGCCTCCATGTTGCGCTGCAGCAAAGCAATATCGTTCAGCAGCGTCTTTCGCGATACATCAAAGCTGAGTTTCTGATTGTCGAGGATCGTCATGACCTCGACGTCGTCCGATGCTTCGATCAATCCGGGCGAAAACACGAGGGTTTCCTGTTCGCTATGCTCAGCCAGCAACCGTTCGGTCATGGCCTGAAGGCGAAGTTTGCGAATGAACAATTCGCGTTCACTCGCCTCGGCCGAGGTCTGATCCAAAGTCATCATGATCTGTCCGGCTTGAACAGATTCTCCTTCCGAGACCAGTATGTTCTCGATGATACCGCCTTCCAAATGCTGCACGATCTTGTTGCGACCGGTCGCGACAAAGCTGCCTTGCGCGATGACTGCAGCGGCCAGAGGTGCACGGAAGGACCAGACGCCAAAGCCGCCAAAACAGACAATAAGCATGATAAAGCCAATCACGATGAATTTGGTGATCGAGCGCGGAACCTCAGAGTACCAAAGACCGCCTTCATCGGTGCGTGCCACGTCGTTCATCGCTTAATCCCCCTTGCCCTGTATTTCGGGCGGTTGCTGGCGCGGCCCGTTGAGCTGTTCCAGCACCTGTTCGCGCTGCCCGAACAGCGCCACGCGCCCATCGGTCAGCAGCATGATCTTGTCGACAACATTCAACAGAGTCGGCTTTTGCGTAATCACCACAACGGTGATCTTGCTTTCCTTTGCTTGCTCAATCGCACGCGCAAGCGCCTTGTCACCCGCCACGTCGAGGTTCGAGTTCGGTTCATCCAGAACAACCAAGCGCGGGTTGCCGAAGAAGGCACGCGCCAAAGCAATACGCTGCTTCTGGCCACCTGAGAGAGGTGAGCCGTCGGCGGCCACAACAGTCTCATACCCCTGCGGCAGCGTTGCGATCATGTTGTGCACGTCGGCCAAAACGGCGGCATCGTGGATCTGCTCATCCGTGGCATCGGCACGCATCCGGCCAATATTGTCTTTGATGCTGCCGGGGAATAGCTGTACGTCTTGCGGCAGATAGCCAATATTTTCGCCAAACTGACGGGGATCCCAGTTGCGGATATCCATCAGGTCCAGCCGCACACTGCCCGAGGTCGGCAGGATCGACCCCACCAGCGTTTTGCCAAGCGTCGTTTTCCCCGCGCCTGAATTCCCGATGATCGCCAGAGTTTCACCCGGGTTCAGCGCAAAGGTAATCCCGTTCAGAACCACCCGCTTGGTGCCGCCTGGGACATATAGCAGGCGTTCGACATCCAACCGCCCCTCAGGCCGTGGTAGGCGCAGTTTTTCATATTGCAGGGCCGAGTTCGACAGCAGAGCCTTGATCCGCCCAAAAGCGCCGCGCGTCAGCAGGAAGGTATTCCAACCCTCAATCGAGCCTTCGATCGGCGCAAAAGCCCGCCCAGCGATGATCGAGGCGGCGATGACCATACCGCCGGTAATTTCACCTTGAAGGGCCAGAAAGGCGCCCCAGCCCAGAATGCCGATCTGCGTCAAAAGACGGACGGCACGCGAAATGGCCGCGAAGATCACGTTGCGATCCTGCGCCTTGACCTGCCATGTCAGCGATTGTGCGGTGTCACGCCCCCAGATGCGCACTGCCTCGGGGATCATCGCCAAAGCGTTGATGATCTGACTGTTGCGCGACATTGAATCCAGATGCTGGTTCGCCAGGGATTGCGCCTGGTTGGCCTTGGCGAAGGGCTTGGCAGTCATTTTCTGGTTGATCAGCGCGATAATCATCAGGATCACAGCGGTCGTCACCACAATCATCCCAAGTTGCGGATGCACCAGAAAGATCATCAGGATGAACAGCGGTGCAAATGGTACATCCAGAAATGAGATCAGCGTGCCCGAGACCAGAAAGCCCCGCACCTGCTGCAAATCACCCAAAGTCTGGTATTCGCGCCCATTCCCATGCAATGATGCATGGGCGGCGGCGCTGAGAACCGGGGCACCAAGACGGGCAGCCACCTCGACCGCTGTGCGCATCAGCATGAACCGCCGAACGGCATCAAAGGCTGATTGAAATATTACGGCTCCGGCAACGATTGCCGTCAGCATGATCAGCGTATCCAGCGAGCGACTGGTCAGAACCCGGTCGCTGATCTGAAACAGATAAATCGGGATCGCTAGGATCAGGACGTTGGTCGCGCAGGTCAGCACCAGCACAAAAGCCAGATTGCGCCAGATGGCGCGTAGTGAGGTACGCAGCGTCTTCTGGAAATCTTCAGGCGGCGTGCGTTTGTGGAATGTTTGGGGTGGCCCCTTGCCATCGCCACCACCCGTCCCCAGGCGCAGCAAGGGTTGGTTGGCCTTGGCCTCGATCGTGGTGCCCATGCGGTCTTTACCATCCGACGGCGCAGAGGGGGTCATGCGTGCAGTCGATTGGTCGGCGGTTTCACAATCGGGGGCTTTGGTATCGGCCACCCCAGTGTCGCCACCCGCAGGATCCTTATCTTGCGCGGGCCGCGACGACGCGCGCCGAAGGGGAGAACCAGCGCGCGGTTGTGATGTTTGATCCAACTGCTCTGCCTGGGTCTGCCCCGGATCATCCGGTTGTGTCGTCGCCTGAGGCGCTTCTGATTGTTGCCGCGAACGTTTCACGGGTTTTGCAACCGAGGTGTCACTTGCATCCAAGGTATCCGGTTCGGGTTCAGAATCCGCCAACTGCATTTCGCTTGTCAAACGCAGACGGGACGCTGTTTTTGCAAGTTTACTTTCATTTGGTTTTGCTACCCGATCTCGGGGTTCAAGGGTCAATGGGCCTCCGCCTCCGTGCCGGTCCAACGGACTTGCAAAACGGGTGCGGCGCGACGAAAAAACGATCGACATAAACTAACCTTCCGGTCACTCGTTAATCAGGAAATATCAGGCCAGCATGGTCTGCAGGCCATCAGAGGAATTCGCCATTTCGCTTGGCGTGAGATCGTTACCATTCGGGCCAATGCCGTTCTCGTAACCGGGCATTCCCGCCTCTTCCATCAAGGCGGCTATCGCCTCGTTGGTCATCTCTGCAATGTCCTCATTCGTGGGTATGTCGAGCAGGCTTGCCTGATGCAGCAACAGGTCAGAAAATGCCCCGTCCTCGGCCATGACAACCGAGTCTACTCCGGCCTTGGTTACATTGGCGGCATTCAGCATCGCATTGCTGCCTGCCAGAACCTCGGTCTGGTTCGCGTGGGGACCATTCAGATATACGTCATCCTGATCGGCAAGCATCGTCGATTGCTCGGCTACGTTGACCTGCACCAACGATCCGTCGATCTTGAGCACTCGCATCTGCTCCATGCCCGCGAACATCGGATCGTTCATCAGCGCCTCTTCCAGCGCCGCCATATCGTCCTCGCCCAAGGTCATTGCGCTGGCCATGGAAACGTTCATCGCCTGATGCGTGTCTTCGCCTTCTTTCATGAGAGAGACCTGGTTCATGACCAGGTTCTCGTCCGATCCATCAATGGGTCCTGGCAATCCGCCCATCACCACGTCGTCATCCATCAAGACGTGTGTCTGGATAAACGCATCGACCGATATCATGTCACCTTCGATCATGATCAGGTCATAATAACTGCCAAGTTGAAGAATATTGGTGACATCGATCAACTCGTTGTCGCCCAATGCGTACAGCGTGGTCGTCGCGTTAATCTCGGTATCAATATGATCGATATCCGTTGCGTCGATGTCCTGCTTGACAAAATTAGCAACGATCAGGTCGGTCGTAATCCAATCAACATGCACATATGCCGGGGCATCGTCTTCACTTGAACCTGTCTTAAGCCAAGGGGCTGACTTGCCTTCGACTTCGATCGTCGACGAGTGCACCACATTGGTGCCCGAGCCGCCATTCGTGCCCTTGTCTGTGTCAGATACAACGGCGACCTGGCTTACCATTGCCAGTTCGATCGCTTTTCCACCGACCGCGATATAAGGCGCATCGATCCAGGCTACGGTTGCGTTCATCTCGTTGATCGCAAGGTTGCCGCCTGCAATCACCGTGTGACCGTCGGCAAATTCGTCTTCCTCATCCTGATCCCATTCGGCGGGCATCATATCGGGCGTGTCGTCTTCTTCTTCCTCGTCCGGTCTATGATGCGCGGGCAGAAGATCGTCCCATTCCGGGGCTTCGTCCACATACTCACCATTGACGATCACGCCCATCGCTTCTTCGCCGTGGAACTGATAAACAACTGCACCTTCAACTTCGACATTGATCGGCGCCAACATCGCTTCGGCCAAAGATTCTACATACTCAATCGACAAGTAGTCCGAGATCGAGAACGAGGGCACGGCAAACGCGTGCATCGATGCTGCGACCTGCGCAGCCGCCTCGGCCAATGCGATCAGCTGATCGACATCGCGGAAATCTCCCTCGCCGACAACGTCATTGTCGCGCAGGAAAATCGTCTGGAACGTGTAGGTCACAGCAGACCCGATAAGCTCTGTCACAATCTCCAGCTGCTGCTCGATCACAAACGTTGCACCTAGGCCGGTTGTCGCTTCGGGTAACGGCGGACCGTCTGAGAGTGGTGGTTCAAGTACAACGACCGTTTCAAATTCAGGGCCGTCGGTTGGGGGTGGAAGTTCAGGAGTGGCGGGGGGGGTGTCAAACCGATAGGAAAGCGGACCATATTTGCCCGGGTCCAGTTCCAGATCTGCCTTGATCCGGATCTTTGCAGGTTCTTCCAGTTCGTCCAGTTCAGCCTTGCGCCGCATGGCGGTGAACTCTTCGTACTGATCCCTCAACCGGGCTTTTTCAATCGTAAGATCAAAAGATCCAATAAAGTGTGCAATCTTTTCGGTAACACTATCGAATAACATTTCGATGATCCCTTACCCCCTTGCCAGCTAAAATTTCCGGTTCGGGATTTGCTGGGCCGAGGCCACATTGCGCGGCCCCGGCGATTTCATTGATCGGGGGCCGATAATGCGGCCCCCGATTTTTTGTCTTAGACGTCAGTGTCGTCGCTTGCGTAGGACGAGGTCATCGAACCACCAACCATGGTCGTATCGACTGAGTTACCTAGCACATTGGCACCCTGTACGATCGATTGGTTGAAGGCGTTCGTATCGACTACGGCAGCGGCCGAGGCGTAGGATTCACCGGTCACGATGCCATCGCCACCGTTATTCGAACCCCAATCACCGCCATGGCCTCCGGCACCGCCGTCACCCGAATAGGCACCGGCTGCGCTTCCGCCTGTCGTGTTGCCGCCCATTGTGTCACCAGACATGACGTCAACCATTGACGCGCCGCTAGTTCCACCTGCTGCAGTACCAGCAGCACCTGCACCGCCATCGCCGCTGTATGCGGTACCAGTGGCATTGCCAGTTGCGGACGAATCCGAGTCATTGTCCGATGCAGATGCACCGCCGTATCCGGCAATCGCCTCAGCGAGGCTATCAGCAGAACCATCCGTGTCGGTCTCTGAGAATACATCTGATGCACCACCCAGACCACCTGTGGCCTCGGAAGCGCCAGATCCAGCAGCACTGGCGTTTGAATCCGATGCAGCAGAACCAGTTCCACCTGCACCACCATCACCATCAGCCGTTGAAGTACCTGTACCCGTGCCATCACCGGAACCGTTGGCAGCGTTCGAACCACCATCGCCACCATCAGCGTCCGCATCACTTGCGTTGGCAGCCGAACCGTCAACATCACCAGATGTCTGATCGACACTTGGGCCTTCAGCGTCTTGATCACCTAAACCTTGAACATCGGCATCAGCTGCTGAACTTCCGTTGTTGTCTCCGCCGTCTCCGTCTCCACCGGTGGATGAACCACTGCCAGAATCAGCTCTGGAATTACCGGTGTCGGCATCTGCATCACCACGGCCGCTTTCAGAGATTTCCTGCTGGAGGCGCGCGATTGCTTCTTCGACTAGGCGCGAGAATCCACCCGAGCCATCGCCGCCGTCGCCTGAAGCGTCGCTATCGGTAGTACCAGTTCCTGTTCCGTCAGCTGTGTTGTCACCGCCGTCATTGTCGTTGGCGTCGGTGTTGTTATCGCTGTCGTTATCAGCGTTGCCATCCGCATTCGAGTCGCCGTCGCCACCATCTGCACCAGATGCATCTGCGTCGTTATCCGCTACACCCTTGCCTTTGGCGCTGGACTCTGAGTCAGCATCACCACCGTCAGCATCAGCATCGGACTCGCTGTACGCCTTACCATAGCCTTTGCCTACACCTTCGGAATCGGCATAACCGCCATCTCCGCCTTCGCCATCAGTCGTGTTATCGCTGTCGGTGTTGTTGTCAGCATTCGAGTCGCTGGTGCTGTCACCACCGTACCCGCCAATGCTCTCACCATCAGCGTTCGAATTGGATTTGGCTTTGCCGGTGCTTGCATTGTCGGCATTACCTGAATCGCCACCGCTACCACCTTTGGCATGGGCATCAGCATCACCAGTGTCTCCGCCTTCACCGTAAGCGTCGCTACCAATGGTCTTGCCGCCTACAGCTTCACCGCCATAACTGGTTCCGCCTTTTCCGGAAGCTGCACCATTTGCATTGGAACTAATACCTTCCGCAGCGTTGGCTTCGCCACCATTGGCATCACCGTTTTGCTTGAATTCTCCGTAGTTACCAACTTCGGCATTATCCAACTGATCGTTGTCTTCCAAGCTTGCCAGCTGATTGTTGATCGACGACATATCGTTGCCAGGACCATCCAGCGAAATATCAAGGTTCAGATCATCACCGGGATCATAATTCAGGTCGCGACCGGCGGTGATTACATCACCAACGCTGGCGTTGTCGCCCAGATCCAAGTCTACCTGATCGTCATCGCGGGGAATCCATTCGCCGCCACCGAAGTCAATGTTGACCGCATTATTGTTAGAGTTGTCATTATCATTATTGTCTTCGCCACCATTGGTGTTTTGCTGCTGCTGCTTCTGATTTTGATCCTGATCTTGCGCGTTGTCATTGTCGTTATCATTTTTAGAACGCTGTGACTGATCTTGTCCTTGTGAATCAGAGTTGTTCGCAGAGTTTTCAACGTCCTGGTCTTGCTTTTGCTTCTGAGCGTTGATGTCAGCTTCGATATAGGCTTCGTCTACCGCTATATCTGTTTCGAAATCGGCGTCCAGATTATCGATTTGGACGTCATCAATTGTGGTCACGGTTGTTGTTTGGTTGGGTTGGCGTCTCATAAAATTTTCCACTTTTACTGAAGCACCGGGCCGCCATTCATCTACAAAGCGGCTACAGGCGCGGTTGAAAACAGAGTTCGCGCACAAGGTGTCAAACTGGACACTCGCGCGGCAGTGAAAGTCTTCTGTTTGGTTTGCCCCCCTTTCTCGGCTAAGCCGATTCCATGACCACGAGAAATTCGCTGAAATACGCGGACCGCAGACACGTCAGGTTCAAGTTCACTTCACAAATAGAAGCCTAGGAATGGTCGCAGCGATAAAGGGGTATGCATAGCTGGCCGAAAGCATTATTTTCTGCAAATCACTGTTTAATATATATTTTTTTGAAATTCGCCTTATTTCGCGCCAGATTTTACCCGGAAACAATCATGCGCAAACATATAGGATTATTAACCCTGATATTTCATGGAGTTACGCTATAACCAGATGCGAAGAACCTGATCAAAGGTTCTAGTAAGCGGTATTGCAGAACCCGCCTTTGGTTGCTGAAACACGTACTTTCAGCTATGATAAGGTACTATTTGAGTTCAAAGTTAATGTTTCGCGCCACCCAGCTCTGTACCCGATTTAAAGATTCAGAGGGCGGCGTTTGTATTAGTGGGGGGAAAGTCAATGAATATTTCATTGCAAGAAGACGCCCGTGATCAGATTGAATATCCCGAAGAGCTGTCGATCATTTTTATCGGCAAGGAATTGTTCTACTCGAACCAAACCCTGAGAAGTGTTCAAAGCGAATTCGGCGTTCGTGCGTCAAGATATGAAAGCCTTGACGACCTGCTTGCCGAGAGTGGGAACTCTGTTCCCTCCGAGCGCATCATTGTCGTGGATCAGATGATGCTCGAAGATCTGTTGGCGCGGCCCGCTGATTACTCCCGGCTCGCCGAGACGGGATGTCTGGCCTTCGCCTATCGCAAGAAAAGTCCGGCCCGGGTTCTGTTCGAACGCTGGGATCGCACCCGTTTCGGCAGTGTCGGGTATTTGCCCATGAACGTGGCGCCGGATGTTTGGCGCGCAATATTGCGCCTTCTGATGCACGAAGAGCTGCACCTGCCCTGCTTTCTTGCCGACAGCATGACCGCAACACAAAGTGCGCCAGGCACACCTATCGAAAAACAGCCTGCAACCAGAACCCGGTCGCCTGACAAACTGTTGCGATACTCAAAGCTGACGCGCCGCGAAAAACAAGTCCTGAGGCTGGTATCGCAAGGCAAGAGCAACAAGACCATTGCGTCGAATCTGGGCATCACCGAACACACCGTCAAACTGCATATGCACAATGTCTCGGGCAAGATCGATGTGAGCAACCGGACTGAAGCTGCGCATTTCTACTTTGAGGTCGCGCCGAACGAAGCGCGCAACGCGCCCGTTGGATGAGGCATTCGAAACCCGGTTCGACCGGCTCATTCTGTTGGTGGGTCGGCTCAACTATATGTGGACGAACACGGAAAGCCTGCTGATCCACCTGATCGCAGGTCTGACCGGGGCCAACAAAGATGTTGCGGTCATCATATTCCTGACGCTTAACACCACACGTGCCCGTATCGATCTGGTCGAACGTCTCGCCAAGATGGAGGGTCGCCCCCCTGAAATCCGCGATCCGATTCTCGAACACACCCAGCGGTTGTCGCGCCTGTCCTCTATTCGAAACAAGTACAATCACTGCATCTATTCTTTCGATCAGGAAAGCGGAAATCCAAAGACCATCCTTATGCGCATTGCTGATCGCAAGACCGACATCAAACTTGGTCGTGAAGACACAGTTGACGACAAAGCAATGAAAGAAATCGAGGATGTTGTCACTCAGCTCTCGAATGCCAACAGGGATATCTGGAAATTGATCACCCAGCTGGGTTTCCCTGTCTGAGATGGTACTGGTGCGGGCGGTGGGACTCGAACCCACACGGCACTAAGGCCTTCGGATTTTAAGTCCGATATGTCTACCATTCCATCACGCCCGCACATCATCGTCGAAGTTTTGTCTCACCGCGCCGATGTCGTGTGCAGACACTTACAACCAACCAAAACGATTGAAAAGATACTCATTCATCAGATCCAGGGATGCATGCAGAACACGAACACAATCCTGCTGAATCAAGGCCGAGCTTGACAGCCTTCGGCCAATTCGTTCACGTCGGCGCAACACAAGATCAGGGAGCGAGCGATGAAACTAGTCAGTAACCCGTTTCGAGGTGGTTCTAAGCTTTCGGATCAGGCCCCTTATCCCTCCGTAGAGACAGATGGGTTGGGCCGGCATCGATTCTTCTGCCCCGACTTTGTCGAAACGCCCCTTGTGAATGCATCGGCGCTGGCACCCGTCGCGAATCTCTGGGTTAAAGATGAGCGAAGCCGTATGGGCCTGGGATCGTTCAAAGCGCTGGGTGCGGCTTATGTGATCGCCTGCGAAGCGAATGACATCTCGGTCACGCCAGATGGTAACACGCTCAAAGGGCGCACCTATGTTACGGCAAGCGCGGGCAATCACGGGATGAGCATGGCCGCGGGCGCGCGCACTTTCGGAGCTGATGCAGTTGTCTACATCGCAGAAACAGTTCCAGAAAGCTTTGCAGATCGCCTGCGCGCTCAAAACGCACAAGTGGTACGGGCGGGTGCGGATTACGCCGCCAGCATGGAAGCAGCCAGTCAAGCGGCGCAGGACAATGGCTGGACTTTGCTCTCGGACAGTTCCTGGGAGGGGTATACTGAACTACCGTACTTGCTGATGGAAGGGTATCTGCAAATGGCGGTCGAAGCCGCCGAGCAATGTACTGAGGCACCAACGCACATTCTTCTGCAAGCCGGTGTTGGCGGCATGTCCGGAGCCGTCGCTGCCTATGCGCGGGTCGTTTGGGGAGATGCTCCGCAGATCATTGTTGTTGAGCCAACCTCTGCCCCGGCGCTGCAGGCCAGTATCGAAGCGGGGCATTGTGTGTTTGCTGACGGGCCCGACAGCATCATGGGGCGACTGGATTGCAAAGAGCCCTCGCTGATCGCCTTGAACGGCTTGGCCCGAGATGCCGATCTGTTTGTGACAATCGAGGATGACACTGTCGAAGCACAGCTTCCGGCCATGGCGAAGGCCGGGTTGGAAACCAGCGCCTCGGGCGGTGCTGGCATTGCGGCCGTTCTGAACGACGCGATCCGTAGTGAACTGGGTATTGGACCGAATTCCAAAGTGCTCTGCATCTTGAGCGAGCAACCTGCATGAGAGGTTTCGCACCAGAGGAATTCGCGACCCGCGTTGCGCGCGCCCAGCATCGGATGCAAGAAACCGGTCTATCGGCCCTATTGCTTACGACTGAGCCCCAGCTTCGCTATTTCACCGGTTATCTCACCCGTTTCTGGGAAAGCCCAACGCGGCCTTGGTTTATGATCGTTCCGATTTCTGGCAAGCCGGTTGCAGTAATCCCATCCATCGGTGCTGCATTGATGGCACAGACATGGATCGACGATATTCGAACCTGGAGTGCACCCGACCTTGAAGATGATGGGGTATCCCTGCTGGCCGATACACTGAGAGAGTTGACGCCTGAAAACGCCTCAATCGGCTGCCCCGACGGGCATGAGACCCATGTAAGGATGCCACTGGCCGATCTAAGGCATCTCGAATCCGCAATTGGAGCGCGCCAAATTACGGGTGACCATGGCATCCTGCGGGCGCTGCGGATGGTGAAATCTGACGCCGAGATCGCAAAGATTCGAACTGCCTGTCAGATTGGTGCCCACGCCTTTGCACGAGTGCCCGAGGTTGCCTCAGCAGGGACACCGCTGGATCAGATATTTCGAAACTTTCAGAGACTCTGCCTTGAAGAGGGTGCCGACTGGGTGCCCTATCTGGCCGGAGGGGCCGAGCAAGGCGGGTACTCGGATGTAATCTCACCCGCGACACAGACCCCGCTTCGTATAGGCGATGTGCTGATGCTCGACACCGGCCTCGTCCACGATGGCTATTTTTGCGACTATGATCGCAATTGGTCCGTCGGCCCAGCGAGCAAGGCGGTACGCGATGCACATGCCAGATTGGTCGAGGCTTCGGATACAGCGTTTGATCAAGCCCGCCCAGGCGTGACGGCTTCTCAGCTTTTTCATACGATGAACACCATACTCACCGATGGCAGCGCGGGAACCGATGCAGGGCGTCTGGGCCACGGGTTAGGAATGTCGTTGACCGAATCGCCTTCGCTTATTCCGGATGATCATACTGAACTGCAACCAGGAATGGTTTTGACGCTTGAACCGGGTATTGCGGTCGATGGCAAAATTCTCGTGCACGAAGAAAACATCCTGATAACCGAAGGCGCGCCCGAATTCCTCAGCCCCCGGATAGGACCGGAGATTGCCGAAATATGAGCACGTTGCCGTACACACTGGATCCTGACGATCCCTCGGCCGTACCAATGGGGCTGATCGTTTTACAGACCGACGAGACAATCGAACCTGAGTTTCGTAGCCTTTTTATCGATGACAAAAGCCCGCTTTATGTCAGCCGCATTCCCAGCGGGGCCGAGGTCAACACTGACACGCTGGCGCAGATGGAGACCGACTTGCCTGCAGCGGCTGATTTGCTGCCAAAGGCGCGGCCCTATCGAGTTGTTGGCTATGGATGTACGTCAGCCAGTTCGGTTATCGGCTCGGATCGGGTTGAGCAGATGGTCATGCAGTCCTGTAATACATCGACCGTCACCAACCCGTTGCGGGCAGCCTCTGCCTGCGCGAGACATTTGGGCGTCTCAAAATTTGCGCTGCTGTCGCCTTACATTGAAGAAGTAAACACTCCGTTGCGACGCGCGTTTGCAGAACAAGGCATCTCGATGGATGTGTTTGGCACTTTCGGCGAATCCGAAGAAGCCAAAGTTGTGCGGATCTCAACCGATTCCGTGGTCGATGCCGCCGTGCGACTGGGAGGAGATTCAACAGTCGACGCCGTATTCCTTAGTTGTACGAACCTTCGGACACTGACGGCTATCCCAAGGATCGAAGCGCAGATCGGCAAACCTGTCCTGTCAAGCAACCAGAGTTTGGCCTGGCATATGAAACAACTGAACGTGTCGCAAAATTAGGCAAATGCGGCGTTTACGCGACTCCAATTGCTTTACGGGCTTGCGACCATTTGTTAGCCTCGTCATCAATGCACGAGAAGATCAATGAGGCCCGGACCAACCGGGTAATCATTTGACGCAACAGGGGGTCTTGTGACCGACACAAATAGCGACGCCGCGTTTGTTGAATTTCAACGCGTTCAAAAGTCTTATGATGGCGAGAACCTCGTCGTCAAAGATCTCAACCTGGCAATGCCAAAGGGCGAATTCCTGACCATGCTCGGGCCGTCCGGATCAGGTAAGACGACCTGCCTGATGATGCTTGCCGGATTCGAAACCGCCACACATGGCGAGATTCTTCTGGATGGAAAACCCATCAATAATATCCCTCCGCACAAACGTGGCATCGGGATGGTGTTCCAGAACTACGCTCTGTTCCCGCATATGACTGTAGCCGAGAACCTTTCGTTCCCGCTGGAAGTCCGCAAGCTGGTTAAGTCCGAGCGCGAGGAGAAGGTCAAGCGCGCGCTGGACATGGTGCAGATGGGTGCCTTCGGCAATCGTCGCCCCGCGCAGTTGTCGGGTGGTCAGCAGCAACGGATCGCACTGGCACGTGCGCTGGTGTTCGAGCCCGAACTGGTGTTGATGGACGAACCGCTGGGTGCGTTGGACAAACAACTACGCGAGCATATGCAGTTCGAAATCACCCGTCTGGCGCATGAACTGGGCATTACCACCGTCTACGTGACCCACGACCAGACCGAGGCATTGACCATGTCCGACCGTGTTGCGGTGTTTGACGATGGCCGCATTCAGCAATTGGCCCCGCCGGATCAACTTTATGAAGAGCCCGAAAACAGCTTCGTCGCGCAATTTATAGGTGAAAACAATACGCTAGAAGGCGTTGTTAAATCGATAGACGGTGACACTTGCCTTGTACAGCTGGATGACGGTTCGGAAATTGATGCAGTTCCGATCAACGTGCACAATCCGGGTGAGCGCACCAAGGTCTCGATCCGGCCCGAGCGTGTGGAATTCAACAAGGACCGTCTGCATGCCGATGCGCATACGCTGAAAGCCACGGTCAAGGAATTCATCTATATGGGCGACGTGTTCCGCTTCCGCATGTCGGTGGCGGGCAATGACGAATTCATTGTCAAAACACGGAATGCCCCCGACGCCATTCGCCTGCAACCGGGGCAAGAAATCGAAATCGGATGGTTGGCACAGGATTGTCGTGCGCTCGACGCATAGACCAAGCCGCGCGATACAAACGTGGTTTACCGAGGGACCAGCTGGCGAAAACCCGTGCGTCAGCTGACCAAACAACAAACGGGAAGTACTGGGAGTAACACATGAAAACTACCAAAACACTGCTGACAGCAGCTGCTATTGCGACAGCGGCTGGCGGCGTTTCCGCCGAAGAGATGACCATCGTCTCGTGGGGCGGCGCCTATTCCAAATCACAGCTCAAGGCTTATCACGAGCCCTATTCGGAGAAGACCGGCGTCACCATCCTGAACGATGACAGCTCGAACGAGGCCGTCGCCAAACTCCGCGCGATGAACGAAGCGGGCAACATCACATGGGACGTGGTTGATGTGGTTGCGGCGGACGCGATCCGCCTCTGCGACGAAGGTCTGGCACTTGAGATCGATTTCGACACTCAACTGGCCCCTGCCCCCGATGGCACGCCTGCCTCCGAAGATTTCGGTGACCTTCTGGTCAGCGACTGCTTTATCCCGCAGATCGTCTATTCAACCACCTTCGGTTATCGCACCGATCTGGTCGGTGATACTCCACCAACCGACATCTGCGCAGTATTCGATCTTGAAGCCTATCCCGGCAAGCGCTCGCTGGAAAAGCGCCCGATCAACAACATGGAATGGGCGTTGCTGTGTGACGGCGTTGCAAAAGACGACGTCTACGACGTTCTGGCCACTGCTGAAGGTCAAGACCAGGCACTGGCCAAACTGGATACCATCAAGGACAGTGTCGTCTGGTGGTCTGCCGGTGCCGACACGCCACAATTGCTGGCTGATGGTGAAGTTGTCATGGGTTCGACCTATAACGGTCGCCTGTTCAGCGTGATCGAAGAGCAAAAGCAGCCGGTAGCGATGCTGTGGGATGCTCAGGTATTCGATCTTGATGGCTGGATCATTCCGGCTGGCCTGAGCGAAGAGCGTCAACAGCGCGCGCTGGACTACATCATGTTCGCAACTGACACGCAGCGTCTGGCAGATCAGGCCAAGTACATCTCGTACGGCCCGGCTCGTGCCTCCTCTGCACCGCTGGTGGGTCAGCACGCCGATCTGGGCATCGACATGGCACCACACATGCCGACCGATCCGGAAAACGCCAAGAACACGTTCCTGTATAACTACGAGTTCTGGGCGGATTACCGCGACGATATCGACGCCAAATTCCAGGCTTGGCTGGCGCAATAAGCGTCTGATTTCCTGAGATTGTCGGGGGCGGCTATCGCCCCCGACCCCAAAAATACCCAAGGGGTACCGATGACTGACGCCACCCAAAATACTGGTCCCATGCTGGCCGCGGACGGCACGCCACTCAAGCAATCGCTGGCCCGGTCTCTGCGACGGCAAAAGCTGCGGGCCCTGATGCTGGTCGCCCCACTGCTGCTGTTCGTTATGTTCTCGTTCATCGTGCCTATTGCGGCGATGCTGTTCCGATCTGTGGAAAACAGCATCGTACAAGAGACACTGCCCCTGACGGTCGAAGCATTGCAAAGCTGGGATGAAACCAGCGGCGAGTTGCCCGACGAGGCCGTTTATGACGCCTTTGTCCGCGACATGGTCGTGGCCGTCGATAACAAGACACACACCCGGCTGGGTTCGCGTCTGAACTACGAAGAGACAGGCATGTCTTCGATGTTCCGCCGCTCGGGTCGGAAAATGGGTAAGCTGGACCCCGAAACCGATGGGCCGTTCAAAGACCAGGTCATCGAGATTCACGACGGCTGGGGTGAACCGCAGACATGGGCGGTTATCAAGACGCATTCGCCCGCTGTCACCAATGGCTATTTCCTGAACGCAGTGGACATGCGCCGCACGCCCGAGGGCGCGCAGGCGCAGCCCGAGGACAAGCAGATCCTGATCAAGCTGTTCGGGCGCACTTTGTTCATGTCGCTGGTGATCACCGCGTCCTGTATCCTGCTGGCCTATCCGGTCAGTTATTTGCTGGCGACGCTTCCGATGCGGGTGTCGAACCTGCTGATGATCCTCGTGTTGTTGCCCTTCTGGACGTCATTGTTGGTGCGAACCTCGGCGTGGAAGGTGATGTTGCAGCAACAGGGCGTGATCAATGAAACATTGGTCTGGCTGGGACTGGTGGCCGACGACGCCAGGCTGGTGATCATCAACAACCAGATCGGCACGATCATAGCTATGACGCATATCCTGCTGCCGTTCATGATCCTGCCCATGTATTCGGTGATGCAGACCATACCGCCCTCGTACACCCGCGCCGCAAAATCCATGGGCGCGACCAACTGGACGACATTCTGGCGCATCTACTTCCCGCAATCCATTCCTGGCATTGGCGCGGGCTCAATCCTCGTGTTCATTCTGGCGATCGGCTACTACATCACGCCTGAAATCGTTGGCGGCACCAAGGGTGTCTTTATTTCGAACCGGATTGCCTATCACATCTCGTCCTCGCTGAACTGGGGGCTGGCCGCGGCATTGGGAACGATCCTTCTGGGCGTCGTACTGCTGCTCTACTGGTGCTACGACAAGATTGTCGGCATTGATAACGTGAAGCTGGGATAATCGACATGGCCGCACTTACTCCGATATCCCGCAAACCTTTGTCCATGGTTTTGCCAAGCGTTGCGCTGGCAGGCGCCTTCGCCGGTATCTTTGTCGGCGCGGGCAATGGCTCGGTCTTCCTCGGCATCATTGGCGGTGCAGCCTTGATCGCCGCTGTGGCCTGGGTCTACATCACGATACTCAAGAACGAAAAACTGGCACGATGGATCAATATCCTTGGCTTTGGCATCGTCGGTTTTCTGTTCTCTGGCCCAATGGGCGGCGTTCTGGGCCTGTTGGGTGGATGGTTCTTCGTCTGGTTTATCTTTTGGCTGTACGAAGGTCGATATCGCCAAAAACTGTTGCCCTATCTGACCGCGAAGCAAGTGTTCTATCACTACTTGTTCCGGGTGATCTGCGGCGCGATCTTCGTGTTCCTGATCACCCCGATCCTCGTGGTTTTGCCGCTCTCGTTCAACGCGCAGGACTTCTTTACCTTCACGCCAGAAATGCTGCGTCTGGACCCGGAAGGGTACTCGCTAAAGCACTACCGCGATTTCTTCACCAACAATGAATGGCAGCGCAGCTTCAAGAACTCGCTCATCATTGCGCCGATTGCGACGATCATCTCGGTCTCGCTGGGCACGCTGGCGGCCATTGGCCTCAGCCAGAGCCACGTTCCAGGCCGCCGCGCCATAATGGGCATCCTAATCTCGCCAATGATCGTGCCGCTGATCATTTCAGCCACAGGCATGTTCTTCTTCTACAGCGATATCGGCCGCTTCATGGAGGGAACACTGGGCATGAACAAGAACTTTGTGGGCTATGTGAAAGTGATCCTCGCTCACGCCGTTCTGGGTATTCCATTCGTCATCATCACCGTGACCGCAACGCTAGTGGGCTTTGACCGCTCGCTGACGCGGGCGGCTGCGAATATGGGCGCGGGTCCGGTGCGGACATTCTTCAAGATTCAGATGCCCTTGATCCTGCCGGGTGTGATCTCAGGCGGCTTGTTTGCCTTCATCACCTCGTTCGACGAGGTGGTCGTGGTACTGTTTGTCGGCTCGGCTAGCCAAAAAACGCTGCCATGGCAGATGTTCACCGGCCTGCGCGAACAGATCAGCCCGACCATTCTGGCGGTGGCCACGATCCTCGTGGTGATCTCGATTGCGCTGCTGACCACGGTCGAGCTGCTGCGCCGTCGGTCCGAGCGCCTGCGAGGCCTTTCCCCCGCTTGACGCAGGCCTAGGTCTGATCTAACGATTCACCTGTTCATCCCAGCCGCGATGGCGTCGCGGACGCACTGGGATGATCGGCTCTCGGACCCCGAGACCGCCTGTCCTGAACGCCGGGACAAGTGGCCGGGTTTGCCGCCCGGCAATGATGAGAGACCAAGTCATGACAGACACAACAAAACGCCCCGAATTCTTCACCTGCCACAATGGCGACAAAGCGCCCCTGCCGTTCAGCAAGGGCGAATACGACCGCCGCCTTGGCGCCCTGCGCGCAATCATGGCCAAGCATGACGTCCCCGCCGTCCTGCTGACCTCGATGCAGAACATCGCCTATTATTCCGGCTTTCTGTACTGCTCTTTCGGCCGCCCCTACGGCTGCGTGGTAACACAGGACGCTTGCACCACTGTCTCGGCAAACATCGACGCGGGCCAACCGTGGCGGCGCTCGGTTGAGGACAACGTCATCTACACCGACTGGAAGCGCGACAATTACTGGCGCGCAGTGGCCAGCCTGATCGGCGGGGCCAAACGGATCGGGATCGAAGGCGACCACATGACATTGGCGGCGCGCAACACGGCGCTGGACATGCTGGGCGGACCGGAACTGATCGATATCGCACCTGACACGATGTTTGCCCGCATGGTGAAATCTGCAGAAGAAATCGAACTGATCAAAGGCGGCGCACGCACCGCTGACGTGGGTGGGGCCGCCATTCACGCAGCGATCCGTGAAGGCGCCACCGAGATTGAGATCGCCATGGCTGGACGCGACGCGATGGAAGAGGAAATCGCCCGCGCCTACCCGGATGCCGAATACCGCGACACATGGGTCTGGTTCCAGTCGGCGCTTAACACCGACGGCGCACATAACCCGGTGACTAAACGCGTGCTGCAAAAGGGCGATATCCTGTCGCTGAACACCTTCCCGATGATCTCGGGCTATTACACCGCGCTGGAACGCACGCTGTTCCTGGACGAACCCGACGCCGACAGCCTGCGCCTGTGGAAGGCCAACGTTGCCGCGCATGAGCTGGGCCTAAGCCTGATCAAACCCGGCGCGACCTGTTCGGGCATCACGGCTGAGATCAACCGCTTCTTCGCGGATGAGGGCCTGCTGCAATACCGCTCATTCGGGTACGGCCATTCCTTCGGTATCCTCAGCCACTATTACGGGCGCGAGGCCGGTCTGGAGCTGCGCGAAGATATCGACACGGTGCTGGAACCCGGCATGGTCGTCTCGATCGAGCCGATGCTGTGGATCCCCGAAGGCCAGCCCGGCGCGGGCGGCTATCGTGAACACGATATCCTTGTGGTTGGTGAAGACGGGGCCGAGAACATCACCGGCTTCCCCTATGGTCCCGGCCACAACATCATCGATCCATGAAAAAACGGGTGGGGCGACATGCCCCACCTTCTATCGCTGGGCGCGTTCGTGAAAGATGAAGCCCAGAAAGTTCAGCAATAGCTGCGCCGCCAGAATTTGGGTACTTTCCGTCGGGTCGTAAGCAGGCGCGACTTCGACCAGATCGATGCCCACAACATCCCCGCGTTTGGCCAGACCCTGTAGAATTTCCAGTACATCGTAGTAGAGAAACCCGCCATGGCTGGGCGTACCTGTGCCCGCCGCGATTGAAGGGCAAAAAGCGTCGATATCTATCGTTACGTAATACCGTGCCCCCTGCGGGATACGCGCCAGCACTGCCTCGGCCCCCAGTTTGCGCACCTGCCGCACAGACAGGATGTCCGACCCGCGCGCACGGGCGTCGTCATAGCCTTCCTTCGCGGTGGATGAGACATTGCGGATGCCCAGCTGCGTCATGCCTGAGACATAGTCTTTCTCAATCGCCCGCCGCATCGGGTTTCCGTGCCCGGCAGTCACCCCGTGGCGTTCATCGACAAAATCCAGATGCGCGTCGATCTGCACCACATGGATCGGGCCGTTCTGCGCGCAATCCTCGGCGAAGGCATTGATACAGGGGATGTTGATCGAATGGTCCCCGCCAATTATCACCGGCAAGGCCCCTGCTTTCAGGATCTTGCCCACCCCCAAGGCGATATTCGCATGGCTCTCGTCGGTCTTGGTATGGATAATATCCGCATCCCCCAGATCAACGATCCGCACCGAGCCATCCAGATAGGTTGCGTCATCTTCGTGATCATAAGCCCCGGCGTGGCCGAAACTGAACAGGGTCGAGGCTTCGCGAACGGCCCGAGGTCCAAACCGCGCCCCCGGTCGCCATTGGGTCCCGAAATCGAAGGGCGCGCCGAGAACGGCGATATCCGCCTCTATCTCATCCCAATTCTCAACATATGGAGATTTGGCGAAGGTTGAGATGCCGACAAAAGGCAGGTTTAGTCGCCCCGCCTTATAACCATGGTCTTGCATGGGTATTTCCTTTTTCATTGCCACTGTCACGTTCGATGACATCAATCGCAGCAGCATCTTGTGCTCAGGATGGACCAATGTCGAGATGCCCGGCGTGCAGCTTCAGTATTTCGAGCCACTCACGCGAGTGTTGCGTGTATGTGATCTGCTTTGCAGGCAAGATCGAATATGAACCCGATCGGAGGATGCCATGTCGATTCCACGTCGCAGCTTTGTCGGCCTGTTGGGGGCAAGCGCTGTAGCCCCTCGCGCTCTTTGGGCGCAGGATGACCCTGTCTACGATGCCGTACGTTCAACTTTGTATGACAATCGGACCGATTTCGAAGCCGGGATGGCGTTCCTGACCGAGCGCGGCAAACCGGACGTTGTGCCCGCGCTTCTGACGGCGATGCGCTATGGTAGACGGCGAGAGCGAGACATTGCCAAAGTCATGGAAGCGTTGAGCGGCGCGCGCCACGGCACAGACTGGTTCGAATGGATGCTATGGCAAGAACGGAACGCTCAGATTGTACCTCATCCATCTTTGATACCGTTCAAACGCGAAGTTCTTTTGGGCATCGATCAGAACTTCGACGTTTTCCTGAAACCCGAATATTTGCAACGCGACAACATGAAGATTCGGTTGGAAGAGATCAGTTGGGGTGGTGTGCTAAAGGACGGTATCCCTTCGCTGGACAATCCCAAGCTGATCCCGGCGGCGCGGGCGGACTACATGAAAGACGACGATTTGGTCTTTGGCGTCTCGATCAACGGCGATGTACGCGCTTATCCGCTGCGCATCATGGGCTGGCACGAGATGTTCAACGAGGTGATCGGAGGCGTTCCGGTAGCACTGGCCTATTGTACGCTGTGCGGATCGGGGATTTTGTTTGAAACGCAGGTCGAGGGGCGGCGGAAGCCGTTTGTATTTGGCTCGTCCGGGTTCCTGTATCGGTCGAACAAATTGATGTTCGACCGTGAGACGCATTCGTTATGGAACCAGTACACAGGTAAGCCCGTGGTCGGACCGCTGGTCAACAGTGGAATCGAGCTGAAGCAGCGTCCTGTGGTGATCACCCGCTGGGACAGCTGGAAGGCGTCGCATTCAGATACGAAGGTGCTGTCGCTCAGCACCGGTCATCGGCGCAACTATGGCTCGGGCGTTGTGTATCGCGATTACTTTGCCTCACCCGATCTGATGTTCCCGGCCTTGGTCGATCAAAGTCGGCATCGCCAGAAGGACTACGTGTTCGCCGTGCGCCAGTTCGGCGCGGCGCGGGCCTGGCCGTTGGACGCGTTCAAGGGCAAGCCGGTGATCAACGATGCGATTGGCGGGCGGGCACTGATGCTGATGGGCGACCCGGACAAGCGCAGCGTGCGCGCCTACGAGCGTGGATCGCGCCAGTTCCGCGCGACCACCGATGGCGGGCTGCTGGACGAAACGGGCAACAAGTGGCGCGTCACCGAAGAGGCACTAATTGGCCCGGATGGCGCAGAGTTGCCGCGCGTCGCGGGACATATCTCGTATTGGTTTGCCTGGGACAATTATCTGGGCGACGCAGCCAGCGTTTACGGACGCTGATCATGAATGTTCCTCGGCCGCTGTGGCGGCCAGCGCGCGGTTGTAAGCTTTCAGCGCGTCGATGTGATAGAGCGCGCCAACGGGGTTTTCACAGCCGTCCTTGTCGATGATCACCACCGGGATGCAAGGGATGTCATCGCGGTCGAAATATGGCATCGCGGCCTCAAGCGTGGCGCTGGCCTTGACGCATAGGCCTTGTTCGATCAATGCCTGCGCGTCTTCCTTGGAGATCGAACGCGCGTCCCCCAGCGGGCGCATCACCGCGCCTGCCCGCAACATTGCCAGCAGGTACGCCTGCGGCCCGGCGGCCAGGTGCACATTGCGCCGTTCCAGCTGGGTCAGGAAGAAGGACCGGTCTACAAGGCGCGAGGCCAGCGCAGTGGACATCGAGACCGAAACCATCACGGCGAGGCCGATCTGCCAGTCTCCGGTCAATTCAAACACGATGAGCGTGGTTGAGATCGGCGCGCCCAGCACCGCCGCCGCCACCGCGCCCATCCCGGCAAAGGCATAGAGCGTATGGGTGCCTGACACATCTGGCAGCAATCCGGTGGCGATCAGGCCGAAGGCCAACCCGGTCAACGCTCCGATCATCAATGAAGGGGAAAACACACCACCACCCATGCGACCGCCCATGGTAATCGCCACTGCGACGGTCTTGATGACCGCGAACAGGATCGCGGTCGTCAGCACGAGGTCCCCGGTCAAGGCACGGATCGTGGTTTCGTATCCCACGCCGATGATGTGCGGAAACCAGACCGCCAACAGGCCGAGCATCGCGCCCGAAACACCGGGGCGCAGCCAGCGCGGCAGAGACAAGCGGTTTTGGATATGCGTGCCGATATCCTCGGCGAAGAAGATCGATCGCATCAACAGCAGCGAGACCAGCCCGCAAATCAGGCCTAGGATCAGGAAGGCGGGCAGCTCGACATAGAATTGCAACGACCCGGGCGTATCCAGCGTGAATTCGGTCACGTCACCATAAGCCAGCCGGTTGATCACGGTCCCCGCGACCGAGGCGATGACAATGGGCGCAAAGGCATGAACGGCGAAGTGGCGCAGCACAACCTCAAGCGCAAACAAAGCACCGGCGATGGGGGCGTTGAAACTGGCCGAAACTGCAGCAGCCACAGCGCAACCCAATAGGTCGCGCCCGGTGATGCCGTCGGCGTGGATACGGTCGCTGACCCAAGTCGAGATGACCCCGGCCATATGCACAACAGGTCCTTCCCGCCCCGTGGATCCGCCTGAGCTGAGCGTGATCAGCGAAGCGAAAAAAGATGCGATACCAGCCTTCTTTTCGACCCGTCCATCAGTGATGGCCGCACCCTCGATCACATCAGCTACCGAACGCACACGGCCATCATCGGTGTACCTGTTCAGGATGATCCCGACGACCAACCCGCCGACCACAGGTGTAAGGAAAATCCAGAGCCAATGCAGCTTCTCAGCATGGCTGTGCAGGAATAGGATATCTTCGGTGTTGTAGAGATAAGCCTGCAACGACGAGATCGCCATCCGGAATCCCAGCGCCATGAAGCCTGCAGCGATCCCGATGACCAGAGCGATAAACCAGAACTGAATCTGGCTGGGGCCACGATGAAGCATTACCCGCCATGCATCCCGCAGCGCCGAGAGGGCTTGATTGAGCTGATTGCGCAGCACGGTGCGGGTCGATTGGGTCATTGGCCCTCGTTGGGGTGGTCGCCTGACCCTTAGTAAGCCACGCGCGCGCCTTATAAAAGTCGGTTCACGACAAGATGCTCACAGAATGCGCGTCATGCATCCAACAGGGCACGGGCAGCGGCACGTGCCTCATCCGTAATGGTGTCGCCTGCGACCATCCGGGCGATTTCGTCGACGCGGTCGGGGTCGGCCAGCGGGATCACGGTGGACAGGGTCTGATCGCCGGTGACCTGTTTCTGCACCCGCCAGTGATGCGCCGCCCGTGCGGCCACTTGCGGCGAGTGGGTGACGACCAGCACCTGCCCGCCCTGCGCGAGTGCGGCCAGACGGCGGCCCACCGCGTCCGCCGTAGCACCGCCGACACCACGGTCAATCTCGTCAAAGATCATCGTGCGGGCACTGTCTTCGCCCGTTAGGCAGACCTTAAGCGCCAGCAGAAAGCGGCTGAGTTCGCCGCCCGAGGCGATTTTGTTGAGCGGCCCTGACGGCGCCCCCGGGTTGGTGGCGACGGTGAAGGCCACCGCGTCGATTCCTTCGGGGCCCGGGTCGGTCGCGGTGATCTCGGTCCGGAACACGGCGCGTTCCATTTTCAGGGGCGCGAGTTCAGCCATTACTGCGGTGTCCAACGCACTGGCGGCCTTACGGCGCGTTTCGCCAAGCGCGGTGGCCGCGTTGTCATACGCAGCCTGTGCCGCGTCCACAGCAGCGCGTTTGTTGCTGAGGTCGGCGTCACCCGCATCCAGCCGGTTCAGGCGGTCGCGCAAGGTATCGGCGAAGGTGCCCAGATCATCGGGGGCCACATCGTGTTTGCGTGCCAGCGCGCGAATGGCAAAGAGGCGTTCCTCGGCCTGTTCCAGTTCCGCTGGGTTAAAATCGAGCGCTTGCAGACAGGCGTTGACCCCATCCTGCGCCTCGCCCAGTTCGATCAGGGCGCGACCCAGCGCTGCAATGGGGCCTTCCAACTGGCCACCCGCATTGTCCGACACGCCTTCCAGCCAGCGCACGGCATCGGCCATCGCGCCCTCGGCCCCGTCGCCGCCTAGCAAGGCAAAGGCACGGGCCACGTCGTCGCGAATCCGTTCGGCCCCTTGCATCATGCGGCGGCGGGCGTCGAGATCGGCATCCTCGCCCGGTTGCGGGTCAAGCTGATCCAACTCGACAACGGAATGACGCAGGAACTCTTCTTCGGCACGCATAGCCTCCAGCGCTGCCTCAGTCTGCGCCAGAGCTTTGCGGGCGATGGACATCTGGCCCCATGCGGCACGCACGGCGGCCAACTGATCCCCTGCCCCGGCATAGGCATCCAGCGTTGCGCGATGCCCGCGTGGGTTCAGCAGGCCTCGGTCATCATGTTGGCCGTGTAGTTCGATCAGAGTTTCCGACAGCGCCCGTAACACTTCGCCCGAACAACGGCGGTCATTGACCCATGCAGTCTTACGTCCCTCGGCCGTGTTGACGCGGCGCAGGATCAGCTCCTCGCCACCGGGCAGACCCGCCTCGGCCAGAATCGAATGGGCAGGGTGATCGTCAGGCAGTTCAAACTCGGCCACAACTTCGCCCTGTGCGGCCCCCTGACGAACCAGCTCGGCGCGCCCTCGCCAGCCCAGCACAAAGCCCAGCGAATCCAGCAAGATCGACTTGCCCGCGCCGGTTTCACCGGTCAAAGCGTTCAAGCCCGGCTGAAACGTCAGGTCCAGCCGGTCGATGATCAGCATGTCGCGGATATCAAGGGCGCGCAGCATCGGGTCTTTAGCGTCCCAAGCCTTTAGCCATGGCCGTTACAACCACTCACCCTTGACGGTCTGGCGATAGATCGTGCTGAGCCAATTGTTACCTCGGCTCTTTAGATCGAGACCACGCGACGTCAGCAACGTGTACCCCGCGTCGTACCATTCCGAGGACTGATAGTTGTAACCCAGAATCGCACCCGCGGTCTGCGCCTCGTCCACCAGTCCCAGCGCCAGATACGCCTCGATCAGGCGATAGAGCGCCTCGGCGGTATGAGATGTGGTCTGAAAATCCTCGACCACCACGCGGAATCGGTTGATCGCCGCAGTGAAGTGATCCTGACGCAGATAATAGCGCCCGATCTCCATCTCTTTGCCAGCCAGATGGTCAAAGGCAAGGTCGAATTTCAGTACGGCAGATGTGGCATACTCACTGTCTGGGTAGACTTCGATCACCGTGCGCAGCGCCTGCAGTGCCTGAAAGGTCAGCCCCTGATCACGACCCACTTCGTCGATCTGATCATAGTAGCTGAGCGCCAGAAGATACTGGGCATAGGCGGCGTCTTCGTCAGTGGGATAGAAATCGATATATCGCTGCGCGGCGGCGCGGCTTTCTTCATAGTTCTGGTCCGAATGGAATGAGAACGCCTGCATGATCAGCGCACGTTTCGCCCAATCGGAATAAGGATAAAGCCGCTCTACTTCAGAGAAATACCAAGCCGCGTCGTCCGAGCGATTCTGCGACAGCTCATATTCACCGCGGGTGTAAATCTGTTCAGGTGTGAAACCTTCGAGGTTTTGGCTGCGGTCTGCCCCACGGTTACCAAACAGACCTCCGGCATTGCCACATGCCGTCAAAGTTGCTGCCAGAAGAAGCGCACCTGCGATTCTGACTGCCGCTTTGCTGCCAACCATTCCGCCCATCCTTGTCGTCTACTTAGCGGGAATTACCCCTGATCGGGCCTCGGTCTAGCACATAAAATTCCAGTGCAAAACGCCTTATCCACCCTCATGGCGCAAATGTCGTCAGAGTTGATCAGATCACGCAACCTGCGGGATTTCGCTCCGCACAAGGCCCTGGCCGGGCAGACGCGCGGCTTGTTCAGGGGTACAAAGGATCGGACGCACAGCGCCCGGTGTTTCGAACAGTTTGCGCAGCAATGTGTTGGTCATCGAATGCCCCGACTTCTCGCCGACAAAGCGCCCCAGAATCGGACCGCCTGCAAGATAGAGATCACCCAGAGCGTCCAGCATTTTGTGGCGCACCGCTTCATCCGTGTGACGGAAGCCACCCGGGGTCAGGACTTCGTGGCCCTGTACGACTACCGCATTGTCCAATGTGCCGCCCAAGGCCAATCCGTTTTCACGCATCGCTTCGACATCTGTGCGGCGGCAAAACGTGCGACTGTCGCAGAGTTCACGCGCAAACGAACCATTGCGCATGTCCAAAACCTTTGTCTGGCTGCCAATGGCGTCATCTTCGAAATCAATGTGGAACTCGATCTCCAGACCTTCCGCAGGCGCGATCGATGCCTTTGCGCCTTCGCGTTCAACTGAGATGGGTTTAAGCACCTCATAAGCCAGTACCGGACTGGCCTGACGACGAACGCCTTTGGCCATGATGCCCTGAACAAAGGCCACGGACGAGCCATCCATGATCGGGACTTCGGGACCGTCGATTTCAATCAGTGCATTATGCACACCACATCCGGCAAGTGCCGCCATGATGTGTTCCACAGTCGATACCGACACATTCGCATCGTTAACCAATCGTGTGCAAAGAGGCGTCCGCTCAACAACATCATAGATAGCGGGGATCAACGCATTGCCCAGCTCGATATCAGTCCGTTTGAACCAGATTCCATGACCTGCCGCTGCAGGCTTCAGAACCATCGTCGCAGGCTTGCCGCTATGCAGCCCAGTGCCCACAAACGTGACTGAAGATTTGAGCGTATGTTGCAATGTGAGCCTCGGTGAGTTGTGTCCAGCCTATCAGGGGCTGTGTTGCACCCTCAACTAAGGAAGGGGGCGTTAAGGCTCAACTCACCTTTTGCAACCGAATGAAACATGAATGTGACACATCGGCAAATCCCTGCTTACACCAGCTCAACACTTTGTGTTTCCACAAAAAAGGGCCGCGCGATGGCGGCCCTTCGGGATGATTTTGTTACCGCGATCAGTTGGCCTGACGCCGTAGGAAGGCGGGAATTTCGATGCGCTCCTGATCAGGATCGGCTTCATCCTGAACAGGTGCCGTCGCGTCAACCGACCGCATCGCAGGCTGTTGGCGTACCGGTTGAGCGGGCGTATCGGCCGCATGGCCGGTCATCCGGTCAATCAATCGGTTGAAGCCAAAACGCGGGCGATCCTCGGTCGTTTGCTGCGGCTCAGAGGCCGGTTCGCGAGGTACCTCAGGCGTCGGACGCAGCCGGTTCGAAGGTACTTTCTGAACTGCGGCCTGCAACCGCTGCATCGCTTCCGGAGACGGTGTGCCGGGGGTCTGGGCACGCGGTGCGTCGTAGGAGTCGACTGTCTCTTCGACTTCGGGTTGCGGTTCGAACTGTGCAACCTGAGGCTGATAGGCGGGCGGAGGCAGCCCGTCATCTTCCTGCTCGGCAGCGGGTTGTTCGTCTTGCCAGCCATCGTTGAACTCGACATCTTCGATGGACTCGAAGAGCGTGGGCGCAATGTTGTCCTCAGCCAGGGCCTCATCTGCAGCGATTTGTTCAGGCGTGGAGTCTTCTGCCGAAACCGTGCGTGTCAGCGGAGCCGACATCGAACGGCGGGCGACCGGTACATCTTCGGTTTTCTCGCTGGCATCGATACCGGTGGCAACGACTGAAACGCGCATTCCGCCTTCCATCTCGGTGTCCAGGGTCGAACCGACAATGATATTGGCCTCGGGGTCCACTTCCTCGCGGATGCGGTTGGCGGCCTCGTCCAGTTCGAACAGGGTCAGGTCGTGCGCACCGGTGATGTTGATTAGCACACCCTTGGCACCCTTGAGGCTGATTTCGTCCAACAGCGGGTTGGCAATGGCCTTCTCGGCTGCCTGAATGGCGCGATCTTCACCGGTCGCTTCGCCTGTGCCCATCATCGCCTTGCCCATCTCGTCCATCACGGCTCGAACGTCGGCGAAGTCGAGGTTGATCAGACCCGGACGCACCATCAGGTCGGTTACGCCTTTGACGCCCTGATACAGGACATCGTCGGCCATCGAGAACGCCTCGGTAAACGTGGTCTTTTCGTTGGCCAGACGGAACAGGTTCTGGTTCGGAATGATGATCAGCGTATCAACGACTTTCTGCAGCGCATCAACGCCGTCTTCGGCCTGACGCATACGCTTGGCGCCTTCGAACTGGAAGGGTTTGGTGACAACCCCAACGGTCAGAACACCCAACTCCCGCGCTGCCTGCGCGATGATCGGGGCTGCGCCGGTGCCCGTGCCACCGCCCATACCGGCGGTGATAAAGCACATATGCGCACCCGCCAGATGATCCACGATCTGCTCGATGCTTTCTTCAGCTGCTGCAGCACCCACGGTCGGACGCGCACCTGCACCTAACCCTTCGGTGACTTTGACGCCCAGCTGCACCCGCGCCGACGAACGGCTTTGCTGCAGCGCCTGTGCGTCTGTGTTGGCGACGACAAATTCAACGCCGTCCAGCTGTTTTTCAATCATGTTGTCGACAGCATTGCCCCCAGCGCCGCCAACGCCAAATACGGTAATCCGAGGCTTGAGTTCGTCGTGCCCGGGCATCGAAAGATTTAATGTCATGCTCTGTCCGCCTGTTTTTTATGTTGCCGCAAAATGCGGTTTTTCTGACCTATCCACAGTCGATTTTACTGTGTCATTTCGGAAACGTCACCAGAAAAATCGCACGAATCCACAAAATATGGAGGAAATAAGGCAGCAAACAGCGGCATTTCGCTGTTACCGCGACATGTTGCGGCGAAAGGCTCATGCGCCACTACACACGGAAAGACCCCACCCGCCTTGAGGGGATGCGAAAACTTTTAGTCACTCGTTTGGTCGCGGAAAACTGCTCAATGTCCTGCCGCTGGGCCTCTGCCGGGCCTTGAACCTTATTTTGCGGCAATTTGGCAGTTGCCGCAACTGATTTCTTTAGCCTACCGGGGCACTTGGGCAATTCAGGCCATCTTCAGAGATGCTACGGACCTCTTGCGTTTCGCTGCCGACGAAGCGCGCCAGCCGCACCATCAGCCGGTCATTGTACAGGTAGGGCCACCAGCAGACTGGCAGGCCATCGGGCGCATCATCGTACAGAAAACAGATCTGGCCATTTGGCGTGGTGATCTGGCCATAGACACAGCCCCGCCCCTCCATCCGCCAGACCGAGAGAGTCGGGCTGAGGAATTCCTCGGTCCCGACCAACATACCGCTTCGGATTTCATGGAAGGTGATCGTTTTGCCAACGACGGCGCTCAGAAACGCCTCTGGCGTAATCAGGGTTTGAGCCGGGGCCGCAGCGGGCCCAAGGGCCGCGCCAACGGCTGCACCACGCAGGGCATTACCAATTGTCACGGAACCAGCGCACGGCGCGCTTGAACGGGCGCGCGGCATAGGTGTCGACCGGGATCTCAAAATCCCACCATTCGTCCTGAGGATGCGCCGCAAACAGGCTAAGCCCCACTGCCGAAGAAAAACCGGGCCCGGTCGCAGATTGCGGCAGGCCATGAACGCGCAGCGGGCGGCCCAAACGAACACGCTGACCCAGAATCCGGCTGGCAAGCCCGTCTAGCCCCATGATCTGGCTGCCACCACCAGTCAGAACGATCTGCTGGCTTGGCAGGTGGTCGAAACCGGCAGCGTCCAGACGAGTACGCACCTCTTCGAGAATCTCCTCGACGCGGGGGCGCATGATGCCGATCAACTCGGCACGGCTGACGGTACGGCGGTCATGCTCCCAATCGCCAGTATCGCCACCGATGTCGATCAGGTCGCGATCATCGGCTCCGGTCGCGTGAACGCCACCGTTAAAGGTCTTGATCCGTTCGGCCACCGCTGCGGGCACGCCGAGGCCCATCGAAATGTCGCTGGTCACGTGATCCCCGCCCATGCGCACGCAATCGGCATAGATCATGTGTTTCTTCATGAAGATCGAGATGCTGGTGGTGCCGCCGCCCAAATCAATACAGGCCGCGCCCAACTCCTGTTCGTCCTCGACCAATGCGGAAATGCCCGAGACATAGGCTGAGTTCGCAATCCCTGCCAGCTCCAGATCGCAGCGCTTGATGCAGCGGACGATGTTCTGGATCGCCACCGCATCGACGGTTAGCATGTGCATATCCACTGCAAGGCTCTGCCCCAACTGTCCACGCGGATCGATTAGTCCCGAGCGGTTGTCGAGCGCGAAATTCACCGGTTGCGCATGCAGTACCTCGCGCCCTTCGCCGTAATCGGGCACGTCGCAGGCGTTCAGGACACGACCGACCTCGGCTTCGGTAACCAATTGGCCTTCCAGATCAACCTGCGCATCCAGCCCGTAGGAACGCGGGTTCGCCCCTGAGAAGGATGCAATCACGTGATCGACGCGGATATCGGCCATCTTCTGCGCCGCCTGCAGCGCGGTGCGGATGGCGCGCTCGGTTTCCTGCATCGCGGTAACCTCGCCGAACTGCACCCCGCGCGAACGGGTGGTCGCAGCGCCAATGACCCGGAAACCGGTTTGTCCGGCCATCGAGCCGATCGAGTTATCCTCGGACAACCGCCCCGTCCCGTCGAAGCGCAATACAAGGCAAGCGATTTTGGAGCTGCCGACATCCAGGATAGCAACTACACCGCGTTGCATTGCCTGTCGGCGCATCTGCCGCATAGCCCTTTGGGACTGATAAAGATCGGTCATCATGGTCGTTACTGCCCGCTACTCACATCTACTTTTGTGTTCCACCAGTCTTCGCTGGCCGTTTTGTTCATTCGGATGGTCGGTCGCTGCCCCAGTCGCATGTCGACCACGGCCACGTCACGTTCCAGAAGGTCCTGAACCTCGTTCACCGCCAACACGCGTTCCAGCGCGCGCGCCGGACGTTCGGTCGGCAACATGATGCGCTGGTTTCGATCCAGCACCAGATCCCAGCGCCGTTCGCCAACGCGCACCAAACCGCGCACGCGTTCGCCCAAGCTGCGGGCTGTGGTCAGGATTTGCAGCGCCTCGGGGACATGTTTGTTCGCGCCCTTCCCTGCGATCAGTGGCAGGGCTGCGTGATCGGCGCGTGCTGAAACACGGTCAACATGAGCTCCGGTTTCATCCAATAGCTCGATCCCGTCTCGGGTGCGCCAGACGATGACCGGCTGGCGTTCGACCACATCAACCTGAAGAATCCCGCCAGGGCGAATGCGTACGGTTGCCGATTTCACCGGGTCAAGCCCGGTGATGGTGTCGCGGATCAACTCCACATCCAGATCCCACGAGCTGAGCGGGAAATCGAGCGGCACGATCTCGCGGATATCCTCAGACAGTGCGGTTCCTGCCCCGTCGATGGCCATCAAATTGACCATGAATTCGGGGCGCTCCTGGATCGAGGTCTTGATGTCGGCGATATAGGTACTGACCGCCTCACGACGTTCTTCGGCGGCAAAGAAGCCACCCACCAAACCAAAGACGGCCAGAACCGGCAGGCCAATTTTTAGCCCGCGCCGGATGCCGGGGGTGAGCATCCAGCGCTGAAAGCGGTAGCTGAGGCGCGAGGGCGCGGGGTCCGCGTTGCGCGCACGGCCAAAAAGACGCGCCCCGCGCAAATGCAGCTTAGGTTCGGTTTTGGGCTCGGGCCTTGGCGCGGCGGTGAAATCGGCATCCGGCCCCGCCAACGGTTTGGTCCGGTGGATCACCGGCGCGCGGGTGGCGGTCAGCGGTCGCATGAGGCATCCTCCACCATCCAGGCGCAGAGCTGGCCGAAACTGATGCCAAGATGCTCGGCCTGTTCGGGCACCAGCGAAGTCGGCGTCATGCCGGGCTGGGTGTTGGTTTCCAGCAGGAACAGCCCGTCGGCACCCTTGCTGTCATCCCAGCGGTAATCGGTGCGGGACACGCCGCGACACCCCAGCGCAATATGCGCCTTAACCGCATAGTCCATGCAGCGGTCAAAGATATCCTGCGGGATCTCGGCGGGCAGCACATGCCACGAGCCGCCGGGCTTGTACTTGGCATCATAATCGTACCAACCGCCATCGGTCATGATCTCGGTCACCGTCAGGGCGCGATCGCCCATCACGGTCACGGTCAGTTCCCGGCCCGCGACGTATTTCTCGACCATCACCTGATCAGGCATCGCCTCGTCCAGTTGCGGCGGGCCGTTGGCATTTTCATGCACGATATAGATGCCGACGCTGGAGCCTTCGTTGTTGGGCTTGGCAACATAGGGCGGCTCCATCACATGGACCTCGACCACCTCGACCTTGGGAACGATCAGGCTGGGTACGATGGGTAATCCTTCGGCGGCGTAGACCTCTTTGCTGCGTTGCTTGTCCATCGCAAGGGCCGAAGCCAGCACGCCGGAATGCGTGTAAGGAATGCGCATCCATTCCAGTAGCCCCTGCACACAGCCATCCTCGCCCCAGCGTCCATGCAGGGCGTTGAACACCACATCGGGTTGGATATCGGTAAGGCGAGCAGCAAGGTCCGGACCTGCGTCCAGTTCGACCACTTCAAAGCCTTCACCCACAAGAGCGGCTGCGCATTCGCGCCCAGAGCTGAGAGACACCTCGCGTTCCGCCGAGGGGCCACCCATCAATACCGCCACTTTGAGGTTTGTCCTGCTCGACATACCCAATGTGCGCCTCAATGTCCCCGGACCTTATGTGGTGGTCCGTACTGCGTTTATGCCTTTGATCCGTCGTCCTAATTTGCCTGTTATGGTCTGACGGTCGGGGCTTTATTCTTCCAGCGGATCACCGACCCGCATGATTTCCCACTCTAGCGTGATGCCGCTTGTTTCGTAAACCTTTTTTCGCACCTCTTCGCCCAGACCTTCGAGGTCTGCGGCGGTGGCGTCGCCTGTATTGATCATGAAATTCGAGTGTTTGGGACTCATCTGCGCGCCACCTTTTGTGGCCCCGCGCATACCCGCGTCATCGATCACTTTCCACGCCTTGAGGTCATGCACATCGTCCGCGCGCCCAGTCGACGAGAACCCGGCTGGATTACGGAAGGTCGACCCGGCGCTGCGGTCCTTGGTGGGTTGAGTTTCGTCGCGCTTTTTTAGCTGCGCCTCCATGCGAGCGTGCAGCTCAGCTGGATCGCCCGAGGGGCCTTGAAACGTCGCCGAGATCAGCACCGCGCCTTCGGGCAGGTCGGACTGGCGATAGCGGAAGCTGAGGTCTTGCGGGGTCAGGTCCACGATCTCTCCGGCGCGGGTGACCACGGTAGCCTTTTGCAGCACATCCGCCGTATAGCTGCCGTAGCAGCCCGCGTTCATGCGCACGGCCCCGCCGATCGAGCCTGGTATCGTGCGCAGGAAAGTCAGGTCCACACCTCCATCCGCTGCTTTACGCGCCACATGCGCATCCAGCGCGGCGGCACCCGCGCTGACGGTGTTGCCGTCGACCGAGATACCATTGAACCCGCGCCCCAATCGGATCACCACCGCCCGCAGACCACCATCACGTACGATCAGATTGGATCCGACACCCATAGGAAAGATGGGAACATCCGCAGGCAGATCACGCAGAAACGACTGAAGGTCTTCGGTATCGGCGGGTTGAAACAGATAATCCGCTGGTCCGCCGACGCGCAGCCAGGTGAGTTCGGAAAGAGAGCGCGCCGCGGACAAGCGGCCACGGACGTCGGGCAGTTCGCTCATGCGCCTTCCCGGGATGCAAGGCTGCGCCCGCCTACTCCACCCATGATCACCGCAAACAGGAAGGGCAGGACCGCACCGGTCAGCCAGACGAAGGGGCCGAACGCCTGTTCCTCTTCCCCGGTGCCGACACTGGCCAGCATTATGATCAGTACCAGACCAAGGGCCGAGGTCAGCCCGATCAGCCACAGCAGTGCCTTGAGGCCGATCCAGCGCGCGGCGACAAAACCCGCAAGCGTCCCGAGGATCAAGGTAATCAGCGGCAAATAGGCGAAAGTGGCGATGTCGACCATAGGGGCCTCCTGAAAATGGCCAGTTACTTGTTCGCCGCCTTCATGCCCTGCATTTTCGCCTTTGTCCAACGGGTGAGGTAAATCACCGGCCAGCGCAGTACTGACATACCTGCCGCCAGAACCAGCAGCCCAATCCATGGACCATTTTCATAGGTGACATAGCCTAGGATGGGGACGCCAACGGCGATCAGGAAATAGGCGCGCCGCCAATGGTTGTCCTTGCTGGGCAACATCGCCAACACGTTGGCGACAACACCCCACAGACCGGCAAGCGCAATCGACCAGTTCATTCCGACACCTCTTTACCCGTCCACTTGCGCCAGTAGTAGCGGATCGGGTTGCGGTACATCGAAACAAAACCGCCAGCAGCCAGGACTCCGACGAACCAGCCATAGTCTAAACTCAGCCAAAGAATCAGAGCAGGCGCGCTGGCAAACAGTACAACACCCGGTGGGAATTGCAGGTGCATCGGCAGCATCGCCACAATGGTGGAAGCGAAGACCCAGACGCAGGCGAGTATGAGCGACAACGCCACGAGGTTAGCTCGCTTTGGCGATTAACCGGTCAGGCAAACCGTTGGCCCAGGTACTGATCGTACCTGCGCCGAGGCAGACAACCATATCTCCCGGGCGGGCCTGTTCACGGACAAGGCGGGCGAGGTCTTCTTCGTTCAAGATCGCGCGCGCGTGGCGGTGGCCGTGGCGGATCAGGCCCTGCACAAGATCGTCACGGCTGGCACCTTCGATCGGATCTTCGCCTGCAGCAAAGACCTCCGCAATAGCGACCACGTCGGCGTCGTTGAAGCAGGTGCAGAAATCGTCGAACAGGTCGGACAGGCGGGAGTAGCGGTGCGGCTGGTGGACTGCGATGACGCGGCCCTCGGTGGCCTGACGTGCGGCCTTGAGAACGGCGGCGATTTCGACCGGATGGTGGCCGTAATCGTCGATGATGGTGACGCCGTCAATTTCTCCAACCTTCGTGAAACGGCGGTTGACGCCGCCGAAATTGGCCAGCGCGTCGCGGATTTCACTGGCCTTCATGCCCAGATGACGGGCCACGGCCACGGCGCTCAGCGCGTTAGAGACATTGTGGTCGCCGGGCATTGGCAAGGTGCAACCTTCGATCACCTTGTCTTCATGGCGTAGGTGGATGTCGAAATGGGCGACGCCACCCTTATAGGTCAGGTTTTCGGCCCGCACATCGGCCTGTGCGTTGAATCCATAGGTGCGCACACGACGGTCCGAGATGCGGCCGACCAGAGCCTGCACCTCGGCATGATCGGTGCAGCAGACCGCCAGACCGTAGAAAGGCAGGTTCGAGACGAACTCGTAAAACCCGTCCCGCAGCTTATCGAAATCGCCCCAATGCTCCATGTGTTCAGGGTCGATATTGGTGACGATGGCTATGGTTGCAGGTAGGCGATTGAATGAGCCGTCGCTCTCATCCGCTTCAACCACCATCCATTCACCCTGCCCCATGCGCGCGTTGCTGCCATAGGCGTGGATGATGCCGCCATTGATGACGGTGGGATCGAAATCGCCGGCGACCATCAGTTCCGCCATCATAGTGGTTGTTGTGGTCTTTCCGTGAGTTCCGGCGATGGCAATGTTCGAGCGCAGGCGCATGAGTTCCGCCAGCATGTCGGCGCGACGGACGACGGGCAGGCCCTGCGCGCGTGCCTCGTCCAGTTCCGGGTTCCCCGGTTTGATCGCAGTTGAGACCACGACCACGGCGGCGTTCTGCAAGTTCTCGGCACGCTGGCCTTCGAAAATCTCAGCACCCAGCCCAGCCAGCCGGTCAGTAATCTTCGAGGTTTTCAAGTCCGAACCTTGTACACGGTAGCCAAGGTTCAAAAGCACCTCTGCGATACCCGACATCCCGATCCCACCGATGCCCACGAAGTGGATCGGTCCAACGTCCTGCGGCAGTTTGGTTGCTGGATTCATGAGGTCTCCTTCTGCGCCAGTTGCTCGACAAGGGCGACCAGACGCTCGGTGGCGTCCGGTGCCCCGACCGATAGCGCGGCATGGGCCATTTGCTGTGCGGCTTCGGGGTTGGTGAGAACCGTGGTCATTTGCTGTGTCAGCGCGGGAACGTCAAGGGCGTTTTCGGGGATCATGATCGCCCCACCTGCCTGAACCAACCCACGCGCGTTGGCTGTTTGATGATCTCCGGCAGCCGTGGCAAGCGGGATCAAAATCGACGGGCGGCCAATCACGGAAATGTCGGCGATACTGGAGGCACCTGACCGGCTGACAACCAGCTGCGCGTCGGACATACGGCGAGGTACGTCGTCAAAGAAAGGCTGTACATCGGCGCGTATGCCGTGATCGGCGTAAAAGGCCTTGACCCGTTCACCATCCTCATCGCGGGCCTGATGCGAGACGCGGATGTACCCGCGCAGATATTCAGGCAGCGCAGCGATGGCCCCCGGCACCACGTCACTGAGGATACGTGCGCCCTGTGAGCCGCCCATCACCAGGACGGACATCGGGTACTCCCCAGGCGGGATATAGGGGGCAGCAGCGCGTTCAAGAACGGAGGCGCGAACCGGGTTACCAGTGTGTATGCCCTTGGACCCTTCAGGCAGATCGGTGGGCCAGACACCACAGGCCACTTGAGCCACACGCGTGGCAAACAGTTGGTTTACCCGGCCCAGAACGCCATTTTGTTCATGGATCATACGCGGCAGCTTCAGCAGGATGGCCGCGCCCAGCGCCGGTATCGACGGATAGCCGCCAAAGCCCACCAACACATCCGGCTTGTCACGCATCATCTGCGCAGCCATGCTAGTGACTCCAGCAGCAATCTTGGGTCCAACCAACATCTTGGCCGCTAATCCGCCTCGGGCGAAGGTGGCTGAGGATGCCTCGACAATCTCGACGTCTGCGGGGAACGCGCCGGTATAGCGCGCTCCGCGCGGGTCGGTGGACAGGCGCACACGCCAGCCTTTCTGTAGCATCGCCTCGGCCAACGCCTGCGCGGGGAACATGTGGCCGCCGGTGCCACCTGCTGCGATTAGTAGATAAGGTTTGCCCATCAGCCTCGTCCGCGCAGAATGTCGCCCAGCTCGCCCTGCGGGCGGGTTCGGGTGAAGGCCAGCAACATGCCAACCGCGATGCCGCCAGCAATCAGGGACGATCCGCCATAACTGACAAACGGCAGCGTCATGCCCTTGGCGGGCAGAAGACGCACGGCGACGCCCATGTTGATCATAGCCTGCACGCCGAACATGCAGGCCAGACCAGTGCCAGCCAGACGGACGAACATGTCGCGTTCGCGCATCAGCCGCAGCAGCGAACGCACAACGATCAGCGAGTACAGCGCGATGATAATCAGCACCAGAATCAGCCCGTATTCTTCGGCCGCGACCGCGATGATGAAATCCGTATGCGCATCAGGCAGAGACCACTTGACCTGCCCCTCACCCACGCCGACGCCGAACAGGCCGCCTTCGCGGATAGCATTGGTGGCATACCCAAGCTGGGTGGTCGGATCGAGTTCCTGATTAAGGAAACCATCGATACGACGGGCAAAGTGCTCGGAATTGGAATAGGCAAACATGCCGCCCAGAACGACCGCCCCGGCCATGCCGACCAGCAATAGCATCGGGGCTCCGGCGACAAAATACATCACACCCCAACCAAAAAGGATCAGGCAGGCCTGCCCGAAATCGGGCTGCATCACCAGCATTGCCACGATGGACATACACAGTGCAAAGGACCACAACCGCCCCGGCGGGCCGTTGATTTCCTGTGATGCGGCCAGCAGCCATGCGGCCACCACGACAAAACCGGGCTTGAGGAACTCGGATGGCTGCAACGAGGCAAAACCCAGCGAATACCAGCGCACCGCGCCTTTGCCAAAGTCTGTACCGAAGACCGGCAAGAAGGCCAGCGCCACGAACGAGGCCAGAAAGCCCAGAATCGCCAGCCGCCGCACCAGTGTCGGCGACATCATTGAGGTCAGCAGCATCGCGACCAGCGCCAGCCCGCCAAAGATCGCCTGACGTTCTACATAGTGGAAAGGATCGAACCCGTTACGCCCCGCTAGTGGCGGCGACGAGGCTAGCCCCAGCAAAAGCCCGATGACAAACAGGATCAGGACGCAGGACATCGTCCAGCGATCAATCGTTCGCCACCACTTCGGAAGAATCGGTTCTCCGCGCTGGTCCTGGACCGCGCCATACACCATCTCAGTCATGAGATACCGCCACTATCTGCCTCGTTAACGTCCCGTTTTCGGGATCTGATTGAGAGTCTACAGGGATTTTTACATTTGGGCTAGCAGAATGACAGGCAGAACTGGAATTCCGGAACAATGAGCCGACGTCGACAAACGCGCATGCATTCAAGCAGCGCAAGTTGCCTGTTCTGATCGAAGGCCAGTTGAGACACGGCTTAAGTTCATCGGAATATCAACCGCGCCCAACGTCATTGTTTAAAAAGTAAATCGTCAGTCTTTGATGGGGTATCTGTCAGGCTCTTCAAACACATCGATCACTCGGGAACCCGCCTTGATGCGCCCGCCATGCTCCACTCCGGCTGGTATCGAATAACTGTCGCCGGGTAGATAAACTTTCGTCTCTCCGCCAATGGTGAGTTCAATTTCTCCTTCCACCACCGTACCCCATTGGGCACCATGTGAATGTAGTGGGAGTTCCATTTCTTTAAGAAAAGTAAAAAAGGCGACCAAACCAGCATCAGATCGAATGACTGCCGTCTGCACGACGTCTTCGGGAAATGGCACGTCTAGTCTTGGAAAGTCTGTAATGAAGTTTGGAAAGCGCATATTTCTATCCCTTTAAATAGATCTAACCGGCAAGCATTAGCACAGAGCCTAGCATGTCAGAATGCACTACGAGTAAAAATCCACATACCATATGGCACAAACCCAAGTGCTGCTGAGAAATTCCGTGGCCAAACCCACACCGTTTTTGGTCTGCGCTCTTGCCATCGCTCACAATCCACGCCATGCGCAGCATATGGATTTCGAGACGATCATCCTCGGTGCTGGCGCGGCCGGCATGATGTGCGCAGCCCATTGCGGTGGCCAGGCGCTGGTGATCGACCATGCAAAAGCTCCCGGAGAAAAGATCCGCATCTCGGGTGGTGGACGATGCAATTTCACCAATATGTATGCGGGACCGGGCAATTTCCTGTCTCAGAATCCGCATTTCAGCAAATCAGCGCTGGCGCGATATACACAGTGGGACTTCATCGAACTGGTCGATCGCCATGGCATTGCATGGCATGAAAAAACGCTTGGGCAATTATTCTGCGACGGGTCTTCGAAACAGATCGTCCAGATGCTGCTGAATGAAATGGTCAAGGCCGAGGCCGAGCTCTGGGTGCAGACGTCGCTGCGCAACTTGCGCAAAACCGAAAGCGGTTTCGCTTTGGATGTCGAACGCGATGGCAAGCACATCCCTCTGACCTGTCGTAATCTGGTTCTGGCCACGGGTGGCAAATCGATCCCCAAAATGGGCGCGACGGGGTTGGCCTATGACATCGCGCAGCAATTCGGGCTGCAGATAACCGAGACACGAGCGGCGCTGGTGCCGTTCACCTTCTCGGACGGTCGGTTCAAGGATTTGTCCGGCGTCTCCCTGCCCGCTCGACTATCAAACGAGCGCACCAGTTTCGACGAGGCTTTGTTGTTCACCCATCGCGGGTTGAGCGGTCCTTCGGTGCTGCAATTGTCTTCGTACTGGCGCGAGGGTGAGGCAATATGGGTCAACCTGATCCCCGATTTGCCTTTATACGATCTGCTTCGCGATCAGCGGCAGGCTGTTGGGCGCAAGGCGCTGACCACCGAATTGGCACGCCACCTGCCCACGCGTCTGGTGGAATACCTCGCACACCATATCCCGATGAAGGGCAATCTTGCGGATCAGTCCGACACGGCGCTGTCGGAACTGATCGCCGCATTGTCCAACTGGCGGCTTACGCCGTCGGGCACCGAGGGCTATCGCACCGCCGAGGTCACTCTGGGCGGGATCGACACTGACGGGCTGTCGTCTAAAACGATGGAGGCCAGGGATGTCCCCGGCCTCTATGTCATTGGTGAAGCGGTGGATGTCACCGGCTGGCTTGGCGGTTACAACTTCCAATGGGCGTGGTCCTCGGGCCACGCCGCCGGAAGTGCCATCGCAAGCCGTTAGCCTACGACGTTGTAACCCCGTCCGCGCATACAGTTGCGCACAATGACTTCCTTGTTCTGGTTCTTGTTGATCACGTCAGCACCTGCACCAACCAACGCACCGGCAACGGCGGCGCGACCCAGGTTGTCGCTGCTGTCCTGAACGATGCCGGTGACGGCTGCAGCACCTGCAGCGCCGATTGCGGCATTACCTGCGGTCGATCCGTCAACGCTGGCCTGCGAGGCTGCAAGTTGCTGGCACTGATACAGGTCCGAATTGTAGTTCGGGCCTACAGGGCCATCGATCACGGGCTGATAGTTGGCCCCGGTATTGGTGCAAGCCGCAGCAGCCAGCAGCGCTGGAACGACCAGAAGAAGTTTACGGTTTGGCATATTCATGACCTCGTGTTGAATTTCCTGAAGGCAAAAACCAATGCAGGCAGTGCGTCAAGCAGATAGGCCCACAGCTTCGCCGAACCGGCGATCTATTGCAAACGCATTGCTTTCAGAGGCGTTTTTTAACCTGATCCACGAAGTCATCGCCACGTTGTTCGAAGTTGTCATACTGGTCGAAACTGGCCGCAGCAGGTGCCAATAGAACGGTTTCACCGGGCTGCGCATCGGCCATGGCCTGCATAACCGCCGCTTCCATAGTGGTGCAGACTTGCGCATCGGCCTGCAACTGCATTGCAAAGCTCGCCGCCTCACGCCCGATGACGTAGGCCTTGATTACGTGGTCCCCTGCCCCGTTCAGCGCCTCAAGCCCGCCTTCTTTCTCAAGCCCGCCACAGATCCAACGTATCTTCTTGAACGCGCTCAAGGCTTTGAGGGCGCTATCTACGTTGGTGGCTTTCGAGTCATTCACATAGGTCACGCCGTCCGCCTCGGCGATGATCTGACTGCGGTGCGGCAGACCCGGGAAGCTGTGCAGCGCGTCTTCGATCACGCGCGGAGCAAGGCCCAGCGAACGGCAGGCGGCATAGGCGGCGCAGGCGTTCTGGTGATTATGCGCACCGGGCAGGCCCTTGATCTCACGCAGGTCGATCGATCCGGCCTGACGGCCCTTGCGGTATTCCGACAGGAAACCCTTGCGGGCAAAGACCTGCCAACCCGACCCGGTCAGCTTGCGCGCCACCGAGACGCGGATCACCCGGTCATCCGACGGCCCCTCGGCCAGTTGCCCGGCTAGAAACGCGCCCTCGGCCTCATCTATCCCGATCACGGCGCGGTCTGGACCTCCTTCGGCGAACAGGCGACGTTTGGCGGCAAAGTAACCACCCATTCCACCATGTCGATCCAAGTGATCAGGTGAAAGATTGGTGAAAACCGCCACATCCGGCGTCAGTGCGCGGGCCAGTTCGGTCTGGTAGCTCGATAGCTCCAGTACCACGACCGATCCATCGCCACCTGGGTCGATGTCCAGCACGCCGCGCCCAATGTTACCCGCCAGTTGCGAGTCGCGCCCGGCCTCGGTCAGGATATGTTGGATCAACGCAGCGGTGGTTGATTTGCCATTCGATCCCGTCACCGCGATGACGCGCGGTGGGATGTCGTAGTTGTTCCATTCAGGGCCTGCGAAAGAGCGAAAGAACAGACCTATATCATTGTCGACCGGAACTCCGGCTTCCAACGCAGCGGCCGCAACCGGGTTCGGCGCGGGGTAGAGATGAGGGATGCCGGGCGAGACAATTAGTGCGGCAATATCGTCAAACGCCCCGTGGCGGCGCAGATCGACACACGAGAATCCCTCGACCTCTGCCGCTTCACGCGCGGCGGGGTTGTCATCCCAGCAGATCGGCTCAGCCCTGCCAGCGCGCAGCGCTCGTGCGGTGGTCAGACCCGACCGACCTAGCCCCAGAACCGCTACTTTCTGCCCTGAAAACCCTTTGACCGGGATCATTGCCATACACCTTCTATCCGAGCCGCTCTTCCAGCCAGTCCGACCGCCAAGAGACCGGCCCTTTTGGAACGTTTTCTATTACGAACCCATAGTCTGGTAACCGGTCGCACAAAGCATCGTATTCCGCAATAGCTGCGGCCAAGTTGTGCCGCCGGTCATCATCCTGTTCGAATATCTCAGGCCAAGGAGGAAAGAGAAACACGCATGGGTCGTAGCCCAAGTGCAGTATCTGTTCACGCACTTTGGTCTCCAACGGTGTAACGGTTCGATCAAACCAAATCAGCGCGTCCAATGCCGAACGATCAAATAGCACAAGATCATCTTTGGCATTGTTGAAGTCTGATATCGCAAGTTCAATGATCCGGCGGCAGAATACCTCGGAGTTGACCCAAGGCAGAGCGCGACCACCACCTTGTCTTTCCTCGGCAATGACACGACGACCCGGCTCGGAAACTGTTGAATATCCGCGTCGGGCCATCTCCTCCAGCAGTGTTGATTTGCCACCACCGGAGCATCCAGAAAGCACGACGCAACGCGGGCTCATCTGACTTTCAGCGTCGCCAGCCCGATCATCGCTAAGATCAGTGAAATGATCCAGAACCGGATCACGATGGTGGGTTCAGCCCAGCCCTTTTTCTCATAATGGTGATGGATCGGCGCCATCAGGAACACCCGCTTTCCGGTCCGTTTGAAATAAAGGACCTGGATGATCACACTTAAAGCTTCAACCACGAACAGCCCGCCCACGACTGCCAATACCAACTCGTGTTTGGTAGCCACGGCGATCGCGCCCAGCGCACCGCCCAGAGCCAGTGATCCGGTATCACCCATGAAAACCGCCGCTGGAGGGGCGTTGTACCACAGGAATCCCAGCCCCGCACCAAACAGCGCTGAAGTGAAGATGAAGATTTCACCGGTGCCAGGCACATAGTGAACATCAAGATACTCGGTGAAGTCGACCCGCCCAACCGCATAGGCAATCACACCAAGGGTCGAGGCCGCGATCATCGCGGGCATGATCGCCAGCCCGTCCAGACCATCTGTCAGGTTCACCGCGTTGGCCGCACCCACAATGACGATCACCGCAAAGGGGATATAGAAAAGGCCAAGATTGATCAGCGTATCCTTGAACACCGGCAGAGCCAGCTGGTTCTGCAAATCGCTGGGATGGTGCAGCGTCGCCCAGAGTGACGCCAGCACGGCAATGATGATTCCCAGCGCCAACCGCATCTTACTGGAAACGCCCTTAGTGTTCTGCTTTGAGACCTTGGCATAATCGTCCGCAAAGCCGATGGCCGCATAGGCCAGCGTCACGAACAGTACCATCCAGACATATGGATTGTCCCAGCGCGCCCAGATCAGGGTCGACGTGACCAGAGCGCCCACGATCAGCAGACCGCCCATGGTAGGGGTTCCAGCCTTGGACAGATGCGCCTCGGGGCCGTCATCGCGGATTGGTTGACCTTTGCCTTGCCGTTTGCGCAATACGTTGATCAAGGGTTTTCCGAACAAAAACCCAAAGATCAGCGCAGACAGAAAGGCGCCCCCTGCCCGGAAGGTGATATAGCGGAAGAGGTTCCAGAAATCCCCTCCGTCCGACAGGGCGGTTAACCAATAGAGCATTACAAAACCTTTCTCACAATACGGCGGCTCTCTGGCGCGCTGCCATGCCCCATTTGCCGCAGACCGTCAACGATCTGTGCCAGAGCCATGCTGAGAGAGCCCTTGGCCATCACTACGTCGCCGCTGCGGATCAGTTCCGGCAGATGGGCGGCCATCTCATCGCTGGTTTCCGTCCACAGCCCGCGCTTGCCTTCGGGCAGAGCCTGATGCAGCGCTTGCATCAACGGACCGATGCAATGAACCTGATCAACATGCGCCATCGCAGGCACCTCGGCCATGGCGGCGTGCATCGCCTGCTCTTGCGCACCAAGCTCTTTCATGTCGCCCAGAAACGCGATCTTGCGTTTGCCCTCCGACGCAAACAGCACGTCGAGAGCGGCCTCCATCGAGGTTGGATTGGCGTTGTAGCTGTCATCGAGCAGTTCAATCTGCCCGCCATCTGGCAGCGCGATCACTTCGCGCACACCGCGCCCTTTGACCGGAGACCAGCCGCGCAGACCGGCAATCGCCTGATCCAGATCGACCCCCAGCGCGACACAGGCCGCCAGAGCGCCCAGCGCATTCATAGCAAAGTGAGTTCCCGCGGATTGGACATCGAATGTGATGTCTGCTCCGCCGACAATACCGTGTCCCCGCACCGAGTCAGGGCCTTGGAGCACGTTGGTCAGGGCATAGTCCCGCGCCTTGTGGCCAAATTCGACGATCCTTGCACCATGCGCAGCGGCGCAGTCGCGCAAGATGCCCGCGTGTTCGATATCGGCGTTGACGATAGCGGTGCCGCCCTCGGCCAGCCCGTCGAAGATCGCAGCCTTTTCAAAAGCAATACCCGCAACCGAGTCGAAGGCTTCGAGGTGGACGGCGGCTACTGTGGTCACCAGCCCCACATGCGGTTGCGCCTGACGCGCCAGCGGAGCGATTTCGCCCGGATGATTCATGCCGATCTCGATCACCGCGAACTCGGTGTCGCGCGGCATTCGCGCCAGCGTCAAAGGCACGCCCCAATGGTTATTGTAGCTGGCGACACTGGCATGAGTTTTGCCTTGCGTCTCCAGAATGCTGGCCAGCATTTCCTTAGTCGAGGTTTTACCCACGCTGCCAGTCACCCCCACCACGCGCGCACCTGTCCGGGCGCGAGCCGCCTGCCCCAACGCCTCTAGACCCGTCTGCACATCGTCGACGATCAACAGCGGTGCATCTTCGGGCACGCCTTCGGGAATATGCGACACAAGCGCTGCGCCTGCGCCTTTTTCAAGCGCTTGGGCGACGAAATCATGGCCGTCGCGGGCAGCCTTCAACGCAACGAACAGGTCACCCGGCTGCAGGGTGCGCGTGTCGATGGAGACGCCGTTCACCTGCCAATCGGTGGGGGCGCGCCCGTTGGTGGCCTCTGCGGCCTCGGCTGCAGTCCAGAGCGTCATGCGACCCTCCCGTCCAGCGCGGCAACGCTGATACTGGCCTGTTCCACATCGTCAAAGGGCAGGACCTGATCTCCGACGATCTGGCCGGTTTCGTGTCCCTTGCCCGCAATCAGCAGAGCGTCGCCCGGTTGCAGCGCGTCGATGCCGCGCAGGATGGCCTCGGCCCGGTCGCCGACTTCCGTGGCTTCGGGTGCGCCCAACATGACAGCACCGCGGATGGTGGCCGGGTCTTCGCTGCGTGGGTTGTCATCGGTAACAAAGACCAGATCGGCGTTTTCAGCAGCGGCCCGCCCCATCAATGGGCGTTTAGTGGCGTCTCGGTCACCGCCTGCACCAACAATGGCGATCAGACGTCCCATGACATGCGGGCGCATCGCCTTCAGTGCAGTGGCCACGGCATCCGGCGTATGCGCGTAATCGACAAACACCGCCGCGCCGTTGTCGCGGGTGGCAGCCAGCTGCATCCGTCCGCGCACGGTGATCAGGTGCGGCAAGGTTTCGAACACGCGGTCGGGGTCCTCGCCCGCCGCGATGACCAATCCGCAAGCCAGCAAAACGTTCTCGGCCTGAAAGCCGCCGATCAGATTCAGGCGGGTTTGATAGGCCTTGCCTTTCCATGAAAAGCGCAAATCCTGCCCGGTCGCGTCAAAGCGTTGATTCAGAAGACAAAGATCAGAACCCTCAGGGCCCACGGTGATGATATTCTGGCCGCGTGCCTCGGCGATCTTGCGCATCTCAGCACCCTTGGGATCACCAAGGTTGACCACAGCGACCCCGTCTTCGGGCAGCACACGATCAAACAGACCCGCCTTGGCTGCGAAATAGGCCTCGAACGTGTCGTGATAGTCCAGATGATCCTGCGTGAAATTCGAGAAACCGGCAGCGGTCAGATGCACCCCGTCCAAGCGACGCTGTTCAAGCCCGTGCGAGGAGGCCTCCATCGCCGCATGGGTCACGCCATTTTCGGCAGCTTCGGCGAGACAGCGGTGCAGAGTGACCGGCTCGGGTGTTGTATGGGCCAGCGGCGCAGTCCATGCGCCCTCGACCCCGGTGGTGCCTAGGTTGACGGCGGCAAGTCCAAGCTCGGTCCAGATCTGGCGGACGAAACTGGCGACCGAGGTTTTTCCATTGGTGCCGGTGACCGCCACGATAGTCTGCGGTTGCGCGCCAAACCATAGGGCGGCGGCCCCTGCCAGTGCCTGACGGGGGTCTTCCGTGACGATCAGCGCAGCATCGGATGCGGCCAGTTCGTCGGTGGCGATCTCGGCCCCTTTCGCGTCCGTCAGGATCGCGGCGGCCCCCATGCGCAAGGCGTATTGGATGAAGTCTCCACCATGGACTCGGGTGCCGGGAAGGGCTGCAAAGAGGAAACCGTCTTTGACCTCGCGGCTGTCAACAGCCAGACCGGTGATTTCGGGATTGGCCCCTCCCCGTGCGGTCAGGGCCAGTTCGCTGAGTTTCTTTGACCGATTGCCCATGACCCACCTTTCGCTGGACAGCCTAATTTGAGGTCAGCGTTATAGCAGCGCGCGCCTCAGGCTCAAGCCGGGGTCTGAGACCCAATAGCGGCGCCACCCGTCCAATCAGTTCGGCAGCAACGGGAACGGCAGTCCAACCCGCCGTGCGGCGCTTTTCGCCATAGGCCACGATGGACGGTTCATCCAGCGTGACGATTAGCACATATTTCGGATCATAAGCCGGGAAGATGGTGGCGAAGGTGGCAATCACCTTGTCCTCATAGTACCCGCCACGCGGCTTGGGTTTATCGGCAGTACCGGTTTTTCCCGCCACGTCGTACCCTTTGACATCACCAAAGCTGGCGGTGCCATCCGTGACCACTTTGCGTAGCATATTTTGCGCCTGCTTGGCGGTGTTTTCGGACATCACGCGAGGGCCGTATTGCGGGCCATTGCGGCGCAGGATCGTGGGGCTGACATAGTACCCGCCATTGGCAATCGCTGCGTAACCAGCGGCTAGATGCATGGGGCTGGTCGAAAGGCCGTGGCCATAAGAAATCGTCACGGTGCTCAACTCACCCCATTTCTTGGGCTTGAGCGGTTGCCCGCCCTTGGCCTCGACAATCTCGAATGGCGTTGGGTCGAACATGCCTAGCGCGTTCAGAAAATCCTGTTGCCGGTCGGCCCCGATTTGCAAGGCCAGCCGCCCGGTGCCTCGGTTCGAGCTGTACTTGATTACATCCGAGACACTGATCTCACCATAATTCTTGCCGTTAAACTCGCCAATCGGGAAGCGCCCGATTTTCATCGGGCCGGAAGTGTCAATGATGGTGTTGGAGTTCACCAGACCTAGCTGCACCGCCTGTGCGGCGGTGAAGATTTTGAACACCGAACCCAGCTCATAGACACCCTGTACGTAGCGATTGAACAGCGGGCTGTCCGAGGGATCGAAGCCCGAGGTCGGCGGGCGCGGACGGTCATTGGGGTCAAAAGACGGCAACGACGCGGCCGAGACGACCTCGCCCGTATGGGCGTTCATCAGAACCGCCGAGGCTCCTTTGGCGTTCATGATCTTCATGCCGCCATATAGCACCTGTTCTACCGCCGCTTGAACGGTCAGATCCAGCGACAGTTGCAGCGGCTTGTTGCCGTTGGCCGGGTCGCGCAGATAGCCGTCGAACTGTTTTTCGACGCCAGCTACGCCGATCACCTCAGCTGCGCTGACACCTTCGCGGCCAAAGCCCGAGCCGCCCAGAATATGCGCCGCGAGTCTGCCATTGGGATATAGCCGCATTTCGCGCGGGCCGAACAGGATGCCGGGATCTCCGATGTCATGCACCGCCTGCTTCTGCTCGGGCGAGATGCGCTTCTTGATCCACAGGAATTTTCGCTTACCGGTGAAGTCTTTGACCAAACGCTCTTTTTCCAGATCAGGGAAAATAGCGACCAGTTGCTCGGCTGCGGCGATCGGGTCAATCATCAGCGGTGGCTGCGCATAGACAGAATAGGTGTCCAGATTGGTCGCCAGAATACGGCCTTCGCGATCCACGATATTGGCGCGTTGCATGGCGATGGAGGCCCCCGGCGCACTTGCCAATGGTTCTTGCGCCTCGGATGTCGCCAGAACGCCCATACGAAAGCCTACGACCGAAAAGGCGCAAAAGAAGAAAAGACCCAACACCAACAGGCGGCCCTCGGCGCGTGCGCGGGCGCGGTCTTTCATGTCTTCGTGGCGTTTGCGGATGTTCTCTCGTTCAATCGCCTTGGGGTTTTCACCCTTTGCACGGGCGTCGAGGATACGGGCCAGAGGGCGAAGTGGTGTACGGGTCATGGAACCTGCACCTCGATCAGTGCCTGAATGTCAGTGACGTCCTGTATTTCAAGCGGGTCGACGATGGGCAGATCCGGGTCCTCGCCATAGGAAATCTGATCGGCGCGACCAAACTGCTCAGCCCGCAGAGGCAGCAAGCTGAGACGTTCGAAATTCAAGTCCGCCAGCTCACGCAAACGATCAGGCCGGTTTAGATAGGCCCATTCGGCATTCAGCACGGCGAGTCGCGCCTGCGCCATACCGATCTGGCCTTGCAGCGACTGCGTTTCCTTCAGCACCTGCTGCGTGCGGTAGTTCTCTTGATAAGCCCAAAGCGCCAACCCGAACACGGACAGTGCAGTCAACACATACAGAATACTCTTCATCTTGCCCTTCCCCCCAATTGCGGCATGCCGATGGCCCGGGCCTCAATTTTCCCTGCCGGGGCATCCGTTCTTATCGCGACACGCAATTTTGCAGAGCGTGCACGTGGGTTTTCTTCAAGTTCCCGCTCATCCGGCCCAACGGCCTTGCGGGTCTTGAGTGTGAATTGCGGCTTCTCCTGCTCCATCTCAGGCGCATAACGGTTGGCGCGTCCGGTTTTGCCCGCGCGCGATTGGAAGAACCGCTTCACCATCCGGTCTTCTATGGAATGGAAAGTCACAACGGCCAGTTGCCCCCCCGGCTTCAAAGCGCGCTCGGCGGCCATAAGCCCCTGAAACAGTTCTTGGTATTCTGCGTTCACCGCGATCCGTAGCCCCTGAAAGCTGCGCGTCGCCGGGTGCGATTGGCCCGGTTTAGGGCGCGGCAGGCAGGATTCGATAATCTCGACCAGCCGCAGAGTTGTTGTGATCGGTTCTTCGGCCCGCGCCTTGACGATGGCCTTTGCTATACGACGACTGGCGCGTTCCTCACCGAAATGGAACAGGATGTCGGCCAATTGCGTCTCGGTTGCCGTATTCACCAGATCAGCTGCGCTTTCACCGTCCTGGCTCATCCGCATGTCGAGCGGGCCATCTTTCATGAAGGAAAAACCGCGTTCAGCCCGATCCAACTGCATGGATGAGACACCAAGATCCAGCACCACGCCGTCCAAATCCTGTGCATATTCATCCATGCGAGAGAACACGCCCTGCTGCATCACCAACCGATCACCGTATTCCCCAGCCCAGTTAGCGGCCATTTCAAATGCCAGCGGGTCGCGATCGACGCCAATGACTTTCTCGGCCCCGGCCTCCAGCAACGCACGAGTATAGCCGCCTGCGCCGAATGTGCCGTCCAGCCAGGCACCGGACACCGGCGCCACGGCGGCCAACAACGGGCGCAGAAGAACGGGGATATGAGGTTTGTCCGATGAGGTCTGAGCGCCGGCCATGCCGTCACCCATCCCCGATGCCATCGAGATACTGCATCGGATCGAAATCATCCGGCAGATCGTCAAGCCATTCCTCGGTCGTGGCCAGTTCCTCGGCCTCGTATGTCTCGGGCTTCCAGATCTGGAATGTATCACCGGCAGCGATAAAGAACGCCTCGTTCTCAAGGTCGATCTTGTTGCGCAGCTTTGCGGGCAGCACCAAACGACCCGTTTCGTCCACATTGGTCGGGAAGGACTGACCGTGGAACATCCGCTGAAGCATCCGACGCTGCATCGAGCCACGTGGCAGCGCATCGATCTTGGCATCCACCTCGTCGATCGCTTCCATGGTGTAACATTCAAGGTATTTGCGGCGGTGGTCGCCATAGACAATCACGAGTTCAGGATTGTCGCCAGGCTGCCAGTTGGGATCCGAGGCTTCAAGCACGCGACGAAACGAGGCCGGGATCGAAACCCTGCCCTTCGTGTCTACCTTATGCTGGCTTTCGCCTCTAAACCTGCGCGCCAAGACGACTGTCCCTTTCGCTTGCGCCCCACCTCAAAATTCACGTTCCCCCCGGAAGTAAAACGGCGGGTTGATCTGCTGCCACTGATCAACCCGCCGCATTGACCCGCTTTGCGGGATGTCCAGCTGCGCGCGCCACCTGGGGGGATGTCTGCTCGCCCGCGCGCCGGATCTGTTAAGTGATGAAAGCGAGATGCCTGTATGAAACCTGTTTTTGTATTTTTGGTTCGGGGTCGTTTGGTGCCCCTCAACTGTCCTCGCCCTCATCGGGTACACAAGGGATGCCATGGGAATTCATGGAAATCAATAGGAAATTTGCGTGGAGAGGCCTGGTGCAGGCTTCAGATCAAGACTAATACAATCGAAACTCGGATCAGATATGCCACAAATTGTGCCCCTGGTGCCTACTAACACTAAATATGTAAGAATTGACGCCTAAATTATTTCTCCCATGAATTCCCAATAATTTTCAGAATTATGGATTATTTGGCGCAGACACCCATTCATGGCAGCCGAAGAGGACGAATCACGGTCCCTTTACAGGCCATTCCCATAGTCGACCCATGCTTTCCCATAGCACCACCACCCCAGGCGTCGGACCTGCGGTGAGAAGATTTGCCCCCTCGTGAGTTGACACAACATGCCCAAACAAACACCAATTCCGCTCAATAGATAAGCGGTCACCATCACAGGGTCTGGACACACGAAACGTCAACCACACGTGAAAACCAGTATTTTAAAGGCAATTATTGGGGCGTACCGGATTATCCTGCCAATCCATGCATTTGCTGCATAGCAGCATTGACGACGCGAACTATTGTGCAATCGCAGCATTTGCCTATCTTCAGTCTCAAGCAAACGCCGGACGATACCGGCAACAGTAAGAATGAACGGATCATGAAGATGGCAGTCGCAAGCACACAAACAGCCCTGAAAGGCACACCGGCATATGGAATCTCAACGCTGGTTGAGACCCTAAAAACCCGGGTTGCTCGTTATCGCCTGTACCGTCAGACAGTCAACGAATTGTCGGGACTGTCAGATCGGGAATTGGCTGATCTGGGCTTGCACCGCTCGATGATCCGCCGGCTGGCCCAACAGGCCACCGAAGAGCAGATCGCGCGGTAAGCGCAACAAGAACACCGAGATCAGGTCCGTCCTCCTCCCTTTCGGACCTGTATTTCAGCGGCAGCGTCTCTCCTCCTCCCTGACGTTGCCGCACCTAATACCGGCCCTGACCGCCGGAACCTGATACATCGGGGCTCTCCTCCTCCCTGCCTCGATGTTGAAAGCGCGCGGCGACGTCTTCCTCCTCCCTGACGTCGCCGCGTCTTCCTCATACCGGGATCAAACCCGGGTACGGATACATCGGGGCTTCCTCCTCCCTGCCCTGATGTAGAAAAGAACGGCGGTTCCCCTCCTCCTCCCTGGGAACCGCCGTTTTTCGTTTTTTGCACACAAGATGTAGGCTGGGGTCGTGAACGATTTGTCAGGAGTCTCCCATGGCCGCTTATTTCATCGCCCAGATTTCCATTCATGACCCGGATGGGTACCAGAAATACCTCGAAGGATTCATGCCGATCTTTGACCGGCATGGCGGAAGGCTTCTAACCGTATCCTCAAAACCCGTTGAAGTGATCGAAGGCAGTTGGGAAGAAGATGGGATCGTCCTGATGGAGTTTCCGGATATGGCTGCCGCAAACGCGTGGAAGGACGATCCGGACTATGTCGAATTGGCCAAGATCAGGCAAAAAACGGCGACGGCGAATCTTGTGCTGGTCGAAGGGTTGTAAGCTTCAGAACGGCACGTCATCCTTGTTGGTCAGAAAGCGCGAGACCACTTTCTTAACCCCTGCCTTGTCGAAATCGACCTCGACTTTATCACCTTCGATGCCGATCACTGCGCCATAGCCGAATTTCTGGTGAAACACTCGCTCGCCCAGCGTAAAGCTGGCCACGGCGGTCGCATCAATCACAGTATTCCGGCTTTCTTTTGGCTGTGACATGCCATATTGCCCCTGCCGCGCCTGCATCCGCTTCCAGCCCGGAGAGTTATAGACATTCGCCTCGGCTGCGCGGGTTTCGATCCCGGCTGCCTGCTGACCACCCCCATAGAGCCCCGGAGGTGTCAGCACTTCCACATGATCTTCGGGCAACTCATCAATGAACCGGGACGGCATCGAATTCTGCCATTGTCCGAACACCCGTCGGTTGGCTGCAAAGGAAATCGTACAGACTTCTTCTGCACGGGTAATACCGACATAGGCCAGCCTTCGTTCTTCTTCGAGGCCTTTGAGACCGGATTCGTCCATCGAACGCTGAGAGGGGAACAATCCATCCTCCCACCCCGGAAGGAAAACCGCGGGAAACTCCAGCCCCTTGGCCGCGTGCAGCGTCATGATCGAGACTTTGGCCCCGTCGCTGTCCTGCTCGTTATCCATCACCAGACTGACATGCTCCAGAAACCCTTGCAGGTTTTCGAAATTGTCCAGCTGATTGACCAGTTCTTTTAGGTTTTCCAGCCGCCCCGGCGCCTCGGGCGTCTTTTCGTTCTGCCAATGCGCGGTATAGCCGGATTCGTCCAAGACGATCTGCGCCAGCTCGATATGCGTATGCTCGGGCGCGCCGTATCGGATCGGTGAAACACCGTCATCAATCACCGTATCATCGTCCACCTCAATCCGAGGCCCACGTGTCATTGCATTCCACCGCGCCAGACCGTCGATCAATTCACGCAGCGCCTTGCCGCCCTTGCCCTTGATCAGGCCGTTATCGACCGCAATCCGCGCGCCTTCGACCAGAGACACTCCGTTCTCGCGCGCCACCACCTGAATCGTCTGCTGCGCCTTGTCGCCGAGGCCGCGTTTGGGTGTGTTCACGATCCGCTCGAAGGCCAGATCATCCTCGGGGCTGACCACCAGCCGGAAATAGGCCATGGCATCGCGAATCTCCATCCGCTCATAGAATCGAGGGCCGCCAATCACCTTGTAAGGCAGACCAATGGTCAAAAACCGATCCTCAAACGCGCGCATCTGGTGCGAGGCGCGAACCAGAATCGCGATCTCATCCAGATAGAATCTCGGGAAAGCCGCCTCCAGTGAACGACCTTCTTGCTGCCTCATCGTCAATTCCCAGATGAGACTTTTCCGGTGATCGTCTGCCAAAAAGCTCTCGTGGCTCTTAAGCTGATTTAAAACTTGTTCTCTGCTATTGAGCCCTTTTAACGCACCAAGTTCACCGAGGCGCTCAACCTCTCTCATCATTTGCTCTGATCGAGAGTTTTCCCGCCTTTTGGCAAGAGGAGAACTACCATTAACTAGGTCGTCGATTTGCTCGCCGATCCAGCGCGCTTCTTCCTCGCCGTCCCAATGGCCGATCAAACGAACCTTCTCGCCAATTTCTGCGGCCGTCCACAGCTCCTTACCCAAACGCTTCTCATTGCCACGAATGACGTTCGACGCTGCGGCCAGAATATGCGGGGTTGAGCGGTAGTTCTGCTCCAGCCGCACAACGAAGGCACCGGGAAAATCCTTCTCGAACCGCAGAATGTTTCCCACCTCTGCCCCGCGCCAGCCATAGATCGACTGATCGTCGTCTCCGACGCAACAGATGTTCTTGTGGCCCCCTGCAAGCAGACGAAGCCAGAGATATTGGGCTACGTTGGTATCCTGATACTCGTCCACAAGGATGTAACGGAACCAGCGCTGGTATTGCTCCAGCACGTCCGGGTGGGTTTGGAAAATCGTGACCATGTGCAGCAACAGGTCGCCGAAATCCACCGCATTCAGCTCGCGTAGGCGGGTCTGGTATTGGGCATAAAGCTCGATGCCCTTGTGATTATAGGCCCCCGCATCCGCAGCAGGCACCTTGTCGGGCGTCAGCGCTCGGTTTTTCCAGTCATCGATGATCCCGGCCAGCATCCGAGCGGGCCAGCGCTTGTCGTCAATGTTGGCGGCTTGAGTAAGCTGTTTCAGCAGCCGTTTCTGATCGTCAGTGTCCAAAATTGTGAAGTTCGATTTCAGATCGACCAGTTCCGCATGGCGACGCAGCAGCTTGACGCAGATTGCGTGGAAGGTGCCAAGCCACGGCATCCCCTCAGCGGGTCGGCCCAGCATCCGCCCTACCCGCTCTTTCATCTCTCGCGCGGCCTTATTGGTGAAGGTCACCGCCAGAATCTCATTCTCGCGCACCCTATGTGTCCTGAGCAGATGGGTGATCCGAGCGGTCAGAGCTTTTGTTTTGCCCGTGCCCGCACCAGCCAACATCAGCACCGGACCATCCAGCCGCTCAACCGCTTCGCGCTGCGCCGGGTTGAGATCGTTGAGGTACTCAGCCGAGGTCGCAGGCATCGCCCGCGCCGACAGCGATGCGCCTTCGAAGGCGTCCATTTCGTCAAAACTGCTCATGCCGGTAAACTACGCCGGATGGGCGCGGAGGGAAAGGGTTTGTTCACGGCTTGTTCGCTCAAATCAAATAGAATCATCCCTTCAAAGGGCGCAGCGAGGATATTCGGAGAAACGGGCATTATTTGCTCTTTCCCACGGGGGATTGATGCCGCAATGCAGCATGTGCAATAAGTTTGCGCAAAAGGGCGGCGTTTGCGAGCGTTAACATGCCGGTTCTACCCAGAACTACATATGTACGTGGCCGTATTGTCCGCCTATGCACAAGGCCACAGCCATTAAGACCGGGACCTGAAATGACAGACTTCAAGAAAATCCTGATTGCCAATCGCGGCGAGATTGCCATCCGTGTGATGCGGGCAGCCAACGAGATGGGCAAGCGCACCGTCGCGGTCTTCGCCGAGGAGGACAAGTTGGGCCTGCACCGGTTCAAGGCGGATGAGGCCTATCGCATTGGCGCAGATCTGGGACCGGTTGCGGCGTATCTGTCGATTGACGAGATCATCCGGGTGGCCAAAGAAAGCGGCGCAGATGCGATCCACCCCGGTTACGGTTTGCTGTCCGAAAACCCGGATTTCGTGGATGCCTGCGTTCAGAACGGCATCACCTTCATCGGACCCAAGGCCGAGACCATGCGCGCGCTAGGCGACAAGGCCAGCGCTCGGAAAGTGGCGATTGCCGCCGACGTTCCGGTTATCCCGGCGACCGAGGTGTTGGGTGACGACATGGCAGCCATCAAGGCCGAGGCAGCCGGGATCGGCTATCCGCTGATGCTGAAAGCGTCTTGGGGCGGTGGCGGACGCGGGATGCGCCCGATCCTGTCCGAGGATGAGCTGGAAGAGAAAGTGCTGGAAGGCCGCCGCGAAGCCGAGGCCGCCTTTGGCAACGGTGAGGGCTATCTGGAAAAGATGATTACCCGTGCCCGCCATGTTGAGGTGCAGATTCTCGGCGATAAGCACGGTGAGATATACCACCTCTATGAACGCGATTGTTCGGTCCAGCGCCGCAACCAGAAGGTCGTGGAACGCGCGCCTGCCCCGTACCTGACCGAAGAACAGCGCGCCGAAATCTGCGAGCTGGGCCGCCGTATCTGCGCCCATGTGAACTATGAATGCGCGGGCACCGTCGAGTTCCTGATGGATATGAACACCGGCAAGTTCTACTTCATCGAAGTGAACCCGCGCGTGCAGGTGGAACACACCGTCACCGAGGAAGTCACCGGCATCGACATCGTGCAGGCTCAGATCCTGATCGCCGAGGGCAAGACCCTGATCGAGGCCACCGGCAAGGCCACGCAGTCCGACATTCGCCTGAACGGCCACGCGCTGCAGACCCGCGTGACCACCGAGGACCCACTAAACAACTTCATCCCCGACTATGGCCGCATCACCGCCTATCGCTCGGCCACCGGCATGGGCATTCGTCTGGATGGCGGCACCGCTTATGCAGGCGGGGTGATCACGCGGTATTACGATTCGCTGCTGACCAAGGTGACCGCTTGGGCCCCAACGCCAGAAAAGGCGATTGCGCGGATGGACCGTGCGCTGCGGGAATTCCGTGTGCGCGGTGTTTCCACCAACATCGCATTTGTCGAAAACCTGCTAAAGCACCCGACTTTCCTGTCGAATGAATACACCACCAAATTCATCGATGAGACACCGGACCTGTTCCAGTTCAAGAAACGCCGCGACCGGGGCACCAAGGTTCTGAACTATATCGCCGACATCACTGTGAACGGGCATCCCGAAACCAAGGATCGCCCGATGCCGCGCCCCGACCTGAAAGAGGCCAGGCCCCCCGCGCCCAAGGCCGAACCGCAGATGGGCACCCGCAACCTGCTGGAGCAAAAAGGCCCGCAGGCGGTGGCTGACTGGATGAAGGCGCAGCGTCAGCTGCTGATCACCGACACCACCATGCGCGACGGGCACCAGTCGCTGCTGGCAACCCGGATGCGCTCGATCGATATGATCAAAGTAGCACCTAGCTATGCTGCGAACTTGCCGCAGCTATTCAGCGTCGAATGCTGGGGCGGTGCAACCTTCGATGTCGCCTATCGCTTCCTGCAGGAATGCCCTTGGCAGCGCCTGCGTGATCTGCGTGAGGCGATGCCAAACCTGATGACCCAGATGCTGCTGCGCGGGGCGAACGGGGTTGGCTATACCAACTATCCCGATAACGTGGTGCAGGAGTTTGTGCGTCAGGCGGCCAAGGGTGTCGACGTGTTCCGCGTGTTCGACTCGCTGAACTGGGTCGAGAACATGCGCGTCGCCATGGACGCGGTGATCGAAAACAACAAGATCTGTGAAGGCACCGTTTGCTATACCGGCGATATTCTAGACCCGGACCGTGCTAAGTATGACCTCAAATACTATGTCGGAATGGCCAAGGAACTGCGTGACGCTGGCGCACATGTGCTGGGCCTGAAGGATATGGCCGGACTGCTGAAACCGGCCTCCGCCAAGATCCTGATCCGGGCGCTGAAGGAAGAGGTCGGGCTGCCGATCCACTTCCACACCCATGACACCGCAGGCATTGCAAGCGCCACCATTCTGGCCGCCTCCGAGGCCGGTGTGGACGCGGTGGATTGCGCGATGGACAGTTTCAGCGGCAACACCTCTCAGGCAACGCTCGGCACCGTGGTCGAGGCGTTGCGCCATACCGAGCGAGACACCGGGCTGGACATCAAGGCCATCCGTGAGATCAGCGACTATTTCGAGGCAGTGCGTGGCCAATACGCGGCCTTCGAGTCCAGCCTGCAGGCCCCGGCCTCCGAGGTATATCTGCACGAAATGCCTGGTGGTCAGTTTACCAACCTCAAGGCACAGGCGCGTTCGCTTGGACTCGAAGAACGCTGGCACGAGGTTGCTCAGATGTATGCGGACGTGAACCAGATGTTCGGCGATATCGTCAAGGTGACGCCGTCGTCCAAGGTGGTCGGTGACATGGCGCTGATGATGGTCAGCCAGAACATGACCCGCGCGCAGGTCGAAGACCCGAACACTGATGTCGCCTTCCCCGACTCGGTGGTGGACATGATGCGCGGCAATCTGGGTCAGCCTCCGGGCGGGTTCCCCGATACCATCATCCAGAAGGTCCTGAAGGACGAGGCCCCCAACACCGAACGCCCCGGCAAGCATGTCGAAGCGGTCGATCTCGAGGCCACCCGCGCCGATTTGTCCAAACAGCTTGAGGGCAAAGAGATCGATGACGAGGACCTGAACGGATATCTGATGTATCCCAAGGTGTTCCTCGACTATATGGGCCGTCACCGCACCTATGGCCCGGTCCGCACCCTCCCCACGCGCACCTTCTTTTACGGCATGGAGCCGGGCGAGGAGATCACCGCCGAGATCGATCCCGGCAAGACGCTGGAGATTCGCTGTCAGGCCATCGGCGAGACGGACGAGAATGGCGAGGTTCGCGTGTTCTTCGAACTCAACGGTCAGCCCCGCGTGATCCGCGTGCCGAACCGTTTGGTGAAAGCATCAACCGCTCAGCGGCCAAAGGCCGAAGTTGGTAACCCCAACCATATCGGCGCGCCAATGCCGGGTGTCGTTGCAACTGTTGCCGCTGTCACAGGTCAAGAAGTCAAAGAAGGCGATCTACTGCTGACCATCGAAGCGATGAAGATGGAAACAGGTATCCACGCCGAGCGCGACGCGGTGGTCAAGGCCGTTCACGTCCAGCCCGGAGGTCAAATCGACGCCAAGGATCTGCTGGTCGAACTGGAATAACCGGTTTAGCCTTCTAAGCTAATAAGGGCCGTTCGGGGAACCGGGCGGCCCTTTCAACATCAGGAGGCCGCATGCTGACCATCACCCCGATCTACGCCGCGTTGATCGCATTTCTGTACGTCGCACTCAGCGTGAATGTCATTCGGCAACGCCGGGTGGGCAAAATATCGGTCGGGGATCATGGCGACAAGGCCATGATCAAGGCAATGCGAACGCATGCGAACTGCGCCGAATACGCTCCCTTTGCTTTGCTGCTTATCGCCATGGTCGAACTGCAAGATGCTGGCGGCTGGCTTGTGAACCTGCTGGGGATGTTACTTTTGGCGGGCAGGCTTCTGCACGCTTATGGTTTTGGCAAGACCCCACAGATCATCATCCTGCGCCAGATCGGAATGGGTCTGACCTTCACTGCAATTCTGATTGCCGCGATCGCGAATCTCGCATTGGCTGTTTGAGCGCGCGATTTAGCCCGTCAAAACCTGCGTCTCGATCAAAGGAGCATGCGGGAGGCTAGGCTGCGCCTCTGCCAGTGTTTCATCGCTCTGACTGTAGATCACGGTGGTAAGAACAATCAGCGCCGCCAATGCCGCCATTTTAATGTCTGCAATATCTTTCATTTCCTCTGCCCAATCCCTTATTTCGTTCATTGCTATATCTCTTGAACACCGCAGCCCCGAATTTCCGTCGAAAGATTTTTTGCTGTTTTTTGTGTTTTTCCGCTTGCAGCCTCGTGTGGGAATTTATACATCCCTCCTCACTCAACGGCGCGGGCGTAGCTCAGGGGTAGAGCATAACCTTGCCAAGGTTAGGGTCGGGCGTTCGAATCGCCTCGCCCGCTCCATTGAGAGGTCTACGGACCATATAAGTATCTGATGCGGGCGTAGCTCAGGGGTAGAGCATAACCTTGCCAAGGTTAGGGTCGGGCGTTCGAATCGCCTCGCCCGCTCCAGATACCAAACTCTCCGAACATGCTGGTTCTTTCGCGATTGCTGCGGCATCTTTGCTGCACATGAAATCACGACGGAGATGCGGATATGCCCGATTACGTCATTCGCGCCTTAACAGCAGACGAACTTCAAACCGCTGTAGATTGGGCGGGACAGGAAGGCTGGAACCCCGGGCTGCACGACGCGGTCTGTTTTCGCAGTTCGGACCCCGAAGGATTCAAGGGCGGTTTCCTGGACGGCCAGATGATCGCGTCCGCATCCGCCGTGAACTACGATGATGCCTACGCATTTCTTGGCTTCTACATCGTGCGTCCCGAGTTTCGCGGCTCGGGATACGGATTGCAGGTCGCCGAAGCGGTCAAGGCACATTGCCAGGATCGTAACATGGGCATGGATGGTGTGGTCGAACAGCAGGACAACTATCGGAAATTCGGTTTTGAACTGGCGTATGACAATTATCGATTCGCGGGCACCGTCGGCGGCATCCTGGATGCCCTGGGTCGCGTGGAGGACACTCGGGTTCGTCCAATCAACGCACTAACCGATGATCTAAAGTCGTATGACCGAGGCCTGTTCCCCGCCGCGCGCGACACGTTCTTGCGCGGCTGGTTGGAGGCACCCAGCCACGTTTCGCGGGTGTTTGAGGAAAATGGGCGGATCAAAGGCTATGCAACGTTGCGGCGCTGCCTGAGCGGGTACAAGGTCGGGCCTCTGTTTGCCAACAATCCACAAATCGCGCAGGCGCTTTTGGTTTCCCTTCTGACGACGCTACCCGCCGATCAGGCAAAGGCCGAGGTATTCATCGACAAGCCTAATCCAAACGCACAAGCCATGGAATTGGCCAAACAGTTGGGGCTGACCAAGGTATTTGAAACGGGGCGTATGTATTCCAGTCACGCGCCGGACATCGACCTTGACCGGATATATGGCATCACGACGTTTGAACTGGGTTAGAACGCCTTGAACGTCATCGTGGTCAGCGAGCGTTCGATATTGGGAATCACCAGCAGGTTTTCGTTGATGAAATGGCCCACATCCTCGGTTTCGGGGATGTAGAGCTTCAGCAGCAGGTCGTATTCGCCGCTTGTGGAATACAATTCGGAATGGATTTCACGCAGCGCGATCTCTTCGGCGACTTTGTAAGTGGTGCCGGGTTTACAACGGATCTGGATGAAAACGCAGGTGGACATGGGCCGGGCCTTGTTGGTTCGTGTTGCCCGCAGGCTGGCACGGGCCGCGTCCGGGTGCAATCCCCTGCAACAGTTTGCGACGAAGGCTTAAAGCGGTCTGGATAGGTCGCCCATCCGGGTCTATAAGCGCGCCTGTAGCAAAAGGAATTCGCCCATGCGCAGCGCTAAGATCAGCCGTCAGACCGCCGAAACCGAGATTTCGGTCGAGGTCAATCTGGACGGCACCGGCCAGTATGACAACGAGACCGGCGTCGGGTTCTTTGACCACATGCTGGATCAATTGGCGCGGCATTCGCTGATCAACATGACGATCCGTGCCAAGGGTGATTACCACATCGACGACCACCACACGGTCGAAGACACCGGGATTGCGCTGGGTCAGGCACTGACGCAGGCGCTAGGGGATAAAAAAGGTATTCGTCGGTACGGAGAATGCCACCTGCCGATGGATGACGCACAGGTGCGTTGTGCGCTGGATCTCTCGAGCCGTCCGTTCTTGATCTGGAACGTGGATCTACCGACGCAAAAGATTGGCACATTCGACACCGAGCTGGTGCGCGAGTTCTTTCAGGCGCTCAGCACCCATGGCGGGATCACCCTGCATATCGATCAGTTGCATGGTTTCAACAGCCACCACATTGCCGAGGCCGCCTTCAAGGCCGTTGCCCGTGCTTTGCGCGATGCGGTCGAAACCGACCCACGCAAGGCGGATGCGATTCCCTCGACTAAGGGCGCGCTGTAGATGCTGACAGCCATCATTGACTACGAGAGCGGTAACCTGCACTCGGCGGAGAAGGCGTTTCAACGGATGGCCCGCGAACTGGATGCGGGCGAGGTCGTCGTGACATCGGATGCAGATGTTGTCGCGCGGGCTGATCGATTGGTTCTGCCCGGTGATGGCGCTTTCCCGGCATGCGCCGCCGAGTTGCGCGGCCACAAAGGCATCTATGACGCTATGGTAGAAGCCGTCGAGCAGAAAGGCCGCCCGTTTCTGGGCATCTGCGTCGGAATGCAGCTGATGGCGACCAAGGGCCATGAATATGCTGAGACCGACGGTCTGGGCTGGGTCGCAGGTGATGTTGTGAAGATCGAGCCCTCGGACAGCGCGCTCAAGGTGCCACATATGGGCTGGAACGATCTGATTCTGGAAAGCGACCATCCGGTCTTTGACGGGATAAAATCAGGCGATCACGCCTATTTTGTGCACTCCTACCACTTCCGGGTGATGGATCCGGCGCAACGGCTGGCCTATGTGGACTACGGGCAAGAGGTCACGGCCGTGATTGGCCGCGACACTATGGTTGGGATGCAGTTTCACCCTGAGAAAAGCCAAGACGTTGGCCTGCGGATGATCGGCAATTTCCTGACCTGGAAGCCCTGAGATTTACTGAACCCGTGTCCAGACCTGACCTCGGCAGACCAGACCCCCAACGGCACATCCCTTAACGGTCAGTTTGTTCTGGCTGTCCAGCGTCATTTTCGAGCTATAGGTTTTGTCGCGATCCGGGGCCCAGATTTTGCCGTCGTCATAGCTGCCGTTGCCCTCGGGGATCATGTCCCAGATGATCTGCTTGCCAAGGTTTTCGTACTCCAGCTGTTGGTTGCCTTGAGCATCAAATGCGCTGTCGATAGTTCCGCAGATGGCGCTGCCACATTCCGAAATCGACACATGCAAATAGCCGCCCGTATCGCCCGGAGCGGTCTTCCACAGCCCGTCTACTGGATCGGCAGCAAAGGCGGTGGTGGCCATCGCAGCGAAGACCGCTGCAAGAGAATATGTCTTCATGGTTATCTCCCTGTCTTTCCGGTCAGTCTGACCTGCCGTTCGGCACCGGGCAAGAATGACTTAGCGTCGCGTTGCGCCCCTGCCCTGCCTGTGCGATATCCCGCGCGTGTAACAGTGATATAGGGCCGCCCGAAATGATCCTCTACCCCGCCATCGATCTGAAAGACGGCAACGCCGTGCGCCTGCTGCGTGGTGAAATGGATAAGGCGACGGTCTTTAACGAAGACCCTGCTGCGCAGGCCCGCGCCTTTGTCGAGGCTGGTTGCGAGTGGCTGCATCTGGTTGATCTGAACGGTGCTTTTGCCGGGGAACCTGTTAATGCGGCACCCGTTGAGGCAATTCTGAAAGCCTGTGACGTGCCCGCGCAGCTAGGCGGCGGCATCCGCGATATGGCCACGATCGAAACCTGGATCGAGAAAGGTCTGGCGCGGGTGATTCTGGGCACCGTTGCAGTCGAAAACCCTGATCTGGTGCGCGAAGCTGCCAAAGCCTTCCCGGGCAAGGTAGCCGTCGGTATAGATGCCCGAAACGGCATGGTTGCCACCAAGGGCTGGGCCGAAGAGACCGACGTACAGGTCACCGATCTGGCGCACAGTTTCGAGGACGCGGGCGTGGCAGCGATCATCTATACAGACATCAACCGCGACGGTGCGATGCAGGGTCCGAATATCGAAGCCACGGCGGCGCTCGCGCAGGCGGTTTCGATTCCGGTGATTGCCTCGGGAGGCGTCAGCTCACTGGACGACCTGATCGCCCTGCGCGATTGTGGCGTCGAGTTGAACGGCGCGATCTCTGGCCGCGCGCTATATGATGGCGCGATTGACCTAAAAGAGGCCATTCGCGCCCTGAACTGAGTTATTGAGCAGCGGCGGCGGTCAGTTTCGCCAAAGCGCCGCGCATCTTTTCGATGACGGGGGATTTCTCGACTTCGTCGAGCTCGTCCATCGTCTCTTTCGGATCTTCATAAGCCAGCCAGACCTGTCCGTTTGCGTCTTCGTAGGCCTGCACCTTCAGCGGCAAGAACAGCCCCGCGCGCGGGTCGATCTGCATGGCGGGAGTGCCCAGAGCCGGGTTGCCGAAAATCAGCACCTGATTGGCCGGGATCGGCGTTCCGACCTTTTCCGCCCCCGCCGCGTGATCCACGCGGGCAAACACGGTAGCGCCCGCATTGCCCACGGCGGCTTCCAGCGCGTCCAGCGCCTCGGCCACAGATTTGTTGGTTTCCACTTTGATGATGTCGTCAGCCATGGCGGACAGGGCGCCTCCGAATGTGAGAATTGAAGCCAAAAGAAGTTGTCGCATTTGCGTAATCCTTTTCATAAATTTCACCCCTAATTTCCATGGCTTCGCGACAGATCACAATCACAAGTCTGGCATCGGCGGGGCTTTGCCGGTACAGGTGCCCCGAGCAAAGGAAAGCCCATGCTGAAAACCCGCATCATTCCCTGTTTGGATGTCGCCGATGGCCGTGTGGTCAAAGGTGTGAATTTCGTTGGCCTGCGCGATGCTGGTGACCCCGTGGAATCGGCCAAGGCATACGACGCCGCCGGAGCGGATGAGATCTGCTTTCTGGACATCCATGCGACGCATGAGAACCGCGGCACGATGTTCGATGTGGTCCAACGCACGGCAGAGCAGTGCTTTGTGCCTCTGACTGTAGGTGGTGGCGTGCGCACCAAAGATGACGTGCGGGCCCTGTTGCTGGCGGGGGCTGATAAGGTCAGCTTTAACTCGGCCGCCGTCGCGAATCCGGACGTCATCGCCGAAGCAGCGGATCAGTTCGGCAGCCAATGCATTGTCTGCGCCATTGACGCCAAGACCGTCAGCCCCGGCAAGTGGGAGATTTTCACCCATGGCGGGCGCAAGCCAACAGGCATCGACGCGGTTGAATTTGCCAAAACCGTTGTCGCCAAGGGCGCGGGGGAAATCCTGCTTACCTCGATGGATCGCGATGGCACCAAGGCCGGGTTCAACCTGCCCCTGACCCGCGCGATTTCCGACGCGGTAGATGTGCCGGTCATCGCCAGCGGGGGCGTGGGCAATCTGGATCATCTGGTCGAAGGTGTGACCAAAGGTGGCGCCAGCGCGGTACTTGCCGCCTCGATCTTCCATTTCGGCGAATACACCATCCACGAGGCCAAAGTGCATATGGCCGCCGCTGGCATTCCGATGAGGCTGACATGAGCATTCTGCACGATCTGGCGGCTACGATTGAGGCCCGTAAAGGGGCAGAACCAGACAGCAGCTGGACCGCCAAGCTGTTGGCCAAAGGTCCCGAGAAATGTGCCGAGAAATTCGGCGAAGAAGCCATTGAAGCAATCATCGAAGCCGCCAAAGGGGACAGGGGAAAACTGACCTCCGAGGCGGCTGATGTGCTTTATCACCTGCTAGTGATGCTGGCCGCGCGCGATGTTGCGCTGGATGATGTGCTGGGCGAACTGGCCCGTCGACAGGGCACCAGCGGCATCACGGAGAAGGCATCCCGACCAAAAGACTAAGCGGGTTTCGTGCGATGACCCGGCCCGCTATACTGCGGCTTCGGGTGCATTGAGGCAAAGGACGCGCAGATGATCAGAGCTTTGGTGTTCGCGGCAGCGCTTGCCACCCTCGCCGCCTGTGCCACCCCTCCCCCGTCTTCCGGAGATGAGGTCCAGCGGCTGGCGGCTGAAATCCAAAGCCTCGGCCCCGATATCGACCCGGAAGAGGCCACCCGCGCCGCCCGCATCGCCTATGCCTATACTGCGCAACTGGCGCAGGAATACGAGATCACCGACCCTCCGCTTATCCACAACGCCAAGGTCAACAAGGGTCTGCGTCCGCGTGGTCTGTGCTGGCACTGGGCTGAAGATATTGAGCGGCGACTGGATCAGGAGCAGTTCCGCACTCTGGAAATGCACCGCGCCATCGCCAACGCGGATAACCCGTTCCGCATCGACCACAGCACTGCCATTATCAGCCGCAAGGGAGAGAGCATGTACGAAGGCGTTGTCTTGGATCCCTGGCGCTATGGCGGAGTGCTATTCTGGTCGCCCCTGGTTGAGGACACCCGTTACGAGTGGGTTCCACGCGAAGTGGTTCTGGAAAAGCGGCGACAGGAACAAACATCCAGCCCGTGAGACTGAGCTTCTGCGGGCAGTGATCGAAGCGCCATAGCGACCCGACGAAAGCGTTACCCGTCGCGCCCCGGCTCGTTTGGATTGCTGGAAAACAGCGCGATTTTGTTGCCCTGAGGATCGCGCAGATAGCCGACATAGAAATTCGGACCATACGAGGCGCGAAAGCCCGGCTGGCCTTCGTCAGACCCGCCTGCGGCAAGCGCAGCGGCGTGAAGGTCGCGAACCTGCTGTTGGGTGCGCGCCTCAAACGCCACCATGGACCCGTTGCCAGCCGAAGCCGCGCCTCCATCAAAGGGTGATTTTACATAGAACTCGGGCTGAACCGGGGATTGCCCCGGCGGCACTGGCAGCGCATAGCTCAAGTCTCCGTGATACCGCTCCAACGCAAAACCAAGGGCGGGCAGGAACGCCGAATAAAACCGCTCGGCACGCGTGATATCGTCAACACCAACAGTCACATAAGCAATCATTCCGCATGGTCCTGTCTTATTGGTTTGCTGAATGGGTATAGGTCAATTGGACCTCCCCCTCAACAAATGCACCATTTCTGTTCAATTCAGGCCGGGACGTAGACACAAACGTCAGGGCCGTCACAGCTTGGACGAAATCACTCCAGTCGCAAACCCACCCATACGCAGTTCGCCAAACAAGCGCTGATATTCGATCTTGGGGCAGCGGTTCATGACTACGTCGATATCGCGGGCCTGCGCTTTAGCAGCGGCCTCGGCATGTTCAACTCCGATCTGCATCCAGATGGTGCGCAAGTCGGGAAACGCATCCAGCGCCTCGTCGACAATGGGTGGCACGGCCTCGGAGCGGCGAAAGATGTCAACCATATCGACGGGCTCGGGAATATCGGACAGCGAAGCCTGCACCGTCTGGCCAAACAGCATCTTGCCTGCATGGCCCGGATTGACCGGAATCACCCGATATCCCTTGAGCGACAGATAACGCGCCACGTAATAGCTGGGCCGCACCGGGTTCATTGAAACCCCAACCACCGCAACCACTTTGGTGCGCCTAAGGATTTGGGTCAGAACATCGTCGGAGTAGTCATTCATGAGCACACCATAAGCAAGCGCATGCAAAGAAAAAAGCGCCCAGGAAACTCCTGAGCGCCAGTTGTTGGAACGAGGGACAGTGAAATGACCCGCGGCAGTTCCATTCCGCGGTCACTGTGACATTTAAGCATGAGTTTTCTAAAAAAAAGAGGTCGCGCGCATTTTTGTGATGACACATCACAAAAGGCGGAATGCCGCCGAATGGGACCGTGCGCATTTCCTTCGGCGATCATGGTCAGAACGGCTCGTTACATAAGCCGCGCGCCGATCTTAAGCCAAGAGCAATAGGTTTTATTGGTAAAGAACCGCAGGCCAATGCCCCTCGGCCTCGCGGATGTAATTGGTGACATCGCGTTCCCAGATACGTTCGATCGCTTCCGAGTGGGTCAGATATAACCGCCCATCCACAATCTGCCATGCCTTGGGATCGGTACTGCTTAGCAGGCCTTTCGCCATCGCATAGGCGCAGTAACCACCAAACTGCGGGGCATAGGCGCGCGGATTGCGTTCAAATCGATCGCGATTTTCCTCTGACGCAAACCGCCAAATCGCACCCTTCCACATCAGCGCTATGTCGGGCTGACCCAACTCTGGTGCTCCAGCCTTGAAATAAGAAACCGCATCATAGCCTGAGACCGCCATCCCATCGTCCACGTAGAACATGGGCATTTCCTGCGCACCGACGACAGAGGCAAACGGGGTACAAAAGAGACTGATCAAGAAGGAACGTCGAGACAACATAGGTGATTCACTGGATTGCGGTTAGAGGGCTTCAAGATGCATATTTCAAACCGTATCTGAAACCCCCATGACGCCGATGTGAACGGGCGTGCGGTTGTTAATCGAAAACGTCTTCGATCACGTCCCAGGCTTCGTCCAACACCTTTGAGAACAGACCCCGCTTTTTCTTCTTTTTGTATTTTTTGTGCTTCTGTGCCGGCTGGTAACTTTTGATCGGCCGATCTGCCAGTTTGGCTTTTGGCACCATCTTGAGATTATGCAGGGGTGCGCCGCAGCTTGCGCAACTCAGCTCGTGCTGTTGCTTTCCCCGAAGAACCAATGCGGCACGGGTACCGCAATAGCAGCAGGTGGCAATTTTATGTGGAGTGGATATGGGGGCCTCCTGTCATCTGGGTTTGGATGCATATAGTGCGATAGCCGCGGCATTTGAGACGTTTAGAGAACCAAATCCCCCCGCCGCGTCAATTTTTACCAATTGATCGACGGTTTCTTTGGTTTTCTGCCGCAACCCGGGCCCCTCGGCCCCGAGCACCAGCGCCACCGGGCGATCACGCTTGTCGCCCAGCGTGGCTTCTATCGTCTGTTCGGCCTCACCATCCAGACCCAGGACTAAATACCCCATGTTCTGCAGCTCGATGATCGTATCGGCCAAATTGCGCACGCGTAGATAGGGCTGTCGTTCCAACGCGCCGCTGGCAGTTTTTGCCAAAGCGCCGGTCTCGGGCGCTGAATGGTGGCGGGTGCCAATGACGGCGCTGGCGCCCAGCACTTCTGCCGAGCGTAGAATCGCCCCGACGTTATGTGGGTCTGTCACCCGGTCCAGCAGAAGCACACGTGGGTTTTCCTGCCCGATACAATTCTCGGCAAGCCCACCCCATTCCAGCGGCTTGACCTCAAGTGCCGCGCCCTGATGAACCGATCCCGGATCAATCGGTGCGGTGAATTTTCGCGGATCAACGATCTCGGGTACAATCTCCGCAAATTCAATAGCTTCCAGCAGTTTGTCGCGGGCATTGCGCGTCACAATCAGGCGCAGCTTCTGCCGTTTCGGGTTCATCAGCGCGTCGCGTACGGCGTGTAGACCGAACAGCCAGACGGTTTCTGCCGCAGCCGCTTTGCGCGCCTGTTCCTTCTCAACGACCCACTTTGGTTTCTTCATGATACGGGCCTCCGGGCCGGGAATTCGGTTTCCTGCGTCAAAGCGGTATTTTCCTGTTGACGCCCTTTAGACGCGCTAGTAATCACGCCTCCACGTCAGGTGCAACGCCTGACAGTGGGCGACAGGCCGCAAGGTGTGGCAGGGGACTGTAACTCCCTCGCGGAGACGCACGCCTGGTTCGATTCCAGGGTCGCCCACCACTTACTCACCGAAAAAATTGAGCCATTCGTTCAGGCCGATATCTGGGTGATAGCAACGTTCGATGTCAACTTCCATGGTCCCCGCGCTATTGCGACACAGGTCCAAATGACAGCGTCATCTCTTCGTTGTTGTCAAAGCGGTATGGCGCTACCAAGGTTTTCACCTGTGCTGGGTCGACGTCCTTCGGGACATTTCGAGCCGATTCCCAAACCCGAAGAGCAGCATTTGGCGCGCGCGGGTCCCGATCGCTGTAAACAGGCTGATCGGGCGCAAAATAGGCCATGTTTCCGGAAATCCAATTGTCAGCAACAATTGCACTTTCGGGCGTTGTTTGCGCGATTATCTCAGAGGTCAAAGTAGCGAAAGGGGCCGCGCGTTTGGCATCCCCTGCCAGATTGTGATGCAGCATCGCCAGTCCGATAAACACCGCTAGAACGGCGCTGACCTGAGCAAATCGGTTTACGCCTTTACGACCTGTTCTGGGTAGTAGCCACAAACACAGTACGGGGCCGGCATAAATCAAAATCGGTTGCAGCCAGCGATCCTTTACGTTGGTGCTTCCGCTCACAAGCACTACAGCCGCCATAAGTAACAACGCCCAGACTAGAGTACGCGTCATCAATCGCCACAGATCATCGCCTTTGGCGGCCACCCCTTGCCTGAGATAGATCGACCAAAGGACGCCCAGTACGATCAGCAAGAGCGATACAAACCCAGCCGACGCCAAGGCCAACTCAACCAAGCCTTGCAGCGCGATCAATGTGGTTGGGCCATCGCTGCTCATGTCCAACTTGCGCGCGCTTGCAAATGCGTGTTCGGGATTGTTCAGAACCCATAGCACCGGTGGTGTGACAAGCAATGCGGCGACACCCAACGAAAGCAGCAGTCGAGGCGACCAGAGAGGCTTGCGCGTCTCAGATGCACTGAAAGCCGCCAGCAACATGGCCAGCAGCGCGATCGCATAGTTGTATTTTGACAAACTTCCCATTGCCACGACTACGCCCAGCAAGACGAATCCCCAAGTCGTCGGTTTGCGAATTAGCCCCCAAATCACCGCGAAGGTCAGAACCGAGCAGAGATTGGCCAGAACGGTATGCGTCAGCGCGCGTTGCGCCTCCCAACTAAACTGATAGAGCATCAGAAGTGACAGGACCGACAGCCCTGCCCACAGTGGCGCATGACGGGTTCGTATGGTCAGGTACAGCGTGACAACCGTCGCCAGCAGCATCCCGTTCTTCAGCAGTGACAGCCCTAATATGCCGGGACCGGTGATCTGAAAGATGCCCCATTGCAGCCAGGCATAAAGTGGCAGTTGCGGGCCGTAGCCCCATTCCAAGCGGCGCGCATCAAGAAGTATCTCAGCCTCATCCAGACCAAGCGCGCCGCCGGTTGCAACTCGCAATACGACATGAAGCAGAAAGTAAGCCGTGACTATGCTTAACCAGAAGCGATCTGTCGACATCAACCCATCGAGACGGGATTGCTTCGCTGCCGGGTCATCGACCCCGCAAGCGGCTTCCAGAGATCGCTCATCTGAGACGCACTGATCTTCGATCATGGATAAGCCCATTTCGTCGGCACTCGCCCAGGATATCTGGCCGCCGGATTGCAACTTTGACCGAAGCTAGACCCGATGTGTGGGCTCAAGTCCACCATTTTTGCGGCAGTTGGGCGCGTGAAACAATGCGCGCAGCTCAGCAGATGGATGCCTGGGCTTCAGCCGCCAGATGCCGCGGCGGGTTGAACGTCAGTTTGGGATATTTTGTCAAACCACTCAGTCAGGCTGCTGACATCGGGGCCAAGCGCCTCGGCTATGCCGCCGGCGAATTCCTGAAACTTTTCAATATTCAACTGATTGACGCCCACCAAGACGGGAATTTCACGCTCGAGTGCGTCGGCGACAATAGGGCGAAAGCCCCGCCCGTCCGCCTCGTGCTTTCCGAACTTGTTGATGATCAGCAATTGAGGGCCATCCTCAAGCGACCGCGTCACGAGGCCGACGGCCCGTTCCAATTCAGCCGGATCCAGACGGCAACCCCGAGCGTTCTTGCCAAGAGATTGTGAGATGCGAATGGTTTCCCCGGTCGGCATGACTTTCAGATCCATATCGCATTTATATCCGTCGGCACATTCGGTGTTGGTCTGCACAACCCCGGCAATCGGTGTTCCGGCCTGCACAAGACCATCCGCAAATTCGCTAAGCAGGCGATCGGTTGCGCCGCGATCGGTTGTCGTAACATAGGCCAGATGCATTTTTTGGACCTCAAAGTTCAATTGGTGACTTTTCAGATAGCACGCGTCGGCTTGTCCGACCACCTTCATCCATTAAGGCAACGGAGAAAGCCCGATCACCGATGCGTGCAGGTGGAGGAGAACCGCGTAAGAAGCCAAAGCAGTCAACCAGACCCAAAGGCTGGGCCAAGGGCGGGGCGCGCTGAGTGACAGGCGCGCGGTATTGCGGGAAAGGCGTACCCACTGCGTCCCCAAATTGCGCGCGGTGCGGTGATCAATGAGCGCCATGCCCATCACCGCAAAGCCAGCAAACAAGCCGAACAAGATGACATGCGACAGGCTTCCATTGGCCAACAGATGTGCCAAAGCCCATAGCATCAACGCCGCAAGTATCGGATGACGCGTCGTGCGCAGGATTCCAGGGTTTTCGGGATCGAACGGACGGTGCCCCAGCCCTCCGAATGAGAACGGGTTCCGGATCGACAGGCCCGCAATGGCCAACCAGCAGACTATAGGCATGACCAGCAAAGGCACCCAGCGAAAGATTGGAAGCGGCGGGATCACTTCGACATAGGGTGCATTTGCGGCGGCGATGATCAACCAGGCCAAAACTGCTAGCGAAATCATTGAATAGCTGGCGAAATATGCGCGCTTTCCCATCGTACCGATCAGCCAGCCGCGCACTGCGGGGCGTGCTGGAATCATGTGGCTAAGAAGGAATGTGGCAAGTGCTGCGAGGAAGAGGCCCCAACCGGTCATCGTAATCTCCGAACGTGTTGCGCCCGGTTTAGGCCGTGACAGCGCGCTGGTCTTTGTCCGAAATCAAGTGAGGGCAAAGGGGCGGTTACCCGCCCCTGCCCTGTCTTACAGGCCCAGTGCCTTTCGGCGTTCCTCGGCAAAACCCTGCACCATACGATCAGCGATCAGTGCTAAAATTGCCATGGCAGCACCGGCCGAGATGCCAAGCCCCACATCCGCCTGTCCCAGCGCCAGATAAATCGACTGGCCCAGACCGGTTGTCCCGATCAGTGCCGCAATCACCAGCATGGCGAAGGCATAGAGGATGGTCTGGTTCAGCCCCAGTAGGATGGTCGGTGCGGCATAGGGCGCGCGGACGTCGCGCATGATCTGCCACTCGGTCGCGCCGCTGGAGATTGCGGCTTCCATCATTTCCTCGGGTGTGTTGACCAGCCCGTGTCGCGTGTAGCGGATCATCGGGACGATGGCGTAGGCGCAGATCGCCAGGAAGGCCGAGAACTCACCGATCTGAAACACCATCAGAACTGGGATCAGGAACACAAACAGTGGGATCGTCTGCAGCATATCACAGATCGGGCGAACCACTTTCCAGACCGGCCCCCAAACTGCGCTGGCAAGACCGATCAGCCCTCCGACTACTGCGCAGGAAAACACTGCGGCACCGCTGAGGTAGAGCGACAGGAGTGCCCGCTCCCACAGGCCTGAAACGAGGATGGTACACAGCAGCCCAACCGACAGCGCTGCAAGACGCCAGCCACCCGCGACCCAACCCAGCGCAGCCGCGCCGGTCAGGACAAACGGCCAAGGCAGGTTTGATATGCCGGTTTCCAGCATGCCGATCAGGATAAGAACGATCAGTCCACCGGTCAGATGCCCGCGCCATGCCATCAGCAGAGCGATAGCCGCACCGGCGGCGAACAGACCCCAGCTCATGCTCGGGGTCCACTGGAACCCCCAGGTGAACGGTAGTACAGCCTGGTCCAGACCGATCCGCAAGGGCAACAACACATAGAAGAGAGAGTTGTTCTTGAGTGCGTCCAGCCAAGGCCCGTTAGCCTGCGTAAATGAGGTCAGGCCGGTGTCAATCGCCTCGGCCATCGGGTCCAGAATTGTAAGGTCAGACGGGTTCGGCAACCGGGACCAGAAGGCAGCGGTAAATAGCACTGCAAAGCCCAGCATCGCCCAGACAACGCGGCTGTCATATCGCTTGCGCTCGGTTGCCAAAGTACCGCTCATCCGGTCGATGATCACTGCGAAGACAACGATGACCAAACCGGCCATGAGGGATTCACCGAACTGTGCCTTGCGCATGGTCAAAAGGACTTCCCAGCCGATGTCGTTGAAGCCGCCGATGACCGCAGCGATGATCACCATCGACAGGGCGGCCATCAGGCATTGGTTCACACCAACCATGATCTGAGTCGTGGCAGCAGGAATTTCGACCTGAAAGAGCTGCTGCCAGCGCGTCCCGCCGGACATGATCGCAGCTTCTTTGATTTCGGGCTCTACCCGTTCCAGCCCCAGCATAACGTTGCGAGCCATAGGTGGCGCGGCGTAGATGGCCGAAGCGATCAGGCCGACCACCGGACCGAAGCCAAACAGAAGCAGCAGCGGCGTCAGATAGGCAAAGGTCGGCACCGTTTGCATGATGTCCAGTACTGCCTGAACAAAGGCCTTCACACGTGGCACTTCATTGGCAAGAATACCGATAGCCCCGCCCATAATCAGCGCCACGGGGACAGATACGGCGACAAGGGCCAGTGTATTCATGCTCTCGGCCCAATAGCCTGAAGCCAGAACGAAGCTGAGGCCAAAGAACCCCAGCGCCGCCATCGGCAAACCGCCCAGATACCAACCCAGCGCAGTGACGACCCCAATCAAGATCGGCCAGGGCGTGCTGCCGAGCACGTAGTTTGCAGCATTCATCGGATACGTCATCAGGTCCGAAAACAACCGCATCGCCGGTTTAATGCCATTCAGAAACCAGTCGAGAAACGCCCCAACCCATTGCGTTGCAGGCAGTTCCCATTCTTTGGGCCATGTGACCAGCCTTGGGGCGACGCCTTCCAGCGCAAGGCAAACCGCGCCAACGACAAGGGTAATCAGCGCGGCCTGCGCCCCAGCCGTCAGGCGGGCCTGCCGCGCGGGGATATCCGTCACAGCGGTCATGCTTCATCCACCTGCAGGGCTGCGGCGAGATCGGACGGATGAACCGTACCGACAATATTGCCGTCTGCATCGCGGACAGGAACGGGTTCATACAGCTCCATGCAATGTGCGAGCGCCGCGTCGAGCGTCATGGATGTGGTCAAGCCCGGATCATCCGGCCCACGATCAGCATCATCACGCATGACCGAAGCAACCTTGGCATGCTGGCCTTTGGCCACGTCCTTAGAAAATTCGCGCACGTAGTCGTCCACCGGACGCAGCACGATATCCGTCGGCGTGCCGATCTGAACGATCTTGCCATCGCGCATGATGGCGATGCGGTCGGCCAGTTTCAGCGCCTCTTGAATGTCGTGAGTGATAAAGACGATGGATTTCTTCAACGTCGCCTGGATGCGTAGGAATTCATCTTGCAGTTGGCGACGGATCAAAGGATCAAGGGCCGAGAACGGCTCGTCCAGAAACCAGATATCGGGATTCACCGCAAGGCTGCGCGCGATCCCTACGCGTTGGCGTTGACCACCCGAAAGCTGCCGAGGAAAGCTATCTTCGCGGCCTTCCAGGCCGACCAGCGAGATTACTTCCTGCGCACGCGCCAAACGTTCCTTTTTACCGACGCCTTGCACACGCAGCGGATAAGCCACGTTTTCGGCCACGGTCATATGAGGGAACAGGCCAAAATGCTGGAAAACCATGCCCAGCTTCTTGCGCCTTAGTTCAGTCAGGGTCTTCTTCGATGCGCCGATGACATTCTCGCCATCCACACGGATCTCGCCGCCCGTACCGGGCAGAAGTTGCGAAATGCAACGAATCAGCGTTGATTTGCCCGAGCCGGACAGACCCATGATGACAAAAAGCTCGCCTTCTTTGACCTCGAAATTGGCATCCTGAACAGCAGGGATAAACCCCAGTTCGCGCAAATCGGCGGCGGCTTTGTCAGCGTCACTCCCTGACCGAGACAGCGCGTCGGTCAGAGCTTTGTCGGCACCTTGGCCAAACACCTGCCAGAGATTCTGGCAGGCGATGGCTGGCGTATTCGCTTCAGTCACTTAAGCGGACTCACTGCGTTGCCGCGTCAACGACGGGGCGCCATTTGTCTTCATTCTCGGCCATCCAAGCCGCGACGACTTCTTCGACCGCGCCACCATCTACGTCGATCGCCCCCATCATTGGCTGCTGGTCTTCGACCGAAAGCTGATAGTTAGTCAGGATTTCATAGGCAGCGGGCCACTTGTCTGCCATGCCGCTCCAACCGGCCTTGAAGATACGTGACGGCGAGAAATCGCAATCATTCACTGCGTTGGGGTTCGGGCCCCAAGACGGATCGTTAAAGCACGCCTCTTCGCCTGCAGGCAGTTCGACAAACTGTACGTCATATGCCGACATCGCCCAATGTGGCTGCCAGAAGGTGATCAGCAACGGCGACTTGCGCTCGGTCGAGGCGCGCAATTCGGCGATCAAAGCGCCCTCGGAACCCGCGGGGACCGCTTTGAACGGCAATTCAAGACCGGTCATACGATCCGCGCCGGGCGTACCCCAATCCGCTGGGTAATCGACCAGACGGCCACCGGGCAGAGTTTCAGCCGTAGCAAAAACTTGCGCACACTCTTTCAGCGCTTCCCACGCAGGCAGGCCCGGGCAGAGCTCCGCCACATGTGCCGGGTAGGCAATGCCTTCCTTGGCATCAAGCCCCAGATCGCCGATTTCAACAACGGTGCCTTCGTCGATCTTCTTGGCATATTCGTCGGACACGTTGGACGACCAGATTTCCAATGTCGCGTCAATGTCCCCATCGGCCAACGCCTGGAACTGATTCATCATCCCGGCGGTCACGTATTCTACGTTATAACCGGCAGCCTTCAGCATCTCACCCGCCACATGGGTGGTCACATGTTGACCGGTCCATTCGTTGATCGCCAGCTTGATCGGTTCATCGACCGCGCCCATATCTGCGGCATGGGCCGCCCCGGCCACTGCGATAGCCAAAAAGCTCACGCTTAGCTTTTTCATAACAACAACTCCCTGTTTTTTACGTTTGCCCCATGGCGATATCGAGCCCGCCCAGGATCATTTGTGGTCACAGCACATTTCGCAACATGCACAAGTTTAGCCGAAAAAGGAAAGGGAACAGTTGTTCCGGGTCCGACGCGCTTCATCAAGCGTGAAAACACAACCCATCCCTGCTGCTCCACTCGGCAATACACACACTTAACACCGTCAGTTCGGAACCGTCAAAGATATTGATTGACTAGTCAATATAAAACACGCGCTTCATCTCAAGATCTGATTTGCCTTGTCAAATCTTCTTAATAAGGCAGCATCTGGATAAGGGAGGGTCTGGGAGATGCGTCACTTTGAAAAGATCTACCAGATATCGGCTGATCGCCACGGCGGCCCCGCCGAACTGGAAAGCAAGCTAAGCAAGCCTAAACCAATCGCCGAATTGGTGGCGATGTCAGATGATCGCTGGTTATCGATTATTACGAAAACCGTGTTCCAGGCAGGGTTTAACTGGAAAGTGATCGAATCGAAGTGGGACGGATTCGAAACGGCATTTGACGGCTTCGACATTGGACGCTGCGCATTCATGGATGACGAGAAATTCGACGCACTGCTGCAGGACACCCGCATTGTCCGCAACGGAACTAAGATTGCCACAGTGCGCGACAATGCCGCGTTTCTGCTAGAACTCCGCGCGGAAGGTGGCGTCGGGCAAATTCTGGGCGGGTGGCCATCACAGGATTATGTCGGCTTGCTACAGATGCTCGCCAAGCGCGGATCGCGGCTTGGCGGTGCTTCGGCGCAGTATGCTATGCGATTTGCCGGTCGGGACAGCTTTATTCTGTCCCAAGATGTAACAGCTCGTCTGATCGCTGAGGGCGTTATCGACAAACCTGCAACCTCCAAAAAAGCAATGGCCGCGGTGCAGGCCGCGTTCAATACATGGATGGGACAATCCGGGCGATCGCTGACGGAAATCAGCCGGGTTCTGGCGATGAGCCTTTGAAAACGACTTGCAGCGCCGAGCTGCCGCATTAGGCTCAATGCCATGATCCGCCCCCTGTTGATTTCATTGCTGTTTCTATTTGTAGCCTGTGGTCGACCTCTAACCGATCACGAGCGCGCATTTGTCAGTAAAATCCACGGAGACACATTGAATCTGGATCGTGTGCGATTGGTAGAGGGTGCCCCCGTCGCAGCGGTTACATTTACCCGCAAAGCCCGCCCTCGGGTTGCCTGCCGTGAACGAATCTTACCACCTGTCAAAGAGGAAACCGTGACCGGCAAACCCGCGGGCGTTGCGCTGTTCAATCATGTATACTTCACGAAGGACTGGTATCTGGACGACTACATGAGCCAGTACCCCGATCAGGTGAACCTGATCGGGGCAATGTTGCTTGCGCATGAATTAACCCATGTCTGGCAGTGGCAAAATCGCAAGACAACTGGTTATCACCCGTTCCGCGCTGCGGCAGAGCATGGCCGGAAGGACGATCCTTACCTGTTCGACCTTGATACTTCGCCCGATTTTCTGGCCTATGGCTACGAACAGCAGGGCGCCATCGTCGAGGAATATGTTTGCTGCCGGGCGCTCGACCCCGACGCACCTCGAACCAAGCGTCTGCACGATATGCTAAGCGCCCAATTCGAAGTCTCGAAATTGCCCGGTAGCAGGCGCGAAAGCTCCGTCCTGATACCCTGGGCGGGCGCAGAGATTAATGGTATCTGTCGCTGAGCTTGTTAGTTTACTTGCAGGGTCTTCAGGTAAGCCACTAGATCCACGATTGGCTTGCTGGTCAGGATTGGCTGCCCTTCCGGCGTTTTGATCGCGGTGTCGTTACCTTCGAAATAGGGGCCATAAACCGGCATCGGGCTGCCATGGCTAACCAACGGTTCGCGCCCGTCAATCCGCGCTACGACGCGCGCTGTCGGAAATACACCATTTGCATCGGCCAGCGTTCTCAGGTTTGTCGGCTGGATCACCAGCACCCCGGCCATTGGCCCATGCCCTGTTGCATCCAGTCCATGACAGGTAGCGCAATAGTGCTGATACAGCTCGGCCCCGGTCTCCACGTCCTGAGCTGAAGAGGCCTGTGGTATCATGGTAAGTACAGTCAGCGCGCCCGCGCCAAGTATTGATCGGATCATCACTTTTCTCCCTCCTGCCTTGCAATTCGAGACTTGCCGGGAGGTCGCGCTGACGCAATGATCCAGATCAACGAAATAGGCGCAGGGACAAAAGGCAATGACACAATACGCAGCCATCATGCTGGCCGCCGGGATCGGCGTTCCCATCCTCGCCGCGCTGAATGCAGCCTTGGGCAGGTTGATCGGCTCACCCAATGCGGCCGCCGTCGTCCTGTTCGCGATCGCCTTTGTCGCTTCAGCGCTGGCGCTGTTGTTACTCGGTGGATCCGATGCCTTTGCCAAACTCACCCAAGCCCCCAAACATCTGCTGCTGGGCGGCGTATTAATCGCCTTCTATGTGCTATCAATCACCCATGTGGCCCCACATTTTGGCGTGGGCAATGCGGTGTTTTTCGTCTTGCTCGGCCAGTTGATCAGCACAGCTGCGATTGACCATTTCGGTCTGTTCGGCGCTCAGGTTACGCCGCTGACATTCATGCGGGCAGGAGGCATTGCAGTAATGGCAATCGGGGTCGCCATCACTCAGCTGGCCTGAGCACGCCCCCTTCCAGCCGCAACATCCGGTCCATCCGCGCCGCCAGATCAAGGTTATGCGTCGCGATCAGCGCCGAAAGCCCTTCATCCCGCACCAGCGCCATAAGGGCCGCGAACACCTGATCCGAGGTATCGGGGTCCAGATTGCCGGTCGGCTCATCCGCCAGCAGCACACGTGGCTGATTTGCCAGTGCCCGGCAGAAGGCCACGCGCTGTTGCTCTCCGCCCGACAAGGCTGCTGGCCGGTGCTCTGCGCGCGGAGCGACGCCAACGCGATCAAGTAACTGCATCGCACGGGCTTGCGCTGCTTTCTCGGAAGCACCGTTTGCCAGTTGCGGCAACACGATGTTCTCCAGCGCCGTAAACTCAGGCAACAGATGGTGGAACTGATAGACGAAGCCAACATCGCGCCGACGGATCGCTGTGCGCGTGCGATCCCCTTTGCCCGTCGCGCCCTGCCCCGCGACTTCGACTTCGCCTGTATCCGGGGTATCCAGCAGGCCCGCGATATGCAGTAGGGTCGACTTGCCCGCCCCGGATGGCGCAACCAGTGCCACAGCCTCACCCGCGCGCAGCTCCAGATCGGCACCGCGCAGAACCTGCACCTCTCCTGGGGTGCCTTGCAGATAGGTCTTGGTCAGACCGCTGAGCCTCAAAGTCACATCACTCATAGCGCAGCGCCTCAACCGGGTTCAGCCGCGCTGCGCGACGAGCCGGGAAATAGGTGACAAGGAAAGACAGGCCAAGTGACAGCCCGATCGCTTTCATGACGTCAGACAGGTGTAATTCGGCGGGCAAGGCGTAGATGCCGCGAATGGACGGGTCCCAGACGCCGCCGCCCATGACGTAATTCACGAAGGAAAAAATCGGGTCGATATAGATGGCGAAGAGGCAGCCCAGTACGACGCCCATCGCTGTTCCGATGATTCCCGTAAAGGCCCCGCAAATGAAGAACACCCGCAGCACTGATCCTTCGCTGAGCCCGATGGTGCGTAAGATACCGATGTCGCGCCCTTTGTTCTTCACCAGCATGATCAACCCCGAGACGATGTTCATTGCTGCAATCAGCACGAGGATCGACAGGATGATGAACATCACATTGTCTTCGACCTCCAGCGCCCGCAGGAATCCTCCAGAGGCATCCTGCCAAGTCCAGATCTGGCTGCGCTCACCTGCGGCCTCAAGGATCGGAATCAGGATCGGGGTCAACTCTTCGGGGCGCTCGACCATCACTTCGATCTCGTCCGCCACGCCTTCACGGTTGAAGAAGCTTTGCGCCTCGGCAAACGGCATGTAGACGCGCGTGCGGTCGATGTCATAGCGCCCGGCAGAAAAGACATAGACCACCTCATAAGCGTTCACGCGGGGAGATGTGCCAAATGCGGTTTTGACACCGTTGGGCGAGGTCAGTTTGACCCGATCCCCCACCGTCGCCCCGATGGCCCGCGCCACGCCCGAGCCGATGGCGATGCCGTCCGGGAACCGGGACAGGTCACCATAGGCCTCTTCGCTTTCTGCAATACCGGGCAACTCGGCCAGATCGTCGGGACGAATGCCAAAGACCTGCACGCCTGAACTGCGGTCCGCATTGGTGATCAGCACCTGCCCTTTGACAAGCGGTGCTGCCCGTTCGACCCCCGGCACCTGCGCGATCCGCTCGGCCATTTCATCGAATTCCGTGATGGTGCGGTCTAGCCGCCCCTGCGCATCGATTTCTCCGGCGGAATACACCGTGACATGTGCGTTGGCCCCAAGAATAGTGCCCACGAATTCTGACCGGAATCCGGACCGAACAGCCAGCGTCGCGATCAGAGCGAACACAGCGAGCGTAATCCCGATCAGCGAGATCCAGGTCATCACGCTAACGCCCCCTTCGGCCCTACGGGCACGGAGGTATCGCCAGGCGATTTTCCATTCGAAAGGGGCAAAGGGCGGGGGAGATTTGGCCATTTCTGCCTCGGGTTCAGATTTTTCGCGACCCTTTCGACATTTCGCCGGATGGTCAAGCCAGTTATCGTGCGGACACCGGTTCGGCGTTACTGCGCCCGATAAAGGGGCGAAAAGAACAGTTTGAAACGAATCATTTGCCCCAAGCGCCAACTCATCACCGGCAGCGCGAGAAATCACTGGCCGCAAATTATACCAATGGTTGTGAACCCCTTCACAGACAAGGGCTTATTGTTTCAGTTATGAAGTCAATGTGAGATATCAGCACCCGACTGAGTCACAATCGCAACATTCAGGTGCGAAATATTGTTTCACAAATTGATTAGTGTGAGAAACTTTGTCACCCTATTTGTGTGGGGGACACATTTTAAGAGTTTAAGGGCGGAGGCACGCTCATGGGTATTCAAGAACATATGGAAGGTACGGGCCCGATTACTGCCCGTTCAGCAGCAACAGAACTGGATTGCGAAAGCGCCGCATTGTTGCGGGCAGCGATCAGGCCAGTTTTCACAAGCGCAGCAAGCTGGGCCGGTTTGGCCGACATACTGCGGGACAAAGGCTATCGCCTTGCTTTCCGGCAGGGGCGGCTGTGCATCACGGATCGCGCCACTGACGAACGCGTCTGTGGATTGCGGTTTCTGGGCTTCGAACTGGCGGAACTTGTACGCCGCTTTGGTCGCCCGATCGTGGTCGCACGCGGCAGCGAAGCGGACGGCGATTTCCTGACCGCACGTCCGACCTCAGCTTCCTGAGCTAAACCGCCGAAGGTTGCACCGCCTTGTTCAGGCGATGCCCTCATAGATTTCTGCGATCTTGGTGACGGCCGCTTCGGGGCTGAGTTCCTCACTTTCGCCGGTACGGCGGCTGGTGAGTTCGACCACACCGTTCTTCAGACCACGCGGGCCCACTGTGATGCGCCACGGCAGACCGATCAGGTCCATGGTGGCAAACTTGCCCCCTGCCCGTTCATTCCGATCATCATAAAGCGGCTCAAGCCCCAACGCAGTCAACGCGCTGTAGAGTTTATCGCACGCCGCGTCCGCCTCTTCATCACCTTGCTTCAAGTTCACAATGCCGCAATGGAATGGAGTCACGCCTTCGGGCCAAATGATGCCCTTATCGTCATGGCTGGCTTCGATGATCGCACCGATCAGGCGGCTAACGCCGATGCCGTGGCTGCCCATATGCACCGGAACCGGCTTGCCATCGGGGCCTTGCACAGTCGCTCCAAGAGCTTCGGAATACTGGGTGCCAAAATAAAAGATCTGCCCCACTTCGATACCACGCGCCACGCGGCGGCGGTTTTCGGGGATTTGGTCAAACAGGGCTTCGTCGTGGGTTTCGTCCGTTCGGGCGTATTTAGAAGTGAACTCTTCGAGGATCGCCTGACACTGTTCGCGGCTATCATAGTCGATCTCACGATCGCCGAAGGTCAGATCGGTGACCGCGCTGTCATAAAAGACCTCGGACTCGCCGGTATCGGCCAGTACGAGGAACTCATGCGTGTAGTCACCGCCGATAGGTCCAGAATCAGCGCGCATCGGGATGGCCTGCAGACCCATCCGCTCATAAGTACGCAGATAACTGACCAAGTGGCGGTTATAGGCGTGCAGCGCGTCTTCTTTGGTCAGATCGAAATTGTATCCGTCCTTCATGTAGAACTCGCGCCCCCGCATCACGCCGAAACGTGGGCGGATTTCATCGCGGAACTTCCACTGAATCTGATAGAGCGTCAGCGGCAGGTCTTTGTAGCTGCTCACGTGGCCGCGGAAGATGTCGGTCACCAGTTCCTCGGCGGTTGGCGTGTACAGCATATCGCGACCGTGGCGGTCCTGCATGCGAAGCATTTCCTGGCCATAATCGTCATAACGACCGGATTCGCGCCACAGGTCGGCTGATTGCAGAATCGGCATCTGGATCGCGATGTGCCCAGCCCGCGCCTGCTCTTCATGCACAATGTTCTCCAGCTTGCGCAGAACTTTGAAGCCCAATGGCAACCAGGAATAAATCCCGGCGGCGGCCTGTTTGATCATCCCGGCACGCAGCATCAGCCGGTGGCTGACGATCTGAGCCTCCGAGGGGTTTTCCTTGAGAACGGGCAGAAAGTAACGGCTGAGGCGCATAACGTAACCTTACGGGTGAGAATTTCGCTGCAAGGTGATTATTCCAAAGCCTAGCCGGGGGCAATCGCACATCGGTGTTTTGCGACCCATGCGCAGTCGGTTTTTTGATTGACCCGAGCGTTGGGGTTTTCAATGTTGGCGCAAACGTTAAACCGCGAGGCAGCAATGCAAACAATCACCGAACCCGCCCGCCAGATCCCCGTTGTTCATCAGACAGACGTATTGGTTGTGGGCTCGGGCCCCGCTGGATTGTCAGCAGCGCTGGCTGCCGCACGCGCTGGGGCCGAAGTTTCCTTGATGGATAGGTTCGGTTGCATGGGTGGGAATATTACGGCAGTCGGTGTCGAAGGCTTTGCCTGGTATCGCCACGAACAAACTGTCGAGGCCGGAGGCATCGGCATGGAGTTCGAAACCCGCGCCAAAGAGATGGGTGCAGCAGTGCCTGAAAGCCAATCGCTCAGCTACGAACTGGACAGCGAGGGCTTCAAGCTGGTGGCCGACAAGCTGGTTGAAGAGGCTGGCGTCCATCCGATGTTGCACCGGCAATTCGTCGCCCCGATCATGGAGGGGGATCGCATCACTGGGGTGATTACCGAATCCAAAGCGGGGCGTGAGGCGATCTTGGCCAAGGTTGTCATCGACGCCACAGGGGATGCAGATGTAGCGCATCGCGCGGGCGCCCCGACGCACAAGACGCCACGCGAGGACATGATGGCGGCCTCAGTGATGTTCCATCTGGCCGGTGTCGACAAACGGGCCTTTATTGAAGGTGTCAAAGCCGACCCGCAGACCTATAAAGACTGGGGTGGCGGAGGCGAATGGAATATCGAAACCTCGGGCAAAGAGGACGACATGTTCTCGCCCTTCGTCAAGAAACCCTTCCAGCAGGCGATTGATGAGGGCCTGATACCGGCTCATTTGAACACGATCGCGGGGACCTGGGGGGCGATGCACGATACCGGAGAACTGACCTATATGAACCTGATTCATATGGACCAGATCGATGGAACCGACCCCGAAAGCCTGACCTTTGGTGAAATCGAAGGCCGCCGACAGGCGATGCTGGCCATTGATGCCCTTCGCCGTTTCATGCCGGGTTGCGAAAACGCACGTCTACGCAATTTCGGAATGACCATCGGCATTCGGGATACGCGCAAGATCGATGCTGTCTACAACATGACCGAAAATGACGCGCGTCATCAGGGCCGGTTCGAGGATTCCATCGGTATCTACCCTGAATTCATCGATGGCTACGGCATTCTGATCTTGCCGACCACGGGGCGATATATGCAGATTCCGTATCGCTCGATGCTGCCCAAAGGGATCAAGGGCCTGTTGGTTGCGGGCCGGTCCCATGGCGCGGATCGGGTCGCTCACGCCGCGACGCGCAACATGTCCTGCTGCGCGGTGATGGGTCAGGGCGCAGGGATCGCTGCGGCGTTATCCTTGAAAAGCAATCAAGATCTCGACAGCATGAACCTTGTTCCTGTGCATCAGGAACTGGAACGACAAGGCGTGAGAATTAACTGATGGAGCATATTCCGACCATAGATATCAGCCCGCTGACTGATCCTTCTGGTCCGCTGTATCAAGCAACGGTCGCGCAGATCATGGATGCCTGCACCAGCATCGGGTTTCTGTCGATCACAGGGACAGGCATCACGCCTGAGCACATCGAGCAGGTGCGCGAGTGTGTCAGTGCGATCTTTGATATCGACGAGGCCCGAAAATGGGATCAGGCCATCACCCGCGAAAACTATCGTGGGTACATTCCGATGGGGTTCTTCACGCCCAATGACGGCTCGGGCGCGGCGGATAAGTACGAAGGGTACAAGCTGCATTTCGAAGCAGCCGAAGATGCGCCGATCCGGGTTGAATGCGCACTTTACGGCCCGAATATCTGGCCCCGAGAAGTGCCCCAGGCCCGCGCGGTAATACTGGATTACTGGCTACAGCTTGATGGCGTGACAGATCTTTTGCTGGGTGCATTGGAAGTGGGGTTAAAAATCCCGCCCAACACACTACGCGACGCCTTCCGCGACCCGATGACCAACATGACCCTGCTACACTATCCGCCACAATCCCCGGATGAGCTTGGCTATGGAATTCATCCGCATAAGGACACCGACGCGCTGACAATAATCGCTCCCGATCCGGTCGGAGGACTTGAGGTGCAGACCCGCACCGGCGGCTGGATCACACCGGACTGCCCGCCCGGCGGCTTCGTGGTCAATATCGGCGACATGCTGGAACTGTGGTCGGGCGGGCGGTTGAAATCGACCCCGCATCGCGTGGTTAATCGATCCGGGCGTGAACGCTATTCCTTCCCTTATTTCGCCGTTCCGCGCCACGATGTGGTGGTTGCGCCACTGCTGCCTGCCCTGTCCGGCTTTGATCGCCCGAAGGTACATTGCGGACACTGGTCGGCGGAAATCTGGCGCACCAACTGGCCTGATGAAATGGCCACAGGTGAGACACCGGAACTGGGTACTCTGACAGACTAGGGTATAAAAATCGCGCGCCATGAACCGCTTGCATCGCCGGGCGTCATGGGCCAAGAACACGGCAATGCTGTGCAAACGAGGGATTGCGCCATGGCCTTGCCGGTGAAGGATCAGCTTAGATACTGGGGCATTGCCGCCGCTGTTTTCGTGCTGCTTTTGTACCTGTTGGGCGATGTCTTGCTGCCCTTTGTGATCGGTGGTGCGATTGCATATTTCCTTGATCCCGTTGCGGACCGCCTGGAAACACTCGGCCTTTCGCGCATGGCTGCGACCGGGATCATTACCGTTGTCGGCGTGTTTGGTTTTGTTTTGATGATTCTTATGGTTGTGCCCGCGTTGATCACACAGCTACTGGATCTGATTGATGTTTTGCCAAGCCTTTTTAAAGAACTGCGCGCCTTTATTGAGAAACAATTCCCGGCTTTGCTCGATCGCGAATCAAATACCCACCAGATGCTGGTGTCATTTGGCGAGACGCTGAAATCAAAAACCGGCGATGTGCTGCAAACCGTTCTGGCCTCATTGGGTTCAGCGATAAATGTTGTCGTCCTGTTGGTTATCGTACCGGTTGTCGCGGTTTATCTGCTGATGGATTGGGATCGCATGATCACCCGGATCGGAGAGCTCTTGCCCCGTGATCACGCCCCCACGATCAAACGACTTGCTGGTGAAATCGACGCCGTTCTTGCCTCATTCGTGCGTGGAATGGGTACCGTCTGCCTGATCCTCGGCACCTACTATGCTGTCGCATTGATGCTGGTCGGTCTGCAATTCGGCCTGATCGTCGGCTTCATTGCAGGGCTGGTAACCTTCATCCCCTATTTGGGCGCCCTGATCGGAGGCACCCTAGCCATAGGCCTGGCCCTGTTTCAGTTCTGGGGGGACTGGGCACATATCGGTTTGGTCGCCGGTATTTTTGCTATCGGACAGGTGACCGAGGGCAACTTCCTGACACCCAAACTCGTCGGTAGTTCGGTGGGCCTGCACCCGGTCTGGCTGCTGCTGGCCTTGTCGGTCTTCGGCGCGCTGTTCGGCTTTGTCGGAATGCTGATCGCAGTACCTGTAGCGGCTGCCTTGGGTGTGCTGGCACGGTTTGCGACCGAGCAGTATCTGCACAGCCGCCTATATACCGGGCTTGAAGGGCTCAATCAGGAAGACGAATAAATGGCCATGCAGCTCAGTTTTGATCTGCCGTCCAAGACTGCCTTGGGCCGCGAAGACTTTTTCGTCTCGCCTGCTAATGCTCTGGCTGTTGCGATGATCTCTGCCACCTCATGGCCTGGCAACAAACTGGTGCTGAGCGGCCCTGCGGGATCGGGCAAGACCCATCTGGCGCATGTCTGGGCCGGCGAGACCGGCGGTCGAATCGTACAAGCCGCCGCGCTTCGATATGACGACGTGCCGGACCTGGCGCGCGGTCCGGTGGCGGTCGAAGATGTACCGGTAATCGCGGCGGACGTCGAGCAGCAGAAAACTCTGTTCCATTTGCACAATCTGGTTCTGGCTGAGGGCCACGCCTTGCTGATGACTGGGCGCACGACGCCGAAACTGTGGCATCTGCCGCTGGCCGACCTGCAAAGCCGGGTCGAAGGTGCGCATCATGTGTCGCTTGAAGGGCCGGACGATGCGCTGCTGGGCGCAGTGCTGGCGAAGCTATTCACCGACCGGCAGCTCAATCCGGGGCCGGATGTCATAGCCTATCTGGTCAAGCACATGAATCGCAGCTTTGAAACCGCCGCCCGCGTCGTCGAACAGCTGGACGAAATTGCGCTGACCGAAAAACGCGACATCACCCGTGCGCTGGCGGTGCGTCTATTGAACACAGAAGCCGAACAATCGGATGCCTGCAATTGACCGGACAAGGGTGATCTCGCATCCTGTCGCGCAAAAGACCTGGGGACACCATGACCAAGATTGCCGAGACTGATTTCCCGGATCACGGGCTGTTCGGAAGGCCGCTGTTCGAAGATCCGGGCGCCCGTGCACTTTCCCGGGTCGGGGTTGTCGATATCGGATCGAACTCGGTCCGGATGGTGATTTTTGACGGCGCGGCGCGCTCACCGGCCTATTTCTACAATGAAAAGGTGATGTGCGAACTGGGCGCCGGCCTGTCAGAGACCGGCCGACTGAACCCTGAAGGTCGCAAACGGGCGCTGGCTGCCTTGGACAGGTTTCAGCATCTTGCCAGAGACCTCGGCCTGCCCGCCCTGCACGCGGTCGCCACCGCTGCGGTGCGCGAGGCCAGCGATGGACCGGATTTCTGCGCGCAGGCAAAAGCCGAAACCGGCCTGATCATCAACGTTGTCGATGGCGAGGAAGAAGCACGGCTCTCAGCTCAGGGCGTGCTGCTGGGTTGGCCCGGAGCTTATGGGCTGATCTGCGACATCGGTGGCTCGTCCGTCGAACTCGCTGAGATCGGAGGCGGCAAGGTCGGACGTCGCATGACTTCGCCCCTGGGGCCGCTCAAGCTGCGCGATATCAAAGGCGGTCGCCGGGCGCGTAAGGAGCATATCAAGAAGACGCTGGAAGAGATGCGCGACCGGATGGGCCCTCAACGTGATCGGCTGTTTCTGGTCGGCGGCAGTTGGCGCGCCTTCGCACGTCTGGACATGTTGCGCCGAGGCTATCCGCTGAACGTGCTGCACGAATACCGCATGACACAAAGTCAGGTACGCGAGACCATCAAGTTCATCGAACAGAATGATCCTGATGAATTGCGCGCATTGGCCGGTGTGTCGGGATCGCGTATGGCATTGATCCCCTATGCAATGGATGTGCTTTCACGCCTGATCCGCACGTTCAAACCAAAGGACATCGCGATTTCAAGCTACGGCATCCGCGAAGGATTGCTGTATGAACAGATGCCGCAACGCCTGCGCGACCGGGATCCTTTGATCGAAGCCTGCCGGTTTGCCGAAGCGAAAGACGCGCGCTTGCCCGGTTTCGGCAAACACCTGTTCGATTTTGTCATGCCCTTGTTCCGTTCGGCGCCGGAACCGATGCTGCGCCTGATCAAGGCAGCTTGTCTGCTGCACGACGTCAGTTGGCGTGCGCATCCAGATTACCGGGCCGAGGCTTGTTTCGAATATGTCACCCGCGCCAACATGAGCGGGATCAAACATTCCGAGCGGATCTTTATCGGGCTCGCTTTGCAACACCGATATCGCAACAAACGCGAAGGGAGCCGCTTTACCGAGCTTTACGAACTGCTCGACGAACGCGGCCAGGAACAAGCCGAAATCCTGGGCAAAGCACTACGGTTCGGAGCGATGCTTTGGATGCAGCACGACGCAGCCATGGGCAAGATGCGTTACTATCCCAAAAAACAAAAGCTCGAACTGCGTCTGCCCAAATCGGCAGGCGCATTGTTCAACGAAGTCGCCGAGGCCCGTTTTAACTCGTTGGCCGGCGCGCTGAAATCAGAACCCAAAGTGATCATTCGCGGATAATCAGATATCGGTATAACCGTTAGAAGTCTCTTCTTCCGGCACAACTTCTTCGGGCTGATCTTTGGGCTTCTTGCGGATGATAATGTCGCCGTTTGGTAACATCTCGGGCGATTCATACGCGCTCCAATCCTGCACCTGAGCAGCCAACTCAGCCAGCGCCGGACCCATTTCCCGCATGAAAGACTGCAAAGCCGGACCAAATTGGTCCGCAAATCCACGCAGGTCTTCGATCGTGGGCTCCATCTCTTGCCGCAAGCCTTCCAGAAACAACTCGGCACCCCGCTCCATCAGCGACTTACCCGAATCGTCCTGTGCTTGGGCAGGCAGGGCCAAGGCGGTACAAATAGCGCTGATCAGCATGAGACGTAGCATAGCTTGAATATAAGCGAGCGTGCCGAGTGTTGAAAGGTCACAGGTCGATATCCAACGTCACCGGGAAGTGGTCGGATGCGGTTAGCAAGGCATCCCTCAGCTCGGGGTTGCCCCAGCAGGCGGCATCGCGAAACGGATGCCAGATGCGCCAGTTCGGGTGGTGGGCGCGCAAATCCTCGCTAATCATGATGTAGTCCAACAACGCCTCAAGATACCGTCCCTCATTCGGCCGCGCAAATCGTGCAGTTGCTGGGACGGAACCGGGGCGCAGTTCCAATGCCCTTGCTGCATGAGGATCATAGAGCCCCGCCTGCAACAATATCTCGACCGACGATCGACCGAAGAGGTGTTCGAACTCATCCAGTCCGGGTCCGTCATTGAGATCGCCCAGCAAAATCACCGGCTCTTGCTCCGTCAAATGATGTCGGACCCGTCGACCCAGCCATACCGCCTGCGCCAACTGCTTACGGCGATTGGCAATCGAAATTCGTATCATCTCATCCCGCGATGCAGCGCCATGGGGCGCTTTGGACTTCAGATGCGCCCCGATCAGTCGAAACTCCTGCCCTGAGGTTGTTTGGATCGCCAATTCCATCGGAGGCTTTGAAAACCGCACAAGATCCTCGGTCGCATCCACATCCAGGTCGATCCGGAACTCGGCATCGAAACGCGGCGCGTTCTCGGCCTCCCTTGCGTCGTGTTTGGCTGTAAGAATTTCGGGATCATAAAGCAGGGCCAATTCCTGATGTGTATCATTGGGAAATCCCATGATTGCATGGCTTGTACGCAGACCGAACGCCTCGGCAAATCGCTGCAAGGCACGGACGGTATTCTGAGACTTGCCTGTGTTGGGGGCTTCGACGATCAGCATCGCATCGGCATCGATCGCCGTCAGCACCTTTGCGATCGCCTCAACCTGCCGGGCCTTGGTCACATAGTGACGCCCTGACCAGCTGCCATCGACAATCAGGCTGTCATTGCGATCAAACAGGTTGGCGAACCATTCGATATTGTAGGTCGCCAACCGCACGGATCAGACCCGAGCGCCGTTGATTTCATCCCAGGCGCGGTTGATGTCGATCATCTTTTTCTCGGCCAGCCGCACCGCCTCTTCCGGAACGCCGCGTGCCAGCATCGCATCGGGGTGAGTTTCTCGCACCAGTTGCCGCCAAACCTTGCGAATTTCGGTCAGAGGAGCGTCGCGGGGAACGCCCAGAACCGTATAGGGGTCTTTCGGCGCATCCGGTACGAAACGCGCGCGCAGGGCCATGAACTGAGCGTCGGTCTGGCCGAAAATGCGGCTGACTTCTTCCAAAAACTCGTTTTCGTTCGGATGGTAGAACCCGTCCGCCATAGCAATGTGAAACAGCCCTTCCATCAAATCGCACAGGGTGGTGCTATCTTCGGCGAACATGCGGGCAATCCGGCGGGCATAGTCCTGATATCCAGCAACGTCTGTCCGTGCCATGTCAAAGACCTTGGCCGCCCCGTCTTCATCTTCGGGCGCGATCTGAAACACTTCACGGAAAGCCGTCACCTCATCCCGCGTCACCTGACCGTCGGCCTTGGCCATCTTGGCGCCAAGCGCCACGACAGCAATCGCAAAGGCCACCGAACGTTCTGGCGGCGTGCGCAGTTTCTCAAACACCGCAGTCAGGCTTTCGCCCTGGGCAAGCGCGTTCAGCGCGTCGGCTATTCTGGACCAGATCGACATGGGCGCACCCTAGCGTGCCTTGTCACGACTGTCAGGTGCGACAGATGACTGCGGGCCGAGTATTTTCTGCATCAGGACAAGATCCAGCCGCTGCCCCCATTTGAACCCCACTTCAGGCATGCGTCCCACCTGCTTGAAGCCAATTGCCTTATGGAAGGCGATGGCTGCGGGGTTGGCCGATGAAATGCCCGCCACCAAGACATGCACGTTATCCTCCCGCGCGATGGCTTCAAGAGCCTCCATCAACGAACGGCCAACATGCTGGCCTCTGGCTTCGGGTGCCAACTGTATCGAATGTTCGCGGCACTGCGCATATCCCGGTCCCGAGCGGAAGGCGCCATAGGTCGCAAACCCCTCGACGGCACCACTGCGCTCGGCGATGAGAAAAGCAGGGCCTTTGGTTTCGATCTCTGCGGCCACGCTTTCTACGCTGCGTTCATCGTTGGTGAACGTGATAAGCGTATCTCTGATGATCGCGTTTGCGATCGCCCTAATCGCAGGTGCATCTTGGGTTCTGGCCTGCCGGATGTTCATTCCAGCACGCGCAACCCGTGCGGTGTTTCGAATTCAGCGCGCAATGCAGCCGGGCCGCTGTCAAACGCGACATTCTCCAACGCCCCCAAACCTTTGGCTAAGTCGATTGCATCCGGATGGCACACTATAAGGCGGCGTAACCGGCAGCCACTGTCCTGAAGCATTTGCGCCGGATGCAGATCACCCTGCCACTCGATAAGCGCCGGAAAGAGGTTGTCAAATGGCAGACGTCCACTTGGGGGGACTGCCATACGCCAGCGCAGCGCGCCTCGGTTCAGATCGATAGGTTGTCCGACGCCGTCAGGGAAAACGGTCAGTGACGCTTCGATATCCGGAACCCGGCAAATCCAGTTGGTCAGGCGGGGTGATCCGGTGAACCGGTCCAGATCGAACCAGCGCGTCCTTTGCGGTTTGGAGGCTTCGGGGTCGATCGCAATCGCCTCCAGATAGAGCCCATCCCGCAAGCCCAAAAGTCGATTATACGTCCCGAATTTTTCATGCTTGCCGCCGTCCTGAAGCCGTACGCCCAGCGCCTGTTCGATATGGTCAGAAGCTTCTTCAAGCGTTTCGCCCGCAACAGCCAGATGATCCAGTAACATGAAGACGCCTCCTGATGACAAACGACCAGACCATTTGGGTCTGGTCGCATGTTTTCCGCAAAGGGGCGAAATCACAAGATTTTTCGTACGAAAAATCTTGGCGCCGGCGTCAGGTTTTGGCTTCGCCGATCAAACGCAAGATGTCTTGTGCCGCTTCAGGGATGTTCGTTCCCGGACCAAAGATCGCCTTCACACCGTGATCGTAAAGGAACTGGTAATCCTGTTGCGGAATGACCCCACCGCAGATGACTATGATGTCCTCAGCCCCCGCCTTTTTCAGTTCCTCAACCAACTGAGGCGCCAATGTCTTATGCCCCGCAGCCTGCGAAGAGATCCCAATCACATGCACATCATTGTCCACCGCGTCCTGTGCGGCTTCTGCAGGCGTCTGGAACAGAGGGCCGACATCCACATCAAACCCGATATCGGCAAAGGCAGTGGCAATCACCTTGGCCCCTCGATCGTGGCCGTCCTGCCCCATCTTGACCACCAGCAGACGCGGGCGACGCCCCTCGGCCTCGGCGAATTCTTCTATGGAATTCTGAATCGCGGCAAAACCTTCGTCACCCTCATAGGCCGCCCCATAAACACCGGCCAGGGTCTTCACTTCGGCGCGGTGACGACCGAACTCTTTCTCCATTGCCATGCTGATCTCTCCTACGGATGCGCGGGCTCGAGCGGCCTCGACGGCGGCGGCCAGCAGGTTACCTCCCTCGCGGGCGGTTGTTGTCAGGACGTCCAGTGCCTGTTGGCAAGCCGCCTCGTCGCGCGTTGCACGGATACGCTCCAGCCGCGCGACCTGAGCTTCGCGCACGGCCACGTTATCGACGTCCAGAATATCGATCGGGTCTTCTTGCTCTTTGCGATACTTGTTGACACCAACGATGACCTCTTCGCCCCGGTCGATCATGGCCTGACGGCGCGCAGCGCTTTCCTCGATCCGCAGCTTGGGCATGCCACTGGCAACGGCCTTGGTCATACCGCCCATTTCCTCGACCTCTTCCATAAGAGCCCAGGCTTTTTCGACCAACTCGTTGGTCAGGCTTTCGACGTAGTAAGAGCCCGCCAGCGGATCGACCACATCGGTCACGCCGGTTTCCTCTTGCAACACCAGTTGCGTGTTTCGCGCGATACGTGCCGAGAAATCGGTTGGCAGCGCGATCGCCTCGTCCAGTGCGTTGGTATGCAGTGACTGTGTGCCGCCCAGAACCGCGCTCATGGCCTCATAGGCAGTGCGGACCACGTTGTTATAGGGGTCCTGTTCCTGCAGCGACACGCCCGAGGTCTGGCAATGAGTTCGCAGCATTTTCGACCGTTCGGATTTCGCCCCGAACTCGGTCATTACCCGATGCCAAAGGGTGCGCGCAGCGCGTAGTTTGGCGATCTCCATGAAGAAATTCATGCCGATGGCAAAGAAGAACGACAGACGACCCGCGAACTTGTCCACGTCCATGCCTGATTCCGTCGCTGCGCGCACATATTCGCGCCCGTCGGCCAGCGTATAAGCCAGTTCCTGCACCAGGTTCGCCCCGGCCTCTTGCATGTGATAGCCGGAGATCGAGATCGAGTTGAACTTGGGCATCTCATTCGAAGTGTAATCGATGATGTCCGAGATGATCTTCATCGAAGGCTCGGGCGGGTAGATATAGGTGTTACGCACCATAAACTCTTTCAGAATGTCGTTCTGAATGGTGCCCGAGAGCACGGCCTTGTCATGCCCCTGCTCTTCACCTGCAACGATGAAGCTGGCCAGAACCGGGATCACCGCCCCGTTCATCGTCATTGAGACCGAAACCTTGTCCAGCGGGATACCGTCGAACAGGATTTTCATATCCTCAACGCTGTCGATGGCCACACCGGCCTTGCCGACATCGCCCACCACACGGGGATGGTCACTGTCATACCCCCGGTGAGTCGCCAGATCGAAGGCGACCGAGACACCTTGCTGGCCGGCTGCCAGATTGCGGCGGTAAAATGCATTCGATTCTTCAGCCGTCGAGAAGCCTGCATATTGACGGATCGTCCAAGGGCGCCCCGCATACATCGTCGCTTTTACGCCGCGCGTAAACGGACCGAAGCCCGGAAGCGAGCCCATATGCGGCAGATCAGCCGTGTCTTCCTGAGTATAAAGCGGTTTGACGTCGATGCCTTCCAGCGTCTCTTTGGTCAGATCGCCCAAAGGTCGGCCGCGCAGCTCTTTTTCAGCCAGCACCTGCCAGTCGTTGGTGTCGGTCATGTCGATTTCCTCTGTTCAATTCTGGTTTCGGCGGGGGCGACCCCGCGTGCATTGCTATCTGTCCGGCAGATCAGTTCAGCCCTCCCATCGGCGCCCGAGGCAAGCCATTCCAGATCATCGGCATAATCAGCCCAAAGCTGCATCGCCTGTTCAGCGGTCAGACCATGGGGCGTGGGTTTGGGCGCAGCATTCAACGCAAGGCCATCGCTGAATTCGGGCGCGGTGCGACCCGTCAGCGCCTGAAGCTGCGCCTGTTGATGACCCGCAAATTCCTCAAACGGCAAAACGAGCAATGGGACGCCCGGGAAGGCGTGGCTAATATCGGTGATGACGTCTCGCCAGCTCCGCTTGCTTTGCGCGATGCGGGTCCACTTTGTGGGCTCTATTGGGGCGCTGCCACGTTTGAACTTATAGGCGGCCACGGAAGACCAATACATATCCAACGCGCGGATATTCAAAGCAATTTTAGTGACTCTTCCATCAAATGCCCTTGCCAAAAGCTGCCCACGTTCCTGCATACCTGGATAGAGCGAGGCAAAGGCAATATTGCGCTCCATTGAGCCCACGAAATTCTCTTGGCTGACCAATAGCTGCGTCGCGCCGTCTTGCTGACATACGTCCAACTCGCGGCGTAATCCATCACAGACCTCAGGCGTCAGTTTATTCAAGCTGTTGAGGCCATTGGAGCGTGTTCGCTCCGGCCCCCAATACGCCAGACCTTGATCTGCAAGGACCTGCACGTTCCGGCTCAGATAGTTCTGGAAACTGGTGCTTGCACATCGATGTGCACCGCAATGCAGGATCACTTCCATCGGCCTACTCTCCCCACACGAAGGCCGCGGGAACGGCGCATTTTGTAGGCAAATTGATAAATACGCATGGGTGGGTGCGGCGTCCACGAAGCAAATTTTTGGTGATCACACGCATTTCGTCAGTCGCATTCGCCCCAGCAGAGGCTATATTCATCACAACAGGAGGCCTCATGACACGCACGCTTGCCTTTGTTTTCTCGGCACTATTCCCGTTGGCCGCCTTGGCCGCCGACGCGACTGCCCCTGCGAATGACAGCTTTGTTCGTCCAGTAGCTGACAGCGATCTAAGCGATTTTCTCTGGACGCATCGCCCGATCGTCGTTTTTGCCGATACCCCGGCAGACCCAAGATTCCAGCAACAGATTGACATGTTACTCGAAGGCGAGGACGCAATGCGGGATCGCGACGTGATTGTCTTGACCGATACTGATCCGGCGGCGCGATCATCGATCCGATCAAAACTGCGACCACGTGGATTCCAGATGGTGTTTGTCGACAAGGATGGTGTCGTCAAACTGCGCAAACCCAGCCCATGGAGCGTGCGTGAGATTGGCCGATCCATTGACAAGACGCCTTTGCGCGAACGCGAAATCCGCGAACGACGTGAGGGCGGCTGAGCACCTGCGACATGCTTCAAGATCCCGGCGGAAGCCGCTGGGAACCTTGAAAGATATGTCGCAGGTGCGCGCATCATCACTCGAACTCGATGATCACATCGTCAACGGCCAGACTGTCGCCGGGGCCCGCGTTGATCTTGGAGACAACGCCCTTTTTCTCGGCGCGCAGGATGTTCTCCATCTTCATCGCCTCAACGGTACAAAGTGCCTGACCTTCCTGCACCTCCTGACCTACTTCCACATCAATCTTCACGATCAAGCCCGGCATTGGGCAGAGCAGCATTTTCGATGTATCAGGCGGCAGCTTCTCGGGCATCAGGCGGGCCAGTTCGGCCTGACGCGGGGTGCGCACATGTACCTTGAGGTCAGCCCCTCGGTTTCGGATACGGAACCCGCCCGATATCTTTCCAACCTTCAAGACCAACGGGCTGCCATCCACGTCCAACACCGCAAGTTGGTCACCCGGCGTCCAGTCAGAGGACACTCGCAGAGCTGACCCGTCTTTGAATTTGACAGTCGCGCCCTGTTTGTCAGCCTTAACCTTGACGCTGAAATCCTGCCCTTGCAGAGCGACATTCCAACGTTTGCCGACTTTCCGTTCATGGTTGTCCATCCGGCCCGATACGCGGGTGCGACGGATTTCGGCAACCCGGTGCATGGCAGCGCACGAGGCTGCGATGCGACGCAGATCTTCTTCGGGAAGGTCGACGCCTTCGAACCCGTCCGGATACTCCTCGGCGATGAAAGCGGTCGTCATGTCACCACTTACAAATTTCGGGTGATCCATGACCGCTGACAGGAATGGCAAGTTGTGACCGATGCCTTCGACTTCGAAACTGTCCAGCGCCACGCGCATGGCTTCAATCGCCTGTTCGCGGGTCGGTGCCCAAGTACACAGCTTGGCGATCATCGGGTCGTAATACATGCTGATCTCGCCGCCCTCATAGACGCCAGTATCGTTACGCACAGCGCTATCCCCTTTAGGCGTATCACCTTGCCATTTGTCATTCACAAGCAGCGGGCCGGCTGCGACCTCCTGCGGCGGGCGATAACGGGTAAGGCGGCCAATCGAGGGCAAGAAGCCACGATACGGGTCCTCTGCATAAAGACGGTTTTCAATCGCCCAGCCTGTCAGGGTGACGTCATCCTGCGTGATCGACAGTTTTTCACCAGCGGCCACACGGATCATCTGTTCGACAAGATCGACACCAGTGATCAGTTCGGTCACCGGGTGTTCCACCTGCAGGCGGGTGTTCATTTCGAGGAAGTAGAAGTTCTTTTCGCCATCCACGATGAATTCCACCGTACCGGCACTGGCATAGTCCACCGCTTTGGCAAGCGCGACGGCCTGTTCGCCCATCGCCTTACGGGTTTCGGGGTCAAGAAAGGGCGATGGCGCCTCTTCCACAACCTTCTGGTTCCGGCGCTGGATCGAGCATTCGCGTTCCCCGAGATAGATGCCATTGCCGTGACTGTCACAGAGCACCTGAATCTCGATATGGCGCGGCTGAGTCACGAATTTCTCGATGAAAATCCGGTCGTCGCCGAAGGAGTTCGCGGCCTCGTTCTTGGATGACTGGAAACCTTCCCGCGCCTCTTCGTCATTCCACGCAATCCGCATGCCCTTGCCACCGCCGCCTGCGCTGGCCTTGATCATCACCGGATAGCCAATGTCGTTCGAAATCTTCACCGCCTCATCGGCGTCTTCGATCAGGCCCATGTAACCGGGCACCGTCGAAACCCCGGCCTCCTGCGCGATCTTCTTCGAGGTGATCTTGTCCCCCATGCTTTCGATCGCACCGACCGGGGGGCCGACAAAGGCGACGCCTTCGGCATCCAGCGCCTCGGCGAATTTGGAGTTCTCGGATAGAAAGCCATAACCGGGGTGGACCGCCTGCGCGCCGCTTTTACGGATGGCATCCATCACCTTGTCGATGACGATGTATGACTGGTTGGCGGGCGGCGGGCCGATATGCACGGCCTCATCCGCCATTGAAACATGCAGGGCGTTCTTGTCAGCATCTGAATAGATGGCAACCGTGCCAATGCCCATCTTGCGGGCGGTCTTGATGACCCGGCAGGCAATCTCGCCCCGGTTTGCGATCAGGATCTTGTTGAACATGGAACGTCCTTTGGCTTGATGTTCTGGAAACGCAAAACGCCGCCGCGGGGCGTTGACCCCACGACGGCGTGATGCGCAATGACGGACGGGACTTTTCCAGCCCCGTTAAATTCAGCTTTAGTTACAGTTGTTCTGGGTCTTGCAGTAAAGCACGTTGCCCGCAGCCCCAACTGCCGCCCCAAGCAGCGGATCTGCACTGAGGACCGCCGCCCCCAGAGCCCCCGCACCGCCGCCAAGGATCGCCTGTTCGCCGGTCGAGCCACCGCAGGCCGCCAAACCCGCGCAGGTTGCCAACGCAAGGGAAATTCGTTTGATTCGCATGGTTTCTGCCCTTCTAGATTTTTTGCAGTCTTTGAGAGCAGATGCCGATTTCGCGCCTTGTTATGCAATAACACGGACCACAAACTTGCGAATTGCGCAGGTTTTTGCCGCTTTTTGTCCAATCCTGACAAAAAGAAAACCGCGGACAGAACTCTGTGGGGAACACAAGCCTGCCCGCGGAAGGAAGGGGTACGGAATAGTAGGTGCTTGTGCGACGCAGGCAAAGTAGAGCCGCACGGCCCAATCACTGTGCACAGCACAATTCTGGCCGCCAACCAGTTATTGTTTCCATCTGAGATTCCGGCTGAAACCTGCCCATCCAGCGCGGCACCACGCAGATTTGCGCCGACGTCGTAATCGCCCGGACAGCGACGACTACGTCTGAAATCCGTCACGTTCCTGTTACAAATCGAAGACTTGTAGCGAGGCAGTGCGCGAGGCACCTCACGCAACATCACTACAAACTCACGCAAAAATCCTTCCGGTGACAGTAACTTAGATTCCGGTTTCACCGCAGTGTGAAACGTCACATGTCTACCGACACTTTTGCTTGAAAAATTGAGAGCATCTTCTCTCAACTTGGTGATTTCCCAAGAATTCAGTTGCGTGGAACGGTGCCCCTGCACACTCGCACACAAGGAACTATCCATATGATAACAAAGGGTAAAACTGCTATCTTGCTTGCTGCCAGCGCGCTTTCCGTGACCGGTATGCAAGCCTTGGCGCAAGATGCACAAACTCAGGCTGAACTGGATGCACTGCGCGCCCGGGTCGAAGCGCTGGAATCCTCCAATCCCGGGTCTGGTACTGGGGATCTGCAGATCGGCAACACCACTCTGGACGTCTACGGTTATGTCAAAGCCGACTTCTTCTATGACTTCGAATACGATCAGGGCGACACCGCATTCGTAAACGTGATTGGTGAACCCTCGGCCGAGACAGATGGTACGTTTGGCGCCACAGTCCGTCAGTCTCGTATCGGGCTGCGCACCAGCACGCCTTCGGGAATCGGTGACATTCAGGGCCAGATCGAAGTCGATGCCTTCGGCTCGGACGGAACCGCCGAATTCCGAATTCGTCATGCCAATATCCGAATTGGGGAACAATGGCTGATCGGACAATACTGGACCAATTTCCAACCTCTGGACACCTACCCGACCTCGGTGGAATTTAACGGGCCGGTCGGGATCGCTTTCGCGCGCGTACCGCAGGTGCGCTACACCAACAATATCGGATCGAATACCACCTTCGCCGTTTCCGTTGAAGAAAACGTCGGCGGCTCGGATTCGGATGATCCCGTGCTGACTGGTTCGGTCGAATACAACGATGGCAAATACATCGCTCGTGCCTCGGCGCTCTACGGCAAGGCGCAATCCGGCGACGTCGAGGTCGATCAGACCGGTTTCTCTTTGTCGGGCTCGATCCGACCGTGGGAAGGTGGGTTGTTTCAGGTCAACTATGTCAACGGCGAGGCACTTGGCCCCTACCTGATCGGCTTGGGTGACGCAGTCGTCGGGGGTCAGGCCAACGATGTTGATGGCTACACCATCGAATTCCGTCAGGACCTGAGTTCCAAATGGAACGTCGGCATCGCCTATGGCAAGGAAGACTACGACCTGCCTACATCGACCGGTACTTTGTCGTTCACCGAGCTTGAGACGATCCACGTCAATGCCTTTTACAAGGCGACAGACAACCTGACGCTCAGCGCCGAATACATCTATGGAGAGCGGAACGATACAATTTCCGGCGACACATTCGACGGCAATCGTGTCCAGTTGGCCGCGCAACTCAACTTCTGATGAAAACAGCCTACCCTGCCCATTAGTGGGCAGGGTTCCAGTGTCACTGATCATCTGAGTGTTATGTGCGGCAGCCCCGGTCACAATCAGCGCACTCCGTCGAACACGTCAGGGAAAGATTGGCGCGCGGCGTCCAGATTGATCACCAGCAGAGCATCATAGCTTGCAGGATCAAACGGGTCTTCGGCGGCGACAACCTCGCGCCCGAACAGCCAACTTAGACGGCCCGCGTCCAGATTGCCCCGCTCAAAGGGCTGATCACCAAAGTGCGCCCATAACGCCTCAATAAACGCGACATCTGCGCGCTTGTCGGCGGGTTTGCGATCGCGAAAGCGTTCTCGCTGGGTCAGCGGCGTAACGCCCTTGGGATTGGCCCGCCGAATGGTGAACTGGAAATCTGTTCCGGGCAAACGTCCGGGGAAACCGCGATGTTTCAGCATTGCGAAACCTCAACGGACAAGTTCCAGATATGGCAGGCCATCGGACATGCCTGCGGGATTGAAGTGATCATGCGAACCTCCAGAGCTGCATCACTGTATCGGGACACTCTGAGACCGTGACATTGTTGGTTCATGGTCAGAGCCCCTCCCAGATACACCGGGATTGATCCAGCCGGTAGGCTTCGAAGAATTGCGTTGCGTCAGGTTCGGAGGTGCCGAACGCCACCGGTCTGTCCGAAAACGAAATCACGATCCGGGCAGGCTGCAATTCGTGCTGGGCCACGTAAGGCACCGCCAGTGTTTCACACAAATGCTCCATGTCGACTACGGCGACATCATATGTGATACGACCTGCAGTCGATCCGATCTTGGGTGCAATGAACCGAAACCGCACCCAAAGCTCACCCGGATTGGTGTCCAGAAGCACATCGCTAAGCTCGACCGGTTGACCCGATGGCACGGGCAGCAGGTTTGAGGCCAGCGCCGAACCTACTCCGACCAGCAACGTAATAACCCCGGCGCATCCCCGGATCCGCCAGCGGCGGCCTCCTTCCTCCGGGGGAGCGTGCAGAGTGGTTGCAACCTGCACGGTCTTATGTCCGGTCAATCGGGGCATTTACGGCTCGGGCCTCCTCGGCGGGCATTTACAGCGGGATATTGTCGTGCTTTTTCCAAGGGTTCTTCAGTTGCTTACCGCGCAGGCTCGCAAATGCACGTGATACACGGCGGCGGGTCGATTGTGGCATGATCACCTCGTCGATAAAGCCGCGCTCGGCCGCGACGAAGGGATTTGCGAACCGGTCCTCGTAGTCCTGAGTGTGTTTCGCAATCTTGTCGGCGTCGCCCAGATCGGCGCGGTGGATGATTTCGGTCGCGCCCTTTGCGCCCATCACCGCGATCTCAGCCGTGGGCCACGCATAGTTGAAGTCGCCGCGCAGGTGTTTGGAGGCCATAACATCATACGCGCCACCGTAGGCCTTACGCGTGATTACGGTGACCTTTGGCACGGTCGCTTCGCCATAAGCAAATAGCAGTTTCGCGCCGTGCTTGATCACGCCGCCATACTCCTGCGAAGTGCCCGGCAGAAAGCCCGGAACATCAACAAGCGTCAGGATCGGGATTTCAAAGCAATCACAGAACCGCACGAACCGGGCCGCTTTTCGGGAACTATCGATGTCCAAACATCCTGCCAATACCATGGGTTGGTTGGCCACGACGCCCACGGTCTGCCCTTCAAGCCGGATAAAACCGGTGATGATGTTCTTAGCGTAGTCTTCCTGAATCTCGTAAAAATCACCCTCATCCGCCACTTTGGTGATCAGTTCCTTCATGTCGTACGGCATGTTCGGATTGTCCGGGATCAGCGTATCCAGCGATGTCTCGACCCGGTCAGGGCTGTCAAAAAACGGACGAACCGGCGGTTTCTCGCGATTGTTGAGCGGAAGGAAATCGACAAGACGGCGCACCTCGGCCAGCGCCTCCACATCGTTTTCAAACGCGCCATCAGCGACCGACGACTTTTTGGTGTGGGTTGAAGCCCCTCCCAGTTCCTCCGCCGTCACGACCTCATTGGTGACGGTCTTTACAACGTCTGGGCCGGTCACGAACATGTACGAGGTGTCTTTGACCATGAAGATGAAGTCGGTCATTGCAGGACTGTAAACCGCACCACCTGCGCACGGCCCCATAATCACGCTGATCTGCGGAACAACGCCTGAGGCCATGATATTACGCTGGAACACCTCAGCATATCCGGCCAATGAAGCGACGCCCTCCTGAATCCGCGCGCCGCCCGAGTCGTTGATCCCGATCACCGGCGCTCCGTTTTGAACTGCCATGTCCATGATCTTGCAAATCTTCTGCGCATGGGTTTCTGACAGAGAGCCACCGAATACGGTGAAGTCCTGGCTGAAGACGTAGACCATTCGACCATTGATCGTACCCCAGCCTGTGACCACCCCATCACCAGCAGGCTTTTGTTTCTCCATCCCGAAATCAGTGCAGCGATGGCTGACAAACATGTCAAACTCTTCAAAGCTGCCTTCGTCTACCAGCAACTCGATCCGTTCGCGTGCCGTCAGCTTTCCGCGGGCGTGTTGCGAGTCGATGCGTTTTTGCCCGCCACCCAATCGCGCGTTGTTGCGACGGCCTTCGAGCTCGGAAAGGATGTCTTTCATGTCGGTAGTCTCCCAAGAGAATTTGCGCGACCATAACGAGTTGGGATCGGCGGCCAAAGAAGTTTTCGGCAAATTTGCAAATATTTGGCAACACTATTTGAGATAACTGCAAATTTGTTAATTAACACAACAAGCCAAACTGCCGATGGCATTTCCTGCGATCAGGGTCTAAAGGTAAACCATGCAGTTCAGTTCACCCTCTGTCAGCCGCACGCCCCCCACGCTTGCAACACTCGTTTTGTTGTCAGGATTGTCGGCACTGAGCATGAATCTGTATCTGCCCAGCCTTCCCTTTATGGCGACGTATTTTCAGACTGATTACAAGGTGATGCAGCTTTCGATCGCGCTTTATCTTCTGGTCAACGCGGCACTGCAAATCTTAATAGGACCCATTGCCGATAAGGCCGGACGTCGGCCTGTACTGCTGTGGGGACTCGCCCTTTTTCTGCTTGCAACGCTGGGGTGTATATACGCCCCAAATGTCGAGACCTTTCTGGCCTTCAGAATGTTTCAGGCCGTCATTGTCGTTGGTATTGTCTTAAGTCGTGCGGCTGTGCGGGACATGTACGAACAGGACCAGGCTGCTTCGATGCTCGGATATGTCACCATGGGGATGGCAGTCGTCCCGATGATCGGCCCTGCTGTCGGCGGGCTTCTCGAAGAAACTTTTGGCTGGAAAGCCAATTTCTGGCTACCCTTTGCCCTTGCGGCGCTAGCGCTGGTGCTGACCTACCAAGATTTTGGCGAAACCGCCGCCGCAAGCGGCAAAACACTGATGCAGCAATTTCGCGAATATCCTGAATTGCTGAAATCGCCCCGCTTCTGGGGCTATTCCCTGTCCTCAGCTTTCTCTTCAGGCGCGTTCTTTGCCTATCTCGGGGGCGCACCCTATATCGGGACCGAAGTTTTCGGCATGACAGCCGCCGAGGTCGGCATCTACTTTGGCGCGCCTGCGATTGGCTATTTCTTCGGTAACTTCATCAGCGGTCGATTCTCGGTTCGCTTCGGCGTCAACCGAATGGTGCGTTGGGGATGCTGGCTGAATGCAATTGGCGTGGCCCTATCAGCTTTGTTGTTCCTAGTGGATTTGGGAACGGCGCTCAGCTTCTTTGGCCTGATGACCTTCGTCGGGTTGGGTAACGGCATGGCGATCCCGAATGCGACTGCCGGATCGCTTTCGGTCCGCCCGCATCTGGCGGCCACAGCATCTGGCCTGAGCGGTGCAATCATGTTGGGCGGCGGCGCGGCACTCAGCGCATTGGCAGGCGCATTGCTGACGCATGAGACAGGCGCGATGCCTCTGCTTTGGCTGATGCTGGCAACCGCCGCCCTGGCAATCTGCGCGATCAGCGTTGTTATCTGGCGCGAACGGCAATTGGGTCTGTAGACGGCTTGCGCGAAAGGGTTTGCAAAGTTAGCCTGCAGATTCAGTAAAGCTGCAAAGAACCGCCATGGCCACTCAGAAACTATACGCTGGCGCCAAGCTGCGCGAAATGCGCACACGCCTGACCCTCACGCAGAAGGATTTCGCCGCAAAACTGGGCGTTTCACTGCCCTATTTGAACCAGATGGAGAATAACAACCGGCCGATCTCGACAACCGTTGTTCTGGCACTGGCGCAAGAGTTTGGTATGGATGTGACCGAACTCAGCACAGGGGATAGCGAACGATTGGTTTCGGACATGCGCGAAGCACTGGCCGATCCGGTGTTCGCCGAAACGGCGCCCCCTCTGGCTGATCTCAGGCTCACCGCTTCAAATGCGCCCGCGCTTGCACGCGCGTTCATCGAGTTACACCGCGCCTATCGCCAGACCCATGAACGCCTCGCCTCGCTCGACGAGGCATTGGGCCGCGAGGATGCCCGTATTCAGGCCAGCCCTTGGGAAGAGGTGCGCGATTTCTTTCACTACTGCGACAATTATATTGACGCCGTTGACCGCGCCGCCGAACGCTTCGCCAGCCGTGCCGATGAAACCAGCGATATTCGGCAAGTCGCCCTGAACAGCCTGTCAGAACGCGGCATTCACGTCACTTTCGCCGACACAGAAACCTTACGCAGCTACAATGCTGGTGACAAAACCCTGCGCCTTTCCTCGCGCGCCGCACCACAAACGCAGGTCTTCCAACTATTGCTGCAGGTGGCGTTGATCAGTCAGGATAAGCTGCTTGAAGCAACGCTAGATTTCGCCCGTTTCCAAAGCGATGAGGCCCGCGCCATCGCCAAAATTGGCCTCGCCAACTATTTTGCCGGGGCTTCGCTGATGCCTTACGGCGCTTTCCTATCCGCAGCGCAGGACTATCGGCACGATTTGGAGCTGCTCAGCAACCGGTTCGGGGCGTCGATTGAACAGGTGGCGCACCGCCTGTCCACGCTACAGCGCCCCGGTGCAAAAGGAATTCCCTTCTTCTTCGTCCGCGTGGATCAGGCGGGCACAATCACTAAACGACATTCAGCCACGCGGCTTCAATTCGCCCGCTTCGGCGGCGCCTGCCCACTCTGGAATGTCCACCGGGCATTCGAGACCCCGGGTCATTTCCTGCAACAGCTAGCCGAGACACCGGATGGCGTCCGCTATATCTCATTGGCTCGTGATGTTTCAAAATCCGGGGGCTCGTTCGGTGCTCCTGTCCGCCGCTACGCCATCGCCTTGGGATGTGAGGTTCGTCATGCCGAAGCATTGGTCTACGCCGATAATCTCGACATAAACAACGCGAGCGCTTACGAGCCCATCGGCATATCATGTCGCATATGCGAGCGCCAAACCTGCCACCAAAGATCAGTCCCACCGTTAGAGCGCCGCCTGACCATCGACGCCCATAGCCGCGGCACCCTGCCTTATGAGGTCACCTGATCTTCGCCTGGCCATATATATCCTGCGAGTCCGGGGGCAGAGCCCCCGCCTAATCCTCAGCTTTTTGACAAGATCGCCCAGATCTCGTCTTTGAGCGCCGCGCGTTTCTTCCGCAAATCAACCTCGGCCAATTCCTCCATCGGTTCGACGTTGGTTTCAGCCCGATGCACGGTGCGGTTGACCTCATGATACTCATCCGCAAGTCGGGCAAAATGCGCATCCGTTTGCTTGAGCTGGCTCATCACTTCGAGCTTGTCGGGGAACTCTTCAGCCAGTTCATGCGGGGTATGAGACATCCAGTTGGCTCCTTGTTTCAGCGTTACATCCCAAGGCTAAACATGACTGTCGCACTCCGCTTTGACGCCGATCAAATTCCGAGCGCAATCATCCAGCTTTCAGGATAAATGCACGCCGTGGGTTTTGGATGTGTCAGCGCTGTGCCGTTGCCCATCTCGGACTTATCCAGGGTTGGTCGTTCGCTTTGGGCAGAGGGTCTTTCTGCAGCAAATGGTCCGACATCTTTTCACCCACCATGATCGACGGCGCGTTCAGATTGCCATTGGTGATTTGCGGGAAAATCGAGCTATCGGCGACGCGCAATCCATCCACCCCAATCACACGCCCCTGCGGGTCGACAACGGCATCCTTGTCATCCGCACGTCCCATGCGGCAAGTCCCGCAAGGGTGATAGGCGCTTTCGGCATGCTCGGCGATAAAGGCATCTAGCTCTTCGTCCGACTGAACCTCCGCCCCCGGTTGGATCTCTTTACCGGCAAAGGGTTTGAACGCCTGCTGTCCAAAGATCTCTCGGGTCAAGCGAATGCAGGTTCTGAAGTCTTCCCAATCCGCGTCATGGCTCATGTAGTTGAACCGGATCACCGGCGCGTCTTCGGCTTTGGCGGATCGCAGAGTCACAGCGCCGCGCGAGGGCGACCGCATTGGCCCCACATGCGCCTGGAATCCGTGCCCTTCGGCTGCCGCCTGCCCATCATAGCGAACCGCCATCGGCAGAAAATGATATTGTATGTCAGGATATTCCACACCCGGTTTCGAACGCACAAAGGCGGCGCTTTCAAACTGGTTCGATGCGCCAAGGCCTGTTTTGGTAAACAGCCATTGCGCTCCGATCATTCCTTTGCTGATCAGGTTCCAATGCTTGTAAAGCGTGATCGGCTGGATCGAGGCCTGCTGAATATAAAGCTCTAGGTGGTCCTGCAGATTGGCGCCGACGCCAGGGCGGTCGGCGACCACTTTGATACCGTGCTCAGCCAGGTGCGCCGCGGGTCCAACCCCCGAAAGCATCAGCAACTTAGGCGAATTGATAGACGAAGCCGCCAATACAACCTCGCGCCGCGCTGTGATCACTTCCCGTTTGCCACCCCGTATCAATTCGACCCCGGATGCGCGCCCAGATTCAATAATCACGCGCGCCGCAAGACCCCGGATGATTTCGCAGTTTTGCCGCTTGAGCGCTGGCCTAAGGTACGCATTCGCCGCCGACCAGCGCCGTCCTTTCCAGACGGTCTGCTCCATCGGCCCAAAACCTTCTTGTTTCTCACCGTTATAGTCGCCAGTGACCTCATATCCAGCCTGCTGACCTGCATCGACGAACGCCTTAAACAGCGGATTTTCACGAGGCCCTCGCGACACGTGCAGAGGTCCATCCGTGCCTCTCCAGGTGTGATCACCCCCATGGCCACCATCATGCCAGGTTTCCATGCGTTTGTAGTACGGCAGCACATCTGCGTAGGACCATCCATCTGCGCCCATCTCGGCCCAGGTGTCAAAATCTCGCGCGTGACCGCGCACATAGACCATGCCATTGATCGAAGAAGACCCTCCGATCACCTTGCCTCTGGGGCAAGCAAGTTGACGATTGTTCAGATGCGGTTCGGGCTCGGATTTGTAGCCCCAGTCATATCGCGACATATTCATCGGATAGCTTAGGGCGGCAGGCATTTGGATGAAGGGTCCAGCGTCAGTGCCGCCATGCTCGATCACCAGAACCGAGGCTCCGGCCTCACTCAGACGGTAAGCCATCGCGCAACCAGCAGAACCGGCGCCAACAATGACAAAATCTGCTTCCATATTCGTGTCTCCGTTCACCTTCGGGGCAAGATTTTTCGACGAAAAATCTCCGCACTTCCGACGGGTGCAATTTCAAAAATGTAAAGGATTACTCGCCACGCGGATAACGCTGGCTATCCTCGACATCGTTCAGGTCCATATGATTGCGCATGTACCGTTCAGACGCTTTCTGAAGAGGCTGATAGTCCCAAGGATAATAGCCACCCTGCCGTAATGCCTCATAAACCACCCAGCGCCGGGCTTGGCTGGCCCTCACATCGGCGTCAAAGCGATCCATATCCCATCGCGCCTCGGATTTAGCACGCAGTGTTTGCAAGGTGCCTGCATGTTCGGGCAGGCCAGCGAGATTTTCCATCTCATGCGGATCAGCCTCGAGATCGAACAGTTGATCGGGGTCCAATGTACAGCGATTGTATTTCCATTTGCCATAGCGCAGAGAGACTAAAGGAGCGTATGAGGCCTCGGCGGCATATTCCATTGCAACCGGCGCGGTTCGGTCTGTGCCCTTTGCCAAGGGAACAAGGTCTTCACCATCCGTCCAAGGCGAGATTTCAGCCATATCGACGCCCGCCAGCGTACCAAGCGTCGGTGTCACATCGATCGTCGAAACTGGTGTATCGATGCGACCAACTGGAAGATCGGGGGCCGAAATCATGAGCGGCACGCGGGAAGAGCCTTCGAAGAAAGTCATCTTGAACCACAACCCGCGCTCACCCAGCATGTCGCCGTGGTCGGACACGAACAGTATGATCGCCTCTTGACGCGTCGTTTCCAGAACCTCCAGTATCTCACCTATCTTGTCATCCAGATATGAGATATTGGCGAAATAGGCGCGACGGGATTTGCGAATATCCTCGGTCGTTATGTCGAAGCTGCGCCAATCATTGGCATCGAAAATACGTTTGGAATGCGGGTCCTGATTGTCATATCCCAGATCCGCGATCTGTGGCTCAAGATGCTCACAATCTTCATACAGATCCCAGTACTTGCGTCGCGCCACGTAAGGATCGTGTGGGTGCGTGAAGCTGACGGTCACACACCAGGGGCGATCATCCTTGCCGCGTGCAAGGTCATATAGCTTGGCCTTGGCGTTATAAGCGACCTCGTCATCATATTCCATCTGGTTGGAAATCTCGGCAATGCCTGCCCCAGTGACCGAGCCCATATTGTGATACCACCAGTCGATGCGCTCACCGGGTTTACGATAGTCCGGCGTCCAACCGAAATCTGCCGGGTAGATATCAGTGGTCAGACGATCTTCGAACCCGTGCAACTGGTCTGGGCCAACAAAGTGCATCTTGCCGGACAAGCAGGTGTAATATCCTGCACGACGAAGGTGGTGGGCATAGGTCGGGATATCGCTGCTGTACTCGGCGGCGTTGTCATAGACGCCAGTACGCGATGGCAGTTGACCCGACATAAAGCTCGCACGTCCCGGAGCACAGAGCGGCGAAGCAGTGTATGCATTTGCGAAACGCGTTGATCTTGCCGCCAGCTTCTTCAGGTTCGGCGCATGCAACCATTCTGCAGGACCGTCGGGGAAAAGGGTCCCGTTGAGCTGATCCACCATCAGGATCAGAATATTCGGCTTTGTCATTTTTCGGCCTCTAGGAAAACTCTCAGTACCCGCAGCGCATGGGTGACTGCCCGCTGCGGCTCTTGTGGGGAATTCAGTGCAGAGTGGATGTACAACCCATCGATCAGCGCGATCATACCTTCGGCAGCCTCGCTCGGGTCACTCATATGTGGACGCAACGCATGGATCAGGTTCGAGCGGATGCGTGCCTGATAGATTTGCCAGAGCCTCAGCGCATCATCGTTGGTTTGCGCCAAAACATAAAAAGTCATCCAAGCTGCGATAACATCCGGTGTGAAACATGATGGCGCGAAACAGGCACGAATGATGGCCTGTGCGCGCTCTTCCGGATCTGCCGTGCTGAGTTGTGCACGCGCTTCAGATCCAAAATCCGTCAGGATACGCCGCATCGCGGCTAGGAATATCTGTTCTTTGCCCCCAAAGTAATGATGCGCCAATGCACTGGACATACCTGCGCGTTTGGCGATCTGGCTAACGGTGACATCAAGGGATTTTTGCGCGCCAAGCTCGGCGATCGTCGCCTTGACGATCGCGTCCCGCCGGATCGGCTCCATTCCGAGTTTTGGCATCTTCGCCTCTTCGCCATACCTGAGTGCAAGGAAGGCTAAGCGGTTTTTATTGACTCGTCAATCAATAACGGTTCTTGGTTTCGCCGGTGGGGTCTCAGAACCTTGCGGCGGTGTGCCGCCACGGCTCAGCACGGCTTCACGCCAGGTGATGAAGCTGACGGCAGCCAGGATCAGAGTGCCTCCTGCGATTACCCAGATGTCGATGCGTTCATGGAAGGCCAAAGCGCCGAGCAAAGTGGCCCAGATCAGCTGCAGGAACGTTACTGGCTGGGTCACGGCCACCGGGGCAGCCTGCAATGCAAGCGTCATGAAATAGTGCCCCGCAGTCGCAAAGCTGGCGACGATGAAAAGTATACCAAGATCGCGCAGGCTGGGCGGCTCCCAAACCGCGACGGCGAAAGGGATAAGCGCGATGGTGACCCATATCGAAAGATGGGCAACAACGGCTGAGGGACGGATATCACGGACCATGACTTTGGCCAGCAGATAGGAACCACCAAGCGCTAGTGCAGCCCCCAGCATCGCTATGTGACCGGGCAAAATCTCGCGAAAGCCCGGGCGCAGGATGATCACTACTCCAATCACAGCAACACCAATCGCGGCGATACGACGAAAAGCTAGCTTTTCACCCAAGAACAGTGCCGCACCCACCGTGACGTAGATAGGTGTCATGTAATTCATCGCGGTCACCTCGGCGAGGGGGATGCGCGTCATCGCAAAAAACCAAAGCATGACGGCGATGGCGTGGACCATTCCGCGTAGTCCAAACAGCGTTAGATTGCGCGGGGTCAATGGAGTTCCGAGGATCGCCCGGATTGCGGGCAAAAGAAACACCAGCCCCAGGACATAGCGCAAGAATGCCGCTTGAATGGGGTTCATGCTGGTTCCCAGCGCCTTCACCAGCGCATTCATGCCCACAAAGGACAGCCCGGCCGCAAGCATCCAAAACATGCCAACAAGCGGGCGGTGCTGATCATTAGGTGAGGTCATACAAACGGTTGAACACCGAATTCTGATCCGGGACAACCCTTCACATGATAACAAGTTTCAACGCGATCATAAGCATCACGATTCCGATGATAAAATCAAGAATCTGCCATGCGCGCGGGCGTGCAAAAATCGGTGAAAGCACTCTGGCACCGTAGCCGAGCGAAAAGAAGAAAACGAAACTCGAAGTCATAGCCCCTATCGCAAACCCCATGCGATCTGAATATTGGGCCGATATCGACCCGATCAATACGACCGTATCCAGATATACATGGGGGTTGAGCCAAGTGAAGGCCAGCACGGTCAGCATGGCCGCACGCAGGCTGGTGCGCTGCCCTGTTGCGGTATCCATCACCGCCCCACCTTGCCAGGCAGACCCAAAACTTCGTAGGGCGTACCAAATCAGAAACACCGCCCCACCATAGCGCATCACCGTTTCAAACCATGGCGCGGCCTGAGCCAGGGTGCCGAACCCTGCAACACCCGCCCCGATCAGTATCGCGTCAGACACTGCGCAGGTCAGGCACAGTGCAAAGACGTGCTCGCGCCGCAGGCCTTGGCGCAGAACAAAGGCGTTCTGAGCGCCTATCGCCAATATAAGGCTAAAACTCAGGGCAAACCCGGCAATCATTGATGGGAACATGCAGCCTCCTGTCGATGCTCGTTGACTACATGGCCAGTGTGAATCTATCAAATTAATGATGATTACCCAGATTAAGTAACTCTAATGCTCCTCGACCCTCATCAGCTATCAGCATTGGCGGCGATCTTGCGACACGGCAGCTTTGAGGCCGCAGCCGCAGAGCTATCCGTCACCCCGTCGGCTATTTCGCAGAGGATCAAGGCGTTGGAGGATCGTGTTGGTGCGGCCCTCATTCATCGCGGCACCCCATGCACCGGCACTCCGGCGGGTCTGCGGATCGCCCGTCATGCCGAAGATATCGGCCTGTTGGAGGCAAAGCTGGCGCGAGAGCTGACTTTGGATCAGCGTGAAGGTCCGGTACGGGTTCGCGTCGCGCTACCGGCTGACAGTCTGGCCACATGGTTTATCGACGCGATGGCGCGCGCCGAAGACATACTGTTCGACCTTGTAATTGACGATCAGGACCATTCGGCTGACTGGCTGCGGCGTGGCGACGTAAGTGCGGCGATAACGGTGGGTGGTCAGAACATTACCGGATGCGATGCCATTGCGTTGGGCACTTTGCGCTATTTGCCGACCGCGAGCCCCGGCTTCATGCAGCGGTGGTTTTCTGATGGGGTTTCCGCCAAATCCCTGGCACAGGCCCCCTGCTTGACCTTCAACCGTAAAGATAATCTGCAGAAATCCTGGATATATGCCCAGACAGGCAGCCGTCTTTCGCCACCGTCTCACTTTCTGCCGTCCACAAATGCCTTTGTTGACGCGGCAATCGCCGGTTTAGGATGGGGTATGAACCCCGAAAGCCTTGTAAGAAGAGCGATCGCAAACGGGCAGATTTGTGAAGTAATCCCCGATGCGCCGCTCGATATCGAACTGACCTGGCAGATCGGGCGTGTCCTTGCCCCTGCCCTTGCACCCTTGACCCAAGCGGTACGTCGCGCGGCAACGCAGCAACTGATCGCGCCGGCGGCACATTAGGCCTGCGACTCTGCAGCCTTTTGCGGTTTCGCGATGCGGTAACAGCTAAAAGCCGCCCAGATGCTGGCCAGCACGATAAACACGATGGCAGCTGCAACCTCGTGCATATGTGCAACCGCAGCCAAAATTGCAGACAGTGCAACGGCAGCGAGTCTGCAGATGGATTTGATGGCTGCTGCGCCCTGAATACGTTGTTCCTTGGGCGCAACGTCTAAAAAATAAAGCTGGCGCGCGCTGGAAATTCCCGTTGTCGCCACCGAGACGACAAACAGGGCAATGGCGTGTAAGTGAACTTCGTGATCGATACCGGCATAGTGGAACGCCAACAAAACGATCCCTGTCACTGCGACCAACAAGTTGCCCGCGACCATCACGGTACGGTGTGATTTCATGTTCACCAGTTGCCACAAGGGTGCCGAGACCAGATAGCCGGACGCGGATGAGATGATCATGGCCGTCAAACCCTTGGCCGAGTTGTGATGTGCCTCGGCAGCGATGAGCGCAAAAAACGGAACCGACAGCGACACGACAACCAAAGGAAGCCGTAGAGCCATATAGCGCCGGAACCATGGCTGTTCGAACATACTTACGATGCCGGAGATGATGTTCTGCAGCGATTGACGTCCTGCACCTTTAGGTTTTCCATTACCGGACTCATCGGGGGAGATCTCAGCCATGCCGAGAATGCATAATGCTGAAAACAAGAAAAACACAACCGAGGCCGCAATCACCGCGGAATGCCGCGAGAATGGCGGGTACTCTTTCGTGATCTCGTGTATCAGCAACACCAAGCCGATGGCACAAAGACCTCCCGCGCCCAATTGGAGATAACGGATAACCATCCGGGATTTCGATTTCAGATGATCGCCCAACAAGTCAGACAGCATCAGGGATTGGCTTTCTTCAATAAGCCCAATCATGAAAAAGGCGATCACAAAGGCAATGGCCGTCAATGAGACACTGCCGGTGGCCGCGATCAAAAGGGCCATCAGAAGGCAACCGCCAATTCCGATCTCGGTCAGGGCAATCCCGCGTTTCTTCCGCGCCTGCGCAGCAATGGAGCGGGCGAAAAACACGTCCGAGATCATGCTGCCAACCATGCGGATCGACACCAATGCACCGGCAAGGAACATCGGTAACTCCAGCGAGACCGCAAGGAATGGCAATACGATAGACGGGCTGCCCAAAGTCCACGCCACTTGGGAAAGGATACTTTGGCTAGCCAGAACCGGGACATTTCGTCGGGCCGGATCAGTCGATTTACTCGCCATTTGCGATGCTCTGCATGATGTGCCTACGGTTGCCTTTCAGGTCCTTCAGCCTCAATGATCTGAGTTTAATCGCAAGAGGCTTCAGGACCAAGGCTTGTGTAAGACGCGCAACTGCAACAGAAAAACCCGGCCGCTGGGCCGGGTTTGGTTCATCTGGCGTTTGTCCGATACATCAGAGCTGCGCCATAACCTCGTCGGTCGCTTCGAAGTTAGTGGTCACGCGCTGAACGTCGTCGTCGTCTTCCAATGCATCCACCAGTTTCATCAGCTTTTGCATGTCTTCCAGACCCAACTCGGTCGTCGTTGTCGGCTTCCAGACCAGCTTGGTGGATTCGGATTCGCCCAGCGCCTCTTCCAGCGCGTTCGACACATCGTTCAGATCCGTATCTGCACACCAGATGATGTGACCGTCATCCGAGCTTTCGACATCCTCTGCCCCGGCCTCGATCGCGGCTTCGAAAATCGTATCCGCATCGCCTGCGTCTGCCTGATACACAACTTCGCCCTTGCGGTCGAACATGAACCCGACCGAGCCGGTTTCACCCAAGTTTCCACCATTCTTCGAAAAGGTCGAACGAACAGTCGAGGCGGTACGGTTGCGATTATCGGTCATCGTTTCAACAATCACGGCCACACCGTTGGGACCATAGCCCTCATACCGGATTTCTTCGTATTCATCGCCCTCGCCTGCTACGGACTTCTTGATCGCACGGTCGATCACGTCCTTGGGCACCGAATTCGACTTGGCCTCTTTCACCGCCAGACGCAGGCGCGGGTTCTTGTCGGGATCGGGGTCGCCCATCTTGGCGGCGACCGTGATCTCTTTCGACAGCTTGGAAAACAGTTTGGACCGCGCGGCGTCCTGACGTCCCTTGCGGTGTTGGATATTGGCCCATTTGGAGTGGCCTGCCATGGTGCGTCCTCGTCATCGTGATTGCGTGTTTGGCGCTCATATAGACGTTTGCGGGGCAAAGGATCAAGAGAGCGGCTTGCCCTGTCTTCGCCCGTGACTATGGTGGCGGTATGACGACAGATCAGATCATTCTTTTTTCCCTTTTCATCGCCGTTTTCGGAATGCTGCTCTGGGGGCGGTTCCGCTATGACCTTGTAGCATTCACCGCCTTGATGATCGCGGTCACGCTGGGTGTGGTGCCCGTTGACAATGCCTTTGCCGGGTTCGGGCACCCGGCCACGATCATCGTGGCGTTGGTGCTGGTGGTTTCTGCCGGTCTGGTGCGCTCGGGTGCAGTGTTCATGATCACGCGCACGCTGGTCGACGCATCGCGCGGATTGGGCGCGCATATCGCGCTAATGGGCGGCATCGGGGCGATCCTGTCGGCCTTCATGAACAACGTCGCGGCGCTGGCGCTACTGATGCCAGTCGATATCCAGACCGCGCGCAAAGCGGGGCGCCCGGTCGGCCTTAGCCTGATGCCGCTCAGCTTTGCGACGATCCTGGGAGGGATGGCCACGCTGATTGGTACGCCGCCAAATATCATCATCGCCTCGATCAGGGCTGAAACACTGGGCGAACCGTTTCACATGTTCGATTTCGCACCGGTGGGCGGATTGGCTGCAATTGCGGGGCTGGCGTTCGTCGCGCTGATCGGCTGGCGCCTCATTCCCAATCGCGGCGCGCAGGAAGAAACCTCGGAAGTTTTGGCCGAATACATCGCCGAACTGACGATCCCGCCTGAATCGCCCCATATCGGGAAACGGGTCAGTGAGCTTTATGAGGCCGCCGAGAAATCTGACGTCGCTATCATCGGCCTGATCCGGGACGGAAAGCGACGCTATGGTCGATCAACCCACGCAACCCTGCATGAAGGCGATGCGCTTGTTCTGGAAGCACGCCCCGAAGCGCTGGATGAGTTCCGCGCCGCGCTCAATCTGGATTTCTCGGACGCCCGTCGGCAGGAGGTTTTGACTGCCGAAGGCGAAGGGCTGGAAGTGGTTGAAGTCGTTGTCCCCGAAAGCGCGCGCATCACTGGGCGAACTGCGCAGGCGTTAGGACTGGCCTGGCGACAGAGTACAGTCCTGATGGGCATTTCACGCCAAGGGCGCCGGATCACCAGTCAGGTTCGCAAAACCGAGGTCGAGCCCGGCGACATCTTATTGCTGCTGTGCCCGCGCGACCGAGCACCCGATGTCACCGAGTGGCTCGGCTGCCTGCCCCTGGCCGAGCGCGGCTTGAATGTAACCGCGAATGATAAAGCCTGGCTTGCCATCGGCCTGTTTGCCGCAGCCGTGTTGGCGGCCAGTATCGGGCTGATCTATCTGCCGATCGCACTGGGGTTCGTGGTCGTCGCCTATGTGCTGACCAAGATCATGCCGATTGCGGATATCTACAACCACATCGAATGGCCGGTGGTTGTATTGCTGGGGTCAATGATCCCATTGGGCAGCGCGCTTGAAACCTCGGGCGGAACCGAGTTGATCGCCAACGCCTTGATTCAGCTGACCAACGGCCTGCCCGCCTGGGCAATCCTGACCGTACTGATGGTCGTGACGATGACCCTGTCCGATGTGTTGAACAACACAGCCACCGCCATTGTCGCCGCCCCGGTTGGCATTCAGATGGCGCGCACGCTTGAGGTGTCGCCCGATCCGTTTCTGATGACGGTGGCCGTTGCGGCGTCTGCCGCGTTTCTGACGCCCATTGGGCACAAGAACAATACGCTGGTGCTTGGTCCCGGAGGATACCGTTTTGGTGATTACTGGCGCATGGGGCTGCCGCTGGAAATCCTGATCATCGCGGTCTCGATCCCCGCGATCCTTGTGTTCTGGCCGCTTTGATGGCTAAAGGCTGTTTATGAAACGCTTTCTGATCCTGCAACTGCGCCCGGAAACCGATGCATCGGATGCCGAATATGCCTCGATACTGGACAAAACCGGGCTGAGCCCTGCGCAAACTCATCGCATCCGGCTGGATTGCGAAGACCTGCCCGAAGGGTTGGATGTCGTCGATTACGCTGGTGTCATCGTGGGTGGGGGTCCCGGCTGCGTTAGCGACGATCCGACCACCAAATCCGCGCTGGATGCAAAGATCGAAGGCGCGATCATGAGACTGATGCCCCAGATCACTGCGAAAGATCACCCGTTCATGGGCTGCTGCTATGGCTTGGGTATTCTCGCCGTACATTTGGGCGGAGATGTCAGCAAACGGCAATTTGGCGAACCGGTCGGACCGTCCGACTGCCGTCTGACAGAAGATGGCGCTCAAGACCCCTTGACCGCAGGCCTAAAGCCGAAATTCGAAGCGTTTGTGGGACATAAGGAAGCCGTACAGCTACTGCCGGATGGCTGCGTTCATCTGGTAGCGTCTGACCCCTGCCCGTTTCAGATGATCCGCTGGGGGCAGAATGTCTATGCCACCCAATTCCACCCCGAAGCGGACGCCAAAGATTTTGAACAGCGGATCAACATCTACAAGGACCACGGCTATTTTCCGCCAGAGGATGCGCAAAGCTTGATCGATATGTGCCATGCCGCAGACGTTACGGAGCCGGGTGAAATCCTGCGCCGGTTTGCTCAACGCTACGGGTGACCCAACGGCGTTGTTGCCTGATCTACGACCCCTCGCATAGGCTGGCCCGAATGACTTTGGGAGGAGTTGTTCTTGGACCTGCTTATCAACGTTGGCCTGCCCATTTCGCTGGCCATTATCATGTTGTCACTGGGGATCGGGCTAGAAGCCGCCGATTTCCGCCGAGTTTTGGCGCGGGGGTACCCCTTCGCCATTGGCGCCATCAGTCAAGTTGTGCTGATACCATTGGCTGCCTTCGCGACGGTCACTCTGTTCGGACTGCCCGCTGAAATCGCCGTGGGTGTCATGCTTTTAAGCTTTTGCCCCGGTGGGGTCACCAGCAACATCCTCGCAAAATTTGCCAAAGGTGATGTGGCGCTGTCGGTCAGCCTGACAGCGGTGATCAGCCTGCTGTCCATCGCGACCGTCCCCATTCTGGCCGCATGGTCCATAGATCATTTCATGGGCGAGGCCGCACCCAAAGTTTCGATCAGCGCATTAGCCACCGCGCTGTTCCTGATCACGACCCTTCCAGTCGCCATTGGCGTCGCCATACGTCACTTTGCAAGGGGGTTCGCCATTCGGGTCGACGGCCCGCTTTCGACGCTCGCATCGATACTGTTCGTGCTGATCGTCGCGGCGGCACTGGCCGGAAACTGGCAGTTCTTCATCCAAAACCTCAGCTCGATTGGGGCAGCTCTGATCGCGTTGAACGTTGCGCTTTTGCTGATCGGTCTGGGGCTGGCGCGCATCGCCAATCTGACATGGAGTGAGGCGAAAACGATCTCGGTCGAGACTGGCATTCAGAATTCGGCGATGGGAATTACGCTGGCAGCTTTGATCACCGGCACCACGACCGGCTTCAGCCCACTTGCCGTTCCTGCCGCCGTTTATGGTATCACGATGTATGTGGTCGTAACCCCCTTCATCCTTTGGTTCCGCAGCCGCTGAAAGGACATCCGATGACCAATAACACCGCAGATGCGATCGTGATCGGAGGCGGCCTTGCGGGCCTCTCGGCGGCGGCCGAATTGGGCGACCGGGGCAAGCGGGTGATCGTGCTGGATCAGGAGCCCGAGCATTTTCTGGGTGGACAGGCGTTTTGGAGCCTCGGCGGCCTGTTCATGGTCGACACCCCCGAGCAACGTCGCATGGGCATCCGCGACAGCCACGATCTGGCGCTGCGCGACTGGATGGGCAGCGCGCAGTTTGACCGCGACGAAGACAACTGGCCCCGCAAATGGGCTGAAGCCTATGTAGAGTTCGCCGCAGGTGAAATGCGTCCCTGGCTGCAAGACATGGGGCTGCGCTGGTTTCCCGTCGTGGGCTGGGCCGAACGCGGAGGGTCTTATGCGGACGGCCATGGCAACTCGGTCCCGCGCTTTCACATCACTTGGGGAACCGGCCCAGGTGTACTTGAGCATTTTATTCGCCGCGTCCGCGCGCATGTCGACGCCGGGTTGATCCAATTGAAGTTCCGTCACCAAGTCAGCCACATCATTATGCAAAATGGTTCTGCCAAAGGCGTGTCAGGGGAAGTCCTGGCCGATGACGGCATTCAAAGAGGTGGCAAGACCAACCGGGACGAAGTAGGCGAATTCGAAGTCTATGCCCCGTCGGTTATTGTCACCTCTGGTGGGATCGGTGGGAATTTTGAGATGGTGAGACAGAACTGGCCCCGCGACCGGCTGGGTGAACCGCCCAAAGATATGGTGGCAGGCGTTCCGTTTCATGTCGATGGCCGCATGATCCCGATCAGCGAGAAAGCTGGCGGACATGTCATCAACGGCGACAGAATGTGGCATTACACTGAAGGTGTGCGCAATTGGGATCCGATCTGGCCCGCGCACGGTATACGTATTCTACCCGGCCCAAGTTCGATGTGGTTCGATGCGCGCGGCAATCGCCTGCACCCCCCTTGCTTGCCGGGGTTCGATACGCTGGGAACGCTGAAAGAGATCCTGAAAACCGGATATGAATATAGCTGGTTCGTTCTGACCCAGAAGATCATCAAAAAGGAATTTGCGCTATCGGGGTCCGAGCAGAACCCGGATTTCACTTCGGGCAGCTGGAAAGAGGTGATCCGTCAGCGCATCCTGTCTGGCACCAAGGCGACTGGCCCGGTCGAGGCATTCAAGGAAAAGGGCGAGGATTTCGTCGTCGCCAACACGCTGACTGAATTGGTCAGCGGCATGAACCAATTAGGCGGAGGTCTGATAGACGAGACGCATTTGCGCACCCAGATCGAGGCACGGGATTCTCAGGTCGACAATCCGTTTTCCAAAGACGCCCAGATGATGGCCATCCTTGCGGCACGCAATTATCGGGGCGACAAGCTGATCCGGACGGCCAAACCGCACAAGTTCCTCGATCCATCAAACGGCCCGCTAATCGCGGTCAAGCTGCACGTACTGACCCGCAAGACACTGGGCGGGCTGCAGACCAATCTTGACAGTCAGATGATCGGCGCCAATGGACAAATCGTCCCCGGCTTGTTTGCAGCCGGAGAGGTCGCGGGCTTTGGCGGTGGCGGCTATCACGGGTACAACGCGCTAGAGGGCACGTTTCTGGGCGGTTGCATCTTCTCGGGTCGCAACGCAGGAAGGTCCCGCGCAGTGGCCTGATTACTGGGTGCGCACGAATTTCAGTATCGGCTCACCTGCAGCATCGAGCAAAACCATGCTGTCACCGGCAACGGCATAGCTCGTCACGTTTTGCAGGGCGGCAAAGAACTGATCCTCGACCTCGTCCAGTTCTGGCGGGCACGCCATTAAAGTCGCGGCCATATTGTCTGGAAACTCAAGGCTGTTGCCGGTGATCTCGGCTTGCCCGGAAAACCGGTTGCAACCGCCCGTGCCACCGAACGCACCACCTTGGGCGAAGGAAAGCTGGGGCGGCCGTTTTGTATCGAGCACGGTTCCACCGATACCGATGGCTGTCCACTCAGTCCCTTCCAGGGTCGCGGGGCTCTGAGCACCGGCCTGCACCAGCACAAGATCTGCCGAATTGCCTTCGCCGTTGGTCAGCACGGGATGGACCGTATCCGTCGTAAACAACAGCTCACCCCCGCGATAGATCGATCCGCGTACTGCATAGGTCATACCCTCGCGGATCAGCGCGTCATCAAAAGTCAGCTCAAATTCCGAGGGCACTCCGTTCAACGCATAGCGTTGCGCCGCCAGCGTGACCGCTGCCGCATCGGCCCGAGAGATATCCTGCAATTCGACAAATAGCGTCGCATCCGGTGGCAGGGCGATCCGTTCACGGTAGGTTGCCGTGCCAGTGACTGTTCCTGCCGAGCTTTGGCTGCCCAGCAAGGCCAATACGATTGCTCCGGCCACAATGGCCTGCCCGAGTTTTGGAAAAGGCATGATCCCATCCTTTCACATTCATCTTAGGCAAAAAGATTGTGACGATATCGACATTTACAAGGCCCGAAACACCAGGTCGGCGAATCCGTGCCAGTGTCAGAGCGGCCAGATGAACGGAATAAGAAGTGACGCCAGCAGACCCACAGTCAGGTTCAGCGGCACACCAACTTTCAGAAAATCGGTGAATCTGTACCCACCCGGGCCATACACCATCATGTTGGTCTGATAGCCAATCGGCGTCGCAAAGGATGCCGATGCCGCCACCATCACCGCGACCACCAGCGGGCGCGGATCAATTCCTACAGCCTGAGCCAGAGAGATCGCGATCGGAGTGACCACCACCGCCACGGCGTTGTTCGAAACCAATTCGGTTAGCACCGAGGTCAACAGATATACGGCCCATATGATCAAGAAAGGTGGCAACATGCCAAGCGCCGGTGCGACCGCTTCGACAATCAGTGTAACCGCGCCCGATTTATCGAGCGCAGCCCCAATTGCGAGCATGGAGAAGATTAGGGCCAGCAATCGGCCTTCGACAAATGAGAACGCCTCATCCGCGTCGATACATCGGGTCAGCAAAACCACAGCAACGGCGATGATCGACAACAGCAAAATCGGTGCCACGCCCAACCCCGCCAGGGCGACGATCCCGACCAGCGCACCGATGGCTATGGGCGCATGGCTGCGGCGAAACGCTCGTGCCGAAGGTTGCGTAACATCGACCATATCCATATCGGCGGCCAGCTTCTGGATATCCGCAGGCGAGCCCTCTAACAGCAGTGTATCCCCGACACGCACGGTCAAAGCATCCAACTGACGCCCGATATTTTGGTTCCTGCGATGAACCGCCAGGACGTAGACACCATATCGGCGACGTAACCGCATCGCACCAAGCGTTCGACCGACCATGCGGCAGCCCGGCGTGATCAGAACCTCAACCGTCTTGGTCTCAACAGCTGAGACCTGATCAACGCGCTTGAGTTCCTTGTTGCTTTGAAGACTCAGCAATTCGGTCATCTCGGTGCGCAAAACTACCCTGTCGCCCACTTTAAGCGTCACCCCCTTGAGGTTCCGCCGCAGCGAGTCATCCCCCCGGATCACGTCGATCAAACGCACTCCGGGGCGCTTGAACAGCTGAACGCCGGTCACTTCGCGGTCGATCAGATTGCTGTCGGGTGGAATGACCGCCTCGGTAAAAAACTTCATCTTGGAGCGGTCGCTGAGCATCTCGGCCATGCTGTCACGCTCGGGTAGCAGTCGTGGCGCAATGAAGCGCAGGTACACCATACCGTAGATCACCAGCGCTATGCCCAGCGGGGTAACCTCGAAGATTGAAAACGCCGTCATACCTTGTGCGCGGGCCACACCATCGACCAACAGGTTAGTCGAGGTGCCAATCAGCGTCAGCGTACCCCCAAGGATCGCCGCATAGCTGAGCGGGATCAACAATTTGGACGCCGAAACGTTCAGCGTGCGGGCGATCTGGATAAAGACCGGGATCATTACAACGACAACCGGTGTGTTCGACACCACCGCCGAAGCGACGACGACAAACGCCATCAATAACCCGATGGCAAACCGAGGGTTCACCTGCGCCTGCTTCTGCGCGAGCGAGGTGAAGGCATCAAGCGCTCCGGTGCGCACCAAGGCACCCATGATGATGAACATCGCGCCGATGGTCCACGGCGCGGGATTCGAAAGGACTGCAAGCGCACTTTGATAGGGCAGGATACCGGTTGCCAGCATCAGGGCCGCCCCGCCGATGGCGACAACTTCGGTCGGATAGACCTCGCGCAGAAACATGATGAACATGCCCGCTACGATCATCAGCGCCAGAATTGCGCTGCCCATCTCTGTCAGTTGAAGGAATTGCATTCTTGGTATTCTGTCCGAACCCTGATCTGGCATACGCGCCTAATAGGTAGTTTCACGTATTGCGTGCGGCGGGGCAAGTCTGACGTGCTTTTCAGGGTGTAGACTGCTGCAACCGCCCGCCAACACGAATCATCTGCACGGATTTTGCGCTTCCATCGCGGTCATCGGTTTCGACAAAAACTCCGCTCAAGGTCGCCTCACCGGTCGCAGGCGTAAACCGCGCCTTGGGCATCCCGGTTATGAACCGGCGCATCGGTTCCTGCTTGTCCATTCCGATGACCGAGTCATAGTCGCCGCACATCCCGGCATCGGTCAGGTATCCTGTACCGCCCGGCAATACCTGCGCATCCGCGGTAGGCACATGCGTATGCGTCCCAACCACAAGGCTTGCGCGTTTGTCGCAATAATGGCCCATCGCCATTTTCTCGGACGTTGCCTCGCAATGCATGTCGACGATGATCGCCTGCGCCTGGCCGCCGCGTGGGTGCGATTTCAGGATTGGTTCAATGGCCGAAAAGGGATCGTCAAAGGGGCGTTTCATGAAGACCTGCCCTAACACCTGCACCACCAAAACCTTGCGACCGCCCGGCGCGGTGAACAGTCGATGCCCCCGCCCCGGTGCCCCTTTGGCATAATTCAACGGACGCACGATGCGAGGTTCTTTCTCAATAAACTGCAGCATGTCTTTCTGGTCGAAAGCATGATCGCCCAAGGTGATACAATCGGCCCCCGCGTCCAAAAGCAACTTGGCGTGATCCCCGCTCAGCCCCATTCCGTTCGAGGCGTTCTCGCCGTTGACAACGACAAAATCCAGCCGCCATTCGTCACGCAGACGTGGCAAATGCTGTTGGATGGCGGCGCGACCCGAGCGCCCCATGACGTCACCAAGAAACAAAATCCTCATGATTGCGGTCCTAGGGGCTGGAAGTGGCAATAACAAGGCAGAAGCAAACAATCACTCAGCCTGAAGGCTGCCAATGTAAAGGAAATCGCGATCGCGCATAGCGAGGGATAACTTAGAAAGTTAGCACCCGGCTTTCAGTAATCACCATATCGAGTGGTTGATCAGTCGGCTCCAGCGGCAGGTGTTCGGCTTCCTGCGCATCAAAAGCAAATCCTATGGCAAGCGTCGGGCGCTTGGCGCGCAACCCTTCAAGCGTGCGATCATAGAAGCCGCCGCCATACCCCAAGCGACCACCCTGCGCATCAAAGGCAACCAGTGGCACGATCAGGATTTCCGGGTCGAAATAGTCATCGATCTCGGGAACTTTCGCGCCGAAGGGTCCATCTTTCAGCATGCCCTCAGGCGTCCATCGAGAGAAGCGCAAGGCCTGCCCTGCGGCCTGAATGACAGGCACGCCCACTGGGCCATATGCAGAAGCCTCGGCCATTGCAGGCAGCGGGTCGATTTCGGTGCGGATCGGCATATAGCCAGACATGGGAACACCGCGATGACCCGCCAGAACCTCGGACAAGCGCCCGGCCGCGCCAGGGATGCGCATATCAAACGCTACCTTGCGTCGCACGAATGCCGCCTTGCGCGCTGTGGCCTTGATTTCGGTCAGATCGGTTGTCTCGTTCACAGTAGCACCACGCTGGCAAGCCCCAGAAAGATGAAGAACCCCATGACATCCGTTGTCGTGGTCACAAAGGTTCCTGACGCCAGCGCCGGGTCAACACCCAGACGGTCCAGCACTACCGGTACTACCGTACCAGCAAAGCCCGCGATGATCATGTTCACGACCAGCGCCGATCCGATCACGACGCCCAGCAGCGGGGAGTCGAACCACATCATCCCGACGGTTCCCAACACGATAGCGAAACACAGCCCGTTGAGCATTCCCACCAGCAGTTCTCGCCGGATTACGCGCCCTACGTTCGAGCCGGTCAGGTCGCGTGTTGCCAACGCCCGCACTGCAACGGTAAGTGATTGGGTCCCGGCATTGCCCCCCATCGAGGCGACGATCGGCATCAGGATCGCGAGCGCCACCAGTTGATCAATCGCGGCCTCAAACTGAGAAATCACCAGCGATCCGCAAATCGCCGTAACCAGATTGACACCAAGCCAAGGCAAGCGGCGCCTACTGGTTGCCGCTACACTATCGGACAGAGAGCTTTCGTCCGAGACGCCCGCAAGACGCAGCATATCCTCTTCGTATTCTTCGTCCAGGACCACCATCGCATCGTCGATGGTGATGACACCGACCAAACGACCGTCGCCATCCACGACGGGAGCCGAAATCAGGTGATACTGATTGAACGCATAGGCTACGTCCTCTTCATCCTGTTCGACGGGGATGGTGTGGAATTCATCTTCGGCAATGTCCTGCAGCGGCACCTCGCGCCGGGTTGCCATCAACTTGCCCAGCGTGACCTGAGCAACCGGTTTCAATCGCGGGTCAACAAGTATGACGTGATAGAACTGTTCCGGCAAATCGTCGGTGGCACGCATGAAATCGATGGCCTGCCCCACGGTCCAGTGATCGGGCGCCATGACCACCTCGCGCTGCATAAGGCGGCCAGCAGAGTTTTCTGGATAAGATAGGGCTTGCTCTGCCGCGACGCGTTCGGAGTCTTCAAGCGCGCCCAGGATGGTTTCTTGCTGCGGCTCTTCAAGATCTTCCAGAAGGTCAACAACGTCATCACTTTCCATATCCCGAACGGCTTCGGCCAGAACGTCCGGTTTCAGGACATTGATTACTTCTTCCCGAACTGACTCGTCGAGCTCCGACAGGATATCGCCGTCGAACTCTTTGTCATACAGCCGGATCAGGCGCGCACGGTCGTAAGGATTGATCTGTTCCAGAAGGTCAGCGATATCGGCCGCGTGCAACGGCTCCATCAGCTCAATCAGCTTGGCGCGATCTTCGACATCAACCGCATACAGGATGGCTGCAACGGTTCGCGGGTCCAGCGCATAGGCGTCTTCGTCACGGGGCTGATCGGGTCTGGCTTCGTCGTTGCCTGTCGTCATGCGCTGCCCCTCTATCTTGTCGATTGCCCCTAGATAGAAGAAGCAGCTACCGGAAAACAATGACAATGGTCCAATTTACCCGCATCTTTCGCGCCCCTATGCTGGTTGGCGGTCCAAAACAGGCGGAGAACAGAACAAATGGCGCAAAAGACGCTTCTGAAGGGACGTGTGCTTAGCTTCAACGGATCACCGTTCGAAGGTGAGCCCACCGATGCGACCAAAATTCACCAAGCCGTCCTGATCGAAGATGGCCGCATCGCGGCACTGGGCCAGGCGTCCGACCTGTCTGACGCGCATCCCGAAGCCAACATTAAGGATTATGGCGATCAGCTGATCATGGCGGGATTTGTGGATTCTCATGTCCACTATCCGCAGACGGCGATGATCGCGAGCTGGGGAAAGCGGCTGATCGATTGGCTGAACAGCTACACGTTCCCTGAAGAGATGAAGTTTGACGACCCCGCCTATGCCGCTGAAATTGCAAACAGATATCTAGACCTAACCGCAGCCCATGGCACCACAACCATGTGCAGCTTTTGCACCATTCATCCAGAGAGTGTTGATGCCTTCTTTACCGCCGCGCAGGCGCGTGGGCAGCGGGTCGTCGCGGGTAAAACCTGCATGGATCGCAATGCGCCTGAGGGGCTGCGAGATACTGCACAAACCGGATACGACCAGTCCAAAGCTCTGCTTGAAAAGTGGCATGGGGTTGATCGCATATCTTACGCCATCACTCCACGATTTTCGCCGACATCGACGCCAGAACAGCTGGAGGCGATGGGCGCGCTTTGGGCCGAGCATCCCGACTGCCTGATGCAAACCCATCTGAGCGAACAGACCGATGAGATCGAATGGGTCCGATCCCTGTTCCCCGACGCGCGCGACTATCTGGACACCTATGAGCAGTTTGGGCTGCTGGGTGGAAATGGCCTTTACGGGCACGTGATCCATCTGGAAGAGCGGGAGCGCGATCGTCTGCGCGAGGTAGATGCAGCTCTGATCCACTGCCCCACATCAAACACGTTTATCGGCTCTGGCCTGTTTGACATGAATGGTCTAATTCACTCAGGGCACCGCGTGGGCTTGGCCACCGACACCGGAGGCGGCTCAAATTTTTCAATGCTGCGCACAATGGCTGCGGCCTATGAGATTGGTCAATTGCGAGGCCATCCCTTGCACCCCTCGCAATTGCTTTGGCTTGGAACGGTGGGATCGGCCCGTACCCTGCGGATGGATGACCGTATTGGCAACATCGCCGTGGGCATGGAAGCCGATCTGGCGGTGCTGAACCTCGCATCGACGCCTGCTATCGCCCAGCGCGAAGCTCATGCTGATGATCTTTGGGAAGCGGTGTTCCCGACCATCATGATGGGTGATGACCGTGCCGTAACCGATACCTGGATCGCCGGACGAGCTGTTTCTGGTTGATAGGAATGGGCCTATGGCCCATGCCTCCGGCGGAGGTATTTTTAGCCAGATGAAGAGCGGATTCGCTATTCTGCCAGCGCGCGTGCCAGACGATTCTGGGTTTCTATGACCCTTGGCAGGTCGATCGTGGCGATCTGACTGTTACGAACAATCTGGCGTCCCTCGACAAAGAGGTGTTTGACACGCGTTGGTCCGGCCAGAAGGAGCGCAGCGGGGTCCCAACTGCCTGCACTTTCAATTCCTTGCACGTCCCAAATGGCAATATCAGCTCGTTTACCGGGCATAAGCCGGCCGCAATCGGGCCGATTCAACACATCCGCCCCGCCTCGGGTGGCGATCTCAAGCGCCTCACGGGCCGACATGGCGTCAGCGCCGTTTGCGACTCGTTGCAGCAGCATAGACTGGCGCGCCTCGGCCATCAGATTGCCGCTGTCGTTGCTGGCTGATCCATCCACACCCAACCCGACTGGCACGCCTTGATCACGCATTTTTCGGACTGGCGCGATACCTGAACCAAGACGACAATTGGAACATGGACAGTGCGCAACGCCGGTTCGGCTACGTGCAAACAGGTCAATCTCGGCGCCATCCAGCTTGACACAATGAGCGTGCCAGACATCCGAACCGGTCCAGCCCAATTCTTCGGCGTATTGGCCGGGTCTACAGCCGAACTGATCTTGAGAATAGGCTATATCCTCATCGTTCTCCGCCAGATGGGTGTGCAGCATCACACCTTTGTCGCGCGCCAACAGCGCGGCATCGCGCATCAAGTCCCGACTAACCGAGAACGGTGAACACGGCGCCAAACCAACGCGACACATCGAACCCTCAGATGGGTCGTGATAGGCATCTACTACGCGGATCATATCCTCCAGAATAGCCCGCTCGGATTCGACCAAAGCATCAGGAGGCAGTCCACCGTCACTTTCTCCAATGCTCATTGCCCCACGCGTGGGATGAAAACGCAGCCCCAGCTCTGACGCTGCATGGATCGTGTGTTCAAGCCGCGCGCCATTTGGATATAGGTAAAGGTGGTCAGAGCTAAGCGAGCAGCCGGACAGTGCCATCTCGGCCAATCCGATCTGGGCAGATATAAACATCTCGTCAGGACCAAAGCGGGACCAGATGGGATAGAGCGTTCGCAACCAACCAAACAACAATGCGTCCTGCCCGCCGGGAACCGCGCGGGTGAGCGTTTGGTAGAGATGGTGATGGGTGTTCACCAGACCGGGGGTCACAACACACCCATTTGCATCATGTATTTCGCCATCGCTCGTAAGGCGCTGGCCAATCTGGGCAATCTTACCATCCCGAACCAGCAGATCAGCGCCTGCAAGCTCTTGCCGATCATCATCCATCGTCAGGATCATATCGGCGTTACGGATCAGAAATTCTGTCATTTTCGCACTCCCGCATACTGCCCGTCTCATGCATGGAGTGATGGGCTGGTGGAAAACGGGCGTAAGAACCAGCCGTGATCAGTTTAAAGTCGCAAAGAAGGGTCGGCAACCCGTTTAGTATTGCTTCAGAATTTCTAGCGCTGCCGCATGAATCTCAGTATTGGCTGCAGCGAGCGCACGCCCACCATTATGAGCCGGATTGCCCTGCCAATCCGTCACAATACCACCCGCGGCCTCGATCACCGCGATTGGGGCCTGGATATCGTAGGAATTCAATCCGGCCTCGACCACTAGATCGGTTTGACCTGCAGCGAGCAACGCGTAGGCATAACAATCCATCCCATAGCGTGTCAGCTTCGTTTTCTGAGAAACCGCCTTGAATGCGGCGGCCTCGACCGCGCTGCCAACCTCCGGGAAAGTGGTGAAGATGATCGCCTGGTCCAGAGATCGAGTGTCACGCGTCCCAAGTTCTGTGCGTCCCAAAGGGCCTTTGACAAATGCGTGCTCTTTATCTCCGATAAAACGTTCGCCGATATAGGGCTGATCGATCACACCAAGCTTCGGTCCAGTCTCATCGCTTAGGGCGATCAGAACACCCCATGTGGGCGTACCACTTATGAAACCGCGCGTGCCATCAATTGGGTCCAGCACCCAAACTCGTCCGGTAGTTCCCTCGGAATGACCGAACTCTTCCCCCAGGATACCGTCCTCAGGCCGGTGATCAGCCAGCACCCTACGCATTGCTTTTTCTGCTTCGCGATCAGCGGCTGTCACCGGATCAAAACCGGCATCGAGTTTGTTGTCTGTCTTCAGGTTAGATTGGCGGAAAAACGGAAGAATGGCCGCCCGCGCAGCGTCGGCCATTTCTTCGGCAATCTCTAGATCGCTTCGTAGGGTGTTTTGCATTGCTTACCCGTGCGCCCGACACCCCGCGAAGTCAAGCGCTTGTATCAGGCGACGTCGCTCAGCACGCGTGCCAGTTCAAACAGGCGGCGACGCTGGTTTTCCGGGATCGCATAATACGAGCGAACAAGATCAAGCGCTTCTTTGTCACCCATCAAATCCGCAGGAACCGATTTCTTGTCTGCATCCGACTTCTGAGCCTCTTCAAGACCCTCGAAGAAAAAGCTGACGGGAACATCCAACGCTTCGGCAATGTCCCACAAACGCGATGCGCTTATCCGGTTGGCCCCTGTTTCGTATTTTTGGATTTGTTGAAACTTGATACCAACTTGCTGCGCCAACTGCTGCTGAGTCATGCCAATCAGCCAGCGGCGATGCCGGACGCGTTTGCCCACATGGACATCGACGTGATGGGTCATTGGTAGTCTCCTTTACACAAACACCTGTCCGGGAAACCGCGACAGCAGCCATCGCCGCTTAGTTAGCGGGTCGCTGCTTAAGAACTCCCTAATTCGGATCGTGCCCCCCGAACAGCACCATAGTACAATATTGCCGCAATCCGTTATTTTTTCAAGCTGGTTGAATCAGAGAAATCGAACAGTGGTTTGTGGTTGTACGGCCAACATAGAGATTGATAGTTTCTAAATGGGAAACAGTTGATCCACCCTATTCAGTTTAACGCTGTGAAGATTGCGAATGGAATTGACAAACGGTCAAGCCAAACGGCCTATGGCGACAAAAGAGCGGAGACCAATGATGCAGGCATTTCGTATCGAGACCAAAGGGGCACCCGCTCAGCTATGCGAAACACGCGAAGCACCGCCGCAAGAGAACCAAGTTCGTATCGCAATCCGCGCCTGCGGCCTGAACTTTGCAGACCTTCTGATGCAGAAAGGAACGTATCAAGACACCCCCGAAGCACCGTTTACGCTGGGCATGGAGATTGCAGGGATTGTCACCGAAATTGGAAACAATGCTACGCATTTGAAGTTGGGCGATCGTGTTGCAGTCTATTCAGGTCAAGGCGGCCTGGCCGAATCAGGCGTTTTTGATGCGGACCGGGCAATTCCCCTTCCAGATTCCATGAGTTTCGAAGACGCGGCCGCGATCCAAATTGCCTATGGCACCAGCCATATTGCTCTTGCGCACCGGGCGCGACTGCAACCGGGCGAGACCCTACTGGTCACCGGTGCTGCCGGTGGCGTGGGATTGACCGCAGTTGAAATCGGAAAACTGATGGGTGCGACAGTCATCGCCCAAGCCCGCGGGCAGGACAAATTGGCCGTGGCACAAAAAGCTGGTGCAGACCATCTGCTTGACGCAAGCGAAGACCTGCGCGACCGCGTTCTCGCTCTGGGTGGTGCTGACGTGGTCTACGATGCGATTGGTGGAGATGTCTTCAAGGCCGCCTTCCGCGCGACCAACCCGGAAGGCCGCTTGTTACCGATCGGATTTGCCGGAGGTGAGGTGCCCCAGATCCCGGCCAACCATCTATTGGTCAAGAACCTGACCGTGATCGGCGTATATATCGGCGGCTATCTGAATTTCAGACCCGAGATCGTGCGCGACAGCTTCAGCACCTTGTTCCGCTGGCATTCTGAGGGCCGGATTAAGCCTCATATCAGCCACGTCCTGCCCTTGCAGGATGCAGCAAAAGGTTTGGAACTGCTGCGCGATCGCAAATCCACTGGCAAGGTGGTGATCCGCATCAACTCGCCACTTTAAGCGGCTGCGCCGTTGGATGACTGAAGTTCTGGCGCAGCAGGTTCGCAAGCTCTGATACATATTCCTCACGTACCCGCTCTGCACCGTAGAGGTTGATGAACTGCACCGGCAGGTCCGGCAGCACTCCGGCATGGTCAATCAGTTCCTGATGGCTGGGCTGGGTGCCTTCCAGCAAAACTCCCACAGCCAGATCAGCGCTGACGGTGGCTTCAACGGTGCGGTCGGAATCGCTGTCGATGCTCATATCCCATTCGATTCCCGCATCATCCAGCGCCGCTGTCGCAACCGGACGGAAAATGCAATTCCGGCAAAACCCCAGCCGCAAAGGCTTTTGGCGCCAGGCAGATCCGTTCAGCGCGCCAACCCAACGCAAAGGCATATGGTGCAGGGTTTCGGCACCTTCGCCCGCACCCGATTCCGTAGTCACAATCAGATCGAAGCTTCCGCGTGCGAACTCTTCTTTCAAGTGCCGCGTGTTGGAAGTGACCAAGTTCACGCTGACCCGAGGAAAGCTGGCATTGAAACGCTTCAACACGCGCGGGATGAACGGATGAACGACGTCATGCGGTACGCCTAGCACGACCTCGCCCTCAAACGCCTGATCCGTCAACCGCCCGATTACCTCATCATTCAACGCAATCATCCGCCGTGCGTATGCCAGCAATTGCTCTCCGGACGCCGTTAGCGCGATGGTTCGACCGGATCGATCCAGTAATTCCAGCCCCAAAAGCTCTTCCAGCCGCTTGAGCTGCATAGAGACCGCAGATTGCGTGAGGTGAAGAAATCCAGCGGCACGCGTCACGCCCCCATGGTCAGCAACAGCTACGAAAGACCGCAATGTGGTGATGTCCAAATTTCGCATGTTCAAGATTCCTTATGAGACTCGTCATAAACATTCATTTCCAAAATATGTCAGACTGCTCCATATAGATCAAGGAAATTGATTGAAGCGCTAGGTTTCATCAAACAATCAGGAAAGGGCAATCATCATGACCCATATAGCCATCTCAGCTCATCGTCGCATCAAGCGTAAGGCGATTGGTGCTCGGATACTTGACCTGTTTAACCTCGCTCGTCAGCGGCGCGCCCTCGCCCAGCTTGATGATGATGCACTGAATGACATCGGCGTTTCACGCAAAGACGCGCGTAACGAAGCAGAGCGCCCGTTCTGGCACGCGCCCGACAGCTGGCACAAACATCTGTATTAATTCGAAAATACCGGCGGCTTGAGGGATTTGGCGACCAAGCCGCCGGTTTTTTGGCGACAGTTGCAAAAATTGCCGACAGTTTTGCTGAGTTTCAGGCTTAAAACCCTTGAAACGAGGGCCACACTCTCCGATATTTACCGGGAAACCGGCTCGCATCCGTGGGCTGCGAACAGAATATTGAAGGGAGACCCCTATATGGCACAATTCGACACGATCCGGACGGCGTCCGGCGCGCGCGCTGCCGAGATAGACGAGGGCCTGCGCGCCCATATGAACAAAGTCTACGGCACGATGTCCGTAGGCATGCTGATCACATTTGCCGTGGCATGGGCGGTGGGCTCGAGCCCGCAACTGCTGTCGATCTTCCGTGATCCGGTCACGCTGAGCCCCAATATCCTGGGCTGGATCGTGATGTTTGCACCTTTGGCGATGGTGTTTGGCTTTGGCGCTGCGATCAACCGGCTGTCTGCATCTGGCGCACAGCTGTTTTTCTATGCATTTGCAGCAGTCATGGGCCTGTCGCTGAGCTGGATCTTCGTAGCCTTTACAGGCATTTCGATCGCGCAAGTGTTCCTGGTGACTTCGATCGCGTTTGCAGGTCTTTCGCTGTACGGTTATGTGACCAAGAAAGACCTGTCCGGCATGGGCACCTTCCTGATGATGGGTGTGATTGGCCTGATCGTTGCGATGGTGATCAACATCTTCCTGCAATCACCAGCGATCATGTTCGCAGTGTCGATCCTGGGTGTGCTGATCTTTGCCGGCCTGACCGCCTATGACACGCAGAAGATCAAAACCACCTATCTGCAGATGGCTCATGCTGGCGATCAGGAATGGCTTGGCAAAGCGGCGATCATGGGTGCATTGAACCTGTATCTGGACTTCATCAACATGTTCATGTTCCTGCTGCAACTACTGGGCAACAGAGAATAAAACCGCTTCAAACAGAATACAGAAAGCCCCGCTTGGCACTTCGCTAAGCGGGGCTTTTTTTATGTTGCTCTTCAAAAGCCAATACCAAGCCTTGGTGAATTCGCATGATGTTCCGACCAGATTCTTTTTCCTCCACAAATTTTACACGCCCTCATAGCCGGATAGTCGCCCGTATTTACGCATAGTCCTCATGCTCAATTCACCGATTCCCATCAAAGCTCCGCGAACAATGATCAGCCTGCAGTTACTGTAGCAGTCGGCAGTCAACCATGTTGGCGCAACCCTAATTTGCACCACTCTGAAAGCCGCGTTTGCAAGTTTGCATATGCGTTCATCAGCGCCTTTCGCCATTGGAACGTTCGTGTACCTGGTCGATCCAATCAAAGAATTTCATAATTTTGATTGCCGAAACCGGTTTCGGAGAAAACAAATAGAAGAATGATGACGAATCCAAGTCTCCAGCAACCGCAGTCTCGCCCCCGGAGTCATTCTGGCCCCGGCAGGGTAAAACTGGATCAATTGGCCGATCATCTTGGGCTTTCTAAGAGCACGGTGTCCCGCGCCCTGAATGGATATACCGACATCTCGGAATCCACGAGAAAGCGCGTTGAAACCACGGCGCGAAAGATGGGCTATCGCCCACTCAGCCATGCGCAGGCGATACGAACCGGGCGGGTGCGCGCTATTGCCATGGTCATCAACAGCGAAGAACCAGACCGGCATAACCCATTTCTTCAGGATTTTCTGGCCGGAGCATGCGAAGCGGCGAGCGCATCCGACTGGACGATGACGATTTCTACGGCGAAGTCCGAAAAAGATATGCTTGATGTATTGGGGCGGCTTGTCGAAGAGCGCAAAGCCGATGGATTCATTCTGCCCCGGACCGAGGTCGACGATGCGAGGGTGAAATACCTGCAAGAGTTGAAGGTTCCCTTCATCATGTATGGCCGCACGGGGTATGGGCAAGCGGACTGGCAGGATGAGACATCCTGGTTCGACATTTCGGGTGAATCTGCAACCCGTGATGCGGTCGGTCGGCTCGTTGATTTTGGCCATACGCGCATCGGCTATGTCGGTAGCGATCCGAAATTCAACTACAGCCATCTGCGCCGTGACGGTTATCTCGAAGGTCTCAAGATCGCGGGCTTGCTTGCCGATCACGAGTTGATCCGGGAAGGTGCTCGTACGCGTGAGGAGGGTGCGGTTGAGGCACGCGCGCTTTTGACGCTGAATCACCCACCTACTGCAATAGTGTTTGCAACGGATCTGGCTGCGCTGGGGTGTTACTCGGTCTGTGCAGAACTGGGCCTCGAGGTCGGGCAAGATGTATCAATTCTGGGATATGACGGCATCCCTGAATGCCAATATGTCAGCCCTGGTCTAACCACGTTCAGCGTCGATTCTAAGCGGGCCGGAGAACGCCTTGCGACGATGCTGATCAGCCAGACTCGCGGTGAAGCACCGACAGATCTGCGTGAGATTAGTGAGGCCGTTCTGATCGAACGCAATTCCGACGGGCCACCAAGCGTTACAGCCGAGGAACTGGCCCGAAAAATTCAACTTTCAAAAGATCATAACCGGGGAGGAAACCGACTATGAAACTTGCACCTGTAGCATCGCGAATGATGCTTGGAACATCGCTTGCGCTAGTATTGGCGGCGATGTCCGCTCAGGCGGATACGATCCGCTTCTGGACCACCGAAGAACAGCCCGAGCGGCTGGCCAAGCAACAGGAAATGGCTGACCAGTTCAAGGCTGAAACCGGCACCACGGTCGAGGTTATCCCGGTCACCGAAAGTGATCTGGGTACACGCGCCACAGCAGCATTTGCCGCCGGAGACCTGCCAGATGTGGTCTATCATCCGCTGCAATATGCCCTGCCATGGGCTGAAGCGGGCATTTTGGACACCGAAGCCGCCACCGAAGTGATCGAAGAACTGGGCGCCGACACCTTCGCCCCCGGCGCGCTTGGTATGGCGGCGTTCAACGACGAAACCGCGTCGGTACCGGTCGATGGATGGACTCAAATGGTTGTCTACCGCAAAGACCTGTTTGATGAAGCTGGCCTTGAGGCCCCGAACTCATTCGCCAACGTCGTCGCTGCGCTGGAGCAGTTGCACAACCCGCCCGAGATGTACGGTTTCGTTGCTGCAACCAAAGTTGATGAAAACTTCATGAGTCAGGTTTTGGAGCATGTGTTCCTCGCCAATGGCGTGACCCCTGTTGGCGCGGACGGCTTCCAACCGCTGGATGAAGCCAAGACCATTGAGGTATTGGATTTCTACAAGGCGATCTCGAAAGCCTCGCCCCCGGGTGAGCTATTCTGGAAACAATCGCGCGAGCTGTATTTTGATGGCAAAGCAGCGATGATCATCTGGTCGCCCTTCATCCTTGACGAACTGGCCGGTCTGCGCGACAGCGCCCCGCCGACGATCAACGATGATCCGACCTCGCGCGATCTGGCCTCGAAGACTGGTATCGTCACTAACTTCTCGGGCCCATCGAACCCGGATGGCGCGGCTTGGGGTGACGTTCGTTACTTTGGCATCACCAACGACGCCGACACCGACGCGGCGATGGAGTTCGTGAAATTCGCCATGGACGACGGCTATACTCAAACACTGGCCATCGCACCCGAGGGCAAGTTTCCGGTCCGTCGCGGTAATGCTGACAACCCGACCGCGTTCTCGGAAGCATGGGCAGAGCTGCCTGTTGGCGTGGACCGCAAAGCCCCGTTGGGCGAGCTGTATGATCAGGCGATGATCGATGAGATCGTCGGCGGTCTGGACGTGGCGCAGCGCTGGGGCGTTGCTGAAGGCCAGCTGGCTTTGGCGTCCAAAATGATCAACAGCCAGGCAATTAACCGGGTCGTGCGCCAATATATCGACGATGAAATCGATGCCGCCGCTGCAGTGGCCGCAATGAACGACGAGCTCGCGAAGGTTCAGTAACCTTGTGACACATGCAGCGGCGATTACGCCGCTGCACCCAACCCTTCGAGGTATCCCATGTCTTCGGCCACCCCACCGACCGGAACCGGGGCGCTAGCCAAACGCGAGGCGCGTCTGGCCTGGACGCTGCTGGCTCCGACAGTGATCAGTGTATCGCTTGTGGTGATCCTGCCCTTGCTGGCGATCTTCTGGATCAGCTTCAAGCCCTTCACCCTGTCTGACCTTCGTCCGCCTGCACCTGTGGTGCGTGAAAGCCTGCGCGGATCGGGAGACGATCTGCGGATTGAATACCGCGTCCGCAACTCAAGTCAGGACATCGCCGTTGTCGGCGTCACCCTGACAGATGTTCTACCGGACGGCGTGACGGCGCGCGAAGTTGCAAGTCCCTGTGTTCTGGACGGGCAAAACCTGTTCTGCGATTTCGGCACACTGGAAGGCGGTCAACGCGAACGCATCCGTATTCCGGTCACTTTGAACGGAGATCCGGACGTTTTCGAAGAGCTGCTCGAAGGATCAGAGCCCGGCGTGACCGGGAGCGGACCCAGCGTCCTGACCAACCTTGAATTCAGTCTGGAAAACTACGCCCGTGTCTTTGATGGAGACGAGTTCTGGGGCGTGCTGTGGGTCACGTTGTTCTACACCGTGGTCGGCACCATTGGAGCTTTGGTGATGGGCCTGTTTGCAGCATTGTTACTGAATAAAAGCTTCAAGGGACAAGGGTTCATACGCGGCCTCTATCTGTTCCCCTATGTGGCGCCAGTCATCGCTGTGGCCTTCACATGGGTCACCTTGTTCGACCCGTTCTCGGGTTCTGCCAACGCATTGTTGGTGCAGATGGGACTAAGCAGTGAACCGATCAACTTCTTCGGGGAACGCCCTTTGGCGCTGATCATGGTGACAGTGTTCGAGATCTGGCGCTATTTCCCGCTGTCCTTCCTGTTCATTCTGGCGCGGATGCAATCCATCGACTCTAGCATGTATGAAGCAGCGGATATGGATGGAGCCTCACCATTCCAGAAGTTCTGGCTGCTGAGCATCCCGCAATTGCTGGGTATCCTGTCGGTACTGTTCCTGCTGCGTTTCATTTGGACGTTTAACAAGTTCGACGACATCTTCCTGCTGACCGGCGGCAATGCCGGCACCCGTACTCTGACCGTAAATGTCTATGAACAGGCCTTTGCGGTTTCGAACATCGGCGCAGGCGCAGCGGTGGCCGTTGTGATCCTGATGTGCCTGATCGCCTTCAGCTTCGTCTTCTTCCGCTTCATCAGCCGTGAGGAGGGTTTGTGATGCGCAAAGGGTATATAACCGCCCCGATTCTAGGCGCGCTCTGGCTGGTGGTGATCGCCACTACTGTCGCCATCACCATGTCATTCTCGACCGGGGCTGCGTTCCGGCCACAGGTCTTGCTCTGCTTGATATGGGGGGCTATTGCCGGTCTGGTGTATGTCCGCTTCTCGGCGCAACGCGCACCGGCCCGACTGGGTGTATCCGCCTTGTTAGGCCTGTCTTGCCTGACCGGAGTCGGGCCTGTCCTGATCGGCTCTGACACATCCCTGCAGGCAATACTGGTCACCGTCGTGGCGATGGCGGTCGTGATACACCTATCCGTTGCCGCAATCCTGAAAGAGACACCGTTCGGCGAGCTCACCCGCCACGAGTACGAAGAGGCCGTGATCCGGTTCTGCACGGGCTTTGGCTATATCTTCTTCACGGCGATCGTGATCATTCCGTTCTATGTGATGGTGATGACCAGCCTGAAGTCGCAACAGGCCCTGTTGCAGAACCCGCTGGATTTCTCGGTAGATCTATCACAAGGCACCGCGCTGTTTCGCAGCTATACCGAGCTGTTTCGCGATTTCAACTTCGGCACCTATCTTTGGACCTCGCTCTACGTCTCGGTCCTGACGGTCTTTATCACCCTGCTGTTCAGCGTCCCCGGAGCCTATGCCGTCGCGCGGTTCCGTTTCTCGGGGCAAAAGGCGTTCTCACGCTCGATCCTGCTGATCTACATGGTGCCGATGATCGTTCTGGCGCTGCCGATCTATATCGCGTTCTCGCTGACTGGCTTGCGCAACTCGATCCTTGGCATCGTGATGATCTACCCGGTCACGACGATCCCTGTCGCGCTGTACATGCTGCAAGGTTATTTCCGTGGCTTGCCGACTGAGGTGGAAGAGGCCGGTCTCATGGATGGGCTTTCGCGGCTGGCAGTGATTTGGAAGATTACGCTGCCGCTTAGCCTGCCTGCGCTGGCGTCGGTCTCGCTCTACGTCTTCATGATCGCTTGGAACGAGTTCCTGCTGGCCTTCATGCTGCTGGACGACCCTTCGAAATTTACCCTGACCCGAGGCGTCACGATGCTGAACTCCTCGGAAATTCCCCGACAGCATCTGATGGCCGGTGCGGTGATCGCCACCGTTCCGATCATGGCGCTGTTCCTGGGACTTGAACGTTTCATGACTAAGGGCCTGACTGCGGGGTCCGTCAAAGGATGACTGAGATGAACCAACATACAAACCCCGACCGCGAGGCGCGCAACATTCTGGTTGCCAATGATCGTGGCGGCTACACCATCCCGACCGAAGGGCTTTACCCCTATCAATGGAATTGGGACAGCGCGATTGCGGCGCTTGGTTTTGCCGAGTTCGACATTGATCGAGCCTGGGTGGAACTTGAAACACTGTTCTCGGGCCAGTGGGATGATGGAATGGTGCCGCATATCCTGTTCCACAAACAGGATGACGGATATTACCCCGGCCCGGATGTCTGGGGTGGCCACGGGCCGATCCCATCCTCAGGCATCATTCAGCCCCCGGTGGCTGCAACTGTGGCGCGGAAGATCTGGGAAAAAGATGGCGATGCAGGCGCGGACCGCGTTCGCGCGCTTTTCCCATCTCTGCTGGCGTGGCATCGCTGGATCATGAGATGGCGACTCGACGAACACGGCGCGGTCTGCACCACGCATCCGTGGGAAGCTGGTCGCGACAATGCACCGGACTGGGACAAAGCAATGGAGGGCGTAGATCCCACAGGTGTCGGAGACTACCAGCGCCGTGACACAAGCCACGTCAACAGTGCAGATCGACCGACCAAATACGACTATGACCGCTATATCAAATTGGTTCAGATCGGCTGTCAGGCCGACTGGGATCAACAGAAGTTGCTGAGCCTGAATCCCTTCCGAGTCGCAGATCCGACGATGACATTTATCACTCTGCGCGCCGCACGCGATCTGCAGGAGATCAGCGAAAGGCTTGGAATTGCTGCGGATGGACTAAGTAGCGACATTCAAAGGCTCGAAGCGGGCGCGCGATCTTTGTGGAACGAAACGCTGAGCTCGTTCGACTCGCGTGATGCGCTGACTGGTGATTGGGCCGGAAGCATCTCTAACGCGTCGTATCTTTGCTGGTTTGGGGGACTTGATTCACAGCACATGCTGGAGCGCCTGCAGGCGACGCTTGCAAAAGTACCCTTTCCAGTTCCCAGCTATGACCCCGCGATGCCCAACTTCGACCAACGCAGGTACTGGAGGGGTCCCACTTGGGGGTTCATGAATATGCTGATCGGGTTTGGATTAGCGGATATGGGGCACCTCGAAGAAGCCGAGGCACTGCGCCAGAAAACGTCGCAGCTGATCGCAACAAACGGCTTCGCTGAATACTACGATCCTCTGACCGGCAGCCCTGCCGGAGGGAATTCATTCACCTGGACAGCCGCGGTTTGGCTGCATTGGGCAGGGAGGAACTAATGGGCAGCATCGAACTAAAATCCGTCGAAAAGTGGTTTGGCTCGGCCCAGGTCATCAAAGGCGTTGACCTAATGATTGATGAAGGTGAATTCATCGTCTTCGTCGGTCCGTCGGGCTGTGGAAAATCCACCCTGCTTCGCATGATCGGTGGGCTTGAAGATATCTCGCGCGGATCGCTACTAATCAACGGCAATGATGTCACGGATCACCCACCCTCCAAGCGGGGTCTGACGATGGTGTTCCAGTCCTATGCGCTTTATCCCCACCTGACGGTCGCCGAAAATATGGGGTTCTCACTTAAGGTCGCGGGTGTTCCGAAGGCCGAGATAGCAGAGCAGGTCAATAAAGCCGCCGAGGTTCTCAAGCTGGGACCTTTTCTGGAACGTCGCCCCAAGGACCTGTCCGGTGGACAGCGGCAGCGCGTTGCAATTGGTCGTTCTATCGTGCGCGACCCGACGGCGTTTCTGTTCGATGAACCGCTCTCGAATCTTGATGCAGCGCTTCGTGTCGAAATGCGTTACGAAATCGCGAAACTTCATCAGAACCTAAAGCGCACAATGATCTACGTGACGCACGATCAGGTTGAAGCGATGACATTGGCCGACCGCATCGTCGTGCTTGAGTACGGCAAGATCGCGCAAGTCGGCACACCCCGCGAACTTTACGAACGCCCTGCCAATCTGTTTGTCGCACAGTTCATTGGCAGCCCCAAAATGAACATATTGCCGTGCACGACTCAGAACGATGGCTACACTCTGGAACATGGCAGAGGCGGCGACTTCGCGCGCTCGGGTGTAGCAAGCAAACTCGGCATTCGCCCCGAACACATCGATGTTGTATCATCGGGCGATGGGCAATGTGATGGCATCATCGAGGTGATTGAGTATCTGGGGGCAGATACCTTCCTGATCGTGGATTGCGGCGCAGAAGAGAAGGTTACCGTGCGCCTGAATGGGGACACCGCTCTAAAGCCTGGGGCAAAGATCGGCCTGCATTTTCCCACCGACAAACTTCATTTCTTTGACGAGAATGGGCAGGCATTGGTAGAGCAATGAACGTTGCTTCCTATCAGTTGAGGTTAAACAGTTCTGCTGATCGGGTCTGAGTTTCACCACTGATTATTCTTTGGTGGTGGGGTGAAATAGAGAACACGCATAGCGCTTGCTTGGATGCCAACGGATGGCGGGGGCCTCTGAACTCGCGTGATCATCGTCCGGTGTGTCACGTGGATTGAATGACCGCTGCTGGGTTCGGGCCCTTGTTCAGCGTCTCGTAAGACTTGCAGAAACACTGAAACTAGAAAGCCCCCGCCAATGGCGGGGGCTTTTACTTAGATTGTGTAAGCTAAATTAACGGCAGTTCAGTGGCACTGCAAAACCCGAACTGCGCTCGGACGAACCTTTGCGGTATACATCACCCGCGGGCAAGCATCCGGTAAAGCGTTCCGTTTGAGCGCCAAAGGCCGAGCCCACCGATGTATCAACTTTGGTGGAGTTGTTTTCCGTACGCAGGACACCGAACAACTGACCGTTTACATTGACATTGCTCAGGTACAGATTGGTATCACTGCCAGTGAGTTGAACTGAATTCGCATCTGAGCGACCGCCATTATCGATTGCGACACCCGCGATCTTTTCAAGCTCGGCTTTGTCCGATGTAACCTGGACCGTTGGCAGCTTGGCTAGTTCCGCCGGGATGTTGGTTTCTGGCGGCAAAAAGGCTACGGCGCCTTTTACATCCGACACTGTGCGCGGTTCACCATCAATCCCGGTGAAACCAACACCTTCGCGGTTAAAGGGGTCTTCGCAGGCTGACAATGTCAGAACAGCAAGAGCGGGCAACAAGATTTTTTTCATGGCGGTCAACATTTTGGAAAGGGTTGCTGAAGCGTAGCGGCAGGGGATTAGAAAAAGCAAGCCGCTGAGATTCAGAACACCCAAACCTCTGATGCGCCCCTGCAACGCCCCTGCTTGGTTTAGGCCGACCAAGAGATACCCCAAAACAATACAAAAAAGGACCCTGCATGGCAGAGTCCTTCTTCAAAAAGTATGTCAGAGGGCAGATTACTTGATCTTGCCTTCTTTGTACTCGACATGTTTCCGAGCGACCGGATCGTATTTACGAATGGTCATTTTCTCGGTCATGGTGCGCGCGTTCTTCTTGGTCACGTAGAAGTGGCCCGTGCCCGCGGTCGAGTTCAGACGGATCTTGATTGTCGTCGGCTTCGCCATGGTTATCTCCTGCGTCCGAAAAGGCAGGGGCCTTTCGGTTGAATCCTTATGAGCGTGCGCTTTTAACCGCTCATGCGCCCAAGTCAACCGGATTCGCCGCGTTGGGGGAACAATTCCTGACACGGCTTCAAGAGCAGTCGATTTGGAACGCTCACGATTCTGTGATAGTGTCGCCGGAACCTTCGAAGCCCGTTTTGCGGACTTAGGTAATACCGGGCCGGATGTAAATTCCGGCAGACAACACCGCTCACAACTATAGCAACGCCCGGCTGTCTATTTGGCCGGGTCTTTTCCGGTTTGCGCGCAATCCTGCACGCGACACGGCCAAGGAGTCGGCCGCTTTTAGCGCTCCGAATAAACTGCAACCAAGGGAGAGAAATATGCCTGTTTTCATTACCTATGCGTCTTATTCGCAAGATGGGGTCAAAGGAATGTTGGCAAAACCGGAAGATCGCACCGGTCCCGTCAAGGCCTTGCTTGAGAAAGCAGGCGGCAGACTGATCTCGTTTTATATAACCACCGGAGGCAATGATGTCGTCGTTATCAGCGAACTGCCTGAAGGCAGTGATGCTGTGGCAATTGGCATGGCCGTCGCGGGCACGGGTGCGGTTTCGAGGATCGAGACCGTTCGCGCATGGTCGGCGCAGGAATTTGTTGCCGTCGCCGAAAAAGCTGCAGCACTTGGCGGCACCTACACACCTCCGGGCGGGTGACAGGATATGCGCGGAGGGCCTGTAAGCCGGATCCTGTTCCAGGGTTGCCCCCTTCGATGACCATTCCTCTAGGCCGTGCATTGCTGCGCGGCTCGAGCTGCCAACCCGGTCCCTCTCGGCCAAGGCGTGCCTAGCGGCGGTATCGGTTTGCACCGACCGGCCCGCGCGGGGACCCTATTCGGCATTGCTCCCGGTGGGGCTTGCCGTGCCGCCACTGTTGCCAGCGGCGCGGTGGGCTCTTACCCCACCGTTTCACCCTTGCCACACGTGTGTGGCGGTCTGATTTCTGTGGCGCTTTCCGTCGGGTTTCCCCGCCCGGGCGTTACCCGGCACCGTTGCCTTGTGGAGTCCGGACTTTCCTCTCGGGCCTTACGACCCCAGCGGCCATCCGGCCCTCCGCGCGTGGGTTGGGTAGGCTCTGTGCGTGATGGCGTCAAGAGGGGTTGGGGTGGTGAAGGGGCCAGCCCCTTCTTGGCCTACGGCCAATTCATCCCCGAGATATTTTAGGCCAGATGAAGGGCGGATCAGGTCGATTTTGGGAGCGGACAGAGGGCTATGAGATCATCGGGGTGCAAGGGGCCTGAGGCCCACGGGCGATAGCGCAGGCGTGTGGAATTTAGGAGCGTCTTCTCCTCGCTTGTCGCTGTGTAGCCCCGGTTCTGCGCCAGCTCGCGGAAGTTGACGTTCGGTTCGAGGGCAGTACCACGCCGAGCGGCAAGGCGCTGGTGTTCCAGCCTTTGCCAGTCGAACCGAGGGCCGGGGTCGGACTTGCGGCCCGGTGCCATGTCGGAATGCCCGATCACACCCTCTGGCGCGATGGTCCAACGCTGCATGAGTTCGGGCAAAAGCTGTTCCAATACACGCATTTGGGGTTCGGCAAACGGGTGATCTCCGCCATTGTCCAGCTCGATCCCGATCGAGCGGGAGTTTATGTCGGCTTGCCCTTGCCACTCCCCTGCCCCGGCGTGCCAAGCGCGATCTTCCTCTCGGACAAGCTGCCAGAGCGCACCGTCGCGACCGATCAGGTAGTGGGCGGAGACCTCGGGACCCGGATCGCAGAGACGTTCAAGCGCGGCAGCAGCGCTCTCCATTGCAGTGTAGTGCAGCACGATCAGCTTGGGTGACAGCCCATCCCGGCGGGGGCCGAAATTGGGCGATGGGTGCCAGATGGGGGAGAGCTTAGTTGTTGACGGCACTGCGGAACGGGCTGGGGTCCCAGCCGCAGGCGTAACCGTCGCCGTCCGGATCCAGCCCTTTGCGGTCACGCTGGGGGCCTCCATTCGACAGAAACTCAATCTGCGCCTGATCAGGAGATGCGAACTGAGCGCAGTTGCGCTGTGCCTTGGCCTGCAGGTTAAATCCGGCTCGGCTGTACAACTGGGTACCGATGGGGTTCGAAGTGCTCAGGGCGTATTGCACGATATTGAGTTGCCCGTCAGAGCCGCGCTCGGGCACGGCAGTAGGGGCGACGACCTCGTAAGACTGCCGATTCTGTTCGATACGAGCAGCGTCGGCATCGATACTGCGACGGTTTGAGACAGCCTCAAAATCCTGCTCATCAGAGATACTTGGGTTGTTTGTTGCAGTCAGAGGCGCGACGCGCGTCTCTTGACCCGACGTATTCGCCAAGGCAATGGCCGTCTGGTTGGCGATGTCAGAGGCGTCGCCTGTTGGTACGGCACCAACAGCCCCCTGCGCCGAGAGCGGCTGTTCGGAAACCGCCTCGGGTGGTGCAAGCGGATTACCGGCAAGACCCTGCCCGGCCAGTTCGGCCTCGCGCTGCGCCTGATATTCCGGCGTATTGAAACCGGTACCCGAAACAGGGGTAACGGTATCACATGCCGCGATCAGCCCAAGGGCCGGGATCAGAAGCAATTTGCGCATTTGGCTGCTCCGGTTCTTTATTGCCGTGTCAGGATTGAGGATTACCACCATTTTCCGGGCTTGGCCACAAACCCAGCCGCACTCTCTAGCGCGTAGGCGGTGTTGAGCAGATCGCCTTCCTCCCACGGACGGCCGATCAGCTGCAGACCCAACGGAAGGCCCTGTTTGTCCAGACCAGCAGGCACCGAAATACCGGGCAGGCCAGCGAGGTTCACTGTCACGGTGAACACATCGTTCAGGTACATCTGAACAGGATCAGCCTCGGTCATCTCGCCCAGACCGAACGAGGCCGACGGCGTTGCCGGGGTCAGGATCGCATCAACGCCTGCAGCAAAGACATCTTCGAAGTCCTTCTTGATCAGGGTACGGACCTTGCGGGCGCGGTTGTAGTAGGCGTCATAGAAGCCTGCAGACAGAACGTAGGTGCCGATCATCACCCGGCGCTGGACCTCATGGCCGAAGCCTTCGGCGCGGGTTTTTTCGTACATCTCGGTGATGCCATCGCCCTGAGCCAACTGCGCTCGGCGGCCATACCGGACACCGTCATAGCGGGCGAGGTTCGACGACGCCTCGGCAGGAGCAATCACGTAATAGGCAGGCAGCGCGTATTTAGTATGCGGCAGCGAGATATCGACGATTTCGGCGCCCGCGTCTTTCAGCATAGCGGTGCCATCGGCCCAAAGCTTTTCAATCTCGGCAGGCATGCCGTCCATGCGGTATTCCTTCGGGATACCGATTTTCTTGCCTTTGATATCGCCGGTCAGCATCGCCTCGAAATTTGGCACGGCCAGCTCGGCGCTGGTGGAATCCTTGGGGTCATGACCGCACATGGTTTCCAGCATGATCGCTGCGTCACGGACGTTCTTGGTCATCGGACCGGCCTGATCCAGAGAAGAGGCGAAGGCCACAATGCCCCAGCGCGAGCAACGACCATAGGTTGGCTTGATGCCGGTGATACCGACAAAAGCAGCAGGCTGGCGGATCGAACCGCCGGTATCGGTACCGGTCGCGGCCAGACACAGGTCAGCCGAGACAGCCGAGGCTGAGCCACCGGACGAGCCGCCGGGTGTCAGCTGTGCATCGTCATTGCCGCGCCGCCACGGGCTGACCGCATTGCCGTAAACGGATGTTTCATTAGACGAGCCCATCGCGAACTCGTCCATGTTCAGCTTGCCCAGCATCACAGCACCAGCATCCGCCAATTGTTGCGACACGGTGGATTCGTATTCGGGCTTGAACCCCTCGAGAATTTTCGAGGCCGCTTGCGAGGGCACGCCCTTAGTGCAAAACAGGTCCTTGATACCGATCGGCAGGCCGCACATCGAAGGCGCGTCGCCGCCTTTGATCCGCTCATCCGCCGCCTTGGCGCGCTCCAACGCGATCTCGGGCGTCTTGTGGACAAACGCGTTCAGCGCGTCGGCTTCGTCAATGGCCTTGAGGCAAGCCTCGGTCAGTTCAACGGATGTGACATCTTTGGCACGCAGCGCGTCGCGGGCCTCGGCCAGGCCCAATTTGTTCAGTTCGCTCATGACTTACTCCACAACTTTTGGAACAGCGAAGAACCCTTCGCGCGCATCGGGGGCGTTGGATAGGACTTTGTCCTGCTGGTTTCCATCGGTGACCACGTCCTGACGACGCTTCAGGCGCATCGGCTCAACCGAGACCATCGGCTCGACGCCTTCGACATCCACTTCGTTTAGTTGCTCGATAAACCCGAGGATATTGTTGAACTCGGACGCCAGCGCAGGCAGCGCATCATCCTCGACCTTGATCCGGGCCAGTTTGGCCACCTTGGCGGCGGTGCTTTGGTCAATCGACATCGGAAACCCTCATCTACGTTAGGGGGCGTTTACCTGCCTGCCGCAACACTCGCAAGAGCGACAGGCGGCAGACGGGGATTCAAACCCAATATCGCCAGCTGCCATGCATATTTGAATGACTGATATGCAAATAAGTAAACCGGTTAGTTCAGTTTTGCCATTGAAAAAATGAACCGAACAGTTCACCTCAATATCGTGACGCAACGAGAAATCGGAGACACCTCATGAAAACCCTTCTTCCCGCCTTCATATTGTCCGCTCTGGTTCTGACCTCGCCCGCCCTGGCTTTGGGTATCGATATGAACAATCTGACCCGAAACCTTAGCTTCCCCGCGCCTGTTTCGGAGCCCGTGACGAGGGACCACACCCAGGCAGGCAAATAACCCTGACCTGCGCGCCGGATCGGTACGCCCCCTCCCGATCCGGCGCTTTTTGCAATTGACTGCTGCACCCATTCCAACAACTCGTTAGCATGGTCTTGGACCAAACGCCGAACCACCCGTCAGGTGCAGTGCAGGCGAGCTAACGGAGCAGAGAATGAGCACACGCAAGCAAACCGTTCTGGACGCAATTGACGCAGCAAATGCGCAAGACCCTAATATGGAGGACGGCCAGCCGGTCGAGCTGCTTTATGGCCAACGCATGAGCGCAGAGCTGGATCGGCTATTTCCCGATGCGTCGGATGCTTTACAGATCGCCGCACGTGGTCAGCATGTCGAACGCTGGAAGCTAAAGCGCACTGAATACCCCGAAGGACGTGCAGGGTATCTGGCCTGGAGGAAGGCGCAAGGCGTATATCACGCTGACGTTGTGCAAGGATTCATGGAACAGGCTGAATATAGTGCGGACGATATAGAAGCCGTCGGGCAAATGCTGCGCAAACAGGGGATCAAGCGCAATGCCGAAGTACAGGCGCTTGAGGACGTGATCTGTTTCGTTTTTCTGAAATGGTACTTTGAACCTTTTGCCGCCAAGCACTCCGCCGAAAAAATCCAGCGTATTGTTGAAAAAACGGCTTTCAAGATGTCAGCCGAAGGCCGCGCGCGCGTATTGGCTGAATTTGATCTGCCGGAGGCTTTGGCTGCTGCGTTCAGGGACTAACCAATCAGGATGATGCTTAGGTGGTTCTGATCAATGTCCTGATCCTGCAGCCACCGCAGCTCCGGCAGGTGGATTTCGGATCGCCCGCAGATAAACCTCAATCATCCAGCCCAACATAACTGCATTCAGAATGTGCCATATAAAATGCGTCCCCGTTGGCAGATACCCGCAAATTGGAGTGTCCAGTGATCGAAAGGTGATCGAGGTGATCAGGACAGTTGCTCCTATTGTCAGCCCACGCGCAGTGTCCGGGGCTTTCCGGCGCAACAGGACCGCATAAATCAGAATCAATAGAGGAACTGGGGCGTATGCCGCCGAGCCACCAAGGCCAGGCACCAACTGGAATAGCGGGATCGTCAGCGCCACGTACGGAAAGAACATCGCGGTCAAACCCAGCGCGTATCTGTTGCTCAGCCGCCAGACATCGCGATTCACCGCGTAGATGTAGACGAGGATGTACAGCAGAATTGGCGTCACATCCAAGATCGCCGCCCAAACCTGCGCATGGGTATGGAACAGATAGCTGCCAATTCCGATCATCGCCAATATGACAACCAAAGCCATCGCCAACGGTGCGCCCTGCCCGCGCGCCCTTTGCCACATCACAAATGCAGCAATAAGAAAGGCCGCATTGGTAATCGCGTTTATCGGCTCGGCCCAATACGCGGGCGAGAGCCGCTCACAATATCCATCAACATACTGCGTCCAATCCATAGATTTTTACATAGCCGATGCTAGGCTAACTCCAAGCAGAAAATGGGAGGATTCTCTATGGATATCATTTGGCTGGGACATGGCAGCTTTCGCATCGAAACAGCAGGACAAGTTCTATTGATCGATCCCTGGCTGACGGGCAACCCGTCTTTGCGCGAAGATCAGCATGACGCAGCCGTTGCGGGCGCGACGCATATCCTGCTGACTCATACTCATTTCGATCATGTCGTCGATGTGCTGCCGCTGGCCAAACATCTAAACGTGCCCGTGGTCGGGCAATACGACCTGATGGGCTACTGGGCCGAGGCTGAAGGTATTGAAACGGTCGGATTCAACAAAGGTGGCACTGTTGACTTAAACGGTGTCAAATTAACGATGGTGCCTGCCTCGCACAGCTCGACCTTCTCGACGCCTGATGGTCTTCGCACGGGTGGAACCGAGGTCGGCTATATGATCGCGTCCGAGGACCGTATGCTCTATTTCTCTGGCGATACCGACATTATGGCCGACATGGAGTGGATGGGTGATTATTACAAACCCGATATCGGCATCCTTTCGGCAGGCGGCCACTTTACCATGGACATGAAGGGCACTGCCTATGCTGCCAAGCGGTATTTCAATTTCAAGACAGTGATCCCGTGCCATTACAAGACCTTTCCGATTCTCGCGCAATCGGCTCAGGAATTGGCTGACGGGTTACCCGGTGTCGATGTAATCGAGCCCGAGGTCATGCAGGCGATTTCTCTCTAATGCCCGCGTCGGATTTCAGCGCGCAGGAATACGCTGACCGCATTCACAAGACCCGTTCTGCGATGGATCAACAGGGTATCGAGACCTTGTTGATCACGGACCCATCGAACATGGCGTGGCTCACCGGTTATGACGGTTGGAGCTTTTACGTACCGCAGATGGTCATCCTGCCCGCCAGCGGATCGCCTCTTTGGTGGGGCAGAACGCAGGACCAAGCGGGGGCTGCGCAGACCACCTGGTTGGACCAGATGGACCTGCTGGATTGGCCTGAAGAGCATGTGCAACACCCGGACCACCACCCGGTCGACGCCCTTGTGTTGGCATTGCGGGATCGCGGCTGGACCTCTGGTATCGGCGTGGAGATGGATAACTATTATTACTCAGCCACCAGCCACCGCATCCTCGAACAGGCCTTCGGTGCATTGATTGATGCCACAGGGCTTGTGAACTGGCAGCGTGCTGTCAAAAGCGATGCCGAGATCGCAATGATGCGCAAGGCGGGTCAGCTGACTGCACATATGCACGGAGTTCTGCGTGACGCATATCGCGAAGGATTGCCCAAAAACCAACTTGTCGCCGAAGTGCAGGCGGCAGGCATCGCCGGACTGCCCGGCCTAGCCGGAGATTACCCTGCTATCGTGCCGATTGCACCCTCCGGTCGTGAGGCTTCTGCCTCGCACATTACTTGGAACGACCGACCACTGGCGCGGGATGAGGCGACCTATTTCGAAATCTCCGGCTGCTATCGACGCTATCACTGCCCCGCTAGTCGCAGCCTGTTTCTGGGTGATCCCCCGGATGATATCCGCCGGGCCGAAGCCGCCGTTCTAACCGCTATCGACGACACAATGACCGCCGCACGCCCTGGCATCACCTGCGAGGAGGTCGCGGCTTGTGTCTATGACAGTTTCGCCCGCGCGGGGTATGTCAAAGCCAACCGCACCGGCTATCCCATCGGGCTCAGCTATCCGCCCGACTGGGGCGAGCGCACCATGAGCCTGCGACCCGGTGACACGACGGAATTGCAAGAGAATATGACCTTTCACCTAATGCCCGGCCTCTGGACCCCAGACTGGGGACTGGCGATTACCGAAAGCTTTGTGGTGACGTCAGATGGGGGCAAGCCCCTGGCTGATATCCCACGTGAAATGGTCGTAAAAACTTAACCGCGCTGCGCCGCGAAGAAGCGTTTCAGCAGCGCGGCAGCCTCTTCGGCGGCAATGCCGTCATAGACCTCGGGTCGATGGTGGGTCTGTGGGTGTGAAAACACGCGCGCGCCATGCGCGACACCGCCAGATTTCGGATCGGAAGCGCCGTAGTAGATGCGCCGGATGCGTGCTGCGGCCAGCGCTGCGGCGCACATGGCACAAGGCTCAAGGGTTACGTAAAGGTCATGATCGGGTAAACGCTCGGACCCGGCCGCGGCACATGCGGCGCGCAGAGCCAGAATCTCAGCATGGGCAGTGGGGTCATTCAACTCGCGGGTGCGGTTCCCATCTGCGGCCACCACCTGCCCGTCGGGCGCGACGATCACCGCGCCGACAGGCACTTCACCTCGGTCTGCTGCCGCCTGTGCCTGTTCCAGCGCCTGTTTCATGTGGGATCTGAACTTCATGCCTCTGACTGCCTCAGAAACCCGTCTTTCGCAAGCCGCCGGGATGGGTTATGGCCGGAGGATGACCAATACCCCTCCTCCCGGCGACCGGATCGCCAAAGTGCTGGCCCGCGCCGGTGTCGCCTCGCGCCGCGAAGCTGAACGCATGATCGAAGCCGGACGTGTGACCGTGAATGGCAAGGCGATCAACAGCCCTGCGCTGAACGTAACCGCCAAGGACAGGATTACCGTCGATGGTAAACCAGTATCCGAGCCCGAGCCATCACGCCTGTGGCTCTATCACAAGCCACCTGGACTGGTGACGACGGCGCGTGACGAAAAAGGCCGCAAGACGATTTTTGACGACCTGCCCGAGGATATGCCCCGGGTCATGAGCGTCGGGCGACTCGATCTGAACTCGGAAGGATTGCTACTGCTGACTAATGATGGCGGCATCAAGCGCAAGCTGGAACTGCCCTCAACTGGATGGCTGCGCAAATACCGGGTGAGGGTAAATGGACGCCCCAAAGACGAGGATTTCGAACCGCTGCGCAAAGGCCTGGTAATCGATGGTGAACGGTTTCAGCCCATGACCGCGACACTGGACCGTCAACAGGGCGCGAACGCTTGGCTGACCATCGGCCTGCGCGAAGGCAAGAATCGCGAAATCCGCCGCGCTATCGAAGATATCGGTTATGTGGTGAACAGGCTTTTGCGGGTTTCTTACGGCCCATTCCAACTGGGCAACCTGAAACCCGGCGAGGTTGAAGAAATCCGCCGCCGTGTCATGCGCGACCAACTGGGGCTGGATGCTGAGGATAGCGGAATACCCCCGGCCAAACGCCCTGCTCGACCGCAGCGCAAAAGACCAGCAATCGGCAAGAAACCTCGCAAGTGACGCGGGTTATTCAACCTTCCCCCTAGCGCCAAGCCCTCGTATCGCCTAAATTTTCCCTGATGGTCACAGTTGGGGGGCGCTATGTCCGGGACCGGATTACAAAAATTGGCCTATGCGGCCCTGTTGGTGTTGTTGTTCGGCGTCTGCACCGGTCTGTTGGGGGGCCTGTAGCGAAATGGCCAAACGGTACGGCGGCAAATTCAGCCCAGAAGGCGATGTTTCCTCGCAGGATCAGCCATCGCGTGGCCAATTCGATGGTGCCCGTGTCGAACCGGCAGGTGCACGCGCGAACATCCTGTTTGTCCCGGCGATACCACTGGTGTTTCTGTCTCTGAACGATGGCGCGATCGGAATGACCATCGGCCTGGTTGCGGCAGGGCTACTGACCGCTGCCGCGTTTCTGCTGCGCGAAGGTTTAAGGGCCGAATCCGCTTACAACGCCCGCCGCACCGCACGCAGACCTGCGTTTCCCCGCAAGATATTTTCCAGCGTTCTGACCGGTTTGGGGGCGGCGCTAGCCTCATACCGGACCGAATTTCTGGACGCCGAAACAGCATCACAGGTAAGCCTGCTGGCCCCCATCCTGTTTGGCGCCGCTGCAACGGTTCTACATTCGGTTTCCTTCGGCCTCGACCCAATGAAGGACAAAGGAATGGAGGGTGTCGACACCTTCCAGCAGGACCGTGTCGCACGCGTGGTCGAGGACGCCGAAACCCATCTGGCCCAAATGACCGATGCAATCAAACGCGCTGGTGACCGCCGGATCGAAGCACGGGTCGAGCGCTTTCAGGATACAGCCCGCGACCTGTTTCGCACGGTCGAGGAAGACCCGCGCGATCTGGCCGGTGCCCGGAAATACCTGACGGTTTATTTGCAAGGAGCACGCGATGCGACGGTGAAGTTTTCGGACGTCTATGCCCGTACCCGCGATGCGCAGGCGCTGGCGGATTACTCGGCCCTGCTGGACGATCTTGAACAGAATTTCGCGGCGCGGACGCGAAAGATGCTATTGGATGACCGCAGTGATCTGACGGTTGAAATTGATGTGCTGCGCGACCGGTTGCAGCGCGAAGGCGTCCGGTTGGACTGACCGGCTTTTATGTAAGCGAGGATTACCCCATGTCCGATGAGATCAAGAACAAGGCAGTCGAGGCTGAAACGCTGGTGCAGGAAGTCACCGCCGTCGCCCTCCCCGAGCCGCAGGCCGAGATTGTCCCGCTGGAAGAGGCCGACGAACCGGTGGGCGCCGAAATCCGTAAGCGGATGGGTGAGATCGATATGGGCGACACAAACTCGATCGTCTCGTTCGGATCATCCGCACAGGCGGAATTGCAAGAGATCAGTCAGGCCATGCTGGCCGATGTACGCAATAAGGATGTGGGCCCGGCGGGCGACAGCCTTCGCAACATCGTAACAACGATCCGGGGGTTTTCAGTCAGCGAACTGGATGTGCGTCGCGAACGCAGTTGGTGGGAAAAACTGCTGGGCCGCGCTGCACCCTTTGCCAAGTTCACAGCGCAGTATGAAGACGTTCAAAGCCAGATCGACCGGATCACTGATGATCTTCTGGGGCATGAGCATACACTGCTGAAAGATATCAAGTCTTTGGATCTGCTGTACGAAAAAACGCTGGAGTTCTACGACGAACTTGCACTGTACATCGCAGCGGGAGAGGAGAAGCTGACCGAGCTGGACAGCCACGACATTCCTGAAAAAGAGGCCGAGGTTCAGGCCGCGCCCGAAGACCAACAGGTGATGAAAGCGCAGGAATTGCGCGACTTGCGTGCCGCGCGCGATGATCTGGAACGCCGGGTCCACGACCTGAAGCTTACCCGTCAGGTGACGATGCAATCGCTGCCCTCCATCCGTCTGGTGCAGGAAAATGACAAGTCGCTGGTGACCAAGATCAACTCGACCCTCGTCAACACAGTACCGCTCTGGGAAACCCAGCTGGCACAAGCTGTCACCATACAGCGCAGTGCCGAGGCCGCCGCTGCCGTACGTGATGCCAATGATCTGACCAATGAATTGCTGACCTCGAACGCCGCCAACTTGCGCGAATCCAACAAAATGATCCGCGAAGAGATGGAGCGTGGCGTCTTCGATATCGAAGCCGTCAAACAAGCCAATGCAGACCTGATCGGTACCATCAACGAAAGCCTCGCCATTGCAGACGAAGGCAAGGCCAAACGCGCCGCAGCCGAGGAAGAACTGAAGAAGATGGAGGCCGAATTGCGCGATACGCTCGCCTCGGCCAAGGCGCGACAGGACGGGATCGGCGACAATGCCGGAACGGCTGTTCCCGGATAATGGAAACAGCGGGCGTGCGGCCATTTCATCGCGCTAAGATTGCAGTATTGGGCTTGTCGCTGCTGGCATTTGCTGGCTGCGATGAGACATTGACGACGACGATCGCTCCTGAACCTCAACCTGCCCAGCCGCAAGGCCTGAGCAATGCATATCAAGCGCCCTCACCAGCGAGCCTTGATCTCGCGCGATACTATGAAAGCGTACAAAACAACTTGCTGACGCGCGGGTTGCTGAGAACCGATGGCGGTGGCCCTGATACGCCCTATGATGCCGATGATCTGGCTCGGAACTTTGAGACCATAGCGTTTTATAATGAATATCCGGGGCAAGCCGTTGCCAGCGGCAGCAGTCGCACCAGCCGACAGCTTAGTCGCTGGTCTTCGCCGGTTCGCATAAAGCCCGAGTTTGGTCCATCGGTTGCACCTGAAGTCCGCCAGCAAGAGACCGCCCGAATTGACGCCTACGCCAACCGCTTGTCGCGGCTCACTGGACACCCGGTCTCAACCACCACCCGGAATGCAAATTTCCACGTATTCGTGGCGGGTGAAGATGATACCGCTTATGTGCAAGCCCGGCTGCGACAACTGATCCCGGGCATAGGGCAGGCACAACTTGACCTCTTCGACAAACTGCCACGCTCTTTCTATTGCTTTGTATTCGCTTCGGCGTCGAACAGCGCGCCACAGACATATACCCGGGCTGTTGCCTTGATCCGGGCGGAACATCCCGATCTGGTGCGCCTGAGTTGCGTCCACGAAGAGATCGCTCAGGGATTGGGGCTGCCGAATGACAGCCCGTCTGCCCGGCCATCAATCTTCAACGATGACGACGAGTTCGCCCTGCTCACAAGCCATGATGAAAAACTACTAACCATTCTATACGACCCGCGCCTCAAGCCTGGCATGACAGCTGACGAAGCGCGGCCAGTGGTCCGTATCATTGCACGCGAATTGATGGGGCAGTCGCTCTGACCCCGAAGACAGGAGAAATCCAATGGGAATTTTTGATTTTCTGACCGGTGAATTCATAGATGTCATCCACTGGGTCGACGATACGCGCGACACCATGGTCTGGCGGTTCGAGCGTGAAGGACACGAGATCAAATACGGCGCCAAGCTGACCGTGCGCGAAGGTCAAGCGGCGGTCTTTGTGCATGAGGGGCAGTTGGCGGATGTCTTCACCCCAGGTCTCTACATGCTTGAGACAAACAACATGCCGATCATGACGACGCTGCAGCATTGGGATCACGGCTTTCAGTCTCCGTTCAAGTCTGAAATTTACTTCGTTAACACGACCCGGTTCAATGACCTGAAATGGGGCACCAAGAACCCGATCATGCTGCGCGATCCCGAGTTTGGACCAACACGCATCCGGGCCTTCGGCACCTATACAGTGCGGGTCAAGGACCCGGCGAAATTCCTAGTAGAGATCGTAGGCACCGATGGTGAATTCACCATGGACGAGATCAGCTTTCAGATCAGAAACATCATCGTGCAGGAATTCAGCCGCGTCATCGCAGGCTCGGGCATTCCAGTTCTCGATATGGCGGCGAACACTGCCGATCTGGGCAAACTGATTGCCGCCGAGGTGTCGCCGGTGCTGGACGGGTATGGTTTGAGCATGCCCGAGTTCTACATCGAGAACATCTCGCTGCCACCAGCGGTCGAGGCCGCGCTGGACAAGCGCACATCGATGGGGTTGGCGGGCGATCTGGGCAAGTTCACGCAGTATTCCGCAGCTGAAGCGATGACCGCAGCGGCCAACAATCCCGGTCAGGGCGGCGGCATGGGCGCCGGTCTTGGCATGGGAATGGGTATGGCGATGGCACAGCAGATGTCGAACATGGCAGCGGGTCAACCAAGCGGCCCTTGGGGCGGTTCCGCCCCCGCTGCCCCGCAGGCCTCGGCGCCTGCGGCACCCCCGCCCCCTCCGCCCGTCGAGCATGTATGGCATATCGCAGTGGATGGTCAGACCAGCGGGCCGTTTTCCAAGGCCAAGATGGGCCGAATGGCGACCGATGGTGAGATAACGCGCGAGACCCACGTTTGGACCGCCGGACAGGACGGTTGGAAGAAGGCAGGCGACGTGCAGGAACTGGCACAGCTGTTCACGATCCTGCCTCCGCCGCCTCCGGGCGCGTGATCTGACATTTGGTAACCTGATTTCGAGGTTCTGTCATGGCGAAAGACGAACACCGTTTCCCCTGCGACCAATGCGGGGCGGATTATCGGTTCAATCCCGGTGACGGAACGCTGACTTGCGATCATTGTGGCAACACCAGAACGATCGGTGCTGGCCCATGGGGTGGTGCAAGTCTGCGAGAGCTGGATTTCGACGCCGCCATCGCGGATCGCTTGCCTGACAGCGAGATTGAAGAAACCCGTGTTCTGACCTGTCCGAACTGCGCGGCTCAGGTTGAGTTTGATCCGAACACCCATGCTGCGGAGTGCCCGTTCTGTGCCACTCCGGTAGTGACCGATACAGGCGTTAGCCGCCATATCAAACCCCGCGGAGTGTTGCCCTTTGCACTGGATGAACGCTCGGCCCACAAGGCAATGGGGGATTGGCTGGGCCGACTGTGGTTTGCACCCAACGGGTTGAAGGAATACGCCCGAAAGGGACGCAAGATGCAGGGCATTTATGTCCCGTATTGGACCTTCGACGCTGATACCAAGTCGAGTTATCGTGGGGAACGCGGTGTGGTGTATTACGAAACTCGCACTGTGATGCGCGATGGAAAGCGCGTGCAGCAACAGGTTCCCAAAGTACGCTGGACTCCAAAATCCGGACGGGTCGCACGGTTCTTTGACGATGTTCTGGTTTTGGCGTCTCAATCGCTGCCCAAATCCTATACGGACGCGCTGGAACCATGGGACTTGCCTGCGCTTGAACCGTATCAGCCGGAATATCTGGCCGGTTTCCGCGCCGAGGCTTACACGGTCGAACTGCGAGAAGGTTATCAAGAGGCCCGCGCACATATGGCACGGGTGATCGAGCGTGACGTGCGGTTTGATATCGGAGGCGATCGTCAGCGCATTCACGCTGTCGACACCGAAGTGCGAGATGTCACATTCAAACACATCCTCTTGCCGGTTTGGATGGCGGCCTACAAATACCGCGGCCAGACCTATCGTTTTGTGGTCAATGGCCGGACTGGCCGCGTTCAGGGTGAGCGTCCCTGGTCCGCAATCAAGATAACGATCGCCGTGGTTCTGGGCCTTCTCGTTGCGGCCGGCGTCGGGTATCTGGTGGCAACTGGACAGCAATAAAGCTGATAAGCAGAGCACGCTCATGGAACCTACTCCTCGGCATGCCTGAAAGGAGATGTTGAATTGCACCTTGACGCTCTGAACGCGCTCTTGGCCGATCGTTTTTCTTGCCGTGCCTTTCGCACGGACCTGGTGCCGCGCGAACAGATTGAAGAGATCGTCGCCAGTGCTGCGCGTGTTCCAAGCTGGTGCAACGCGCAACCCTGGCAGATCGTGATCACCAGCGGGGCCGAGACAGACCAGTTTCGGGACGCGTTGCAACACGAAGCTTCGCACGTTGCGCCTGCTCCGGACCTACCCTTTCCAACCGGCTATTCCGGTGTTTATCAAGAGCGCCGTCGCGCCTGTGGCTGGGCCCTCTACAAAGCGGTTGGTATCGAAAAAGGTGATCGCAGGGCTTCGGCGCAACAGATGATGGAGAACTACGCTCTGTTCGGCGCCCCGCATTGCGCCATACTGTCCAGCCCGGCTGAACTGGGCCCTTACGGCGCGATGGATTGTGGTGGCTTCGTGACCGCATTTTCACTGGCGGCGCAGGCCCTTGGTGTGGCTTGTATCCCGCAGGCAGCGGTAGCGGCCCATGGCGCATTTCTTCACCGTTACTTCGGGATATCAGAAGATCGCTTGATTCTGTGCGCGATTTCGTTCGGATATGCGGATATGGATCACCCGGCGAACGCGTTCAGAACGGAACGTGCCGCGCTGGATGAAGTGATCGATTGGCACGAATAGCAATAAAATACAGGACCTGCAGATGCGCGCCTTACTTCAAAGAATTTCCAGTGCCTCGGTCAAAGTCGATGGAACAGTGATCGGGCGATCGGGGCCCGGATTGATGATTCTGGTTTGTGCGATGCAAGGGGATAGAGAGGCGCAAACTGATCAATTGGCTGAAAAGATCGCAAAGCTCCGTATCTTCAAGGACGACGCGGGAAAGATGAACCGTTCGATATTGGATATTGAGGGCTCGGCCCTGGTGGTTAGCCAGTTCACCTTGGCAGCTGACACGTCGCGTGGAAACAGGCCTGGGTTTTCCGGGGCCGCCTCGGCGGCTGAGGGCGAACACCTTTACGAGGCGTTTGTACACAACCTTTCATCGCGGGGCGTTCCGGTTGAGACAGGTGCGTTCGGAGCTGACATGGCGGTAGAGTTGGTCAATGACGGACCAGTCACAATTTGGATGGAAAGCTGATGCAGAGTTCGCAACAGGCACAGGACATTTGGCGCGCAGGTGTGGCGGCGGTTGATGGATATCACGCAACACTGGAGGCCACTCGGGCGATCGAAGCCCCAGATCAGATATTGGCCGTTGGAAAAGCCGCAGGGGCCATGGCCCGTGCGGCCGTCGAACGGTTTGGCCCAGTGCCCACTCTGGTGGTTACCAAGGATGGCCATGGCCACGACCTGCCTGAGCATATTGTGGTGATTGAAGCTGCACACCCGGTTCCCGATGCCCGCAGTCTGAAGGGTGGGCAGGCATTGCGCGAAACGGTTGAGGCGATGAAACCCGACAGCAAACTGCTTCTGCTAGTTTCGGGAGGGGCTTCTTCGCTTGCCGAGGACCTCGTGGCCGGTACGACATTGGATGATCTTGAGGCCCTCAACCAAAGACTGCTGAGTGAAGGTCTCGACATCGGTGCAATGAACACGGAACGGCGCAAGCTGTCCCGGATCAAGGGTGGCGGTTTGTTGTCGGCATTCTCGGGGAAAAGCGTGATCGTTCTGGCGATCTCCGACGTCCCGGGTGATGATCTGGGCGTTATTGGCTCCGGTATCGGATCATTGCCCGAAAAACCGGAGTTTTCTGCCCACACCGCTATAATCGCATCAAATGCACACGCGCGTGACGCCGCAGCATTTGCGGCCGAGAACTCAGGCATCAAGGTCCTCGACAACGAAGAAGCGATGCACGATGACTATCTCTCGGTTGCAGCTAAATTAGGAGATCGGCTGCGGAATATGCCCAAGGGCGCCATGGTATTTGGCGGCGAACCAACCGTGGTCCTACCTGATGCGCCAGGGCGCGGTGGGCGCAATCAGGCCCTTGCTCTAGCACTCGCGCGCGAAATCGCAGGGCAATCTGATTTGACCGTCATCGTCGGAGGAACAGATGGCACCGACGGGCCAACAGATGCAGCAGGCGCCATCGTTACCGGCGACACTTGGTCTGATAAGGCGCAAGCGTATCTGGACAATGCAGATAGCGGCAGTTTCCTCGACAAGGCGGGGGCGCTGTTGGTCACGGGACCCACAGGAACAAACGTAATGGATCTGATTGTTGCAATAAAAAACTGATCCGGGACCCTGACCCCACCCATCCGAAAAACCCACCCGATAGAATCACTTAAAGTCCGGAATGGCGTTTGATCTGTGGAACGAAAGTTCATGCAAAACTGACCAGGCAACTATCGGATAATTTGTTCAGGTCAGAGTAAGTAGTTAGGAATAAGGGGTTTTGGATTTCCAAAGGCTCATAACAAGATCATCTGGCGCGATCAAAGGCGGAACCTCCCCATTATTTCAAGAGATTTGCACTTGCCCGCTGCCCTGAATTGCACCTAAGTTGACTCATGCGTCAATAAAAAGCCCACCAACGGGCTGAACATCCTATCAACTGGGAGAAATCTGGATGAACGAACAACTCACTCACATGTCAAAGCAGGTCACAGCTGGAAAGCTGACCCGCCGTGAATTCATGGGTAAAGCAGCGGCACTGGGTGTCTCGGCCGCAATGGCAAGCACTATGTTTGCCGATGCCGCACGTGCCGCTGGTCCGAAAAAGGGCGGCGATCTGAAATTCGGTTTGCAGGGTGGTGAATCAACCAACTCACTTGATCCGGCAACCTACGCAAGCTCAGTCCCGTTCCAGAACGGCAAGCAGTTCGGCGACCAACTGGTCGAAGTGGCGCCCGACGGAACCATCGAACCGCGCCTTGCTGAAAGCGTCGAAGGAAGTGCAGACGCCAAAGTTTGGACGTTCAAGCTGCGTCAAGGGGTCGAGTTCCACAACGGCAAGACCATGACCAGCGAAGACGTGCTGAAAACTATGCAGCGCCACTCGAACGAGGATTCCAAATCAGGTGCCTTGGGCATCATGAAAGGCATCGAGTCGATGAAGGCCGATGGAGACAATTTCCAGGTCACACTGACCGAGCCGAACGCCGACCTGCCGTATCTGATGGCCGACTATCACCTCATCATTCAGCCCGATGGCGGCATGGATAATCCTGCGGCAGGTATCGGCACCGGCCCGTACAAACTAGAAGTGGACGAACCCGGCGTCCGCCACTTGTTCACCAAGAACGAAAACCACTGGAACAGCGATTTCGGCAATTTTGACAGCGTAGAAGTTGTTGTGATCAACGATGCGACGGCACGGACCGCTGCACTGCAGTCCGGACAGGTCCACGCCGTCAACCGCGTTGAACCCAAAGTTGCCGACCTGTTGGGCCGTGCGCCTAACCTGACGGTGCATTCAACCGCTGGTCGCGGTCACTATGTCTTCATCATGCATTGCGACACGGCTCCGTTTGATAACAATGAACTGCGCACCGCACTGAAGTACGCCATCAACCGCGCGGAATTGGTTGACAAAGTTCTGCGCGGCTATGGCTCGATCGGGAATGATATGCCAATCAATTCAGCCTATCCATTGTTTGATGAAACCATCGAACAGCGCGAGTTCAGCGTTGAAAAGGCTGCAGAGCACTATAAGAAATCTGGACATGATGGCTCTCCGATTATTTTGCGCGTTGCCGATGGTGCGTTCCCAGGTGCTGTAGATGCTGCTGCCCTTTTCCAGCAGACTGCTGCACAGGCTGGAATTCCGCTTGAAATCAAGCGTGAGCCCAATGATGGCTACTGGTCCGAGGTTTGGAACGTTCAACCCTTCTGTGCGTCTTATTGGGGCGGCCGCCCGGTTCAGGACCAGATGTACTCGACTGCATATCTGTCGACCGCAGACTGGAATGACACGAGGTTTAAGGTTCAGGCGTTTGACGACTTATTGTTTGCAGCAAAAGCGGAACTCGACCCTGAGAAACGCAAAGCCATCTATAGCCAGATGGGTCAAATGGTACGCAACGAAGGCGGCCTGATCTGCCCGATGTTCAACGACTTTGTCGAAGGCGTCAGCAACCAGCTGGATGGATGGGAATCTGACCCGACGCAAGAGATGATGAACGGCAACATATCCCGCAAAATGTGGTTCGTCTAAAACGGGCTACGGATAATGCATCCCATCATCAAATTGGTTTCCCAGCGCCTGGCGCTGGGACTCCTTTTGCTGCTCGGCGCTTCGGCCCTGATTTTCGGCCTAACCGAAGCCCTACCTGGAGACGCCGCGCAAGCCGTCCTGGGGCAGTCCGCAACTCCAGAGGCCTTGGCAAACCTACGCGAAGAAATGGGCCTGAACCGCCCTGCCCTTACACGCTATTTCGAGTGGTTGGGAGGCATACTTCAGGGTGACCTGGGTCAATCCCTGACCAACAAACTTGATATCTCCGAGAGTATTGGAAAACGCCTTGGGAACACTCTGTTCCTGGCTTGCGTGGCAGCAATAGTTTCCGTACCGCTTGCAATCTTTCTGGGGCTGCTTGCCGTGCGGTTCCGCAATCGCTGGCCCGACAAACTGATTTCAGCCATCACCCTGACGACGGTTTCGATCCCCGAGTTTCTGATCGGTTATGTGGTGATCTACTATATCTCAGTGAAATTGGGATGGTTCTCGTCGCTTGCGATGATCAATGATTCTATGTCGTTTGGACAAAAGTTGAATGCAATCGCGCTACCTGCCTTTGTTCTGACGCTGGTCGTGCTGGCACAGATGATGCGCATGACGCGCGCGGCCATTCTGAACCTCATGCAATCGGCCTATATCGAAACCGCTGAATTGAAAGGCCTCAGCACATTTCAGGTTATTGCCCGCCATGCCTTTCCCAACGCGATTTCACCGATCGTGAACGTCGTCATGCTGAACCTGGCCTATCTGGTCGTGGGTGTTGTCGTGGTCGAGGTTGTGTTCGTCTATCCAGGTATGGGGCAATACCTTGTGGATGCCGTGACCAAACGTGATGTGCCGGTTGTTCTGGCCTGCGGCGTGGTGTTTGCGGCCGTTTATATCGGTCTGAACATGGTTGCAGATATCGTGTCGATCCTTGCCAACCCAAGACTGAGGCATCCGAAATGATAAAGAACATTCCTCTTTCGGCTCTGATTGGCCTTATCTTCACCTTCGCCTATTTCTTTGTGGCGATCGCCGCCCCGTTGATTGCACCCTATGGAATGGCAGAAGTCGTCGGCGACGTCTGGGAGCCGAGCAGCCCCGAACATCTGCTAGGCACTGACAATATCGGTCGCGATCTGCTGACCCGCATGATCTATGGCGGGCGCACGACAATCTTCATCGCGGCAGCGGCGACGCTGCTCAGCTTTCTGACCGGTACGTCGCTGGGCTTGCTGGCTGCAGTACTGGGCGGATGGGCTGATCAGGCGCTCAGCCGTACGGTGGATCTGATCATGTCAATCCCGACTCTGATCCTGGCACTGGTCATTCTGGCCATCGTTCCGGTGACCGTCCCGATCCTAATCCTTGTTATGGGCTTACTGGATGCCACCCGCCCGTATCGCCTATCGCGATCTGTAGCGGTGGACATCAACGTTATGGACTATGTTGAAGCCGCCAAGCTGCGCGGCGAAGGGCGCGCCTGGATCATCTTCCGGGAAATCCTGCCCAATGCGCTGTCGCCACTTGTGGCCGAATTCGGACTGCGGTTCATCTTCATGGTTCTGTTCATCTCGACCCTGTCGTTCCTGGGACTGGGCGTCCAGCCACCGCTGGCTGACTGGGGCGGTATCGTGAAAGAAAACAAGGATGGCATCGTCTATGGTATCGGCGCAGCGCTTTATCCCGCTGTGGCCATTGCGACGCTGGCAATCTCGGTCAACCTGGTGGCTGACTGGGTCCTGAATCGTACCACATCGCTGAAAGGAGGCCGGGGATGAGTGATATCCTTCTCAAGGTCCGCGACCTCAAAATCGGCGCGACCGTCTATCCGCCGGGTGAAAAGCCCCATGACATCGAGATCGTGCACGGGGTCAGCTTTGACCTCGCGCCAGGCAAGGTGCTGGGTCTGATCGGCGAATCCGGGGCTGGCAAATCTACCATCGGTCTGGCCTCAATGGCCTATGGCCGTGGCGGTGTGAAAATCACCGGGGGCGAGGTTTGGGTGAACGGGCGTGATATCCTCAAGACATCTCATGGGGACATCCGCAAACTGCGCGGTGGTGAGGTAACATATGTTTCCCAATCCGCCGCCGCATCGTTCAACCCCGCAAAGAAGATCATGGATCAAGTGGTCGAGGCCGCAGTTGAGCAGAAGAAGTTTTCGCGCAAAGAGGCTGAAGCCCGCGCGCGTGAGCTTTTTGCCAAGCTGGGTCTGCCCGACCCTGACAATATCGGTGATCGTTACCCGCATCAGGTTTCGGGCGGACAGCTGCAGCGCTGCATGACGGCGCTGGCGCTTTGCCCCGAGCCTGATCTGGTGGTTTTTGACGAACCTACCACGGCACTGGACGTGACTACCCAAATCGATGTGCTGATGGCCATCAAAGACGCCATTCGCGACTCGGGCGTTGCCGCCTTGTATATCACCCATGATCTGGCAGTTGTGGCCCAGGTCAGTGATGACATCATGGTGCTGCGGATGGGCGATACGGTCGAATACGGAAATACCGACCAGATCATCAACCGCCCGCAAGAAGAGTACACACAGGCGCTGGTTTCGGTCCGCTCAATCGAGCACGAAGAGAAAAAACCAACTCCTGAACCCGTGCTGAGCGTCGATGGTATCACCGCGCGCTACAAAGGCTTGAATTTCGACGTGCTGCATAATGTCAACGTCGAGCTTCATCCGGGCCAGACACTGGCGGTTGTGGGTGAATCCGGGTCGGGTAAGTCTACGCTGGCACGGGTCATCACCGGGCTTCTTCCACCCCGTGATGGTGAGATTACCTTTGCGGGCCGCAAGCTCAGCTCTGATCTGAAAGGCCGCACGCGTGAAGACCTGCGTGAGCTGCAAATGATCTACCAGATGGCCGACGTGGCAATGAACCCGCGTCAGACCGTCGGTACGATTATCGGCCGCCCACTCGAGTTCTACTTCAACATGCGCGGCGCCGAGAAACGCAAGCGGATCGTCGAGTTGCTGGATGAGATCGAACTGGGCGAGAAGTTCATCGATCGTTATCCGGCGGAACTGTCGGGTGGTCAAAAACAGCGTGTCTGTATCGCGCGATCACTGGCGGCCAAGCCAAAGATGATCATCTGTGATGAGGTCACCTCGGCGCTCGACCCGCTGGTCGCGGACGGTATCCTCAAGCTGCTGCTGGATCTGCAAAAGATCGAGGATGTGGCATACCTGTTCATCACCCACGATCTGGCGACAGTCCGTGCGATCAGCGATAGTATCGCGGTGATGTACCAGGGTCGGGTGGTTCGCTACGGTCCCAAGAGCCAGGTGCTAAGCCCTCCATTCGACGACTATACAGACTTGCTGCTTAGCTCGGTGCCTGAGATGCATCTTGGCTGGCTGGAAGAGGTTGTCGCTCACCGCAAAATGGAGAGCGCGGGGAACTGATCCGCGCCCTTCTCATAGAAACACCGAAGACCATTCAAATTCCCGGCGCTGTGAACACAAGCAGACGTCGGGATTTTGCTATTTGGGGCGCAAATGCGCAGCCATAGCCGGACGAATCTCATAGGTTCGCCGGAACGAATACTCAGAAACAAGGGCCGGAACATGGACCGCAAACTGCTTTTGATCATCCTCGACGGCGTCCCCTGGCGCAACTTTCGTCGACTGTTTGGCAATCTTGAAGGATGGGTCGACAGCGGTGCTGCCCGGGTTTGGAAACTCCGCTCTGTACTGCCTTCGACCTCTGCCAGTTGCTATGCGTCTATCCACACCGGGGTCACACCGCAAGAGCATGGCTGTACAGGCAACGGCAACGTCTTCCGACTAAGCCATAAGGATGTGTTCAGTCAGGTGCGTGAGGCAGGCGGTGTAACCGGCGCGGTCACCCACAGCTATTGGTCTCAATTCTTCAATCGCCACCCGTTCGACTACGTCCGCGATGTTGAATATGACGAGCCCGACAACCTGACAATCAACCATGGTCGCTTTCATTCAATGACGGGATATGGCAACGCCAACCAGATGACGCCAAGCGATGTCGATCTGTTTGCCTCGCTCACCAACATGTGTCTGCGCTTCGGACTGGATTATGGCATCCTGCACACTTGCACACTGGACAGCATGGGGCATCGTTTCTTCCACGATTGCACAGAGATGGATCATGCCTGTTTTGTCATGGACGAAATGCTGGCCCCGTTCATCCCGCGCTGGCAGCAGTTGGGCTATGACGTCATCGTGACGGCTGATCATGGCCAAGACGAACGTGGCCATCACGGAGGGCGCAGCCCTTTGCAGCAGGAAACAGCGCTTTACTACTTTGGAGAGGCCAAAGGCCCTGATCCCGATACCGTGATCGACCAGCTACAGCTAGCCCCAACCATACTTCAGCGCATGGGCGCACCGGTGGCGGATACGATGAAAGCCAAGCCGTTCCTGACCTGACGCGGTTCAGTCGTAGGACCAAATCCCCTGCCCCAAAGCCTCAATCGCCACGGAAATCCGCTCAAAGCTGTCCGCGGCGCGCCTGACCGATGTTCGGGCGCGCAGATATCCGTGGACCAAACCGGCCTCGTTGATGCAATGGGCCTGCCCACCTGCGGCCGTGATCCGGTCGCAATAAGCTTGCCCGTCATCGCGCAGCGGATCGCAATCGGCGGTCACCACCACCGTCGGCGGTAGCCCCGAGAAATCGACGTCATGCAACGGTGCATAGGTAGGATCGTTCTGGGGCGTGGTCCCTTGATACCGAACAGTCTCATAAAACCGGATATCGTCCAATGTCAGCAGCGGGGCATTGGCATGTTCGATATACGACCCCTGCGACATATCTCCGCCTAAGCCGGGATATATGAGGACCTGCCCCAGCACATTTTCCAACCGCCCCCGACCATGGTGCGAAACGGCTGCTGCCAGATTGCCACCCGCGCTGTCACCGGCCAGCACAATCGGCTCGCCGTATTCCTGAACCACCCAGTTCGTGGCGGTCCAGCTATCCTGAAACTGCGCCGGGTGCACATGCTCAGGGCACAACCGATAGTCGACCGAAACGATCCGATAGCCCGTCTGGGCGCAGAGTTCCGCACAGACATCATCGTGGCTATCCAAGCCCCCGACGACGAACCCACCACCATGTATATAGATGACGGTCCGGGTGGGGTCACCGGCACTATAGATGCGAACAGGTACGCCATCGGCGGACCTGTCGCGCACCTCGATGCCAGGTGGGCGCGGCTGGCGGAAGTCCTGACACATCGCGTCATAGACCCGGCGTTGGTCAGCAATGGACATCTCTACTGTATCATCCGGATAGCTCTCGGCTGTGCGCCGGATGAAACCCCAGGTCTCCTCGTCGATCAGACGTTCATAGTCCATTGTTCCTCCGAATTATTCAGACCACTCCCATGGCCGGGTAAACGAACCCAGCACTTTTGAGACATCGTCTTCGGAAGATCCATTCGCGTCAAGCTGCGCCACTAGACCCCGCTTTTTATCGTCAATTACCGAAACGACTCGCGCTGGTATGCCTGCCGCGTCCAAAGCACCATTGTAGATGCGCGTGATGGCTTGCTTGCGCAGTTCGGGTTTGAACACCTTGCCAACGGCGGTCTTCGGCAACTCGTCCAGAATGGTCAAATGCTTGGGCTGTGCCGCGCGTTCGTGGACGTGGACCTTGCAATAGTCCATCAGCTCCTGTTCAGTGACCGAGGCCCCCTCGACCAGTTCAACAAAGGCGCAAGGCACCTCACCCGAATGCGCATCGGGCTGACCGATGGCCCCTGCAAAGGCGACGGCATCATGGCCCAGCAAGGCCTCTTCGATTTCTGCGGGATCGATATTGTGTCCGCCGCGAATGATCAGGTCCTTCGCGCGACCGGTGATCCACAGATAGCCGTCCTCATCAAACCGTCCCAGATCGCCCGTGCGCAGGTATTTGTTGAAATGATAGAGGTTCGTATTCTTGTCGGTTTCGGTATAAGTATTTCCCGCGTATACGCCGGGGTTCGAGATGCAAATTTCACCGATCTGATCTACGCCGCACTCGGTTGGTCCATCCGGCCCGTCCTGCAGGATTTTGACATCCGTATAAGGGAACGGGATACCGATCGAGCCGATCTTCTTTTCCCCATCCACGGGGTTGCATGACACCAGACAAGTGGCCTCGGTCAGGCCGTAGCCCTCGACGATAGTAACGCCGGTCGCTTCTTCAAACCGACGGAACAGTTCGACCGGCAACGGAGCTGATCCCGAAAATGCTGTTTTAACGCTGGATATATCCGCATCCACAGGTCGCTGCATTTTGGCTGAAATCGCTGTCGGCACTGTGATGATGAACGAAACCTTCCAGCGTTCGATCAGTTTCCAGAAATTGTCGAATACGCCATCACCGCGATACCCGGCAGGCGTCGGGAATACCACATGTGCACCAGACGACACCGCCGCCATCACGATGACATGCACCGCAAAGACATGGAACATCGGCAGTGGGCACATGATGACGTCGTTCTCGTCAAACAGCAGTGTATTGCCCAACCAGCCATTGTAGATAAGGCCCGAGTATTTGTGCTGCGCCACTTTCGGCATGCCCGTGGTGCCGCCCGTGTGGAAATAGCACGCCACGCGATCTTCCTGGCTGTCCTCAAAGTTCAGCGTCTTAGGCTGCTTGTTCAGCTCATCAATGAAGTTCTTGTAGTCCGCATGGGCCAACTTTTCCTTGTCGCCCATCTTTGGACGCAGGAATGGTACAAGCCAGGATTTTGGCGGCGTCAGATAGCGGTTCAGGTCGATCTCAAGGATCGTGTTGACGCCCGGAGCGTGTCGTACTGCCTCTTCAACCTTTTGGGCTACATCGGTTTTGGGGAAGGACTTCAGCGTGACCACGACCTTGGCCTTGGTCTCACGCAGGATCGCCGCGATCTGCTCCGGCTCCAGCAATGGGTTGATCGGGTTCACGATCCCGGCCACCGCACCGCCCATCATGGTGACCAGCGTCTCGTTGCAGTTGGGCAGCACATAGGCCACCACATCGTTTTCTCCGATGCCAAGGGAACGGAATAGGTTGGCGGCCTGATTGACTTTGCCCAGCAGCTCGGACCATGTCAGCGTCTCGGCCTTGTCGGTCGGGCCGGACAACAACTGAAAGCTGATCGCTTTATGGTTCGGGAACTTGCCCGCCGTCCGCGACAACAGTTGATGGAAGGTGACGGGTACGTCCCGATCTTCCCACGCCATCTCCTGCTCGATGCGCGCCTTGTCTTCCAATCCCACAAAGGCCATGTGGCTCCTCCCCTGATCTGTCTCCCGTGTCGCGCACAGGCTTGTTTGTCACCTCCAAGATGGAAGCAAAACACACCATGCGCAAGCAAGGGCTTAGCGATCAGGTCCGGGAATATGTAGAATGACGCTACGGCGAAACGAGATGTGCCGGAGCGTCACTTTATTCTGCAGCCACCCCGTCGGTGAACTGCAAGCGTGCGAGGCGGGCATACAAACCGTCCTGCGCCACCAGATCGTTATGGGTACCCTGCGCCACAATGCGCCCGGCTTCCAGCACGACAATCCGGTCTGCCTTCTTAACGGTCGCCAGACGGTGCGCCACGATCAGAGTGGTGCGCCCTGCCCTCATGTTATCAACCGCACCCTGCACCGCACGTTCGCTTTCTGCGTCCAAAGCCGAGGTCGCCTCGTCCAGCAGCAGCACCGGTGCGTCGCGCAGGATGGCACGTGCGATGGCGATACGTTGCTTCTGACCACCCGACAGCATTACGCCCCGTTCGCCCACAAAGCTGTCATACCCTTCGGGCAAAGCCGAGATGAACTCATGCGCGGCGGCGGCTCGGGCGGCGGACTCGACTTCGGCATCTGAGGCGTCCAGACGGCCAAAGCGGATATTCTCGCGCGCCGAAGCGGCAAAGATCACGGGGTCTTGCGGGACCAGCGCGATGTGCTGACGGAAGTCGTCACGGTTCAACTCGCGCAGGTCGAGCCCATCAAGACTGACCTGTCCCGCATCGGGATCATAGAACCGCTGAATCATCTGGATGACTGTTGTCTTGCCCGCACCAGACGGGCCAACAAAGGCCACTGTCTCCCCAGGTTTAATCTGCAGTGACAAATGATCCAGCGCGACAACGTCCGGGCGCGCGGGATAGTGGAATGTCACATCGTCGAAACGTATCTCTCCGCGTACGGGCACAGGCAATGCCTTGGCCTGCGACGGATCGTTGACTGTATCTTCAGCGTTCAGAAGCTCGACCAAACGCTCGGTCGCACCTGCAGCGCGCTGCAACTCGCTCCAGATTTCGGACAACGCGGCGACTGAACCCGCCATGATGATCGAATAGATCACAAACTGGATCAGCACGCCCTCGGTCATAACCCCGTTACGCACATCATTCGCACCCATCCACAGCACGCCAACGATGCCCGAGAAGACGAGAAAGATCACAATGACGGTCAGAATCGCACGGGTCTGGATCCGACGCAGAGAAACTTCGTACGAAGTTTCTGTCATCTCTCCGAACTGCGTCCTGCTGGCGTCCTCATGAGTAAAAGCCTGCACGGTTTGCACCGCACCCAACGCCTCGCCGGCATTTCCAGAGGACGCCGCAATCCAGTCCTGATTTTCCCGGCTGATCACCCGTAACCTGCGGCCCAGTACCAATATTGGCACAACCACCAGCGGAATCAGCAGCAACACCATCCCAGTCAGCTTAGCCGATGTCAGCAGCATCAGCACCAGTCCGCCGACGAACATCAAAAGATTGCGGAGCGCGATGGACACAGACGATCCCAGCACCGATTGGATCAGCGTTGTGTCGGTGGTGATACGGCTCAGAACTTCTCCGGTCATGATGCGCTCGTAAAACTCGGGGCTCATCCCGATCACGCGGTCAAAAACCGCCTTTCGGATATCGGCCACCACACGTTCACCCAACCGGGTCACCAAAGCATAGCGAATACCCGTACCCACGGCGAGAATACCGGCAATACCGAGGGCGGCCAGAAAGTACCATTCAAGCAAATCACCATCTTCGATGCGGAAATTGTCGACCACACGCCGCACAGCCAAGGGCAATGTCAGCGTCATGCTGGCCGTCAGGATCAACGCCAGTGTCGCACCGATCATCAGCAGTCGATAGGGCTTCATAAACGGCCACAATGACCGCAGCACGCCGATTTTCTTAGACCGTGCACGCTGCTCCTGCGCTCGCGGAGCCGAATTGTTCGCTGGACTGGCGGCGTTGGTTCTTGCCATGTCTGGCCCTTGTATTTTGGTCGGTCGCCCTGATCAGGCATCAATCTCAGCTTCTTGGCGTCAGAGATGTTTGGGGTCAAGCTGAAGACAAAGTTTTGCAGCCCGATAAGGGCTAAATGACGCAACCTGTGTGGGGGATCAGCTGGAGCGGGCGGCGGGAATCGAACCCGCGTCATTAGCTTGGAAGGCTAAGGTCTTACCACTACACAACGCCCGCTCAGCGAGGTCACCACCTATTTCATACAAAATTTGTCGTCAAGAGGATGTTTCAATCAAATGCACCTCGCGGTGAGAATTGATACGTCCATTTTGCCGGCACCGACACTTGCGAACAACCGCGACAGCTGGCTGCTTTCCGATGAGTAATCTTGTCCGACAAGGAGGGCTGGATAGCTCGAAGAGCCTTTTCCGCGCTCCGCGATGCCTTTCACGAAATTGTGCTATAATTCGATGATCCGCTGTTCGGCGCTGATTACCGGTGCTCGGCGGAGAGTAAGCGGGGGATTGAAGGATGACCGATTTTGACCTCGGCACGTATCGCCGTGCTGTTACCACTTCATCAAGCGAAGCTCAGAAGCTGTTCGATCAGGGGCTCATCTGGCTGTTCGGGTATAACCATGAGGCCGCTGCCGCCTGTTTCGAACAGGCCATAACTCATGACCCGAAATGCGGTATGGCCCATTGGGGCGTCGCCTATGCGATTGGTCCAAATTACAATAAACCATGGGAGTTCTTTGAGCCTGATGAAAAGGTTGCCACCCTTGACCGGGCGCGACAGGCAGTCGAAACGGCGATGGCTCTGCGCACATCTTCGACCCCGATTGAGGCGGCCTTGATCGAAGCGATCTCACACCATTTCCCGTCGGACCCCGAAATAGAGGACTATGCACCGTGGAATGACGCCTTCGCCGATTCGATGCGCGCGGTTTATTCCGATCATCCGAACGACCTGGATGTCTCATCTGTGTTTGCCGAATCCTTGATGAACCGAACGCCCTGGCAGCTATGGGATCTCAAGAAGGGCGTGCCCGCCGAAGGGGCATCCACCACCGAGGCACAAGCCGTTCTGGAAAGGGCCTTTGAAACGCTTCCCGGTGCCTGGGATCATCCCGGCCTGCTGCATATGTATATCCACTTGATGGAGATGTCGCCCACTCCGGAAAAGGCGCTGCGACACGGGGATCGGCTGGTCGATCTGGTGCCCGACAGCGGGCATCTAGTTCACATGGCGACGCATATCGACGTGTTGTGCGGCGACTATCAGAATGTGGTCTGGCGCAATCACCGAGCTGCAGCGGTCGACAAGAAATATGAAGCCATGGCCGGGGGTGAGAACTTCTATACCGTCTATCGCGTCCACAACGTACATTTTGAAGCCTATGGGGCCATGTTCCTTGGGCAACCCGAATTGGCCCTGGCTGCGTCCGAGGAATTGATGCGATTATTGCCGGACAATGTGATCCGTTACTTCCCGGATTTGTTCGAATCCTTCTATGGCAAGAAGGTCCATGTCATGGTTCGCTTCGGCATGTGGCAGGAAATTCTGGATGAACCCATGCCCGGCGACGCGGAGTTATACAGCTATACCACCGCCGCAATTCATCAGGCGCGCTCTGTGGCTCTGGCCAATTTGGGTCGTATGGACGATGCAGCGCATGCACGCAAAGTGGCCGTTCAGGCCAGAAAAGCCGTCCCGGAAAGTCGACTGGTATTCAACAACACCGCCGAGGATGTTTTGATGATCGGCGAGGCGATGATGGATGGAGAGATCGCGTTCAAATCCGGTGACCGTGAAGGCGGACTTGATCATCTGCGCCGCTCGGTCGAGTTGGATGACAATCTGGTTTATGACGAGCCATGGGGATGGATGCAGCCAACAAGGCACGCTCTGGGTGCCTTGTTGATGGAAGACGGTCAATTCGATGAGGCCGAGGCCGTCTATCGGGCCGATCTGGGTCTGGACGACACGCTCGCCCGTGCCTGCCAGCATCCCGGCAATATCTGGAGCCTTCATGGCCTGCATGAATGCCTGATCCGACGCGGTGAAACGACCGAGGCCCGTCATATCAAGCTGCAACTGGACAATGCTGCTGCACGGGCCACGGTGCCTATCCATGCCTCATGTTATTGCCGCAGCAAGGCAAAGGCGGCTTAGGCTTCTGGTCGTTTGGCGATAGATTCGCCTAAACATTGATCAGCGCCGCAGGTAGATCGGCGTCAATCTGCACGCGGCGCAGATCAAAAGAAGCTTTGCTAAGACTGTCAATTTCCTGTCATGTGATCGCTCTAAACCCACGGTGCGATTCTTAGTTCAGACAGCCAGGAGCTATCCATGACAGACGTCGATCTCACCACCCTTTCCGCCGACGATTGGGATGAGTTGCACTTCCCCCGCCCAGATGAACACGACTTCGACCGCGTGGTTGAAAGCGCTATCTCGCGACGGGGTTTCCTGTCAGGAGTTGTGGCATTTGGGTCGGGCGCTGCGGCGATGGGCGCTGGTTTGTTGGGCTCAACTTCAGCACAGGCGGTCGATGCACAACGCTTTGCCTTCACGCCGATTCCCGCCCAGACCGATGGGACAGTCCACGTTCCGGAAGGTTATGAATGGAAGATGCTAATGCGCTGGGGCGATCCGCTGTTTTCCGAGGCCGATGGATACGATTTGACCGATGGCGGTAAGGTTGAAAACTCGGACAAGGTTTTTGGCGAGAATACGGATGGGATGGAGACATTCTCGTTCCGGGGTCACGAGCTGATTGCGATCAACCACGAGTACCCGAACCGCAAGATCAACCTGCCTGCCGCGCAGAAAGGTGTTCCGACCAGTGCCGATGATGTTCTGAAGTTGCAGAACATCCAGGGCGTGACCGTAATGGAGATCAAGGAAGGCCCTGCGGGCTGGGCGGTCGTTAAGGACAGCCCCTTCAACCGCCGGATCCACCACAACACTCCAATGAAGATCGTCGGCCCCGCCGCTGGTCATGACCTACTGAAGACCGAGGCCGATCCGACAGGAACCGCGTCGCTGGGCACCATGAACAACTGTGGTTCCGGCAAGACACCGTGGGGCACCTACCTGACCTGCGAAGAAAATTTCAACGGCTACTTTGGTTCCTCTGACGAGAATGCCAGCTACGATCAGAAGGTCGCGGACGGCATGAAACGCTATGGCATCAAAGCCGAAAGCTGGAATGGCTACGAACTGTTTGACCCCCGCTTCGACACCTCGAAAAACCCCAATGAGCCGCACCGCGCAGGCTGGATCGTTGAAATCGACCCGACCAAACCCGACAGCACTCCGGTCAAGCACACCGGCCTTGGTCGCTTCAAGCATGAAAATGCTGAGGTCGCGCTGGCTGCGGACGGTCGTGTCGTGGTCTATATGGGCGACGATGAACGTGGCGAGTATCTTTACAGGTTCGTCTCGAACGCGGCCTATGCGCCCGGTGTCGACACTCAGGGCTTGTTGAATGACGGCACGCTATATGTCGCCAAGTTCAATGACGACATGAGTGGCGAATGGCTGCCGCTGACGCCGGAAACAACCGGCATGGACGCGGCCGAAATTCTGATCTTTACCCGTATGGCCGCATCGGCTGCGGGCGGCACCACAATGGACCGCCCGGAATGGGTGGCCTCAAGCCCTGTTGCGGTCGAAGCATATTGCTGCCTGACCAACAACAAGAACCGTGGAGTTAAGCCAAATGCTGGGGGCGATGACACTGCAGTCAACGGCCCTAACCCGCGCGAGGCCAACAAATACGGCCAGATCGTGCGCTGGCGTCCAGCGGATGAAGATCACGCGGCCACTGGCTTTGATTGGGATCTCTATGTCATGGCCGGAAACCCAACTGTTCATTCGGATAACCGTGGCGGATCGGCAAATGTGAACGAAGGCAACCTGTTCAACTCACCCGACGGCATGGCCATCGATTCGACCGGTCTGGTCTGGATTCAGACAGACGGGAATGATGACAACGAGGAAGAATTCGCAGGAAACGGCAATAACCAGATGCTGGTTGGCGATCCCGTGACCGGGGAGATTGTGCGCTTCATGACCGGCCCGAATGGCTGTGAAGTCACCGGTCTGGCCTGGTCGACCGACCTGCGCACCATGTTTGTTGGCATCCAGCATCCGGGCAGCAATTGGCCCGATGGCGGTACGCCGCGTTCGTCGGTGATTGCGATCAAACGCACCGACAACGGGCTGGTCGGCTAAACAAGCCCTTGCATCAAAAGCGCCCCTGAACTTCGGTTCCGGGGCGCTTTTTCGTCTCAATTCAAATATCCTCACCCGGTGGATCAAGCAGCCCGCCCGGCGCAAGCAAGGCACGTTCTGAAAGCCACGGGTTCAGTTCGAGTGCATGGTTCAGCGCCGTTCGCGCTTCGTCCAGCCGCTTGAGACCCAACAGCGATAATGCCCGCCCGCTAAGCGCCGCTACATGGTTCGGGGACAGCTCAATGGCCCGATCCAGATCGATCAGGGCCGCACCGTAATCCTGCTGCAAATAGTTGACGAATGCCCGCTGATTGTACCCCTCGGCATAATCCGGGCAATAAGCGACCAGAGCGTCAAACTCGGCCAGCGCACCGGTCAAATCCCAAGACTCGCGCAGAGACATCCCGCGATCCAACAGGGTTTGAGATCGGGCGTCCGGCGCATCGGTCCAGAGTTGCCACATCCGTCCCGAAATGCCCCGCGCCTCGCGCTCAGACGACGCGGTTTGGGCTTGCGCAATCAGGGCGTCGACGCCAGAAATATGATCCGGCGCAACCGGGCAATCTGCAGAAGCCTGAGCGGCAGAACCAGCGAGTATGGCAACGATAAGTACGTTTTTCATCCTCTCTAACCTGATCCATCAGGCGTTTAGGTCAACTGCTTTATAGCGGAGCCAGCAACCCGGTTTCTTTCACCGCCTCCATCGCAACGAAGGTGGAGGTGTTGGCAACATGCGGCAGGGATGAGATTTTCTCGGCTAGCACCGTGCGGTATTCTGTCATCGATCGGGTCCGGATTTTAAGCAGATAGTCAAAGTTGGACGCGATCATATGAGCCTGTTCAATCTCAGCAACTCTGCGCACCGCTGCATTGAACTCGGCCAGTGCCTTTTCACGAGTATCTGTGAGACGCACCTCGACAAAGGCCACATGGTCAAGGCCCAGACGGATCGGGTCCAACATGGCGCGATAGCCTGTGATGATCCCGTCAGCCTCAAGCCGCTTGAGCCGCGCCTGTGTCGGCGATTTTGACAAGCCGATCCTGCGCGCAAGGTCCGTCACTGAGATGCGGCCATCTTCAGCTAATGCCGTAAGGATCGCGCGGTCAAAGCGATCAAGGCTGGACAAGTCGTTTTGCATGATTAAGCCCCTATATTTCAGCCAATTCGACCAGAATTCGAGAAAATTCGGTCCATTCTCCTGACTATAGGCGGTTATATTAGGCAAAAGCCCCGGAGTACACATGTCACACAGCCTACGCACCAAAATCGACACTCAAACTTATGCCGACCAGTCCACTGTACTGGACGCGCTGATCTCTCAGGCCAAGCTGTCAGAGGCCGACCGAACGGCCATTTGCGAGGCTGCAGCACAGCTGGTGCGCGACATCCGCTCAAGCACGTCGCCTGGCATGATGGAAGTGTTTCTGGCTGAATACGGCCTATCCACAGATGAAGGCGTTGCGCTTATGTGTTTGGCCGAGGCGCTGTTGCGTGTGCCAGATGCGGATACCATTGACGCACTGATCGAAGACAAGATCGCCCCGTCAGATTGGGGAAAACATCTGGGACAATCATCCTCGTCACTGGTGAACGCGTCGACATGGGCGTTGATGCTGACAGGCCGGGTTCTGGACGAAGACAAATCCTCGCCCGTCGGCGCGCTGCGCGGGGCCATCAAGCGGCTGGGTGAACCGGTGATCCGCACCGCCGTTGGTCGTGCAATGAAAGAAATGGGACGTCAGTTCGTTTTGGGCGAAACCATTCAATCCGCCATGAAGCGCGCCAAAGGAATGGAAGATAAGGGCTATACCTACTCGTACGACATGCTGGGCGAGGCGGCACGGACCGAGGCCGATGCTGCCCGCTATCACCTGTCTTACTCGCGCGCGATCGCCGCTATTGCCGAGGCCTGCACCCATAAAGACATTCGCGAAAATCCGGGCATCTCGGTCAAGCTGTCGGCCCTGCACCCCCGTTATGAGCTGGCACAAGAACAACGGGTGATGGACGAACTGGTGCCCCGGCTGCGCGCGCTGGCTTTGCTGGCCAAGGCGGCGGGCATGGGACTGAACGTTGACGCGGAAGAGGCAGATCGCCTGTCGCTCTCGCTGCAGGTGATCGAAGAAGTTATGGCAGAGCCTGCACTGGCCGGTTGGGACGGGTTCGGCATCGTCGTGCAAGCCTACGGCCCACGCGCCGGGTTGGTGCTGGATACGCTCTATGACATGGCCCAGCAACACGACCGCAAGCTGATGGTGCGGCTGGTCAAGGGCGCTTATTGGGATACCGAGATCAAGCGCGCGCAAGTCGAGGGCGTCGATGGTTTTCCGGTCTTCACCGATAAGGCGGCGACGGATGTGTCCTATATCGCCAACGCCCGCAAGCTGCTGGGAATGACCGACCGTATCTATCCGCAATTTGCCACGCATAACGCCCAAACGGTCAGCGCCATCCTACATATGGCGGACGGCCAGCCATTCGAATTCCAGCGCCTGCACGGGATGGGTGAGACCCTGCATCAGATTGTGCGCGACAAGCGGACCTCGCGCTGCCGTATCTATGCTCCGGTCGGCGCGCATCGGGATCTGTTGGCCTATCTGGTACGTCGCCTTCTGGAAAACGGGGCAAATTCCTCGTTCGTCAATCAGATCGTTGATGAGGAAGTCGCCCCAGAAACCGTTGCCGCAGATCCGTTCGTGGCCGTTCAAACACCTGGCAAACCGCTGCCAACCGGGCCTGAGTTGTTCGCACCGGAACGCCCAAACTCGAAAGGCTTTGATCTGCACCATACGCCGACGCTGGACCAGATTGACATCGCACGCGACGCCTTCCGCGCCCATCATTGGTACGCCCGCCCCTTATTGTCGGATGATGCACAGCCTTTGGCAGACACTCCCGTGATCAATCCTGCGCAACCGCAGGATCGCCCCGGTTCGGTTGCTGCGGCCAGCCCCGAAGACGTGGAACTGGCGTTGGCCAGCGCTTGCCCATGGCAGGCCTCAGCCGAGAAGCGCGCTGACATTCTAAATAAAGCAGCCGATCTCTACGAAGCGCATTTTGGAGAGCTGTTTGCCCTGCTCGCCCGCGAAGCCGGAAAATCTGTGCCCGATGCAGTTGCCGAGCTGCGCGAAGCGGTTGATTTCCTGCGCTACTACGCCGCCAATATTCCTGCCGCCAAACCCGCCGGAATATTCACCTGCATCAGCCCGTGGAACTTCCCTCTGGCGATCTTCACCGGGCAGATATCGGCTGCGTTGGCCACTGGCAATGCCGTGCTGGCGGCACCTGCCCCGCAAACGCCACTGATCGCCCATCGCGCAGTTCAGCTGATGCACGAAGCAGGTGTTCCACGCGATGCGCTGCAACTGCTTCCGGGTGGGCCGAAAGTGGGCGCGGCGTTGACGTCGGATGAACGCGTCTCGGGCGTGGCCTTTACCGGCTCGACCGCGACCGCGTTGAAAATCCGATCCGCCATGGCACAGCATATGCGTCCGGGCACGCCATTGATCGCCGAGACCGGCGGCCTGAACGCGATGATCGTAGACAGCACCGCGTTGCCGGAACAAGCTGTGCAATCGATTATCGAAAGCGCGTTCCAATCGGCAGGCCAGCGGTGCTCGGCCCTGCGCTGCCTCTATCTGCAAGAGGACATTGCCGAGGACGTTCTGACCATGTTGCAAGGGGCGATGGACGCTTTGCATGTGGGCGATCCTTGGCTGATATCAACTGATTGCGGCCCGGTCATTGACGAGCAAGCCCGGCAAATTATCGCGGACCACGTGGCCCAGGCCCGTTCAGAAGGACGGGTACTGAAGGAGATGACAACGCCTCCTGAGGGTACATTTATCGCACCGACTCTGATCGAGATACCCGGTATCTCGGCGCTAGAGCGCGAGGTGTTCGGTCCGGTTCTGCATGTCGTCCGGTTCAAGGCGCAAGATATCGACAAGGTCATTGCGGATATCAATGCCACGGGATACGGCCTGACTTTCGGCCTGCACACGCGGATCGACGACCGGGTGCAGCATGTGACCGAGGCGATCCATGCCGGTAATATCTACGTCAACCGCAACCAGATCGGCGCGATCGTCGGCTCGCAACCCTTCGGTGGCGAAGGTCTGTCCGGTACCGGCCCCAAGGCCGGCGGCCCGAACTATATGGCGCGATTCTGCGCGCCTGATCGGCAGAATGCTTCGGGACGCTGGGACAGTTCGGCTGAACCAGGTGCGCCCGAAGGGCAACCTGCAACGCCCAGCACCCAATCGCTGCCTGGCCCCACCGGTGAATCGAACCGCCTGACCGAATATTCCCGCTCCCCGCTTTTGTGCATGGGTCCGGGGGACGAGGCCGCCAAGGCTCAGGCGGATGCGGTCAAAGCGTTGGGCGGCACAGCGATCCGTATGACGGGCATGCTGGATCTGCACCGGCTTGAAAACCTGACCGGTTTCTCGGGCGTTCTGTGGTGGGGCGACGACGACTCTGCCCGCCATATCGAGCAGCATTTGGCCCGGCGCGATGGCCCGATCATCCCGCTGATCCCCGGGCAGCCCGACCGTGCGCGGGTGCTGGGGGAACGCCATGTCTGTGTCGACACCACCGCCGCCGGAGGCAACGCCGCCCTTCTGGGAGGTGCGGCATAACCGGACCTTGACGCTGGGCGGCGAAAAGCCCAGCGTCGCGCCATGTTTCCGATCCGAGACCATAACCCTTCGGGGCGTACTCCGTTTGTTGTTTATGCCCTTATGGCTGCGAACATACTGATCTTCCTCAGCTATGTGGGTGTCATGGAGAATGCGCGGCTGATCAATCAGCTTTATATTGACTACGCGGTCATTCCTGCCCGGATAACTGACGGCTATGGGTTCGAGACACTCGTGACGTCAATGTTCCTGCATGGGGGCTGGATGCATCTGGCGGGAAACATGCTGTTTCTGTGGATATTCGGCGACAACCTCGAAGACGAAATGGGGCATGTGCTGTTTCTCGTGTTCTATCTGCTGGCAGGAATCGGAGCGGGGCTGATTCACGTCATTTCGGCACCGGATTCGGTGGTGCCAACAATTGGCGCTTCCGGAGCGATCGCCGGTGTCATGGGCGGCTATCTTCTGCTTTTCCCAAAAGCGCGCGTGGATATCTTGTTGATTCTGATCGTCTATATCCGGATCTTTACCATCCCGGCCTTTATCATGCTGGGTGTCTGGCTGGGCCTGCAATTCCTTGGCAGCCTGGCCAGCAATCCCGATGAAGGTGGCGTTGCCTATTGGGCGCATACCGGAGGGTTCTTTGTTGGGCTGATCCTGTGCATCCCCCTATGGCTCAGGCGCGGAGGGACTGGGTTCTGGAACCGCACCCACGGCCATCCACCGCATCCGGAACACAAGTACAAACTCTCGCAATCGCGCATCCCCAGAGTGCCGCGCAAATAATCAAGCGTCAGCTCTTGGGTAGCCTACCGCCGCTCAGGTGGGTGATCTCTTGCGCCGCGCGCATGACCAGATCGCCCAACTCGGGCGCGTGTTCTCGGCTGAACCTTACGGTGGGTCCGGATACCGAGATACCGGCGCAAGGCTCAGCCCTGTCATTGAAGATGGCCGCACCAATGCAAGACATACCTTCATACCGTTCTTCGTGATCGTAAGACCAACCTCGGGTACGAGTTTCAGCCAGATCTGCATACAGGCCCGAAGCGGGCAACTTCGTATTTTCAGTGAAAGCAACCGGATCAACCCGGCCCAGAACTTTGCCTAAACTCTCTTCGCTCAACGCAGCGAGAATAGCCTTTCCTGTACCGGACGCATACATGGGCGTCCGCGCACCGGGTGGAAAGAAGGCCCGGATGGGGTTCTGAGTTTCGACCTGCCCGACGAAGACCACCTCTGCTCCATCGGGTACGGCCAGATTTGCGGTCTCACCGCTGTCTTGCATCAGACGCCGCAGGATCGGCCTGCCGATTTCCAGAACGCTCTTGCGCCGCAGAAAAGACGCACCGGTCCGATAGGCTTCGATTCCGACCAACCATTCCTGCCGTTCCTCATCAAAAGATACGAACCCGTGTTTTTGCAGTGTCACCAGAATGCGATGCGTGGTGGCTGTCGGAACATCAACCTCGCGGGCAAGATCGCTCAGCGCGACGCGCTCTAGCCGGGCAACAGTGGTCAGTACGCCCAGCGCCCGATCCAATGATTGCATGGTCCCGGCCGAACTTTCTTTAAACAGCGATTTGGGTCTGCCGCGCGGCCGCTTTTGCGTTTCCATTTCTCACCTGACCTTCGGATTCCCCCCGAAAACTCGAACCAATTTTTTTGGCCCGGAATTCTCAGAGATCATTTTGATAAACTGAATTCCTATCCGTTTCAGCACCTTATCAATTTAACAGATAAAATGAAAATATTTTTCAAGAAAATTGCAACACGCAACCGTTCAAGCGACACTTGGGCCCAAAGCAGAGGATTGAGTTATGTCGCATCAAAACCCGGTCTTTATCCCAGGCCCAACCAACATTCCTGATCGTTTGCGCCTTGCCATGCAGGTTCAGACGCAAGACCATCGCGCCCCGGATTTCGTTGAAACCTTCGCCCCGGTACTGGAAAACACAAAACAGGTTTTCGGCACCACCGAAGGCCAGATAATCACTTTTCCAGCCAGCGGAACGGGCGGTTGGGAGGCAGCGATTACAAATACGCTCAGCCCCGGTGACAAGGTTCTTGTCGCCCGCTACGGCGTCTTCAGCCATCGCTGGATCGATCTGTGCGAAAGACACGGGTTGGACGTTCAGATCGTTGAATGCCCATGGGGAACAGGCGCGCCAGCCGACAGGTTCGAGGCGATCCTGTCCGCGGATAAAGCGCATGAAATCAAGGCCGTATTGGTGACGCATAACGAAACCGCGACAGGTGTGCGTTCCGATATCAGCGCTGTGCGCGATGCGATGGATGCGGCACATCACCCGGCCATGATGTTTGTGGATTGCGTGAGCTCTCTGGCCTCAATGCCGTTCGAGTTTGACCGGTGGGGCGTGGATATTGCGGTCTCGGGGTCGCAGAAGGGGTTCATGCTGGCCACCGGCATGGCGATCCTGTGCGTCAGCCCCAAGGCTCTGGCTGCAATGGATACCGCCCAACTGCCCCGCACCTTCTTTGATTTCCGTGATATGATGTCGGCAAATGCGTCTGGCGGCTTTCCCTATACTCCGCCGCTGCAGCTGATCTACGGCATGCGCGAAAGCCTGAAGATGCTGTTCGAGGAAGGGTTGGACAATGTGTATGCCCGCCACACTCGCCTTGCCGAAGGTGTGCGCCACGCGACTGCGGCCTGGGGCCTGAGGTTGGTCGCACAATCTCCTGACCTCTACTCGGATACCGTCAGCGCCATATTTGTGCCCGAAGGTTTCGACAGCAACGAACTGACTGACCATGCCTTCAACACCTATGGGGTATCCTTCGGCATTGGTCTGGGTGAGTTGAATGGCAAAGCATTCCGTATTGGCCACTTGGGCAGCCTGACCGATGTTATGGTCCTGTCGGGGCTGGCCACGGTCGAGATGGCCATGGCCGATCTGAACTACCCGGTGAAGCTTGGCAGCGGGGTTGCTGCGGCGCAGGAATTCTATCGCGCCAGCTCAACCAGCCACGCAAAAGCCGCAGCTTAGGGAGGATAGTCATGTTGGATCAAATCCCCGTCGCCGACCTGACGTATGACGACGTACAAGCTGCGCATGAAAGGATCAGGCCGCACATCCGACGCACACCGGTAATGACCTCGGACTATCTGAATGAATTGACCGGCGCACAGCTGTTCTTCAAATGCGAGAACTTTCAGGAAGCAGGTGCATTCAAAGTGCGCGGTGCCAGTAATGCAGTCTTCGGCCTTAGCGATGAGATGGCGGCCAAGGGCGTTTGCACCCACTCAAGCGGGAACCACGCCCTGTCACTGTCATATGCGGCGGGTCGCCGGGGCATTCCATGCAATGTGGTGATGCCGCGCACCGCGCCGCAGGCCAAGAAAGACGCGGTACGACGCTTTGGTGGTACGATCACTGAATGTGAACCGTCCACGTCGTCCCGCGAAGCGACCTTTACCGAGGTGCAGGCCCGAACAGGCGGAGAGTTCGTGCACCCGTACAACGACCCTCGTGTTATCACTGGTCAGGCCACATGTTCGGCTGAATTGCTTGAGCAGACCGATGGCCTGGATGCAGTGATCGCGCCAATCGGCGGTGGCGGGATGGTCTCAGGCACCTGTCTGACGGTTTCGAACCTGGCACCAGGAACCGCGATCTATGCGGCTGAGCCTGAGCAGGCGGACGATGCGTACCGTTCCTTCAAAGCGGGTCATATCATTGCGGACGATGCCCCCAAAACGGTGGCGGACGGGCTGTTGGTCCCGCTCAAGGAAAACACATGGCACTTTGTGTCGAACAATGTGACCGACATCTTCACCGCGTCCGAGCAAGAGATCATCGACGCAATGAAACTCACTTGGAAATACTTGCGCGTGGTGATGGAGCCGTCTTCGGCCGTTCCGCTGGCCACCATTCTCAAGAACCCCGACACCTTCCGGGGCAAACGCGTCGGCGTCATCATCACCGGAGGCAACGTGGATCTGGACAAGCTGCCCTGGCTGAAAGGGTAAGGAGAAACAGGATGAACAAACCGATGAACAGTGATCAATTCGAAGTTGGCTATGACATCCCTGCCGCGATCGGCATGGATGAATCCGAAATCCAGACGCCTTGCCTGATCCTTGATCTGGACGCGCTCGAGCGTAACATCAAGAAGATGGGCGACTATGCCAAGGCACATGGGATGCGGCACCGGGTGCATGGCAAGATGCACAAATCCGTAGACGTCGCGAAGCTGCAGGAACAATTGGGCGGCGCAGTCGGCGTCTGCTGCCAAAAGGTTTCCGAGGCCGAGGTGTTTGCGCGCGGAGGCATCAAAGACATTCTGGTCTCGAATCAAGTGCGGGACCCGGTCAAGATTGACCGTCTGGCGCGCCTGCCGAAGCTTGGCGCACGCACAATCGTTTGCGTCGACGATGTGGACAACGTCGCTGACCTGTCTGCTGCTGCCGCTAAGCATGGCACTGAATTGGAGGTTTTTGTCGAGATCGACTGCGGCGCGGGCCGCTGTGGTGTCACCACGACCCCCGCTGTGATCGAAATCGCCAAGGCTGTTGAGGCCGCCCCTAACCTGAAATTTACCGGCATGCAGGCCTATCAAGGCGCGATGCAGCATCTGGATACGTATGAGGCACGCAAAGAAAAACTGGATACCGCAATCGCCATGGTCAAGGATGCCGTCGACGGATTGAAGGCTGAAGGGATCGACTGCGAGCTGGTTTCAGGCGGCGGTACGGGGTCTTATTATTTCGAAAGCAACTCGGGCGTTTATAACGAGCTGCAGTGCGGCTCTTATGCCTTCATGGATGCTGATTACGGTCGGATTCTGGACAAGGACGGTCAACGGATCGATCAGGGTGAATGGGAAAACGCCTTGTTCATTCTGACCAGCGTGATGAGCCACGCCAAAGCGGACAAGGCAATCTGCGATGCGGGTCTGAAGGTGCAATCCGTCGATAGCGGCCTGCCCTTCATCTTTGGGCGGGACGAAGTGGAATACCTGAAGTGCTCGGACGAACACGGGGTGATTGGCGATCCGGATGGGGTGCTGAAGGTCAACGACAAGCTGCGGCTGGTGCCCGGCCACTGTGACCCGACCTGCAACGTTCATGACTGGTACGTCGGTGTGCGCGGCGGCAAGGTTGAAGCCCTTTGGCCGGTCTCTGCCCGTGGCAAGGCCTATTGAATTACAGATGAATGCAGGGGCGGACGTTTAGCACCGCCCTTTCTAATGCCATCAAAAAGAAAGACAAACGCGATGATCATCGTTCCTGAAAAGGAAATCGGCGCTCTGTTAGGCCGACAGGAAAGCTATACTGCGGTTGAGCAGGTGTTTGCCGCGATGGCGGCTGGGGATGCCTACAACTTCCCGGTCGTGCGCGAGGCCATAGGTCATGCGGATGCGCTCTATGGGTTCAAAGGCGGGTTTGATCGCGCGGGCATGAACCTTGGCCTGAAAGCAGGCGGGTACTGGCCAAACAATCTGGAAACGCACGGGCTGATCAATCACCAATCCACCGTGTTTTTGTTTGATCCAGATACGGGTCGCGTTCGGGCCATCGTTGGGGGCAACCTGCTGACCGCGCTGCGCACGGCTGCAGCCTCGTCGGTTTCGATCAACCATTTGGCACGCAAGGATGCCAAGGTGATCGGAATGGTTGGCGCCGGGCATCAGGCGACATTCCAATTGCGCGCGGCATTGGAACAGCGGGACTTTGAGAAAGTCATAGGCTGGAACTTGCATCCAGAAATGCTGCCAAATCTCGAAAAGGTCGCGGCTGAAGCGGGGCTGCCTTTTGAGGCTGTGGATCTGCCCGGCATGGTGCAGGCGGACGTGATTGTCACCATCACCTCCTCCTTCGCGCCAACACTGATGTCCGAGCACGTCTCCGACGGCACACACATCGCATGTATGGGCACCGATACCGTCGGCAAACAAGAGGTCGCCACAGAACTGATCGCGCGCGCAAGCGTCTTTACCGACGAGGTCGCGCAGGCCGTGACATTGGGTGAAAGCCAGCATGCCGTGGCTGCCGGAATGAAAGCCGAAGGCGATATCCGGCAGATCGGAGAGGTCATCAACGGTACCCATTCCGGGCGTGTGTCCGAGGCTGAGGTGACCGTGTTCGACGGTACTGGCGTGGGGCTGCAAGATCTTGCGGTGGCCAGCGCGGCAGTTGATCTGGCGGTCCAGCAAGGGATCGCGATCGAGGTCGACTTCTAAAGCAAAACGCGCGCCCGGAGCGGACGCGCGTACCATGATCAAATGACCGGGGTTGAATATCAGCCCCGAATTACCTTTGCGAAATTGTCAAAGATCGGCTCATTGGCGCAGATCACTTCGCCATCCTCAAGCACGCTGCCTTCGGGGTTCAGCGCCTGAACAAAGCCGCCCGCCTCTTTCACGATGATGATGCCTGCGGCCAGATCCCAGGCGTTTAGGCGACGCTCCCAAAAGCCTTCGTAACGACCGGCGGCCACATAGGCCATGTCCAGCGCGGCAGCACCCCAGCGACGAACACCTGCACAGGCAGGCATCAGACGGGCCAGGTCCTGCAAGGTCGCAGGCAGGTCCGAACGGCCACCGAATGGCAGACCTGTCGCGAAGATCGACTCGATCATGCGATGGCGGCCCGACACACGGATGCGCATGTCGTTCATCCACGCACCTTCGCCTTTTTCGGCAAAGAACATCTCATCCTTGGCAGGGTCATAGATCACACCCGAAACGATCTTGCCCTTATGTTCCAACGCGATTGAAACGGCCCAGTGCGGCAGCCCGTGCAGGAAGTTGGTGGTCCCATCCAGTGGGTCGACGATCCAGCGACGAGTCGGGTCTTCACCGTCAATCGCGCCGCCCTCTTCGGCCAGCCAACCATAGGTCGGACGGGCACCCAGCAATTCCTCTTTCAGGATGGCTTCGGCCGCGATATCAGCCTTCGACACAAAGTCGCCCGCACCTTTCATCGACACCTGCAGGTTCTCGACTTCACGAAAATCCTTGACCAGAGAACGCCCCGCCTTGCGCGCGGCCTTGATCATGATGTTGAGATTTGCACTGCCAACCATTTTCCATAGGCTCCTGTCCGGTCAAGCCGCGCGTATACTGGGGCAACGCGCCCTTGCCAAGAGGAATGATGCGCATGGCTGATCTGCGTCCGGCGCTATTGTGTCTGAAGCTTACGCGCCTCGGCGCGCGCCAGTTTCACCAACTCTTGCACAAAGGGTTTTTCAAGGTCTTCGCTGCGGACCGCAGCATATAACCTGCGGGTAATCCCATCTTTGGTAAGCGGGCGCGTGACGTAGTCGGAACTGTACTTCACTTCACGCACTACCCAATCAGGCAGCACCGAGATACCCCGGTTGGACGCCACCAGCAACAGGATCACGGCGGTCAGTTCAACCTGCCGGATCGTGGCCGGCTCGACCCGCGCTGGGATGAGTAACTGGCTGAACACGTCCAGACGCGTCCGTTCGACTGGATAGGTTATCAGTGTCTGACCTCTGAAATCTTCAGCTTCGATAAAGGGCTTTTCAGCCAATGGATGCGAAGACGCCGCGACAAATACGGCCTGGTAGTCAAAGAGTTCGACAAATTCGACACCCGGCAGATCTTCGGGGTCTGAGGACACCACCAGATCAACCTCTTCCTTCTGCAAGGCGGGCAATGCGTCGAATGCAAGGCCCGGGCGGATATCCACATCAACGTCTGACCAGGATTTACGGAAAGCTTCAAGCACCGGAAACAGCCACTCGAAACAAGCGTGACATTCGATCGCAATGTGCATCCGACCGGTTCGACCGTCGCGCAGCGATGAAAACTCATCCTGCATCGCCTCGACCTGCGGCAGAATTTGTTCAGCGAGCCGCAGCAGCCGCAAACCAGCTGCCGACAACTTCATCGGCTTGGATCGACGTAAAAACAGCTCAACCCCGGCCTGATCTTCCAACCCCTTGATCTGGTGACTTAGTGCGGATTGCGTGATGTTTAGCTGATCAGCTGCACGCGCAAGCCCACCGCATTCGTGGATGGCTTTGATCGTCCGTAAGTGGCGAAACTCGATATGCATTACTCACGCAACTCATGTTGTTGTTGAACAATATGAGTTTGTCTCACACTACACATAATGGCACAAGGGTATAAATGACAGCTACGAGGCCAACATGACCAAGCCTGAGATTTCATTCGAGTTCTTCCCGCCGCAGACTCTGGAGGCCTCGTTTCGCCTTTGGGATACGGTTCAGACCTTGGCGCCGCTGAACCCACGGTTTGTATCGGTGACCTATGGTGCTGGTGGTACAACACGTGAGTTGACGCGTGATGCAGTTGCAACCTTGCACAAATCCTCGGGGCTGCCTGTTGCTGCGCATCTGACCTGTGTCGATGCCTCGCGTCAGGAGACGCTTGAGATTGCAGACACATTCGCGCGCGCAGGCGTTCAGGATATCGTTGCCCTGCGTGGCGACCCCCCTAAAGGTCAAGACCAGTTCGCCCCCCACCCTGATGGTTTCACCAACTCAGTAGAACTGATTTCTGCACTGGCCGAGACCGAGATGTTCAGCATCCGTGTCGGCGCCTATCCGGACAAACATCCCGAAGCAAGCAATGCCCGCGCTGATGTGGATTGGTTAAAGGCCAAGCTGGATGCGGGCGCGGACGAGGCGTTGACCCAATTCTTCTTCGAGGCTGAAACCTTCTTCCGGTTTCGCGATGCCTGCGAAAAAGCGGGGATCGACAAGCCTATCGTACCGGGCATTCTTCCCATCGAGAACTGGAAGGGTGCGCGTAACTTTGCAAAACGCTGTGGCGCCCACATTCCCGACTGGATCGAGAACGCATTTGACAAAGCAATCCGGGACGATCGCGAAGATCTTCTGGCGACGGCGCTATGCACCGAACTCTGCTCGGACCTGATAGAAGGCGGCGTGGACAAACTGCATTTCTATACGCTCAACCGACCTGAGCTTACTCGGGATGTCTGCTTTGCCCTGGGCATTACACCCCAGACCGAATTGCAGAACGTCGCCTGATCCCACAGTTTTTGCGTTCGCCCTGTATCGCCGGGCATGGCAGTCGTCTGCCATGCTCATTTGCGACAACCGCTGCGCAGGCGACAATCTCGATATGCACCCGTCAACTGTTGCCCTACCTCAGTCTAATTCCCGAAAAAATTTGACAAAAATGTGATCAATGGCAATCTGACCCCGTTGTAGTTTTTATGAGTGTTTTGAGTATGAAGCCAGTGAGCAAGGTACAGGCTCGGGCCGAAGCGTTGCAGATTCTTGGTCTGCCCCCAAATGCAAACGCAAACGAGATTCGTGAAGCCTGGCGCAAAATCGCGTTCCACGATCATCCTGATCATACCGACGGTGATTATTCCGGTTTTTCGGATGCTAAATCAGCCTATGATTTTTTGCGTAAAGAAGGGATGACACGCAAAAACGGTTTAGATTCTTCTACACCGCGTCGTCCTCGTTTGAAGAAACGCGTAATCGAACTGGCCGCAGATGAAATCAAAGCTTGTCACGATCTGTTAAAACCTGAACGCGCGCTGAAGGATTTATCGGAACTGGGTGAACCGGACGCCGCCAAAAGCGCCCGCGAATCTTCGGACCATGTTCCTGATGCAATCGGATGCTTCGGGCGCGATCTTACCTACTTCGTCGCATCGTCAGTCTGCGAAGGGTCTAACCGCGTTGCATTGCCAACCTCGGTCCTTTCCGGCTACCGCAAGTCAGAAACAGAGATTCTGACCTTTCGGTCCAAAGGCTCGGGCTCCGGTGAGATTGTCATTCCTGACCCGATACGCGAGAGAAAATTTCCCGGTGCCAAGAGTGTAACAATACGGTTCGAAGCGGATCAACACATGCGGGATATGTTCGAGTTGGCGGGGTGAGAGAACCCGCCAACGAAAAAAGCCCGGCCTTAGTGGCCGGGCTTTCTTTCATTAATCGGAATCAGTTGGAAATTGGGCCTTCTGATGTGAATTTCGGGATCACGCTGGTCGAAGCGGCATCCCCTTCGATTCCGGGCCAGTTGCCTTCCGCCAGGTCGATGTTGGCCGGAACATCCTCTTCCCAGAAACCAACAACAACATCAGTGATGTTCAGATAGAGCTTGTCATCGACAATACGCCACAGATTTGGGTTGCCCGGAACCTTGCCGCCTTTCGATACACCATAGGCGCAGTGGCCATCATATTGCGGAGCGTAAAAGGCCGGGTTCTCCAAAAACTTGTCACGGTTTTCTTCGGTCGCAAACGCCCAGGTAACACCATTATAGTCTGCGGTGATGTCGGCCCGACCGCGAACGGCCTCGGGTTGCGACTGGCCTACAGGAACCTGATCCAGGCTGCGGTAAGCAACAACGTCGTATCCCGATACGGCAAATCCGGTGCCATCAACATATTGTTCTCCGGCGAACGCGGGCACGGCAAAAGCCATCGTCGCGGCAAGGGTCAGCGCAAAGCGTTTCATGTGATTGGTCCTCATGTCCTTACGGTTTCTGGTCACCCGAACTGCGGGTCTGGTCAAACAATAGGTAATTTTGGCCCGGCGCGAAGACCCCCTCGCGCCGCTGTGAAAACCAGAGGGGTTTTGTGAGGTGAACGAAGCGCAATGTTACAAATATCTCGCCACATCCGGGGTTGGACTTTGAGTTTTGCAATATTAGCTGTGAAGGCGGCGCGTTTTGGCCAAATGATGCAGAAAGGCAAAAGATGAGCGAACAATCCACTTACACACCCCCAAAGGTCTGGACTTGGGACAGCGAAAGCGGAGGACGCTTTGCCAATATAAACCGGCCCATAGCTGGTGCGACCCACGAAAAGGATCTTCCGGTCGGAAAGCACCCGCTTCAACTGTATTCGCTCGCCACCCCGAACGGCGTCAAGGTTACGGTCATGCTGGAGGAGCTTTTAGCATTGGGCCATTCCGGGGCCGAATACAATGCGTGGCTGATCAACATCGGTGAAGGTGATCAGTTCAGCTCGGGCTTTGTCGGGGCCAATCCTAACTCGAAGATACCGGCGCTGTGGGATCATTCAGGTGAAACACCTGTGCGCGTTTTCGAGAGCGCCTCCATCTTGCTGCATCTCGCCGAGAAATTCGGTGAGTTTCTGCCCGCCAGCGGTGCCGAACGGACAGAAGTGATGAACTGGTTGTTCTGGCAAATGGGCAGCGCGCCATATCTGGGCGGTGGCTTTGGCCACTTCTACGCTTATGCGCCTGAGAAATGGCAATATCCGATCGACCGTTTCGCGATGGAGGCCAAACGCCAGTTGCATGTGCTGGAACTGGAACTTGCCGATAAGCCTTATATTGCAGGTCAGGACTATACGATCGCCGATATGGCGATCTGGCCGTGGTACGGGCAGCTTGTTCTGGGCCGTCTATACGATGCGGCAGAATTCCTGGATGTCGAAAGCTACGAAAACGTGATGCGGTGGGCCAAAGCCATCGATGCTCGCCCCGCCGTTCAGCGCGGCCGGATGGTCAATCGTGCGTTTGGAGAGCCGCATACGCAGTTGCACGAACGTCATGACGCCAGCGATTTTGAGACGCGCACGCAGGATAAACTGGAAGCGGCAGACTAACGTCCTGCGCTACTTCAATATTGGGGGCCGCTCGGGATCACTGCCCGGCGCGGCCCTTTCCATTTTGGGCGCTTGAGGCTGGGGCAAATCGAACCGCAGCCCAACCTTTGCCAAGGCAGAAGTAGCCGGATCCTGCACTTCAAAAAAGCCAACATCCAGCGCTCCGGCCTCGATCCCCGAAAAGGTCAATGCCTCGGATACGGCGCGTGCAAGCGCTGGCTGCGCACCTTCGACCGCTGAAACAAAACCCAATAAATGGCCCTGCCCCCCATCTTCAGTCTTTGTCCCAACCAGAAACGCCGCCGCAGCCAGACCTGCAGCCGTCGCCAGCTTTGCATCAAGCGCGGTCAACAGAACATCTGGCAGACCGGAGGGCGGATGGAATTCGGCAAGTCGCTGCTGCACCTCCTTAGGACCATGCTGCAGCGTGTCAGACAACCAACCGAGCGCTTCAGCGGGGATCAACATCGACGACGGTGCAACATCAAGGTTCAGACCCAGCCCGACCCCCTGCCCCGACAACATCCCTGAAAGAACACGACCCGACAGAGCGACATAGGGGACCGGCCGACCCGCAAATGCCGCCAGTCGTTCCTCAAGATCAAACACCAGAACAAAACGACCATCCGCCACATCGAACAGCTCGGGCGAGATGTTTTCATCCTTCGCTTCCTCGGTCAGCATCAGGAACAGCTCGCTATCGGCCAGTCTTTCGAAAAAGCGTAGTCGAGCGTTGTCGTCTTCCGGGGCCGCCTGCATGGCGTCATGTGCAGCATCCAAAGCTGTGGCTTCAGTCATTCAGAACCTCGTGCACCCGTTTCTGTAGCACCGGCAACAGCTCGGCCTCGAACCAGGGGTTTTTCTTCAGCCAAGCCGTATTGCGCCAGGACGGGTGAGGCAAGGCAAAGACGCGCGGCGCATGGTCTCGCCAAAGGCTGACGGTCTCGGTAACCGGTGTTTTTACGCCAAGATGGTATTTATGGGCATGACCCCCGACGAGGATCGTCAACGGTACTTCTCCCAACGCAGCCATCACCTTGTCATGCCAGGTGCGCCCGCATATCGGCGGCGGAGGCAGGTCGGCCTTGCGCTCATTGTATCCTGGGAAGCAAAACGCCATCGGCACGATGGATACGCGCGAACGGTCATAAAATGCGTTCTCATCCAGTCCCAGCCAATCCCGCAGCCGGTCACCCGAAGGGTCGGTAAAAGGCTTCCCTGAAGCATGGACGCGCGCGCCCGGTGCCTGACCTGCGATCAAAATGCGCGCACCGGGGCGAAACCAGACCACCGGGCGAGGCTGGTGCGCAGTCGCGGTCTGCGCGAACCTGTCCGCACACACACGGCAGGCTTGGATGTCCTCAATCAGCGAATTCATCGGATCAACAGGCTTTTGCAATGTTCATCGATGAAGATAGGCATCATCTACCCTCGAGCCAATGAAACCGTCCTTGCAACACATCAATGTCATGAACGCGGATGCGCATTGATCATTTGTTTCATATTTCGACATAATGTGGCCAACATGGATCGGTAGCACACCGATCCTCAAACCGTCAAAACCCCGAGCGATCTGCAGGCCGCACATGCTGGAATTCGAAAATGTCAGCAAGTCTTTCTGGACCGGAACCCGCCGCAAGGTGATTCTGGATCGGGTCTCGTTCCGGGTCGAGCTTGGAACATCGCTTGGCGTGCTGGCCCCGAACGGAACCGGCAAGACCACGTTGATCAACATGATGGCAGGGCTGGAAAAGCCCGACGAAGGCGTGATTCGGCGCGACTGCCGCGTATCCTTCCCCATGGGCTTTGCAGGAGGTGTGGCCAAGCGCCTGTCCGCGCTGGAGAACGCACGCTATATCGCGAAGATCTACGGCATGGATCCCGACTATGTCGAAGCCTACTGCAAATGGCTGTGCAACCTGGGTGAGTATTTCGACCAGCCGCTCGGAACCTATTCGTCCGGAATGCGGGCCCGGTTTACATTTGCACTGATGCTGGCCCTGGATTTCGATATGTATCTGATCGATGAGGGGATGCCCTCGACAACCGATGTCGAGTTCAACAAGAAGGCGGGCGACATTCTGAAAGAGAAGCTGCGCACGACAACCTTGGTGATCGTATCGCACAACCCTTCGCTTCTTGAAAAATTCGCGCGGCAGGCTGCGGTATTGGTAGACGGCCAGCTTTACATGTTTGAAACCTTGGAAGAGGCAAAGCAGCTCTATGACTACCAAACCCAAGGCTAGGAAATACAATCCCGACCGCACGGCACGCGGTTCTGGCACTGCCGAGGCACGCTCGGACGCCATTTCGCGCATCCGAAAGGCGACCCAAGGCACAGACTCGGCTGACGACACTCAGCAACCGGGCAACGAGTTGGATGCGATCAAACGCGAAGGTCTGACAGGGAGGCAATTGCGCGTCGCGCGGCGTCTGGCGCACAAGAACGGGCTGGCGGCGACGTCTGACTACGATGCGGTCCGGCTGTTACGAAAGAAAGGAATTGATCCGTTTCAGCGCACAAACCTGCTTGATCTGGCAGCTCCTGACCAAGGTAAGCCAACTGGTGATGACGCCGCGCAAGACAATATAAAGATTCACCTGCCGCAAACGACCAGGGACTCGCAGAAGAACCTGCCAGGACCCGAACTCAGCCCGGCCGAACGTCGTGAATATGAAATCGGGCAGATCCAGAAAGACATCGCCCGCCGCCGCCGCCGCAAGCTTGCCGGGCTATTCGCACGATTGACGGTGTTCGTATTCATTCCAACGTTTATCGTGGGCTACTATTTCTATCGCGTGGCGACGCCGATGTATGCCAGCGACTCGGTGTTTTCGATCTTGCAAGCGGATGGCGGCGGTGCCTCGTTCGGTGGGTTTCTGGCGGGCACGCAGTTTGCGACGGCGCAGGATTCCGTGTCCACTCAGGAATTTCTGGAATCCAAGGATGCATTGGAACGGCTTGAGCGTGATGTCGGATTTACTGAGTTTTTTCGGCAGGATTGGATAGACCCGATCCAACGATTGCCGGCTGATGCGACGCTTGAAGAAACCTACAAGCTTTATAAACGTATGATCACAATCGGATATGATCCTAGTGACGGCGTCATCCGAATGGAGGTCGCAGCGCCGAGCCCCGAGATAGCGGTCGATTTGTCCAGACGGCTTATCTCTTACGCGGAAGAGACCATCAATGGTCTGACTGAATTGAAACGCGAAGACCAGATGCGCGATGCCTTGGCGAGTTTTGAGGCTGCGCAAGAGGCACGCAGACAGGCTCAGGAAGACCTGATCGAACTGCAGCTACAAGGTGCGATACTGGACCCGCAAAGTGTGATCGCCAGCCTGCGAGGAAGGATCGATCAGTTCGAATTCGAGCTGCAGGACAAAGAACTACAATTGGCCGCGCTTCTCGATAATACGCGCCCCAACCAGGCCAAGGTGGATGGTACACGGGCGGATATCGCGCGGCTGCAAGCGGTCCTTGATGAGTTGAATGCCGAAATGCTGGACGTGTCGGCGGGCGAAAATTCGCTGGCGCGTTTGAGCGTGCGAATCCAGATGGCTCAGGCCGATCTGGCGGCGCGTGACATGATGCTGCAAACGGCAATGCAGCAAATGGAAGCCACGCGGACCGAGGCCAATCGGAAAGTGCGGTATCTGACCGTCTCGGTGAACCCGGTCGCCAGCCAGGAACCCAGCTATCCGCGCAAGTTCGAAAATACGATTTTGGCATTCCTGTTATTTGCTGGTATCTACCTGATGATCTCGCTTACCGCGTCGGTCCTTCGTGAACAGGTATCCTCGTAAGACTCATGAAACATGTAAAAATAGCCGACCTGACGGTTGGCAACGACCTTCCGCTGACCATCATTGCCGGCCCTTGCCAGCTTGAAACCGCCGATCACGCCCAAATGATCGCCGGCACCATGAAAGAGGCATGCGACGCCGTAGGTGCGCAATATGTGTTCAAGGCCTCGTATGACAAAGCCAACCGGACCTCGCTGTCCGGCAAGCGCGGCATGGGCATTGAGTCCGGGCTGCAGGTGCTGGAAGATATCCGCAAAACCATGGGCATACCGGTACTGACCGATGTCCATACCGAAGCGCAATGCGCGATTGCGGCTGAGGCCGTCGATATTCTGCAAATCCCTGCGTTTCTGTGTCGTCAGACGGACATGCTGCTGGCGGCGGGCAATACCGGCAAAGCGGTCAACGTAAAAAAAGGGCAGTTTCTTGCCCCGTGGGAAATGCCGAATATCGTCACTAAGATCGAAAGCACCGGCAATCAGAACATCCTGCTGACCGAGCGTGGAACTTCGTTTGGCTACAATACGCTGGTCGCGGACCTGCGATCGCTGCCGCAGATGGCGCAAACCGGATATCCGGTCGTCATGGATGCGACACACTCGGTGCAACAGCCCGGCGGCCAAGGTGGTTCCTCGGGTGGACAGCGTGAGTTTGCGCCGGTGATGGCGCGAGCCGCTGTATCTCTGGGCGTCGGAGCCGTTTTCATAGAAACCCATCAGGATCCCGACACCGCCCCCTCAGATGGGCCGAACATGATCCCTCTGGATCAAATGGGCCATCTGGTTGACACATTGATGCGATTTGATGCGCTGGCCAAAGAAAACCCAATTCAGATTTAACGATTGAGATTTGTGATGACCAAGCCTTTGCCTGAGGTGACCCCAAACACCTGGAGCTTTCTACGCGATCCGATGATCAAGCCCACGGGCTTTCGCGAATATGACGCGCGTTGGAAATACCCCGATGAGATCAATCTGCCAGGCATGACGGCCCTGGGTTTGGGTCTGGGCACACAGATGCTCAAACGCGGGATCGAACCCGTGATTGCAGTGGGAAATGACTATCGCGATTATTCCCTGTCGATCAAAAACGCTCTGATCGTTGGACTTATGCAGGCGGGTATTCAGGTGAAAGATATCGGCCCAGCGCTCAGCCCGATGGCGTATTTCGCGCAGTTCCATCTGGACGTACCGGCGGTTGCGATGGTCACGGCAAGCCATAACCCGAACGGTTGGACCGGCGTCAAAATGGGCTTTGACCGCCCACTGACCCACGGCCCTGACGAAATGTCGGAACTGCGCGACATCGTCTTGAATGGGGAAGGCGTCGCGCGCCCGGGCGGGTCATATGAATTCGTCGACGGTGTGAAAGAAGCCTATATCGACGATCTGGTCGGTGACTTCAGAATGTCACGTCCGCTGAAAGTGGTCTGCGCCACCGGAAACGGCACCGCCGCCGCCTTCGCGCCCGAGATTTTCGAAAGGATCGGGGTTGAGGTTGTGCCCAGCCACACACGGCTGGATTACACATTCCCCAATTACAACCCGAACCCGGAAGCCATGGAAATGCTGCATGACATGGCCGACACAGTCAAATCCAGCGGCGCGGACCTGGCGCTAGGGTTTGATGGGGATGGCGATCGTTGCGGTGTTGTGGATGACGAAGGCGAAGAGATATTTGCCGATAAGGTCGGCGTCATCATGGCCCGTGATCTGGCCAAGCTGCATCCAGGTTCGACCTTTGTAGCCGATGTGAAATCCACTGGGCTGTTCGCCAGCGATCCCGAGTTGCAAGCGCTTGGGGTCAAAGCCGACTACTGGAAAACCGGCCATAGCCATATGAAGCGCCGCGTCAAGGAAATCGGTGCGCTGGCTGGGTTTGAGAAATCGGGACACTATTTCTTGGCGGAACCGGTCGGGCGCGGATACGACTGCGGAATGCGCGTGGCGGTGGAAATCTGCAAACTGATGGACCGCAACCCGGACAAAAGCATGTCAGACCTTCGGAAAGCACTGCCAAGGACATGGTCGACGCCCACCATGTCTCCGTACGCAGCGGATACGGAGAAATACGATATCCTGCAGCGCCTGGTCGGCAAATTGGTTGCCAAAGCCGACGCCGGCGAACACTTCGCAGGGCGGGCTATCAAAGAGGTAGTGACCGTCAATGGAGCCCGCGTCATTTTGGATAATGGCAGTTGGGGCCTCGTTCGCGCGTCATCCAATACACCCAATCTGGTCGTCGTCTGCGAAAGCAGCGAAAGCGAGGATGAAATGCGCGCGATCTTCGCAGATATCGACGCCGTCATTCGAACTGAACCCGGCGTGGGCGAATACGATCAGACAATCTAAATGACACAATGAAGGGCTCCCGTTTCGGCGCCCTTTGTTATCGCGCTTAGATCAATCCCCGCCAAACAACTTGAGCAGGCCTTTCTTGGCCTCATCCTCAAGCTTGTTCTTCAGCGCGTCTTCGATGTGATCGGAATCCGTCACCGTGGTATCCAATTCCTTACCAACCTTTTCCAAAACCTTCTTCTTTGCGTCGTCTTCCAGTTCTTTAACTTTGCCTTCGGCTGCCGCCTCAATGACTTTGGTAAGGTCCGGCTTGATCGACGGGTCGCTCCACGGACCTTTAATTCGGACGGGTACCGATATCCCCTGCCCTGAGTTGGCGCGCAGGGCGACTGGTGTAAACAGATAATCGATATCGCGAGCTCCTAAGCCAATGCGGCCCGTACCGTCCGCCCGGAAATTATCCAGCTGCATCAACAGGTCCTTGTTGGTCAAGTCGCCATTCTTCATCGTAAAGCTGGCCGTAAGGCTGTTGAATACGGTCGTACCACCCGATCCCTTTCCTCGCCCCATAAGGCGGTCAAGATCCAGCCCCGAGATAACGCCCCGCCCGACCTCGATATCTCCTTTGCCGCTGAGCGATCGCATGATCTGATCTTCGCTCTGTCCAACGCCCAGAAATTCAAGATTGCCTGAACCGGTGCCCGAAAGCCGTTTGATATCCCCCAGCGTTTCGAGCGCCTCGTTGATATCGATATTGGCGGCTTTCAGATTTCCACCAACCGACAGACCGTTGCGATTATTGGCGACCACCTGGCCATTCAATTGCCCCGAGAACAGCGAGGCCGGGTGCATCTGCAATACAACCCGCGACCGATCAAGGCTGAGTGTCAGATCACTTTTCCCAAAGGTCATACCCGGAACCGCAATCGAGGTCGCTTGCAAGCGGATCTTGCCATTTGCCAGCGCCAGAAACGACGCATCAATTGGGGCTTTTGACCACCCTTCCGTATCTGAGGTGCCGTCAGAAGCGTTGCCTCCGCTTACCTTCGATAAGTCGAGATCGCCTGCGTTCAGACGCGCAGTCATCTGGGGCGGATTTGAAATCTGGATATCAGCTTCGCCCTCAAGCCGGTTTTGATCCAGAACCGCGATCATGTTGCGCAATGAAATCCGCCCGTCCCGGGTATAGGTCATCTGCCCGGATACGCTCGCGACCTGTCCTAGTCCCTCGGGCACGGTGACTCCTCCGTGACCAAACGCGGCCAGCATCCTTCGGGTGTCCTTGGCCGTGACCGTCGTCTTGCCATCCATTTCGCCGGCCAGATTCACCCGGCCCGAGAACTGAATATCTCCGCCAGGCGCGGTTAGGCTCAGCTGCAACGGCGTGACAGCGCCGCTGGAAAATGCGGGCAAGTCGGGGATGATAAGGTCCACTGCGACGCTGCCTCCGGGGACGGACATACTGGCTTGCATTTCCATTGGGGCCGTCACGTCAGGCCAGCGGGCCGAAAGATCGACATCGGCAAAATCCATACTAACCGCGCCATTCTCAAGATAGATTAGGCGCGCATTGGTAAGTTCCAACCGCTCGAGCGTGATGGGTCGGCTTTCAACGGCTTGCGCCGTAGCGCCCGTTTGCGAGGAGTTACCTGGCTGATGCAGCTCCCAGTTGCCGCGCCCATCGGCGCGTTCAAGGCGTAGAACCGGGCTATCGGCCAACACCCGTTTGATCCGGATATTCCCAGACAACAACGCCGAGGCATCGACCCCAACCGCGAGGCTTTGGGCGCTTAGCATCGGTTCCGGCCCGGCCCAAGGCGCATTGCCAAATGTCACAGGGCCGGTTTCCATCCCCAATACCGGCCAAAATGACAGTTTGACGTCACCGGTCAACGCGAGATCGCGGCCTGTTTGCGCCTTTACTTGTTCAGCAAGTATTGTCGCCAGTTTTTCGCCTGGCATCAGCAGCAAGGCACCAATGACCAGCCCGAAGGCTGCAACTATGAGAAATAGAAAACGAATGAGCCACTTCATGGGTCTGCCTTTCCGGCCTTTCTGCTCTGTTTCAAGTCAGCCCCGAGCGGGCGGGATTTGCAAGGGGAAGCTTTCCCCTCTATATGCCCGGCCATGAGCACGAACCCACCGAACCTCCGCCCCGATCTAGCCCCAGAGGCCCGGATCGCCGAGACGCCCCGCCGTGGCCAACCGACCCTTGGAATGGTGTCGCTGGGTTGTCCAAAAGCGCTGGTTGACAGCGAACGCATCCTGACCCGGTTGCGGGCCGAGGGGTACGGCATTTCGCCGGACTACACGGGTGCTGATGCCGTTATTGTGAATACCTGCGGGTTTCTGGACAGCGCCAAGGCCGAGTCGCTGGACGCAATTGGCGAGGCATTGGTTGAAAACGGCAAGGTCATTGTGACCGGCTGTTTGGGGGCTGAGCCTGACTATATCCGGGAACACCATCCGCGCATTCTGGCGGTTACAGGACCGCATCAGTACGAACGGGTGCTGGACGCAGTACATGCAGCCGTACCACCCGATCCAAACCCTTATGTCGATCTGCTGCCCGCTTCGGGCGTCAAACTTACCCCGCGCCACTATAGCTATCTCAAGATTTCCGAGGGCTGTAATCATAAGTGCAAGTTTTGCATCATCCCCGACATGCGCGGTAAACTCGCAAGCCGCCCGGCCCATGCAGTGCTGCGCGAGGCTGAGAAACTTGTCGACAGCGGTGTGCGCGAACTGCTTGTGATCTCACAGGATACCTCGGCCTATGGGCTGGATCGTAAGTATGACGTGAACCCATGGAAAGATCGGGAGGTGCGCAGCCATATCACCGATCTGGCACGGGAACTCGGCCAATTCGATGCGTGGGTCAGGCTTCATTACGTCTATCCCTACCCCCATGTGCGCGATTTGATCCCGCTGATGGCAGATGCGGGTAGCAATGTGCTGCCGTATCTCGACATTCCATTCCAACATGCGCATCCCGATGTTCTGAAACGTATGGCCCGCCCTGCCGCCGGGGCAAAAACTCTGGACGAGATTGCCAACTGGCGCGCTATTTGTCCGGATATCACTTTGCGGTCCACGTTCATCGTCGGCTACCCCGGCGAAACCGAGGCAGAGTTCCAGACGCTCCTGGACTGGATGGACGAAGCGCAGTTGGATCGTGTCGGCTGTTTCCAGTACGAAAATGTCGATGGCGCCCGCTCGAACGACCTGCCGGATCACGTCCCGGTCGAGGTCAAGCAAGAGCGATGGGAGCGTTTCATGGAGAAAGCTCAGGCCATTTCTGAGGCCAAGCTGGCAGCAAAGGTTGGCCAAAAACTCGATGTCATCGTAGACGAGGTGGATGAAGAGGCCGCGACCTGCCGCACTAAGGCCGATGCTCCAGAAATCGATGGCAACTTGTTTATCGACGAAGGCTTCGAAGGCCTGAAACCCGGGGATATCGTCACGGTCGAGGTGGATGAGGCCGGAGAATACGACTTGTGGGGGCGTTTGCACCCCTTGGCGTAACGAAAGGCGTCTGTCCCTAGAACAAGCCGATCAAAATCACGATCCACGCCACTCCGGCAGCGACTGCAGACAACGCCACCGCTGCACTTGCTGCATCCTTGGCTTGCCCCGCCAACGCGTGGTGCTCGGTCGAGGTGTGATCGACGGCACGCTCGATGGCCGTATTAAATAACTCGGTCACCAAGACCAGAATGCCCAAAGCAAGGATCAGCGCCCGTTCTGCCGTACCTAGAGGGAGTGCAAGCGCCAATAAAGCCGAAATCAGGTTGGCCCAAACCCACCCACGAAACGAATACTCTTGCCGCCAGGTTGCAGCCAGGCCCTGCCAGCTCCAGCGGGTACGATCCTTTAGGTGGTCAAAGAATTTGCGCATGGGGTTTCCGATCAGTCGTCCTGCAAGAAGACGTCCGCGACCCACAGCAGAAAGGCAAGAAAAAACCGCCTCGAGGGCGGTGTTCTTTTTAGAGGTGCGCAGGCGGCCCTGCGATCAGAACCGCCTGCTTAATACTTATTGGGTGACCGGGTTACATACGGTCTGGCCTGCTTCGGTTGTGGCCAGTTCATAGCCTGCCGAGCAACTGGGTGTACCAAACTTGTCATAGTCGGGCTGGATGTAAACCGGGGTCGGTTCCTCTTGCTGCGAGCACGCAGTCAATACAACGGCCGTGGCGCAGATAGCAGCAAATTTCAGTTTCATGTCCATCAATCCTCTATTACTTTTCTGATATTGCCCAGTTTTTCGGGGCCGGTATCAGAATAGGACCAAGAATTTCATATGGCAACCGAATCGATAACGCATTCGTGAATAAAGGCGAAACCACGCTGGAAGGCGGGTTTTCATTCGCAGTCTACCTTTTTTGACAAAGAGCCCTAAACTTTGACTTCGACATCAGCCAAAGACGGAGTAGCCACATGTCAGACGCCCCGATCATCGCCCAGAAATCGCCCTATCCGGTCGAAGTGACCGAAGGAAAAACCTATTTCTGGTGCGCCTGTGGCAAGTCCAAGCGGCAACCATTTTGCGACGGTTCGCACAAAGATACGTCGTTCGAACCCGTAAAATATACGGCTGAGGCCAGCAAAAAGGTGTTTTTTTGTGGCTGTAAGCACTGCGCCAACCCGCCGTTATGCGACGGAACGCACAATAAGCTCTGAAGGTCAGGTCAAGTCGTTCAAAACCTGAGCATTGGCACAAAAATCAGGTGCTTTCTCAGCCATTCCTTGTTGTGCGGCAAGCCATATCTGACAACGTTCGTCGCATATTGCGCCCCGGCATCGGGTCACCATCTGAGCGTAGTCGGCAGGTGTCAGTTTCCCTTCGGCCATTGCTTCGGTCAGAGAAATCCCTAAGGATCGCGCGACCGAGCGTGTCAGCCAAAAGTGTTTTTCGATCTCGCCCAGTGATGTTCGGTCCATTTGATCACCTTTGTTTGCTGACCCTCAAGGTGGCGAACCTGTGCCGGTTTGGGCAGGTGCAGGGCGCGCTTTCCGCCGTTTCGTTCTCGTTCAACCAGTCTGGGCATGCCCGCGCCCATTCGCACCCGCGGCAGAGCTGAACCATATCTGCCCATTCCTGGTGGCTCAGGTGCCCGTCGCGATGTGCGGTGGCAAGGTCGGCTCCCGTCGCCTGTGCCATTCGCAATACAAGGCGAAGATGGGTCATGATCCGTCCAAGTCGTGGCACGGTACCCCCCTTTGGCGTTACGGCTTGAGCCTGTTCAGCAGCTCGTGATTGCGGCAGTATTCAGGTGTGTCGGGCGCTGTCAGGTTCTTGGCCAGAAAGGCCTTGCAATGGCCCGGATTCGGGCATTCCGTACACCGCAATACCGCGTCCGAGATTTCGTCGAACTGTAAGGCCCCTTCGATGGCAACTTCTTGCAAATCTACGCCCAGCGTCGTGGCCATCCGATCTACAAGGTCGGCGTGACGTCGCAGCGTTTCACGATCAGACATGCGGTTTCCTTTTCCATTCACTCTATGGAAAGAGTAACGCATGCCCCGCACAGTGCCCTTGACTCAGGTCAATGCCCGGTTGCCAGCTGGTCCAGATAGGCCCGCGTGGCGTCCTGCACGCGGCGAAAGCGGTCCCCGCCCAGCTTCTTGCCACCGTACCAGCGTGTCACGATGATTACGTGATCCGTCAGCTCGGCCCGCTCCATCATCCGCAAAATGACCATTGCCGCGCCAGACTCTCCGTCATCAGCCTTGAGCGCACCGTTTGGCAAGATGGCCGCCCAAGTGTTGTGAGCTGCCTTCGCATATGCCTTGTCGGATTTCAGTTCCGCCAGTACCGCATCGACATCAGCACGACTGGTGACCCCCGCGCCCGTCACAGCATATTTCGACCCGCGATCACTGAGAACGACACCCAATCGGGTTAAGTTGACCATTATCGTAATCCCAGTTCCCGCGCCGTTTGCAACACAACTTCGACCCGCTGGGCATTGGGAGGGTGCGTGGCAAGGAAACGATCACCCGGATCAGGAATGCGTTGGAAGAAAGCCATCCCGACCAGCGGATTATACCCCGCCGCGTAAGTGATCTGTGTCCCCAGACGATCCGCTTCCAATTCGAACTCACGCGTGTAGTTCTGCACCCCGACCTCAGCACCCAGCGCCTGTGCGCGCTCAATCCCTGCATCGTCCGCGCCCTGATTGCGCGCGAGTTCACCGAATATCCGCGCGCTCTCTTTGGCGTTCTGCGCCTGCCGGGCGATGTGACCCAAAATATGGTGGGCTGCCTCATGGCTCATGACAAAGGCCATCTCGTCCGCGTTCTGCGTTGCATCGATCATCGGCTGTGTAAAAACGACTAGCGGCCGCCCATCCTTGTCCAAGGTCTGAAACGCATTCGCTGGGGCCTTTGACGAGAGATCAACCAAAATCACAAAATCACAATTGGCAGTCCTCGATTGGCGGCGGCATTCCCGGCTTGCGGTCGTTCCGACAGCCCGGCTGACCTGCTCGAATACGCGCGCCCTGTCATTTTGTTCTGATGACGATGGCTGCCATTGATCGGCCGGGATCGCGATAACAGGCGACATATCGCAAGCCGCCAACAGCATCACCAGCAACAGGGCAAGACGGCGCATTCACATTCCTTTCGGTCACTCTGTCGGCAGACAAGCATAGCGCGGCATTTAAGGCCGGGCCACAGCCGATTACAGCTTGCAGCGGGTTGCATTGCGATCTTATGCCCTGCACTCTGCACATATGTTTTCAATTGAACACGAATTCGACTCGACGGTGATTACGCTGGTGGACGAAGGCGCAAAGCCTTTGCAAGAGGATGTCGTCATCAACAACTTCGCTGAATGCGTCACACTTGAGCAGTTGGACCCGCGGACCGATCAGATTCAGAAGATTACCCTGTCACCAGAGCAGGTACGCGATCTGGCCGCTGCGCTGGATTTGCCCGAGGGCGTTTATCAGATACGTGAGTCCGAGAGCACCAAAGACTAATGGTTCCTTTTGGATCTTGCGTCTGATCACAAGCAGCAATTCAGATTGAATTTGTCGCCTTTTGATGAGCAGTTTGCCCTTGAAAGAGAACGGCATGCCTCCGACATACAGACTGCCATGTGAAGGAAGTTAACATATGACCCTGAAGAACCAAGCTGCGCTGGATTTTCTGCACGCGCGCCGGTCTCGTCCGGCCAAAACACTGGTAGCCCCGGCCCCGACCCGGGAAGAGCTGAGGCCGCTGCTGACTGCTGCAGCGCGCAGCCCGGACCATGGAAAGCTGGAACCCTGGCGTTTTGTTGTTGTCGAGCATGGGGCCATGCAACGCCTTGCAGATCTTACAGAAACTTGTGGTCTCGCCTTGGGAAAATCGCCCGAAGATATCGCCAAGGCGCGCAGCCAATTCGAAATGGGCCATTTGGCGGTTGCTGTTATTGAGGTGCAGAAACCTTCCGACAAGATACCGGCAATTGAACAGACCTATTCAGCGGGTGCGGTATGTCTGGCTCTGCTGAACGCAGCGCTGGCCGCAGGTTGGGGGGCCAATTGGTTGTCCGGCTGGCAATCGCATGATCGCGAGTTTTGCGAACAGGGGCTTGGCTTGGCCGAAAACGAGAAGATTGCAGGCTTTATCCATATCGCAACCGAAGGTACGACCCCTCCCGAACGACCGCGCCCCAATGTGGAGGCACTAACCCAATGGGTTTCCGAATGATCATCATCCAGTCGTTTCTACAGGCGCTGGGACAGATCGGCGACCCAAGATTCCGCAAGGTACTTCTGTTGGGTGTTGGCCTGACATTCGCGTTGTTGGTGGCTGCCTATGCCGGCTTTTTGTGGCTGATCAACGCGCTGGTCGGCGATCAGGCCACCTTGCCAATACTGGGTGAGGTGACATGGCTGAACGACCTGCTCAGCGTGTCATCATTCCTGCTGATGATGGTGCTGTCGGTGTTTCTGATGGTCCCCGTTGCGTCAGCCATCACCTCGATGTTTCTGGATGAGGTCGCACAGGCGGTTGAGGATAAGCATTACCCCGGTCTGCCGCCGGCTCAGCGCATCCCCTTTGGCGATGCGCTACGGGATACGCTCAGTTTTCTGGGAGTACTGATCGTTGCCAACCTGTTGGCATTGATCCTCTATGCACTCTTCACGCCATTCGCGTTGTTTATCTTTTGGGGTATGAACGGGTTTCTTCTGGGGAGAGAATATTTCACCCTGGCTGCGATGCGCCGACTGGGGCGCGAGGGGGCGCGAAAGCTGCGCGCAAAGCACGCGACAACCATTTGGGTCGCCGGTATTCTTATGGCGGTCCCGCTCTCTGTGCCATTGGTCAACCTGTTGATCCCGATCCTAGGAGCGGCGACCTTCACGCACATTTATCACGGTCTGTCGGGTAGCCGAACCTGAGCTACTCGCGCGGCTCCAGTTGGTTCAGCCAATCGAAATCGCGCACGCTGATTACGCCGGAGATAATGATGCCTGCAATGATCGCCCACAGCACCACCGATATCCCGGTGGTAATCCACAGCTTCTTCTTCATGTGATGGACTTCCGGCGCACCCGCATGAGTGCCCGGAACAATATCCCCAAGATCCCCCTGCGTTTTGATGCGCACAGGCAGAACAATCAGCAAGGTCAGAAACCAAATTACAGCGAAAAGAACCAGAGCGGCGGTAATGGTCATCGACTTCAGACCTGCTCCAGCTCAACGAGGCATCCGTTGAAATCCTTCGGGTGCAGGAACAACACCGGTTTGCCATGCGCTCCGATCTTGGGTTCACCCGATCCCAGAACGCGCGCACCGGTCTCTTTCAGATGATCGCGGGCTGCGATGATATCCTCGACCTCATAGCAGACATGGTGGATGCCGCCTGATGGGTTCTTTTCCAGAAACCCGTTGATCGGGCTGTTCTCACCCAGCGGATACAGCAATTCGATCTTGGTGTTGGGTAGTTCAATAAAGACCACGGTGACCCCATGATCCGGCTCATCCTGTGGAGCGCCGACTTTAGCGCCAAGCGCATTGCGATACTGGGACGATGCGGCCTCCAGGTCGGGAACAGCAATGGCTACGTGGTTAAGGCGACCAATCATGGGACTCTCCTTCCTTCTGCGTTGCAGCGGTTATGGGGGCAGTATACCCAAAGGACAAGTGCGCCAAATCGTCGTTAACCCTGTATTAGCCAGAAGTTCCTAGCGTGAGGCATCTGCTAAACAGGAGTTCTGCCATGGACGATTCGGGACCTTTCGCCTCTCCAGCGCTGGCCACCAAGATGCGACCGCTGCTGGGCCAAACAATCCTTGTGGTCGAAGACAGCCGCTATGCATGCGATGCAATACGATTGATGTGCTTGCATAGCGGTGCGCGTATCCGTCGTGCGGATTGTCTGAAATCAGCGCGGCGCCATCTGCAAATCTATCGTCCCTCGGTCCTGATCGTCGATATGGGTCTTCCAGACGGGTCCGGCGCTGACCTGATAGCCGAAATGACCTACGCTGTACCCCGCATCGGTGTCATTCTCGGGCTGTCTGGCGATGACAGCATGCAGGTTATCGCCAGACGCGCAGGTGCAGATGGGTTTCTGGCCAAACCCCTGACCTCGGTCGCTTATTTCCAGACTTCGATACTTGAACTTCTGCCCGAAGATCGCCGCCCAGGAGGTCTGGATTCCGTCAGGGACAACATCGTTCAGCCCGATCCGCTGGCCTATCGGGACGACATGGCCCATATCGCCGACGTGCTTACCGGCCCCACTGATCAGCGCACATTGGATTATGCGGTACAATTCCTGCAAAGCGTTGCGCGAGACGCCGAAGATACTGTGCTTGCCGAAGCAGCCCGGGACCTTGCCCAATCTCGTGCGCGGGGGACACCGGTCACCGCCCAGGCCGCACGGATTGCGGGTCTGGTTCAGGATCGGCTCGAACGGCAAGAGGCGATCTGAGATGCTGACCGCTTACTTTATTACCGCATCGATCCTTTGCATCTGGGTCTACCGCCTGACACGACAGACGGCCAAGAGCATCCGCAATCGTCGGGATGCCGCAAATCCACTGGATTGAGTTGAGCTTGTTTTGAGACCACCACGCAACTCAGATTTGCGTGGCGCGGCAAATACACCGATTGTATCGCACTGCCCCAAACGTAAACCGCCCGCTCAGGGCGGGCGGCTAGATTTAGTCTTGCGGGATGATCCTGAGACCCAGTTCCATCAACTGATCCGAGGTCGGATCGGATGGCGCATCCATCATCAGGTCTTCGGCGCGCTGGTTCATCGGGAACATCATGACCTCGCGGATGTTGGCCTCATCCGCCAGCAGCATCACGATCCGGTCGATCCCTGCGGCACAGCCGCCGTGCGGCGGGGCGCCGTAGTGGAAGGCATTGAACAGTGCGCCAAAGCGGGACTTCACTTCGTCCTCACCATAGCCCGCCAGTTCAAAGGCTTTCAGCATGATCTCGGGTTTGTGGTTCCGGATGGCACCCGAAACCAATTCGTAGCCGTTACAGGCCAGATCATATTGGTACCCGCGTACGTCCAGAGGGTTGCCCTGCAAAGCTTCCATCCCGCCCTGCGGCATCGAGAAGGGGTTGTGTTCGAAATCAATCGCACCGGTTTCTTCGTCCTGCTCGTAGATCGGGAAATCGACGATCCAGGCAAAGGCAAAGCGGTCTTTCTCGGTGAGGTTCAGTTCATCTCCGATCACGTCACGGGCCTTACCGGCCACCTTCTCAAAGGCTTTTGGCTTACCACCCAGGAAGAACGCGGCATCACCGACGCCCAGACCCAATTGCTGACGGATCGCCTCGGTGCGTTCGGGGCCGATGTTCTTGGCCAGTGGACCTGCGGCCTCCATACCCTCGCCCTGATCACGCCAGAAAATGTAACCCATACCGGGCAGACCTTCTTTCTGGGCAAATGCGTTCATACGGTCACAGAATTTGCGGCTGCCACCGCTCGGCGCTGGGATAGCGCGGATTTCGGTGCCTTCCTGCTCCAACAGCTTCGCGAAAATCGCGAAGCCAGAACCGCGGAAGTGGTCAGAGACCACTTGCATCTTAATGGGGTTCCGCAGGTCAGGCTTGTCGGTGCCGTACCACAGGGCTGAGTCCTTGTAGGAAATCTGCGGCCACTCCTGATCGACCTTGCGCCCGCCCCCGAACTCTTCGAACACACCAGTCAGCACGGGCTGGATGGTGTCGAACACATCCTGCTGCTCGACGAACGACATCTCTAGGTCGAGTTGATAGAAATCAGTGGGCGATCGGTCTGCACGCGGGTCTTCATCGCGGAAGCAGGGTGCAATCTGGAAATACTTGTCGAAGCCCGACACCATGATCAGCTGTTTGAATTGCTGCGGGGCCTGCGGTAGGGCGTAGAACTTGCCCGGATGTAGTCGCGAGGGGACCAGAAAGTCGCGTGCGCCTTCGGGCGACGATGAGGTGATGATCGGTGTCTGATATTCACGGAATCCCTGATCCCACATCCGGCGGCGCATAGATGCGACAACGTCCGAGCGAAGGGTCATGTTTTGCTGCATCGCCTCGCGTCTTAGGTCGAGGTAGCGATAGCGCAGACGTGTTTCCTCGGGGTATTCCTGATCGCCGAACACCATCAACGGCAATTCGTCGGCAGCACCAAGAACCTCCAGCTCACGCACATAAACCTCGATCTCGCCTGTCGGCAGTTTCGGGTTAATGAGATCAGCGTCGCGGGCCTTAACAGTGCCGTCGATGCGGATGCACCACTCGGACCGTACCTTTTCCAGTTCAGCAAATGCCGCACTATCGCCGTCGCACAAAACCTGGGTCACACCGAAATGGTCGCGCAGGTCGATGAACAGTACGCCGCCGTGATCTCGGACACGATGCACCCAACCGGACAGGCGGACGGTTTCACCGACATTGGCGGCGGTCAGAGCGGCGCAGGTGTGGCTGCGATAGGCGTGCATGGATCATATCCCTTCGGGCGCAGAATTCGTCGCGCCGATACACCCCGTCAGGCATGGAAAGTCAAGGCGGGTCGCGCCGTCAAAACGGCCTTTGCACGTTGCCCGAGTAGAAATAGACGCCCAGCCCTGCCGCAAAGATAATATTACCGGCAATTGCGTGCAGAAGAACTGCGTAAAAGAATGATCCGCGCTTGCGGTAGGCCCAGGTGAACAGGAGGCCTCCGAAGAAAGTCATGATGGCTACGACCCAGCTCCAGTACATGAGGTGCGCAAGCGAAAACAGGCCAGCGTTCAAAAGGTATGCGGCCCGCCCTTCAGGTAGGATCGCGTGATAGCGTCGGAAAAAGAGAGAGCGAAAAAGCAGCTCTTGTGGCAGAGCGGACAACAACGGGTAGCCGATACAGATGAATATCAACATCTCTGGCCGATGCAGCAGCAAAACAAAGGCTGCATCCGGTCGCGCCCACAGCACCAGGGCGGAACAGAAGGCAGCCATGAACAGGGTAAATGCAAAGACTTCGGTCCACGACCAGTTTCGCCAGCCATACCGAAGCTCCGCCCAGGAAAAACCGGGCGTATCCTGCAGCAGCAGTATGCCCAGTCCGGTAAACGCAAAAAGCGAGGGGAACATCCAGTTTGGCGGGAACAATGTCGCGATGGCTATGGGAACCGCCACAAAGAAGAGCACAAACTCAATCCTGAGGCGTGAGTTGGTAACAGGGGTCTCCACCCATTCGGTATTTTTGCTCAAGGTGCCACAAGCTCCGCACGGATCAGCCCCCGAAGGGAATTTCCACAGTGGATAGATTGCGCGTTTTTTAGATCGGTCAAGGTCAGAACGGATTCGGTAACTTCTTTATTATCCAACAATTCCTCGCGCAAAACCCCGGGAAGCAATCCGCATCGCAGTGAGGGCGTCAGTCGTCTGCCATCGGGCATGGTCAGGAACAGGTTCGTGATAGTGCCCTCGCAAAGCTCATCCCGTTCGTTCAAAAACAAAAGCTCATCAACTCTTAGCGGCAAGCCCGCCCGCGCCATGTCATAGACGGCTCGTCGGGTCGTTTTGTAACCCAGCCAGATATCCGATGATGATAGTCTCTGTTTGGCCAAATCCACACGCCAGACGGACGGATTGGCAGCCAATTCTCCGGACGTCAGTTCAAATTTGCCATCCGCGTCCAAGGTCAAACGGCAGCGCAATGCAATCTCACACAAACTCGCATCCAAAATCGTCCAAGCGGCGGTTCGGTCAAAATCAATGCCGAACTTCTGTGCTGTGCGCGCCATGCGGGCCAAATGACGATCAAGCCTGACGAACCCCTGCCCCGGCCGGTAGGCCAAAGTTTCGATCAGACGGAAATCAGGCTCAGTTGGTGGGCGAAGCGGGCTTTCCATAGCGCCTCCTCATATTCCGATGGCGCGGTGCTGTCCCAGACCAGCCCGCCGCCTACGTTAAGGGTCGCCTTGCCGCCGTCAACCATGAGGGTCCGGATGGCCACGTTGAATTCCGACCGACCGTCCGGGGCCGCCCAACCGATGGTTCCGCAATAAACATCGCGAGGCCAAGGTTCCAGTTCGGACAGGATCTCAATCGCTCGAATCTTTGGCGCTCCGGTGATTGATCCGCACGGGAACAGGGCGGTCAGAATATCCGAAAGGCCTACGCCAAGGTGTAACTGCGCCTGCACAAGCGAGACCATCTGATGAACAGTCGCATAGGTCTCAACCTTGAACAGCTCGGGTACTTTCACCGATCCGGCCAGCGCGACCCGGCTAATATCGTTGCGCAGCAGATCAACGATCATCAGATTTTCGGCCCGGTTCTTTTCATCCGAAGACAGAAAAGCGCGTCGACGCTCGTCTTCGACCGGGTCCTCGCTGCGCGGTTGAGTTCCCTTCATCGGGCGCGTTTCGATCCGGCCCTCGGCGTCGGTTCGGAAAAACAGTTCGGGCGAGCGGCTCAGCAGATCAGGCAGCCCCTCCTGCTCAACCAAGGCGCCGTGGCCGACGGGTTGACCAGCCGCAAGCGCCGCATAAAGCGCGACGCTGTCTCCGGTTACATCGAGATCAATTGGGAAGGTCAGATTTGCCTGATAAATGTCACCCGCACCAATCGCCTCATGCACTGTACGAAAGGCCTGCGTATATCGCGCCTCGTCCCAGCGGGGCTGAAACGCAGTGACACTGCCCGACGCCTTTGGCAGTCCAACGCGATCCGGTGCGTCAAACACACCGAAACACAGTAGTGGCAGGCGTCGTCCTTCTGGCAGCCGGTCTGCCAGACGGGGTTCCAGCACGTAGCCCAGTTCATAACTTGCGTATCCTGCCAGCCAGGCCCCATCCGCGCGCGCCTGATCCAGCGCCGCCAGAGCCTGGGGCACCTCCGCCGCGTTATCCGCGCGGATAATCCGGGACGGACGCTCAAACCGGGTTCCGCGCCCAGCTGGTCCTTGATCGAAACGAATACGCAATTGCATCCTCATTTGCCGTGCTGCGCGGTATAGAGAATAGCGCGCCAAGGGAAAGAGGGGAAAGCGGCAATTTCAAACCCGTTTCCGATACCTCTTGCACCTTTTCGCGCGGTCCCTATAACGCAGGACAATTTGGGCGCTGGGGCGGTGCCCTGACTCGCGGACAATTGAAGGGGCCAAGCCATGCCGAGAAGAACCGACATCCAGTCGATCATGATCATCGGGGCAGGCCCCATTGTTATCGGTCAGGCCTGCGAGTTCGACTATTCCGGCGCTCAGGCGTGTAAGGCGCTGCGCGAGGAAGGCTATCGGGTCATTCTGGTGAACTCGAACCCGGCAACGATCATGACCGACCCGGGACTAGCCGATGCGACCTATATCGAGCCGATCACGCCCGAGGTTGTCGCCAAGATCATCGAAAAAGAACGCCCCGATGCCCTACTGCCCACTATGGGCGGACAGACCGGCCTGAACACCTCGCTGGCGCTGGAAGAGATGGGCGTGCTGGATAAGTTCAACGTCGAGATGATCGGCGCCAAGCGAGACGCGATCGAAATGGCCGAAGACCGCGCCCTGTTCCGCGAGGCGATGGATAGGTTGGGCATCGAAAACCCCAAGGCCGAGATCGTGACGGCCCCCAAGGATGAGAACGGCAAGAAAGATCTCGACGCCGGTGTGGCACTGGCGCTTGAAACCCTCGAAACAGTTGGTTTGCCCGCCATCATCCGCCCCGCCTTTACGCTGGGCGGCACCGGCGGCGGTGTCGCATATAACCGCGAGGATTATATCCATATTTGCCGCTCGGGTATGGATGCGTCCCCCGTCGGTCAGATCCTGATCGATGAAAGTCTTCTGGGGTGGAAAGAATACGAGATGGAGGTGGTGCGCGACACCGCTGACAACGCCATCATCGTGTGTTCCATCGAAAACGTCGACCCGATGGGCGTGCATACCGGTGACTCGATCACCGTGGCCCCTGCCCTGACGCTGACCGACAAAGAATACCAGATCATGCGCAATCACTCGATTGCCGTGCTGCGCGAAATCGGCGTCGAAACCGGCGGCTCGAACGTGCAATGGGCGATCAACCCGGTAGATGGCCGCATGGTAGTGATCGAGATGAATCCGCGTGTATCGCGCTCTTCTGCGCTGGCCTCGAAGGCGACCGGTTTCCCGATTGCCAAGATCGCCGCAAAACTGGCCGTTGGGTACACGCTGGACGAGCTGGACAATGACATCACCAAGGTCACCCCGGCCTCGTTCGAGCCGACCATCGACTATGTTGTCACCAAAATCCCGAAATTTGCCTTTGAGAAATTCCCCGGTTCGGAACCCTATCTGACCACCGCCATGAAGTCGGTGGGTGAGGCCATGTCCATCGGCCGCACCATTCACGAATCGATGCAAAAGGCTCTGGCCTCGATGGAGTCGGGTCTGACAGGCTTTGATGAGATCGAAATCCCCGGTCTGAACGTCGGAGTATGGGAAGAAGCCGACGACAAGGCCGCCGTGATCAAAGCAATCAGCCAGCAGACCCCCGATCGTCTGCGCACAATCGCGCAGTCTATGCGTCACGGTCTGACCGACGATGAGATTTTCGGTGTCACCAAGTTCGACCCATGGTTCCTGGCTCGCATTCGCGAGATCATCGAGGCCGAGCGCACCGTGCGTAAAGACGGCTTGCCGGTAACCGAAGACGGTATCCGCAGGCTGAAAATGCTGGGCTTCACCGACGCGCGTCTGGGCAACCTGACCGGCCGCGACGAAGACAATGTTCGCCGCGCCCGCCGCAATCTGGGTGTGAACGCCGTCTTCAAACGCATCGACACCTGTGCGGCTGAGTTCGAGGCGCAGACCCCCTATATGTATTCGACCTACGAAGCCCCGATGATGGGTGAGGTCGAATGCGAGGCACGTCCAAGCGACCGCAAAAAGGTCGTCATCCTTGGTGGTGGTCCGAACCGGATCGGCCAGGGCATCGAGTTCGATTACTGCTGCTGCCACGCCTGTTTCGCGCTGACCGAAGCCGGATATGAGACCATCATGGTCAACTGCAACCCCGAGACGGTCTCAACGGACTATGACACCTCGGACCGTTTGTATTTCGAGCCGCTGACCTTCGAACACGTCATGGAAATCCTGACGAAGGAACAGGAAGCCGGTACGCTGCATGGAGTGATCGTTCAGTTTGGCGGGCAGACCCCGCTGAAACTGGCCAATGCGTTGGAGGCTGAAGGTATCCCGATCCTCGGTACCACGCCCGACGCGATCGACCTCGCTGAAGATCGTGAGCGTTTCCAGGCGCTGGTCAATGAACTGGGCCTGAAGCAGCCCAAGAACGGCATCGCCTCGACCGACGAAAAGGCGCTGGAGATTGCCGAAGATATCGGCTTCCCGCTGGTCATCCGCCCCTCCTATGTTCTGGGCGGCCGCGCGATGGAAATCGTGCGAGATATGGATCAGCTACGCCGCTACATCAATGAGGCCGTAGTGGTATCCGGCGACAGCCCGGTTCTTCTGGACAGCTATCTGGCCGGTGCGGTCGAACTGGACGTGGACGCGCTGTGCGACGGTAACGACGTGCATGTTGCAGGCATCATGCAGCACATCGAAGAGGCCGGCGTGCACTCGGGCGACTCGGCCTGTTCGCTGCCGCCTTATTCGCTGTCGAAAGAGATCATCGAAGAGATTAAGGATCAGGCGTTCAAGCTGGCCAAGGCGCTGAATGTCGTCGGCCTGATGAACGTGCAGTTCGCCATCAAGGATGACGAGATTTACCTGATTGAGGTCAACCCTCGTGCCAGCCGCACCGTGCCTTTTGTGGCTAAAGCCACTGACAGCGCCATTGCCTCTATCGCTGCGCGTGTAATGGCCGGTGAGAAACTGGCGAACTTCCCGAAACGCCCCCCTTACAAAACGGTCGATGACACCAAAATCGCCGACCAGATGACGCTGGCCGATCCCGACATGCCGTGGTTCTCGGTGAAAGAAGCCGTTTTGCCTTTCGCCCGCTTCCCCGGCGTTGACACCATCCTGGGCCCTGAAATGCGTTCGACCGGAGAAGTCATGGGCTGGGATCGCGACTTCCCGCGCGCTTTCCTGAAAGCACAAATGGGGGCCGGTATGGTGCTGCCCAGCGCAGGTCGTGCGTTTATCTCGATCAAGGATGCGGACAAAGGGCCGGATATGCTCGAAGCAGCGCGTGTTCTGGTTGAGCAAGGCTTTGAGCTTGTTGCGACCCGCGGCACACAAGCCTGGCTGACTGAAGAAAGTGTGCCGTGCGGCGTGGTCAACAAAGTGTACGAAGGCCGCCCGGATGTGACCGACCTGATGAAGGACGGCGGCGTGCAGCTGGTCATGAACTCGACCGAAGGCGCACAGGCGGTGGAAGACAGCCGATCAATCCGGTCGATCGCGCTGTATGACAAGATCCCCTATTACACCACAGCCGCAGCAAGCTATGCCGCCGCGCTGGCGATCAAGGCGCAGGCCGAAGGCGATGTTGAGGTGAAATCGCTGCAGGGCTAAGCCCCGGCAACGATATGAATGAATGGACCCCGGCCTCGGCCGGGGTCTTTTTTCTTCCCCTCCTTGCCCATCGCCCACATGATGGGCGGGGAAGGAGTGCTCATGGACCTCTACACCACATACGGAAGCAACGACCTGCCTCGTGCCATCCGCTTTTATGATGCGATCTTCGCGGTTCTTGGCCAGCCGCGCCTGCCCGGTTGGATTGATGGCTGGGCCGGATGGGGTTCCGACCCCGACAGCGGCACCGGGTTTTGGATCTGCAAACCTTTTGACGGAGCCCCCGCCAGTACCGGCAATGGCACGATGATCGCCTTTCCCGCCAGAAGTGCCGATCAGGTCCGGCGTTTCCATGCCACGGGTTTGAAAAACGGCGGTGCAGATGAAGGCAAACCTGGTGTCCGCCCCCATTACGAGCCCGGATTCTATGTGGCCTATCTGCGCGACCCCGATGGCAACAAGCTATCCTGTTTTTATTACCATTATGATCCAAAGGAGGATTCGGGCGGATGATCAACCAGCAGCCAGACGTCGCTTTTCTTCACGGTTGAAAAACAACATGTAGAAGACAGGTGCGGCAACCATGGTCAGGATCGTGGCAAAGGCCAGACCGCCCATGATCGTGACTGCCATGGACACAAAGAACGCATCCGTCAGAAGCGGTGCCATCCCCAGAATCGTCGTGATCGCCGCCAACATTACCGGGCGCAGACGCGAGACAGAGGCTTCAACAATCGCAGGACGCAAGGCTTTACCAGTAGCGCGGACCAGATCGATTTCTTCGACAAGTACAATGCCGTTCTTGATCAGCATGCCTGAGAGACTTAACAGCCCCAATAGCGCTGTGAAGGTGAAGGGCAGACCTGTTCCAAGCAGACCGATAACCACGCCATTTACGGACATCGGGACCAATAGCCAGATGATGACCGGTTGCCGGATAGCATTGAACAGCAATACGGAAATCAACACCATAATCAGCAAGCTCAGCGGCAACTGCCGCCCAAGGCTGGCCTGCGCGTCGCCTGAATCCTCGAACTCGCCCCCCCATTCCATGCGATAGCCGATCGGCAGTTCCATCGCTTCAATGGCACTGCGTACTTCGGAGTGGACCTGCGCGGCGGTCATGTCAGGGGGGATGTCCGCTCCAACCGTGATGGTCAACACCCGGTCACGGCGGTGAACCAACGTATTGAGCGCCTTGTAGTCGAAGCCATCCACCATCTGCTCGATTGGAACGAAACGTTCCGACTGATCGGAGTAAACCACCTGATCGACAATCGAATAGTCCCCATCCGCCGGACGGCGCAAGATGATCGGGATCTGGCGGTCGCGCTCGCGCAAAACGCCGCCCGTGATGCCATCGGTCGAAAACTGCAACGTAGCTGCAATGTCTTCGCGCGATACGCCTGCTGTTTGGGCGCGCTCCGTGGCATAGATCGGCTGCACGGCCAATTCCTGCTCACGCCAGTCGTGATGCACATGTAGCGCATTCGGAGATGCGGCTGACATGCGCTGTACCGCTTCTTCGGCCAGTTGACGCAGGACAACCGGATCACTACCCGAGAACCGAGCCTGGATTGGATCGCCGCCACCGGGACCAAAAATCAGGCGTTTGGTGCGGAACTCGCCTTCGGGGAACTGGGCCGAACCGAACTCCTCAAGATCGGCTTGCAAGGCAGGAATATCGTCCAAAGCCTCGGTGCGGATGATCATATGTCCATAGCTTGGGTTTGGCTTCTCGGCAGCGTAGGTCAACATGAACCGCGTGGCCCCCTGCCCGACGAATGTGGCAACCGAGACGACGTCATCACGTTCGGCCAGCCAGTCCTCGAATACGGCCATATCTTCCGCCGTGCGGGCGATCGGCGTGCCTTGTGGCAGCTTGTAGTGCACGAAGAACAACGGCGTGTTCGAGTTTGGGAAGAATTGCTGTTTCATCAGTCCAAAGCCCGCAAAACAGACGACTGTGACCCCGATCAACCCGGCCACTACCAGCCATCGGAACCGAAGCGCCCAGTTCAGGATTGCACTGTAGACGCGGAACAGGGTGCCGCCATAGGCATCCACCTCACCCTCTTTGCCCTGCTTGAAGAAATAGTGCCCAAGCAAAGGTGTCACCGTGATGGCCAGAACCCAGCTCAGCAGTAGTGAAATGCCGATCACGGCAAATAACGAGAACAGGAACTCCCCGGTCGCGTCAGGACTGAGCCCGATCCCGGCAAAAGCCATGATCCCGATCACCGTCGCGCCCAGAAGTGGGATCTGCGTTTTTGACGCAACCTCTTCCGCAGCATCGCGCGAGGATTTTCCCCGCAACATCGAAATCTGCATTCCTTCGGCCACCACGATGGCGTTGTCGACCAGCATCCCCATGGCGATGATCAGAGCGCCCAGCGAGATCCGTTCCATCTCGATCGAGAACATCGACATGAAGAGCAAAGTACCCACAACGGTCAGCAACAAGGTGGACCCAACGACAATTGCGGCGCGCCAGCCCATGAAAATGCCCAGAACCGCAACAACGATGCTGACTGACATGGCGAGGTTCAGCAGGAAGGCGTTCGAGGCCTCATCGACAACAACATGCTGCTGATAGATGGGCAGGATTTCGACACCAAAGGGGATTTCGGAATCCAGTTCGGCCAGTTTGGCATCTGCACGCTGCCCGACTTCGACGATGTTTTCAGTGGCCAGCCCAGCGATACCCAGCGTGAAAGCTTCAGCGCCGTTGAATCGGATCATGATATCGGGATCATTCTGCCGCCCGCGATAGACATCTGACATATCAAACAGATTGATCACCTGCCCCTGCGATCCAACTGACAGGCCGGCGATCGCCGATACGCTGTCCGAGCCCTCGGCCGTCAAGATCGTGGTGCGGTCACTACTGGATCGCAGCGAACCCGAAGCGTTGACCGAGTCTGCGTTTGCGATAGCTTCGTTGATCGCCTGCAGCGGGACGTTCTGATTGACCGAGATCGACAGGTCCGGCTCAATAAAGATCGCCTCATCCGGCAAGCCCTGAACCTCGACATCTGCAACACCGCTTACCGTCAGCAATTCGCGGCGAAGGAAGGTCGCCAGTTCGTGCTTCTCGGCGTCAGAAAACCCGTCTGCCGTAACGGCATAGAACAGGCCAAACACATCCCCGAACCCGTCATTCACATAAGGCGCACCCACGCCCGAAGGCAGACCGCGTGCTGCATCGCGCACCTTGGCGCGCAGACGGGTCCAGATGTCGGGCAACTCACTGCCGTCATAGGTGGATTTAATCTCAACCTCGATTAGCGACTGTCCCGGCTGGTTGACCGAGGTGATGACATCCACCTCGCCCATCTGCTGAATAGCAGATTCCAACGGTTCTGACACCTCCAGCGCCACCTGTTCGGCAGTCGCACCGGGATATTGCGTGGCGATCACCGCTTGTTTGATGGTGAAGGCCGGGTCTTCAAGGCGACCTAGCGACGTGAAACCCCAAATGCCGCCGAACAGGGCAATCAGAATGAACAGCCACGTATAGAGAGGCCGGTCGATCGAAGCGCGTGCGATGCTCATGAAACCGCCCTCAGTTCGAGAAGCCGACAAAGCGGCGGACGGTTTGACCATTGGTCAATGCACCCCCACCCGCGACGACGATTTCTTCGCCATCGGTCAGGCCGGTCAGCACGCGGACATCGCCGCTCTGCGTAGGTTCTACAGTCACGGGAACCCGGCGGACGGTGCCTTCGTCGGCGCCAGCCGGCGAGAAGACCAGAACGCCCAGCGCGCCGCTGGCATCAGCAACTACAGCCGTTGGCGGGATGATGATACCGGTGCGTTCATCCTGCACCTGCACCGTGACGGTCACGGAGGAACCGGGAAGAATCTGCAATCCCTCGGGCGGTGTCAAACCGAACTGGATGCGAAAGGTCTGGCCCACGCTTGAGGATTCAGCATCGAATTCCCTTATTTCCAGCGGAAAGATCTCATCGCTGACAGGGAACTTGGCAGTAATCGTGATGTCGTCCTGCTGTCCGGACCGCTGAAATAGGATTTCGGGCACATCCACCTCAATACGCAGTTCAGACATATCGTGAATCCGCACGATCGGAGTACCCGCAGAAACAGTTGTAAACGCCTCAACTGCACGGCTTGAAACCAGCGCGTCGAACGGAGCGGTCAGCGTCGCATGTTCCAACTCATATTCTGCATCTCGAACCGCAATCGCAGCCAGTTGCGCAGCTGTTTCGGCATCATCGACGGCAACCTGGCTGGCTGCGGTTCCACGTAGACGCGACAGGCGGGCGAGTGTTCGATCCGCCTGATCTTTTTGCAAGCGCGTCCGGTCGCGCTGCAGTTCGAACGGTTCCTGATCGAGGCGGGCAATCAACTCACCCTTTGGGATTACAAAGCCTTCGGTCACAGGCATCTCAACGATCTGCCCTGCGACCTGAAACGCCAGATCAACGGTCTGACGAGCGGCGATCCGACCAAAGAATTGGCGCGAAAAGCCGGGAGAGGTTTCGCTTACCTGCATCAGTTTCACAGGCTTGGCAGGCTCTTGCGCCATGGCAGGCGCAGTCAACAAGGACAGTGCGAGGCAAACAGAGGTCAGAAGTTTCATTTCGTCAATCCCTCGGGAATTCCGGTTTTCAGAATGTTGTCACGGATTTTGTGAGCCAGCCGTGCGAACTCGGCGGTTTCTTCGGTGTTCAGACCCGATGCGCTGTGGAAAAGCTCACCCGCCACGGCCACCAGCATATTGCGGGCCTCTTCGCCCTGTTCGGTCAGCACCAAAAGCCAGGCGCGACGGTCTTCAGGATCACGCTGTCGGGTCAGGTGCCCCGCCAGTTCAAGTGCATCGGCGGTCGCCGTAATCGTTGACGGCACTGTCAACATATCTGCGGCCAGCACTCCCATACGTTTGGGCACATCGAGCTTGATTAGCATGTGGCATTCCTGATGGCTCAGGTCTGTTTCGATGCTGTCAAAGCTCTCTTCCAGTTTCCAATAAAGCGCGTAGACCCCCATCATCGCCTGAATCTCAGGGCTGAGGCGTCCTAACCGCATGCTGATATCGTCTGACATGATTCTTTTCCGTGCGAGTCGCGGCGAAATATACTTCGAATTTTGAACTATTCAAGTTATGAAGCGAGGGGCGATGCATTCCCTTGGGTCAACACATCTTGATCAATACGAATAGGGACTGCATTTTGTGCAGATCATGAACTCAGGGCCAGCCATGTACACTCCTGCCATCACCGGGACCGGTGTCTATACACCAGAAAACATCATAACCAACGCCGAACTGGTGGAAGCGTTCAATGCCTATGCCGACCGGATGAACGTCGAAAACGCGGATGCGATTGCAGCGGGCGACATGGAACCGATGCAGCATTCCTCGGAAGAGTTCATCCTGAAGGCATCAGGGATCGAAAACCGGTATGTGATGGACAAGACCGGTGTTTTGAACCCCGAGATCATGCATCCCGCGCTGCGCCAGCGTAGCGACGACGAGCCTGGGATCATGACCGAGATGGCGGTGGATGCGTGCCTTAAGGCGCTAGCACAAGCGGGGCGCAGCGCCGAGGATGTCGATTTGGTGATCTGCGCCGCTTCGAACCATGAACGTGCCTATCCTGCAATTGCCATCGAGATTCAGCAGGCATTGGGGATCAGCGGATTCGGGTTTGACATGAACGTGGCCTGTTCCTCGGCCACATTCGGCATTCAGGCGGCGGCGGATATGGTGCGCTCGGGCTCGGTCCGAGCGGCGCTGGTCGTCAACCCCGAGATCTGCTCGGGTCATCTTGAGTGGCGCGACCGGGATTGCCATTTCATATTTGGCGATGTCGCGACCGCTACTCTGATCGAGCGGATCGAAGACGCCCAAGGCCCACATTTCGAGATAGTATCGACCCGGTGCGCAACTGCGTTTTCCAACAATATCCGCAACAACAACGGCTTCCTCCGCCGTTCGCGCCCCGATGGTCTGGTGGATCGCCGCGACATGCAGTTCATGCAGAATGGTCGCAAGGTGTTCAAAGAGGTCCTGCCCATGGTCAGCAAACATATCAGCGACCACATGGAGGCAGAGGGCATCAGTAGTGATGATCTAAAACGCCTCTGGCTGCATCAGGCCAACAAGACGATGAACGACTTCATCGGTAAGAAGGTTCTGGGGCGTGAGCCAGAACCGGGTGAGCAACCCAACATTCTGCAAGACTACGCCAATACCTCATCCGCCGGGTCGATTATCGCCTTCTCAAAGCATTCCGATGATCTGGATGCGGGCGATGTGGGCCTGATTTGCTCGTTCGGGGCCGGGTATTCGGTGGGTTCTGTGATCGTCAAACGGTATCAATAAGCGCGCGCCTTATCTGCGCTGCTGGAATCGCTGCAAGACCAAACCGCTTTCTCAAGAATTATTCAGACGGGCTCAACCGCTCCTTCATCTCTGACCGACACATCGAAACCCGGATGCCCTGTGCATCCGAGTGATGTAGTTATGGGAGCCCGCTGTTATGGGAAATAATACTCGCGTTGGACTGGCCGCCTTGGTCGCCGCACCTTTCATTGGGGTCATGGCGACCGGCGCGGCAATCGCAGAACCGCAAACCTGTACAGTCAACACCGCGCGTGTTGCCGCCAATGAAGGCGATTTTGACACGCTCTGCAGCTGTTCGCAGGTAACGCGAGGGTTTGTATCACATCTGCAAAATCGTTCTGATTTTGCTTCGATCCTGCAGAACACTTCGGCGCAATGCCCCGGTCTGACTCAGTTGTTGAGCGATCTGCCCACTGCGTCGATTTCCAACACCAATGCCGGTGAAGAGCGCAGCAGAGATCCATCCTCCAATTCCGTTGGCTCGAGTGAAAACGGAAGCTCGGGCAACGGCGGCGGTAGCTCAGGCAACAGCGACGGGAGTTCCGGCGGCAACGGTGATCCGGGTGATGGTGGAAGCAGTCCTGGCGATGGCGGCGGTAAGGGCGGTGGCAAAGGTGGCCACGGCGGAGGTGACAAACCCGGCAAAGGCGGCGGCAAAGGCGGTCACGGCGGTGGTGAAAAGCCCGGCAAAGGCGGTGGTAAAGGCGGTCACGGCGGTGGTGACAAGCCCGGCAAAGGCGGTGGTAAAGGTGGCCACGACGGTGGTGACAAGCCAGGCAAAGGCGGTGCCAAAGGCAATAACGGTGGCGGCAACGGACCAGAGGGGGCAAGCCCCGGGCGCGGCAAGAACGCCAACAATGATGAACGCTGAATATTAATCTGCCCGGCAGACAAACAAAAAGGCGGCACATGGGCCGCCTTTATTTTGCGCATTCACAACAATTCAGTACAGGGACATGACACCTTAACTGACGCTTTCCTCTTCCAGATGCAGCTTCATTTCGATCAGAACCTGTTGCAGCATACTGGTTTCTTTCAGCAGCCGCTTCGCCTCGTTCACCGTGATGATGCCATCTTCTATCGCCGACTGGTATTCCGTCATCAGCATGGCAAAACGTTGGCTCAGCGCAATGACATCGGAATTTACCCCGCCCGTACGTGGGCTGTCCGAGTTTCGTCCATCGTAAGAAAGCGTGATATTCTTCAAATCCGCCAATGCCGCAGTCACGTGCGGATAGGCAGCCGCGTTTTCCAACCGGGCAACAGCATCCACCGGCATGAACCGGTCAGAATGTTCTGCGTTGTCTGAATAGTACCTGCCAAGCGTGGCTTTGGATTTCCCGGTGATCTCGCACGCTGCTTCGATTCCGACATCCTTAACCAATGCTTCGGTATGCTTTTTCAGATAGGCCCCGATATCTGCCATTTTGCTACCCTTGTTACCTGCGCCCTGCCCCCTCTGCCTGTCCATGCTGGGGGAAAGGGTAGGGAAATTTCCCATATTCGATTCATAATTGAAATGGCAATAATTGACTATCCCTCAGATATGCAGGGATTTTGTGAGTGAGTGGCGGCTGTTCGAGCCGGTAAAGAGTGTATGCGGGGCAGGATTTTAGCCTTGCATTGTATAGGCCACTTGTAGGCCGAAGACGCCGCTGTCGCGAAGGCGAGGTAATCCATCCCCAAGAGCATTTGCTCAACCTCAGCTGTAGCGATGGTGGCGTCGATTTACCCCCATGAGACGTCTTGCCCAGGCAGCACATGCGAATTAGACCCACGGCATGGCAAAGCTCTATTTCAACTATTCGACTATGAACGCGGGCAAATCGACCGTGTTGCTACAGGCCTCGCATAACTATCGCGAACGCGGCATGGATACCTACCTGATGACAGCCGCCATTGACGGACGCGCCGGTGAGGGGCGGATCGCATCAAGAATCGGAATCTCGGAACGAGCGGACAGGTTTCGTCCCGACGACAATGTGTTTGCCATGATCGAAAACCGCCTGACACAAGGAGGCATCGCCTGCGTATTCATTGATGAAGCCCAGTTTCTTTCGGAAGAGCAGGTCTGGCAACTTGCGCGCGCCGTAGATGATCTGAAGGTCCCAGTGTTGACCTACGGGTTGCGGGTGGATTTTCAGGGTAAACTATTCCCCGGGTCGGCAGCATTGTTGGCTCTGGCCGATGAGATGCGCGAAGTACGCACCATCTGCGAATGCGGGCGCAAGGCGACGATGGTGATTCGTCAGGATGAAAACGGAAACGCCATCACTGAAGGTGCGCAGGTCCAGATTGGCGGGAACGAGACTTATGTCTCGCTCTGCCGCAAACACTGGCGCGAGGCGGTGGGTTCCTAAACCGGGTTGGGCAGCGCTCGCCCGGCCACGAACGCCGCGACGTTGTCCAATGCCATTTGACCCATATCGGTGCGCACCTCTTCGGTCGCGGTGCCGAGGTGGGGCAGCAGAGTCACATTTTCCATGTCACACAGGGCCTGCGGCACCTTGGGCTCCAACTCGTAGACATCCAGCCCAGCGCCAGCAATCCGACCCGCATGAAGCGCTTGGATTAAGGCGGCTTCGTCCACAACTTCACCGCGCGCAATGTTTATCACAATGCCAGAGGGCTTCATCGAAGCCAAAATCTGCGCGTTGACCAAGTGTCGTGTTTTAACTCCTCCGGGGACGGCTATGACAAGAAAATCCACTGCCGCAGCCAATGCATTGAGTTCAGGGATGTACTCTGCTTGGAAGTCCAGCTGTTTTGGACTGCGTGATTGATAGGCGACGGCCATTTCAAATCCGAAATGACACCTCCGAGCAATAGCCTGTCCTATGCGGCCCATTCCAACGATGCCCACCTTTTTGCCGGTCACGTGGTGGCCCAGCATCTGTGTCGGATGCCACCCCTGCCACTGGCCTGACCTGACCAACCGTTCTCCCTCGCCTGCACGGCGGGCCGTCGTCAGCAACAGAGTCATGGCAATATCGGCGGTGGCATCGGTGACGGCACCCGGCGTGTTGGTAACCGCGACTCCGGCAGCATGTGCGGCATCCACGTCGATATGATTGTAACCAACTCCGAAATTTGCCAGCAGTTTACAGCGAGGCTCTGGCACCTGAGCAAAGATCTCTGCCACGAACTGATCGCCCAACGTTGGGACCACGACGTCAAATTCAGTCAGCGCCCGCAACATTTCTTCATGCGTCAGAGGCGTGGTTTCACTGCGGATTTCCACATCGAATTCGGCACGGGCGCGCACTTGCACATCCGAAGTCATCGGTCGGGCAATCAGCAGTTTCATCAATGCATCCTTCCACCGATGGGCACAGCGCCATCGGGGCCTATCAACACGATCTCACCGTTTTCGTCGGGAAGACCCAACACCAAAACCTCGGACATGAATTTACCGATTTGGCGCGGGGGAAAGTTGACCACGGCCATCACCTGCTTGCCCACCAGCGTCGCCGGATCGTAGTGCGCGGTGATCTGGGCTGAAGTTTTGCGCTCACCGATCTCATCGCCAAAATCGACCCACAGCTTGATCGCGGGCTTGCGGGCCTCCGGGTACGGCTCGGCGCGTATCACCTCACCTACACGAATGTCGACTTTGAGAAATTCGTCGAATGAAATCTCACTCACGAGACAACTCCTTAGATCGGTCGGTTGCAGCTTTGACGGCACGATGTAGCAGGTCTGGGAAACCCTCTTCTTCATGCATCAACACCTCCAGTGCGGCCTGAGTGGTGCCGTTGGGAGAGGTGACGTTAACTCGCAATTGCGAGGGGTGTTCGTCAGCGGCCATCGCCAACGCTCCTGCCCCGGCGACGGTTGATTTGGCCAACTTCAACGCCAGTTCCGGTGGCAGACCATGCGCTTCGCCAGCTTGCGCCAGTGTTTCGATCAGGTGGAATACATAGGCCGGGCCCGAACCGCTGACCCCGGTGACGGCATCCATCTGCGTCTCATCATCCAATCGAACCGTCTCACCAATGGCCGAAAGCAGGTCTTCAGCCAGTAGGATATCCGCGTCCGAGGTGTTGGCATTCCCAATCAGCGCAGTGATCCCCTGCCGAACCGCCGCAGGCGTATTTGGCATCGCACGGATGATCGGCGTATCTGCCCCAATGACGTTCTCGAAAGTGGCCAGCGATGTACCCGCTGCGACCGATATGAAAAGACTGTCACCATTACCCAGCGCTTGAATGGCTGGCAGGGCTTCGCCCATCATCTGTGGTTTGACCGCTACGAGTACAACTGCGGGTGCCTCGGGGAGAGGAGTGTTGATGTTGACGCCCTGCGCCTTCAGCCAATCCGAGGGAAATGGATCGATCACCCAGACCGATGCGGCAGGAAGGCCATGTTCCAACCAGCCTGCAAGCATCGCTGAGCCCATCTTGCCGCATCCCAGAAGCACAAGCCCCTGTTCCGCAACTCGCGAGATATCCATGATTGCCCCTCCCCTATGGTTCGGGGCAAAGCTTTACGCGCGGCCGTAGGCCTCTGCAATGGCGACTTGCATCGCCTCTTCGGGGTCTCGGTTTCCCCAGGTCACCAGTTGGATCGCGGGGTAATAGCGCTCGGCGCTCAGTACCGCTGCGGTGATCATGGTATCGATCTGTTCCGGGCTGGCCGTCTGACCACCGGCCAGCACCAAGCCATAGCGATAGACCATCAATTTCTGATTGGCCCAGTAGGTAAACGCCCCGGCCCAACACTGATCATTCATCTTGTTCAGTAGCTCATAAAGCTCGGTTTCGCGCTCGGCCGGAGGCTCCATCTCAAAGGAACACACCATGCGGAGCGTTTCATCGTAATTCGACCAGGCCAAAGTTATCGAATATGTGCGCCACTGTCCTTCGACAGCCATGGCAATCTGATCATCCCCGATCCGGTCAAAATCCCAGTCGTGATGTTCTGCAAGATGTTCAACAATGTCGATCGGATGAAGGTCTTCTTCGAGATACTGCTCGGAAAGGGCCATAATGCCACCTCACTAATCTCTAGCATTTTGGGGCTGGCAGCGCCCCAGCGCTAGTTGCCTGCTCTACAAGCCGGGCTTCCCCAGTCTGCCTGTACTAAATATGGTGCGATGTGAGCACAGCTCTGGCAACCCTATTTATTGGGGATAACAGCAATAAGTTGTGGACAGTTGGCAACGCCGATCAAAATATTGGCATTGGATGCAGCTTTGTCTTGATAAATTTCTGCAGAGCGGCAAAATGCACAACACCGCACAATCCAAGTCCGGATTGCGCGGCGGATGCTTTTACCCAAAATCTTAAATTTCTGCGGACGTTATTTGTCCAGCTTCGCCTCGAGCGCGGCAATTCGCTGTTCAAGTGCACCGTTCTCTTCGCGCGCTTTCTGCGCCATGGCACGCACAGCATCAAATTCTTCACGGGTTACAAAGTCCCGGTCGGCCAGCCAGCGATCCATCATGGATTTCATCGCATTCTCGGCCTCTTCTCGTGCCCCCTGCGCCACACCCATGGCATTGGTCATCAGTTGAGACATATCGTCCAGAATCTTGTTACGGGTTTGCATGGGCTTTCTCCGATTTCGCGATTGCTCTCTATATGGGTAAAGATTGGCCCGGGCTCAAGGTTGACTTGCCACGCAAACCCCGGGCAATGAGACGCACATGCAGGCTGTTTTGAATTTCCCCGATCTGTCACCCGAAATTTTCTCGATCTCTCTGTTCGGGATGGAGTTTGCGCTCAGGTGGTATGCGCTGGCCTATATCGTTGGCATCCTGATTGCCTGGCGCATGGCGCTGATGGCGCTTAGGCGGCCTGTGCTTTGGGCTGATGACACACCACCGATGCAACCCGATCAGCTTGAGGATTTGGTCACCTGGATCATACTGGGTGTAATTCTTGGTGGTCGATTGGGGTTCGTCCTTTTCTATCAACCCGCATATTATTTTGCTTATCCACTGGAAATTCTGATGGTTTGGCAGGGTGGCATGGCATTCCATGGCGGCCTGTTGGGCGTGGTGATCGCCACGTATCTGTTCGGCAGGCGCCACGCTATACCGATTCTTTCGCTGGGTGATCTGGTTGCCTACACAGTGCCGCCCGGGTTGTTGCTGGGACGATTGGCGAATTTCACTAATGCCGAGCTTTGGGGTCGACCCAGCGAATTGCCATGGGCGGTGATCTTTCCCGGAACTGCGGCCCAGGATTGTCCCGGCGTTGTTGCCGGGATGTGCGCTCGCCACCCTTCGCAACTGTATGAGGCAGCACTCGAGGGTCTGGTCCTCGTGGCGATTCTGATATGGCTGGCCTACCGGCGCGGCGCGTTTCGAAAACCAGGTCTGGTTATGGGCGTATTTCTGGCTGGCTACGGCGCATCGCGGTTTTTTGTCGAATTCTTCCGTCAACCCGATGCGCAATTTGTATCGCCCGGTAATCCGCTAGGGCTGGCGTGGCATGTTGGCGGATATGGATTGACGATGGGGCAACTCTTGTCGCTACCAATGATTGCACTTGGCCTTTGGTTCGCAATTCGGGCAAAACGCAGATCATGAACCTGAAGGATCGTCTGCTCCTGCGCATCCAGAATGATGGCCCTATGACCATCGCTGACTACATGACCGAGTGTCTGATGCATCCGGAACATGGATACTACACAACCCGCGATCCGCTGGGCGCTCAGGGCGATTTCATTACAGCGCCTGAAATCAGTCAGATGTTCGGGGAGCTTATCGGGTTGTGTTTGGCGCAATCCTGGCTGGAGCAAGGCAAACCTGAACGGATTGTTCTGGCCGAGCTTGGCCCTGGTCGTGGCACCCTGATGGCAGACATCCTGCGCGCCACTCAGAGGGTGCCTGGCTTTCACAAAGCGGCCGAGATCGCGTTGCTCGAAGCTTCACCTGTTTTGCGCGACGTACAAGCCAAGGCACTGCAAGGCTATGAACCTCAGTGGATCGAGGCAATTTCTGATTTTGAAGATCTTCCTCTGTTTCTGGTGGCAAACGAGTTCTTTGATGCCCTGCCCATCCGCCAGTTCCTGCGCGAAGGCGAAGGTTGGCGCGAGAGGTTAGTTGGCAAAAATGGTGCATCGCTTGCGTTCGGTCTTGGTGCGCAATCGGCACAAGCTGCGCTCAGCGAACGTGTCGAGGATACGCAGGACGGAGATCTGGTAGAACTGTGCGCTACTGCCAGTTCCATTATGTACTCTGTTGCCGGGCAGATCGCTCGTAACGGCGGAGCCGCGCTGATCATCGATTATGGTGACTGGCGCTCGCTTGGCGACACATTGCAGGCGTTGCAAGCGCATGAACGTGTCGATCCCCTGGATCAGCCCGGTCAGGCGGATCTGACCACACATGTCGACTTTGAGGTCTTGGCGAAGGCGTCTCATGCTTCGGGCTGCGCATATACAAAACTGACCCCGCAGGGGGTGTTTCTTGAACGGCTCGGGATCACTGCGCGCGCGCAATCGCTTGCCGCCCCTCTCAGCGGGTCACAGCTTGAGACGCTGGTCACTGCACATCGACGGTTGACGCATCCCGACGAAATGGGAAACCTGTTCAAAGTACTGGGCCTTTATCCGCCAAACGCCACGCCGCCACCGGGACTGGAACCATGACACTGGAAATCATTACCTCAGACATGCTGTCCCCCGTACGACACGGGTTCTTCAGCCGCCGCGGTGGCGCATCTTCTGGTATCTTCGAAGGACTCAACTGCGGAACCGGGTCGACAGATTTGACTGAGGCCGTAGCTTTGAACCGTCGGCGCGTCGCCGACGCGATGGAAGTGGCACCTGAGGCGATGATCGGTGTGCATCAAGTGCATTCGCCGACCGTGATTGCAGTCGATGGTCCGATGACTGGTGACAAACCCAAAGCTGACGCGGTTGTCACATCAACGCCGGGTTTGGCGCTTACAATCTTAACCGCTGATTGTCAGCCAGTGCTGTTCGCGGATCCTGACGCAAATGTGATCGGGGCCGCACATGCCGGTTGGCGCGGCGCGTTGGATGGTGTGCTGGAATCAACACTGGACGCGATGGAAGCGCTGGGAGCCAGCCGGGATAACACAGTTGCCGTAATCGGCCCCACGATTTCACAACGCGCTTACGAGGTCGGCTCAGAGTTTCTGGACGACTTCCTTGCTGACACGCCAGAGAACGCGCGTTTTTTTGCAAATGGCAAAGGTGACCGGATGCATTTCGACCTGCCCGCCTTTGGCCTGCATCGTCTGCGCGAAGCTGGTATCGGCCAGGCCGAGTGGGTCCGTCACTGCACTTATTCCGACCCCGACAGGTTTTATTCATACCGGCGATCGACCCATGCCAAAGAGGCCGACTACGGCAGATTGATTTCCGCTATCAGGTTGTAAATCTGGCCCAGATTAAGGCAGCTTTGCCCAGTTTCTGCCACATTTCTTGTGTTTATCAGAGTCAGAATCGTCTCAAATTTTCGCCAATGCACAGACGGTTACCCCAAGTGGGGTCGTCATGGCATGGGCGGAAGCAACTAAGAGGTACCTGAAACCTTCAATTTGTCCTCAATTCAACCCGGATCAGCCTTATAGGCGCCGCAAATCAGCGTCACATTGGCTTCATAAACGGGAACAGGGCGACCGCCCTATCGAAGCAGGACAATGGATATGAAATCGAAATCACGCTTTCTCAGCGCCGTTTTTGCGGCTGTCAGGGATCAAGAACCAGAAATGCCCTGGAAGCGGGTTTCAAGTCACTCAGTCAGAGTTGCACGCCGTCTGGCGGCGCGACGCTGACACAGCAACCCCAAGAGACCAGCTGCCGGTCTCAGAGGGCAAACGCATACCGGATGAAGCTCCGGTCCGGTGTGTGGGGTCGCAATCAGGACTGCGACCAGGGTTCGGAGCGTGTGTGTGCAGGCAATTGCAGCCTGCGGTTTACGAGTTTGTCTGGGGGGTCAAGAACTTGACCAAAACACTGGTGTTTTCTGATGCGGCGCTGTGCATTCGCGGCGACCGGCCTGTGTTTACCCATCTGATTACAGACAAAGAACAAGGTCGTCCGGCGATATTGCACGGGGGTTCAAGCCGTCGGACGGAATTTAGAGGGGACGGAATACCATGACTATTCCAAATTCTCTGGCCCGCGCTGCCAGAAACGCGGTCGAGACGTCAGCGCTATTGCGCGATGCGCCTCGTCCCGCGACAAAACAAAAAGCACAGCTTCGACGCTATGAAGTGTGCAGTCTGCTGAAAAACGGGGATATTTCACAGACACGCCATATCGCGCCAGCTTTGCCGATGTTTGAAGATGCATTTTGTGCGTTCACGCGCGGATCGTTGGTCGAGACGCCGCAAGGCCAGATGGCGATCGAAGATCTGCTGCCGGGTGATGATGTCCTCACTCAGGACGGATCATCGGAAACCGTGCTTTGGAAAGGGTCTGTCACGCTGATACCCGGACGCGAGGATACGCGCGGGCGAACCCGGCCACTGACGCGGATCATGGCCGACACGTTCGGGATGCAAAAACCGATGTCGGGCGTTATCACGGGCCCCGCCGCACGTCTGCTGGGTACGCCTACGCATATGCGTCATTTGAACGGCGGGCAGCCCATGCTGACACCCGTCAGTGAGTTTCAGGATGGAATGGGTATCATTGAAACGCTGCCACCGACTCCGGTCGAGCTGTTTCATATCTGTGTCGCCCGACATTCCGTGATTCGGGTCGATGGCCTGCAATTCGAGACCTATCATCCGGGCATCAACGCAGTTCGAATGATCAGTCACTCTTTGCGTTCGATCTATTTGAATCTATTCTCACATATCGAATCGTTGAATGATTTTGGGCCGTTGCTCTTGCCAAGAGCCGGAGATGGTGAAATTGACGCTATGACAGCGTGAACTGGTTAACTATTACTGCAAGCGTGGGGCATCATGCAGATTTTACTGAGTTGGGTTTTAACCCTTGCACTGGCAGCGATGCTGCCACCCTGTCCTGTGGATCAAACAAGAGGTAGGTTCAGGCCGTCCGGTTCATCCGGTCTTCCAGTACGTCAAATGGTACGCCTGGCTCGTCTTTTGCGCCTCGGATAACAAGCGAAGTCTTGACGCTGGCCACGTTTGGCGTGGTCAGCAACTCGCCTGTCAGAAATTGCTGAAAACTGCTGAGATCCGGTGCGACGCATTTCAGGATGAAATCAACCTCGCCATTCAGCATGTGGCATTCGCGAACCAATGGCCATTCCCGACACCGGTCTTCAAAGGCGCTGAGTTCGGATTCGGCCTGACTTTCAAGTCCGACCATGGCAAAGACCTGCACTTCAAACCCAAGCTCGCGGGCGTTCACCTCGGCATGATAGCCGCGAATGTACCCCGAATCTTCCAGCGTCCGCACCCGTCGCAGGCAAGGAGGAGCGGATATTCCTACGCGCTTGGCAAGCTCAACATTGGTCATACGGCCATCGGCCTGCAGTTCCGCAAGAATTTTGCGGTCGATTTCATCCAACCGGGTCGTGACCATCGAATGCTCCTGAGTTTTTCAGTTGTTATATCAGCAGCCCCGGGAGGCGCAATAATATTTCACAGCCACGCAATTTTCGTTATTTCAGATACATAATTGGCCGCAAAGCCAATCATTAGGCACATCACGGACCTGCAATATGAAGGGGCTTTAAGCCCTGCCCTGCGGTCGCTATATCGATCCGCACCGGACAACATGTCCGCCGAGGCAGTTTGAGTGAGGATACCATGGCCGAAACACGACACACCAAGGTTCTGATCATCGGGTCGGGACCTGCAGGATACACCGCGGGCGTTTATGCAAGCCGGGCCATGTTGGAACCGATCCTGGTGCAGGGTATCGAACCCGGTGGGCAGCTGACCACCACAACCGAGGTGGAAAACTGGCCGGGTGACACCGAGGTTCAGGGTCCAGACCTGATGGTTCGGATGCAGGACCACGCCAAGGCAATGGGATGCGAAGTGATCGGCGATATCATCAGCGATCTCGATCTAAGCGAGCGTCCCTTCACAGCCAAAGGCGACAGTGGCACCGTCTACACCGCTGACGCGGTGATTCTGGCAACGGGCGCACGAGCCAAGTGGTTAGGCATTCCCTCGGAAGAGAAATTTAAAGGGTTTGGCGTATCAGCCTGTGCCACCTGTGACGGCTTCTTCTATCGCGGTCAGGAAATCGTTGTGATCGGCGGCGGAAATACTGCCGTAGAAGAAGCGCTGTTCCTGACCAACTTCGCAAGCAAAGTCACTCTGATCCACCGCCGCGATGAGTTGCGAGCTGAAAAGATCCTTCAGGATCGGCTGTTCAAGAACGAAAAGATCGAGCCGCTTTGGTTTCACGAACTGGATGAGGTGATCGGAACCGATGCCCCACTGGGTGTGGAAGGCGTCAAGGTCAAGAATGTAAAGACCGGCGAAATCACGGAGATTCCGTGCAAAGGCGTATTTGTCGCTATCGGCCACGCTCCGGCAAATGAGCTGGTCAAAGATACGCTGGAAACCCACATGGGTGGCTACGTCGTGACCAAGCCGGGCACGACGCAAACTTCGGTTCCGGGAGTTTTTGCTGCCGGAGACCTGACCGACCACGTATACCGTCAGGCTGTGACAAGCGCCGGTATGGGCTGCATGGCCGCGCTGGATGCAGAACGATTCTTGGCGGAGAACGACTAAGATGATTACAGAATTCTCCGGCCTCGTCTGGAGAATTCTGCTCCGCACCCAATCGGGTGACCCGCTTTCATCGGCCCGTGCCCCCGAAGGACGGTTTCATCATTCTGGCCAATTCGCGCTTTATGCGTCGCTTAGCGCTGAAGGGGCCGGGATCGCCATTCGGCGCTATGTCTCGCAGTGCGACCCTCCACGGACGATCCATCGCTTGAAAATATCCAAGGCGCAAGTATTGGATTTGCGGGGGCAACCTTCTGCCTCGATCGTCTGGCAAGACATGCGGGCAACCGGCATACCCTCTCCAACATGGCGATTTTCGGACAGGGCCCGCACATACGGCGCGGATGGACTGCTATACAGTTCGCGCTCGCGTCCTAAACTGAGCCATTTGGTGTTGTTCAACGCAGAACACCAGATGATACAAACCGCAGGTGCCCCCTGCGACTGGTTCCCCGAAAGGTGACCGCGCCTATCTTGACCGGCACCCGGCACCGTATCAGGATCAACCATAGTAACGCGAAGAACAGGTGAGCTTTTGGAAAACGTTCTTTGGCGCGGCGGATGGATGAGCCGGCTCAGAATCGCAAGCGGCCTCGTGCTGTTTGTCTTTGCGTTCTTTCATTTCATCAATATCGGCCTTGGTCTGTTTCACACTGATTTGCTGCACGGGATGCAGGGCGGACGTAAAGCTGTCAGCCGTAATGAGATCGGCAGCGTCGTGATATATGGCGCATTGCTGATGCACATGGGACTGGCGCTTATCTCACTCGCGCAGCGCCGGACGCTCAGAATGCCTTTCAGCGTCGCGCTTCAGGTTATTCTTGGCCTGTTGATCCCGCTGCAGCTTATCTCACATTTGGTTCAGACCCGATACGCGCATGAGATTTTTGGGGTGAATGATGAAATGGGTTACATCATCATTCTGATGTGGCCCAGCACCGCGATCTGGTTCCAAAGCCTATTACTTCTGCTGGTGTGGGTCCACGGATGTATTGGGCTACACATGTGGTTACGGTTGACCACATGGTGGCGCGCGATGGTTCCATATCTGATCGGTCTCGCCGTCTTTGTACCGGGCTTCGCCTTCGCAGGCCTTCTGACCGAGGGGCGGCGTATCTGGGCCGATTTTGCCGACCCCGATCTACGAGAACAGTATGTCGAATACTATAACTGGCCTTCGCAAGAAGAGTTTCAGTCTTTGTTTTCCGTCACAGACTATGCGCAGTGGGTATTCTGGGCCGCGCTTGCACTAACAGGCTTGGTCTATCTCGGGCGCAAGCTTTGGCGGCGGCGGCATTCGGTGCGGGTGCGCTATGTCAACGGTCCAGAAGTTGTTTCGGAGAAAGGCATGACCCTTTTGGAGATGTCGCGCGCAAACGGCATCCCACATACCGCGCTGTGTGGCGGCAAGGGGCGCTGCACGACCTGTCGCGTTGTGGTTGAAGATGGCGCCGATCAGTTGCACCCACCAACCGAAGTTGAAGCCCGCAGCCTGAAAGCGATCAGCGCGCCAGAGGGGACCCGCCTGGCCTGCCAGATGCGGCCGTCCGACCCGCTCACTGTATTTCGTGTTTTCCGCCCCGACGGCGCGCGTGATCGTGCGCATGCGAGCCAGGGGCAAGAACGGCAGCTGGCGGTTCTGTTTCTGGACATGCGCGGGTTCACCGCCCGCACAACGGGGCAATTGCCGTATGATATCGTTTTTCTGTTGAATCGTTTCTTTGACGCAATTGTCCCAGCAATCACGGCACAAGGCGGGGTTGTCGACAAATACATGGGCGATGGGTTGCTGGCGATGTTCGAAACAGCCAACGCCGCAAGTTCGGCAAGTGCCGGTCTGAGGGCGGCGGCTGGGATCGGACACGCATTGGAGCGTTTCAACCAGCAGCTCCAAGCAGAAGGCAGCCAACCTGTGCGCATTGGTATGGGTCTACATCTTGGTGATCTTGTGCTGGGCGAAATCGGAGCGGCTAAACACGCGCCACGCACGATCATCGGAGACGCTGTAAATGTTGCCAGCCGTTTGGAGGCTGAAACCAAAGCACTGGGGGTTGAGCTCCTTGTATCGGACAAGGTTTTGGACGCGGCTGGGTTACAATGTGATCCCCGCGATCTGCGGGAATTCAGCCTGCGCGGTGTCTCTGAACCCGTCCCTGCCCTGCCCGTCAGGCACGCAGCCGACCTTGAGTCGCAAACCTCACCGCTGGAACAGATTGCCTGAGAATGCGCCTAATGAGCCTGAGCGGCGGGATTTTTTCAATAACATGAAACAAAAAACAGAAAACCGTTCCATTTCGAGAAAAAACCACGCATTTCATCCTTAGTTTTTGCAAGTCTATGGACTTCACCCTCAGGCCGAGGCACATGCCCTGCAAACACCCTTGAAACAAATGCAAACAGAACTGCGATAAGAGTTTTCCGATGACGATGTTAAGCAATCTGGCCCCTATCTCTGAACTGTATGTTTCCTACGAGTCTGCGCAGAAACTGAAGATAGAAGCCGCTGATCTGACCAGCTGGGATCTTAAGCCCCGGCAGATTTGCGATCTGGAACTGCTTATGAACGGCGGGTTCAATCCGCTCAAAGGTTTCCTGAGCGAAGCGGACTATGACAACGTGGTCGAAAACATGCGCCTCGCCGATGGAACACTTTGGCCAATGCCGATCACCTTGGATGTTGACGAGGATTTTGCCGCATCGATCGAGCTGGGGCAGGACATTGCCCTGCGCGATCAGGAAGGCGTGATCCTCGGCACCATGACCGTGACCGACCGCTGGACACCAGACAAGGCGCGTGAGGCGGAAAAGGTCTTTGGTGCTGATGATGATGCGCACCCGGCTGTGAATTACCTGCACAATGTAGCGGGCAAAGTTTATCTGGGCGGCCCGGTCACTGGCATCCAGCAGCCCGTGCATTACGATTTCAAAGCCCGCCGCGACACGCCGAACGAGTTGCGCGCCTATTTCCGCAAAGTGGGCTGGCGCCGTATCGTGGCATTCCAGACCCGCAATCCTTTGCATCGCGCGCATCAGGAATTGACCTTCCGTGCCGCAAAAGAAGCACAGGCCAACTTGCTGATCCATCCCGTGGTTGGCATGACCAAACCGGGCGATGTGGATCATTTCACCCGCGTGCGTTGCTACGAAGCCGTGTTGGATAAATATCCGGCCTCGACTACGTCGATGTCGCTGTTGAACCTTGCGATGCGCATGGCTGGCCCGCGCGAGGCAGTCTGGCACGGGTTGATCCGCGCAAACCACGGCTGCACCCATTTCATCGTCGGTCGTGACCACGCAGGTCCGGGCAAAAACTCTGCCGGTGAGGATTTCTACGGCCCCTATGATGCGCAAGACTTGTTCCGAAAATATCAGGACGAAATCGGCGTCGAGATGGTCGATTTCAAACATATGGTCTACGTGCAGGAACGCGCGCAATACGAGCCGAATGACGAGATCCTGGACAAGGACAACGTCACGATCCTCAACATCTCGGGAACTGAACTGCGCCGCCGTCTGCGCGAAGGGCTGGAGATTCCGGATTGGTTTTCGTTCCCCGAAGTTGTTCAGGAACTGCGCAACCGCTTCCCGCCGCGCTCGCAACAGGGATTCACCGTATTTTTCACCGGTTTTTCAGGCTCGGGCAAATCCACCATTGCCAACGCCTTGATGGTCAAGCTGATGGAGACCGGGGATCGTCCGGTTACCTTGCTGGACGGGGATATCGTGCGTAAGAACCTGTCTTCTGAACTGGGCTTTTCGAAGGAACATCGCGATCTGAACATCCGCCGCATCGGTTATGTCGCGTCTGAGATAACCAAGAACGGCGGTATTGCCATCTGTGCTCCTATCGCGCCTTACGCAACTACCCGTCGTGCTGTGCGTGAAGAAATCGAACAATTCGGTGCATTTTGCGAGGTGCATGTCGCGACCAGCATTGAAGAATGCGAGCGCCGAGACCGCAAGGGTCTGTACAAACTGGCACGTGAGGGCAAGATCAAAGAGTTCACGGGGATTTCCGACCCTTACGACGCCCCTGAAGACCCAGAGCTGCGCGTCGAGACCGAGAATGTCGAGGTTGACAACTGCGCACATCAGGTTCTGCTTAAGCTGGAAAGCATGGGGCTGATTGCAGCATCCTGATCACTTAAGACGAAAAAATACATCAAAGGCCCTCAGATTTCTGAGGGCCTTTTTCGCAGGTGCGGGTCTGGTTCAGTCGGGCAAATTCACCTGCCCGCGCATCAGGACATGGCCGCGCCCGGCAACTTTGATCCCCGTCATCGCATCCGAAGGTCCAACGCGTGTCACGGTCGCCTGACCGGGGCGGCCCATGTCATGGCCCTGTTCGGCGATGAATGTCTCTTTGTCCATCAGTCCGTGTTTCCAGAGATAGGCCGCCATCGCACCGGTGGCCGATCCGGTGAACGGGTCCTCGGGCGGGCTGGGGGGCGCCATCATCAGGCGCGAGAATGTGTCGCCCGTAGTCGTTGCGCCTTTCAGTGCTACAAGAAACGGTTCAGCCATGTCCGACCCCGAGAAACCGGCCTTTTCGGTAATATGACTGAGCAAAGCAACATCCAGCTTGGCAGCGCGCAGCGCCTCGTGATCGCGCAGGACCGTAATGCAAAAGGGCAGACCGGTTGAAACGAACTGCGGTGGAGAAATTACCACCTCTTCCGGCAGGCTGATGGCGGCGGCAACCAGATCTGCGGGCACATGATCGCCGAATTGCGGGGCGACCTGCGTCATTTCGATGTCATCACCTTTCAGTTTGATCGATACAATCCCTGCTCCGGTCTCAAGCGTCAGAGCATCACCCTGAAACAACCCCCGTGATCGCATCGCTGCAACGGTTGCTATGGTCGGGTGCCCGGCAAATGGGATTTCCCGGCTGGCCAGGAAGTACCGGACCCGGATATCAGCGATATCGGATGGCCCGGTAAAAGTGCATTCAACAAGAGAAGTCTCGCGCACATATGCCATGCAAACCGCGTCCGACAGCCTTGCACCCTCATGCACAACTGCGCAGCCGTTGCCACCAAAGGCCTGATCGCTGAACGCATCCACCCAATCGAAATCATACCAGCTCATCGCGCACTCCTGCGTTTCATTCAGCGGCACGATCACCGCTGAGGCAGAAAATGTCACGTCAATTCGGCGGAATGTTTGCTGGCCTAGTGAACGGCCACCGGGGACAGGTCATGTTCGCGTGCCAGTACAAAGGCCAGCTTGCGATCGGCCACCAATGCCAGTTGCTGCCCATCGGAATCGTGGACAGCATACAGCTGATCCAGATCGCCTGCCTGCTCGCGCAGATCCTGCGGAAGGTCTGCCACATCAACGGCCTTTACATAGACAATCCGATTGCCTTCGGCGTTGATCTCAATCGGTGTATTCATTGCTCTTACCCCTTCTTGATGTTGATTGTCTGAACCACGGTTTCAGGCACGGCGCGGGTCAGGTCCACATGCAGCAGACCGTTTTCCATGATCGCCTCGCCCACCTCGACCCCGTCAGCCAGCACAAACATGCGCTGGAATTGACGCGCCGCGATGCCACGGTGCAGGAATATGCGCCCCTCGCTGTCGTCGCGCTGACGGCCCCGGATCACCAACTGGCGATCCTCGATGGTAATCGACAGGTCCTCTTCCGCGAACCCGGCCACTGCCAAGGTGATGCGATAGGAAAAATCCGAGGTCTGCTCGATATTATAGGGCGGGTATCCTTCATTTCCGGCCTTTGCAGACCGTTCCAGAAGGCGTTCCAACTGCTCGAACCCCAAAAGATGCGGGTATGAGCCTAAGGTAAGTTTCGACACGTATTTTCGTCCTTCATTGTCAAAGCGACGTATTCTGCGGTCCCGATGTCGGCAACCGCGTGATATAGAATATGGGAAGATACAGGGATGTCCACAAGGTCTGGCCGGATAAACCCTGACACACTATCTTGTGTTAGAAGCACCACTTGAAACACTGAGTCGTCCATGAACGCACCCACCGATCTTTCGATGAAAACCGATGAAGTCCTGCGGGTGGAATTAGAGGTCTTTCGACGCCAGCACCGTGATTTGGACGAAGCGATCGAGGCCTTGCAGGCCAAGGGGACCTCGGACCAATTGACGATCAAGCGGCTAAAAAAGCAGAAACTGCGCCTGAAAGACATCATCCGTGTGATCGAAGACAGATTGACCCCCGATATCATCGCCTGAGACGCGCGTACCGCATTGCCACATATGCGGATTTGGCTATAGTGCGCGCTCTTTCCGATGGCAGGGGCGTAAGCGGATGAGCGATGTGAAAGTAGGGATCATCATGGGCAGCCAGTCGGACTGGCCTACGATGAAAGAGGCCGCCGATATTCTGGATGAGCTGGGCATCGCTTATGAGGCGCGGATCGTCTCGGCCCACCGCACGCCGGATCGCCTCTGGGATTATGGTAAAACCGCCGTGTCGCGCGGCTTGCAGGTCATTATCGCGGGCGCGGGTGGCGCGGCGCATTTGCCCGGAATGATGGCGTCGAAAACACGTGTGCCCGTGATTGGCGTTCCGGTGCAAACCCGCGCGTTGTCGGGCGTAGATTCGCTCTATTCCATTGTGCAGATGCCCAAAGGTTTTCCGGTTGCGACCATGGCTATCGGTTCGGCCGGCGGGGCCAATGCGGGCCTGATGGCCGCGGGCATTCTGGCGCTGCAGGATGCCGCGCTTGCGGAACGGCTGGACGCCTGGCGCGAGGCCCTCTCTGCTTCGATCCCGGAAGAACCTCAGCAATGAGCCGTATCGGTTTCATCGGCACAGGCCACATCGCTGCGCCAATCGCGCGGCTGATGGCTGCAAAAGGTCATGATCTTCACGTCACAGAACGCAATGCCCAGGTATCCTCGGCCCTGCAGGCCGAACTTGGGGTCCAAGTTGGCACTCCGCAAGACGTGATTGATGCGTCCGAGATCGTGTTTCTCTGCCTGCGCCCCCATGTGGCCGAGGACGTTCTGGCCCCGCTAAGCTTTCGCGCAGATCAGAAGATTGTTTCGGTGATGGCCGCCGTCTCTGAGGAGCAGCTATCCGGCCTGTGCGCGCCGGCATCGGATTTTGTGCAAACGATTCCGCTGGGTTTCCTTCAGACAGGAGGTTGCCCGTTGGCCGCTTACGGCAACGATCGCCTCTTGGCAGATTTGTTCGAGCCCGAAAATCCTGTGGTCAAAGTTGCCAGTGAGGCCGCGTTGAACGCCCACTTTGCCATCTGCGCCATGGTGCCAGGTATCCTGGACCTTATGGCAACAGGCACCGACTGGTTGGCTGATCAGACCGGTGACAAAGACCGGGCCGAATTCTACACCACGCAGCTTGTGTCAGGGTTTCTGACATCAATGCACAAAGAGCATGCGGGCCAACTGGCAGCCGAGCGTGACGCGCTTGCGACCGAGGGCACACTGAGCCTTCAGATGACGGATATTTTGCAATCCGAGGGCGCGCATGATGCCTTGCGTGCTGCACTGAGTGCCATTGGCAAGAGATTGGAGACATGACGATGTCAGATATGCTTGCGCCCGGTGCGACAATCGGGATATTGGGGGGCGGTCAACTGGGCAGGATGCTCTCGACCGCGGCTGCACGGTTGGGGTTCAAGTCCCACATATTCGAGCCGGGCGCAAATCCTCCGGCCGGTCAAGTTGCAAATCAGGTCACGACCGCAGCCTATGATGACGCCGACGCATTGAAGGCCTTTGCTGAGTCGGTCGACGTGATCACCTACGAGTTTGAAAACATCCCCACCCAGGCGCTGGATCTGCTTGAGGCACACCGCCCCATTCACCCGGGTCGAGAGGCGTTGCGGGTCAGTCAGGACCGCTTGACCGAAAAGACATTTCTACAAGGCTTAGGCCTGCAAACCGCGCCCTTTGCAGACATCTCCGATTTGGACAGCCTGCGCGCCGCAATTGATGACATTGGCACCCCCGCTATCCTGAAAACCCGACGCTTCGGCTATGACGGCAAAGGTCAGGCCCGGCTGCGCGCACCCGAAGATGCCGGGGCGGCACTGGCTGATATGGCGGGCGCGCCGTCCATACTGGAAGGGTTTGTGGACTTCAGCCACGAGGTTTCGGTCATCGCAGCACGCGGTCTGGACGGGCAAGTTGCCTGTTTCGATCCGGGCGAGAATGTCCATCGCGATGGCATATTGCACACGACCACAATACCGGCACGCCTGTCTCCGGCGCAGCGGACAGATGCGGTATTGCTGGCCGCCAACATTCTCAACGCGCTGGATTATGTCGGCGTCATGGGTGTCGAATTGTTTGTGACGCCACAAGGATTGATCGTGAATGAAATCGCGCCGCGCGTTCATAACTCGGGTCACTGGACCCAGAACGGCTGCGCCGTGGATCAGTTTGAACAACATATTCGCGCCGTGGCCGGTTGGCCTTTGGGCGACGGTCAGCGCCACTCGGACGTCGTGATGGAGAATTTGATCGGGCATGACATGGACCGCGTACCCGAGCTTTCACGCGAACGGGACGTAGCACTGCATCTCTATGGCAAGGCCGAGGTCAAGGCCGGCCGCAAGATGGGGCATTTCAACCGGATTTCGCGATGAGGTAATCGCGCTTACGCGCGATGCCTCCGGCGGAGGTATTTTTAGCCAGATGAAGCCGGGATCAGCTCAAGAAACGTGTTGCGATACTACCGGACATATAGCTGACACACCCGCCTGACAGTGTGGCAGCCACTTTGTGGGTTGTCGCATCGAGTATCACCAGATCAGCACGATATTCGGGCTGTAGCGTTCCGCGATCCTTCAGGCCTAAAACCCGCGCGGGACCGGACGAGACAAGCGCCCAGGCGCCCGCAATATCCAGCAGGCCAGATTTTACCAACATCAGCGCAGCGCGGCGCGGGCTGGGGTAGTGGTAATCCGATGCCAATGCATCACACAAACCCATCGAGATCAGATCCACCGCGCTGGCATTTCCCTTATGTGAGCCGCCCCGCACAACATTGGGTGAGCCGAGGATGATGTGATCTCCGCCCGCCCGGGCACATTCGGCGGCTTCCAGCGTTTCCGGAAATTCCGAGATCATCACCCCGCGCTCGCGCCACTCAGCACGATCCTGCGGCGTTGTATCATCATGGCTGCCGAGCCGAATTCCTCGGTTCGCAAGGACAGTGCAAAGGCTGTCCAGTGCTGCTGGCACCTCGGCGCTGCGGTTGTGCATTGCCTTCAGCATCTCAAAATGCACTTCGGGATTCCGTCCCGCCTTCAGTGCCTGCCCTGTCAAGCGGGGTGGTTTTCGCCCCTCAGCCAGCCGGTCATGAGGTAGATGATCATTCAGAACCACATAAGGCACCTGCCAATCCGCGATGCGTTCGGGCAGCCCGTCATAGTCGTCCAGCATATGGGTTTCGAAGCGCAGTTGAGGGATCAGTTGGGTTACAACATCATCCCGAACCGCAGCGATGGCGTCAAAAACCTGACCAGCAAACTCGGGCCCGCGCACGCCGCCTTCCCAACTGTGGAACTGCGCCAGAACAGCTGTGGTTATTCCATTCGCGGCTAGTTCCGCTTCAACCGATAAAATGCCCTCTGCCATCTGCTTCATGGCACCGCGCCGGGGCGCGATGTGACGTTCAAAACCGTCGCCATGCAAATCAATGATGCCAGGCAGGATGAGGTATCCTGACAAATCAATCTGCCGCCCTGCCATATCGGATTGAATGGTACCTTCGGCGATCGTCAGTTCAGCACGCGACACCCCTTCGCCGGGCAACAGAACATTCGCGCCGGTCAATGTCAGTTCCAATGAGTTCATTGAGTGGGCTCCGAGTCCGGTTCCGAGCAATCTTCCCCAAGGCAGATCTGGTCGATGATATCCATCACCCCGTCAAGCCAGGTGATTTGTGGATCGAACTGTCCGAATTCGATGAAATGCAGGGTCTGCGCCATGACCCGTGGGTTGTTCATCATGAACGTATGCGTCACCGGCAAAACGATGTGATCAGCCATACCCTCAACCTTTGTGGTTTCGATCGATACCTTGCCGTCATCTGGACCATCGATCAGAGACGAGAACACTGGGTTCAATGAGTTCTCGCCTGCAATCACCCCCAAATCGAAGTCCACGGGCGGCAGGCGGCGTGGAATACCCTCTGGTCCGGTTCCCAACGCAAGCCCTGCAGGGCCATTCAGAAAGCCGAAAACCTCCCAGGCGCCAAGCTCGTCCACCAGTTGGCTGCCCTGATTAGGAGGTCCGAGCATGACAACGCGTCCCAGATTCTCGGGGTCATTGTCCTGCAACCAATAGCGCAGCAGAATGCCCCCCATCGAATGCGCTACAACGTTAACCGTATCCTCCCCGCAGGCGGCGAACGCAGCTGGTAAAGTCTGGTTGGCGAGGTCTGGTATTGGTAGGTCTGTCGAAGGGTAACCGGGACGAACCACAGTGTAACCATGCGCATGAAAAAGCTGCTCCATGACGGTAAACGAGGCCTCTGTGCGCGCGAGGCCGTGCAGAAGGACCACGCATTTCGCATTGGCCACCGCAGGCATAAGGCACAAGAGGAGAACAGCAAGAAATTTCATACACGCCAGATAAGGCCTAACCCAGGCCGAGGGAACCCCTAGCCACGGTTCCGGCGCAGCACCGCCAGTGCGATGCCGCCGAGTACAAATCCGGCGCCGAGTAGAAGCCTTAGACTTGCCATCTCGGCTAACAGGATGACCCCGGCAGCAATTGCGATAACTGGAACGCTGAGTTGCACGATCGCGGCCACCGCCGGTGAAAGCTGTGGCACGACACGGTACCATAGCGCATAGCCGAGACCGGACGTGACGCCTCCGGAAAGCGCAGCCAGCCCATAGCCAAGCGGAGACACTTGCCAATTGCTTCCCAGCAGGAACAGGGCAAATCCCGTGACGGGCAACGCCATGATGAAATTTGCTGCAGTTCCCGACAATGCATCTGGTTCGGACCGGCCCGCGATGGAATATATGGCCCACCCGACCCCGGCAGCCGTCATTAAGCCGGCTCCTGTCGGGTCGACCTGAACCGTCCCAGCAGGCCAAAGAACAAAAGCCAGCCCACCAAGCGCAATACTGGCACCCAATATCTGTCTCAAAGTGGGTGCAGAACCGGTCATAGCACCAATCGCAAACATGGTAATTTGCACAACCCCAAACAGGATCAGCGCACCGAGCCCTGCATCAAGCGTCAGATACGCTACTGAAAACCCGATCATATAAAGCGACAGTGACCCGGCCCCAACAACACGTCGACGATTAAAAACAGGGATCGAGCTGCCCCGAAGCGCCACCAATACAGTTAAAACCAAGGCACCAGCCAAAACTCGGATGATGGCAAATCTCGCCGGATCACTTGCGCCGCTGTCGATAGCAAGGCGGTTCAGGATCGAATTCGCGGCGAAGGCGCACATGGTTAAAGCGGTCAGAAGAAACAGTCGCATATCAACCGCATAGCCGTTTCAAAGGGATTTGCACACTCACATTCCCGATTGCCGAGCCAATCCCGACCCTCCTCGGACCAGAGCCTACCAGCGCCAATGATACGAATGCACAACAGACATTCCAAACAAAACCGGGGCCGCCCAAAGGCGACCCCGCTATTAAGCACTAAGGCTAAAGCAGCTTACATCATGCCGCCCATGCCGCCCATGTCGGGCATGCCGCCGGCAGGTGCCGCGCCTTCTTTGGCGGGCTTGTCGGCAACCATTGCTTCGGTGGTGACCAGCAGGCCAGCAACCGATGCCGCATCTTCCAGAGCGGTACGGACAACTTTGGCCGGGTCGATCACACCGAACGAGAACATGTCGCCATATTCTTCGGTCTGGGCGTTGAAGCCGAATGCTGCGTCGTCGCTTTCGCGAACTTTGCCAGCAACAACCGCACCGTCGACACCAGCGTTCTCGGCGATCTGGCGTAAAGGCGCTTCGATTGCCTTACGAACGATGTTGATACCTGCGTTCTGGTCAGCGTTTGCACCTTCCAGAGTTTCCAGTGCTTTACCGGCCTGAACCAGAGCAACACCACCGCCGACAACAACGCCTTCCTGAACGGCAGCGCGGGTCGCGTTCAGAGCATCGTCGACACGGTCCTTACGCTCTTTCACTTCAACTTCGGTCATGCCGCCGACGCGGATAACAGCAACACCGCCTGCCAGTTTGGCAACGCGCTCTTGCAGCTTCTCACGGTCGTAGTCCGACGAAGTTTCTTCGATCTGAGTGCGGATCTGAGCAACACGTGCCTCGATCTCGGCTTTCTCGCCAGCACCGTCGACGATGGTGGTTTCGTCTTTGGTGATTTCGATTTTCTTGGCGGTGCCCAGCATGTCCATGGTGACGGACTCGAGCTTCATGCCAAGATCTTCGCTGATGACCTGACCACCGGTCAGGATCGCGATGTCCTGCAGCATGGCCTTGCGGCGATCGCCGAAGCCCGGTGCTTTGACAGCAGCAATTTTCAGGCCGCCGCGCAGTTTGTTGACCACCAGAGTTGCCAGCGCTTCGCCTTCAACATCCTCAGCAATGATCAGCAGCGGCTTTTGCGACTGGATCACCTGCTCGAGCAGCGGAACCATCGGCTGCAGCGAGGACAGTTTCTTTTCGTGCAGCAGGATCATGCAGTCGTCGAGTTCTGCGATCATCTTGTCTGCGTTGGTGACGAAGTAAGGCGACAGGTAGCCACGGTCGAACTGCATACCTTCGACAACATCGGTCTCGGTTTCCAGACCTTTGTTTTCTTCGACGGTGATAACGCCTTCGTTGCCAACTTTCTGCATCGCGTCTGCGATCTGCTGGCCGATTTCGGCTTCGCCGTTGGCCGAGATGGTGCCAACCTGAGCAACTTCTGCCGAGTCTTTGACTTCACGCGAAGCGTCTTTGATGCCTTCGACAACCTTGGCAGTTGCCAGGTCGATGCCGCGCTTCAGGTCCATCGGGTTCAGGCCAGCAGCAACCTGCTTCAGACCTTCGCGAACGATGGCTTGGGCTAGAACGGTTGCGGTGGTGGTGCCGTCGCCGGCTTCGTCATTGGTGCGGCTGGCGACTTCTTTCACCATCTGCGCGCCCATGTTTTCGAACTTGTCTTCCAGTTCGATTTCCTTGGCAACCGAAACACCGTCTTTGGTGATGCGCGGCGCGCCAAAGGATTTGTCCAGAACCACGTTGCGGCCTTTCGGGCCCAGGGTCACTTTAACAGCATCGGCCAGAACATTTACACCGGCCAGCATGCGGTTACGGGCATCGGTGTCAAACTTGACGTCCTTTGCAGACATGTTGTCTCTCCTTGAGAATATCTGTTGAAATGAAGATCAGAGAAAGCAGGTGCGCTTACTCGATGATCCCCATGATGTCGCTTTCTTTCATCATCAGCAGCTCTTCGCCGTTGACCTGAACCTCGGTGCCCGACCATTTGCCGAACAGGATCTTGTCGCCAGCTTTTACAGCCATCGCGATCAGTTCGCCGCTGTCCTTGCGCGCGCCTTCGCCGGTTGCAACGACTTCGCCTTCGCTGGGCTTTTCTTTTGCGCTGTCGGGAATGATCAGTCCGCCTGCGGTTTTCTCTTCGCTTTCTACGCGACGAACCAGCACACGGTCATGAAGCGGTTTCAATGCCATCTTTGCAGCTCCTTGGGCTCAAAGTTTGTTATCCTCCCCTCGCCGACTGACGAGGCGTTAGCACTCGGGTCTCATGAGTGATAACGACGCATAGCTAGGGAGTTGCAGGAAGCGAGTCAACAATATGTGAAAGATTTTTTTGCCCGGCGCGATAAGCAGGCAAGAACAAGGCAGCTAGTCTGGCTGATCCCAGCTGTACGCCCAGTGTTTCAGACCTTCTTGCCCAGCCTCAGACAACGCGTAGACGCCCTTTTCCACTTTTTCGAACCAGCCGTAGTGATTGTCGTACATCAAACGTGTCGCCGCACTTACGCCAGTGGCCTTTGCGACATCGGCCCCCTTGCCCGCTCCGTTCTCTGCCAGATGGGCCGCGCATTTTAGTGCATCTTGCCGATAGGCCGTTACGATCCCATGGCGGGTTGCACCACCCGAATTGGGATCACCTTGCAACCGTTCAAACTCGCGCAGCAACCGTTTGGCCCTGACCTTATCCTTGCGCGGCGCATATGGGCCGGGATCGCATTGAACCTCGACCGTTCCATCAGAGCGCACGGTGATCAGACCCAACCCCAGGCGACGGCACAACGCCAGATTATCCCTCAACGCCCGTCGCGCTGCTCGGCCTTTTGGTTTACAGACCCCAATGTAGACCTGATCGGTTATTTTCAGACGAGTGATGGCCTGGTGAAACAGCGCGAGGCTGAAGCGAAGCTTGAGTTCAACGATCACCGGCTCCTGCCCGTCTCGCAGAGCAACAATGTCGGCGGCGCCAACTTCACCTTTCACGGTATAACCCTGACGTTCCAACAAGGCTTTGATGGGTGGGTAAAGGTCCTGCTCGAGCTTCATAACGCTATGCTATGTAGTTTCGCGCGGATTGCCAGCCACGGTTTGAAGACAAACTACATTGCAACTGACAAGAAGGCAGGAGTACGTCTTAGTCATATTCGCCATTTCCGGAAGGTTCCATATGCGCTTGCTCAGCTTTTGTCTCGGCCTTTTGCTTCCGATTACCGCCCATGCGGCCTGCGAAGGGAGAGATCTTAGGCTTGACCTGTCGGCCGAAAGTCAAGCTGATCTCGAGAAGACAATCAGTGACATTCCGTTTCCGGAGGGCAACCACTGGATCGCGACAAAAGACGGGACCGTCTTGCACCTGATCGGCACCCTCCACACCAGCGACCCCCGCATGGCACCCGTGGTCGAGCGCTTGGAGCCAGTTCTGAGTCAGGCCGACGCGTTTTTCTTCGAGGTCACACAGGACGAAATGGACGCATTCGAAAAAGATCTGGCCGATGATTTCAGCCCGGTCCTGATTACGTCTGGCCCCACTTTGATTGACCTGATGTCGGAAGAAGATTGGACAGCGCTGTCCGCGACTCTGGCCGAGCGTGGCATTCCTGGCTGGATGGCGGCCAAGATGCGCCCCTGGTTTCTCAGTATGATGCTGGGTATTCCGCCTTGCCTGATGAATACCCCTGATTTTGATCGCGGCATGGACACGCGCCTGACGGAACTGGCCGAACAACACGGGATACCCCAGTACTCGCTAGAGCGGATCGAGGATTTGATCGCGATGTTCGACAGCCATCCGCTGGAAGAACAAGTGGCCTCTCTGACCCGTCTGTCCGGGGCGCTGCAGGCTGGGGACGACCAGATGATCACAATGGCCAACGCCTATATCGAAGAGCAGCACGCCGCGATCATTGAGCTTGCCAAGCTTCAAGGGCTTGAGGCCTCGGGGATGACGCCAGAAGAGTTTGAAGCCGAATGGAAAGGCTTCGAAGATCAGCTTCTGGTGCAGCGCAATGCAAGCTGGATGGAGAAGATTCTGGACCTGAAGGATCAGACCGCGGTGATCGCTGTCGGGGCCGGACATCTGAGCAACGACTACGGCTTACTGAACCAGCTACATCAAGCCGGATATACACTGGAACGCGCTGAATTCTAGGTTTTCAGACCAAGGGTCGCAGCAAGTTTGCTTCCGGGTGACAACCGTGTTTGACCACCCTATAAGGCGCGCAAATCCATATTCTTCAGGACACGAGACATGACAACGCTAGTTTTTGGCCACAAATCTCCCGACACCGATTCCACCGGCTCTCCGATCCTGTGGTCATGGTATCTGAACGAAGTAAAAGGTGAACAGGCACAGCCCGTTTTGCTAGGCGAACCCAACACCGAAGCCGCCTTTATGCTTGAGCGTTGGGACCTGCCCAAGCCGCAAATCATCGAGGACGTGGCCGAGGATGCACCGGTTGTCATCGTCGACACCAACAATCCGGCCGAGCTGCCCGCCAGCATCAACAGCGCAGATATCCGCGCCATAATCGACCACCACAAACTGGTTGGCGGGCTTGAAACCAAAGGCCCCATCGACATCACTGTGCGCCCGCTGGCCTGCACGGCAACCATCATGGTCGATCTAATGGGTGACGACGCCGCCAAGATGCCCGACGCGATCAAAGGTGCCGCGCTGACCTGCATCCTGTCGGACACACTGGAATTCCGCTCACCCACAACCACCGCACACGACCGCGCCGTGGCTGAGAAACTGGCGGCTGAACTTGGTCTGGATATCTCGGCCTACGCCGCCGACATGTTTGCAGCAAAATCGGATGTATCGTCATTCTCGGACGCCGAACTGATCCGCATGGACAGCAAAGAATACGAAGTAGACGGCACCAAGTTCCGGGTCTCGGTTCTGGAAACCACAGCCCCCGGTGTCGTGCTGGATCGGAAGGACAGCATCGTAAGCTCGATGGCTGATGTGGCCAAGGAAGACGGCGTTGATCAGGTGTTGCTGTTCGTGGTCGACATTCTGAACGAAGAGGCAACGCTGCTGGTTCCAAATGATCTGGTCAAAGGTGTCGCTGAGAAGAGCTTTGGCGCAACCGTGGACGGTGACGCGGTTGTGTTGCCCGGCGTGATGAGCCGGAAAAAGCAGATCATTCCGAACCTCAAGGTTTGAATTTAGATTGTCAAAGGCGCCCGAAACCGGGCGCTTTTTTTTTGCGAGGCTCTGCCTCGCGCTCCGAGATATTTTTGGCCAGATGAACAAGGGGGGTTGATTTCGGCCGCTCCGCCTTGGGCTGCACCTCTGGCCAATCCCCCCGCGCTCTGCCATAGGCTTTGACATCTCGCATTCCCTGCTGCACGAGGCGCGCCATGACCCAGATCGTTTCTTCACTCGCTGAAATCTCTGACCGCTACAAAGCGTTATTCGTTGATTTGTGGGGATGCGTCCACAACGGGATCACAGCCTACCCAGAGGCGGTAGCGGCGCTGCAAGCTTATCGTCAACGTGGTGGCACGGTGGTTCTTGTAACCAATTCCCCCAAGCCTCGGGCCGGGGTTGCCGAGCAGCTTTTACATTTCAATGTGCCGGCAGATTCCTATGACACGATTGCAACCAGCGGTGATTCGGCGCGTTCAGCGATGTTTCGCGGGGCGATTGGCGAAAAAGTCTACTTCATGGGGGAATGGCAGCGGGATGCCGGTTTTTTTGAACCCCTGAAACTGCTGGATCATCCGATCCACATTGAACGCGTTCCGCTGGACGCGGCCGAAGGCATCGTGTGTTGCGGCCCGTTCGACCCGATGGCGGACCCAGATGTGAACCGGCCCGACTTTCTTTATGCCAAGCAGAAAGGGATGAAACTGCTCTGCGCAAATCCGGACATCGTGGTGGACCGAGGCGAAACGCGCGAATGGTGCGCAGGTGCTTTGGCCCGACTTTATACCGAGATGGGTGGTGAAAGCCTATATTTCGGTAAGCCACACCCGCCGATCTACGATCTGGCCCGGCGCAGGTTGCAGGCGATTGGGGTTGATGTGTCGGATTCTGAAATACTTGCCATAGGGGACGGGCCGCAAACAGATATCGCTGGAGGCATGGGGGAAGGCATTGATACCCTCTTCATCACCGGCGGTTTGGCAGCCGCAGAAACCAAAACATCACATCATCCAGACGAAGACGCGTTGAAAGCTCATAACGAGAAGGAACAGATCAATCCAACCTATTCGATTGGTCGCCTGAGATAGCAAAAAAGACTTGATTTTCTGCAACTGCGAAGTAATAAAGTTGCCGACGAGCGGCAGATGATGGTCTTTTGTTGCTCTTTCGATCTCGAATGAGGGCAGCATGTTGGACAACCTTCCGCGCGGAACGATTTGCATCGAAGACATCGAAATGGGCATGTCACGGCACTTGCGCAAAGTCGTGACCGATGAAGATATCGAGATGTTCGCTCAAGTATCGACCGACCGGAATCCGGTTCATCTGGATGATGACTATGCCCGCGATACGATTTTCGAAGGGCGCATTGCGCATGGCATGCTGACCGCCGGCCTGATCTCTGCCGTGATCGGAGAGCAGCTGCCCGGACATGGAACCGTGTACATGGGACAATCGCTTAAATTTCTGGCGCCGGTGCGTCCGGGCGACATGGTTTATGCCGAGGTCAAGGTGATCGATATCGATTTTGCCAAACGTCGGGTGAAACTGGATTGCCACTGCGCAGTTGACGGAAAGAAAGTGTTGGTGGGTGAGGCCATGGTGCTGGCTCCGAGCCGCAAGTTCGACTGATAATCCACCTTAACCGAACTGCGGCTTGAACCTGACGGGCAGTCCCGCTAGGCAAGCCGCATGCATATCATCCGGGACTTCCAGTTTGTTGAACCAGAAGACCGAGGCGCAAGTGTCGCCATCGGGAACTTTGACGGTGTTCATCTTGGCCATCAATCCGTCATCGAGTTGGCGCGCAATGCTGAATTGAACGCGCCGCTGGGGGTCATGACATTTGAGCCGCATCCGCGAGAGTATTTTTCCCCAGAGGCACCGCCCTTTCGTCTGATGCGCGGCAATGCACGCGCGCACCGGCTGGAAAAACTCGGCGTGCAGAAGCTTTATGAACTGCCTTTTAATTCAACGCTCGCGGGTATGACGCCCGAAGCTTTTGCGAGAAATGTCATATGCGATGGTCTGGGGCTTTCTCATGTTGTCGTGGGTGCCGATTTTTGTTTTGGCAAAGGGCGCAGCGGTAACCCTCAGGACCTGGTTCGCTTTGGCGAAGAGATGGGGTTCGGTGTGACAATCGCGCCCCTGTTGGAGCGCACCGAGAATGTGGTTTCGTCGACTGCGATCCGGACAGCTCTGTCAGAGGGGCGCCCGCGCGATGCGGCAACAATGCTGGGGCACTGGCACCGGATCGAGGGTGAGGTCGTCGGAGGCGAGCAACGCGGACGAGAGTTGGGGTACCCGACAGCCAATATGTCGATCGAAGGACTACACCCTCCGAGATTCGGCGTTTATGCAGTTTTGGTCGACGTCCTGGATGGCCCGCATCAGGGCAGCTATCACGGGGCGGCATCGGTCGGGACCCGGCCCATGTTCCAAGGCGAGGTTCCTAACATCGAGACATTTCTGTTCAATTTCTCAGGTGATCTTTACGGTGCCACGCTGTCCGTTGGTCTGGTCGACTATCTGCGGCCCGAAATGACATTCGACGGCCTTGACGGGTTGATCTCGCAGATGGATGCCGATTGCGCGCGCGCGAGAGAGATACTGGCCAGTACATGACTACGGATCCAATCGATCGAGCTGGCCTCGCGCCCCGATTCTGGGAACGCAAGCCGCTGCGCAAGATGAACCAGCGTGAGTGGGAGGCCCTGTGTGATGGTTGCGGCAAATGCTGTCTTAACAAGCTGGAAGACGAAGATACGGGCGAGGTCGCATTGACCTGTGTTGCCTGTCGCCTGCTGGATGACGAAACTTGCCGGTGCACCCAATATGATATCCGCCACCAATTCGTGCCCGAATGCATCGTCATGACACCCGATAACATCGACAACCATGCCTATTGGCTGCCCCAGACTTGCGCCTATCGACTGCTCTGGGAAGGCAAACCGCTTTACGACTGGCACCCTTTGCTATCAGGTACGCCTGAAAGCGTTCACACCGCCGGAGTCTCCGTGCAGCGGCGAACCGTATCTGAATTCGAAACGCCCATGGAAGAGTGGGAAGACTACATCATCGAGGAGCCGAATTAATGCATTTTGCCTCTGATAATTCCGGGCCTGTTCATCCCGAAGTTCTGGCCGCATTGGCCGAAGCCAATCAGGGCTATCAGATGGCTTATGGCGCCGACACCTTGATGAACGAAGTGCGCGACCAAATCCGCGGCATTTTCGAAGCACCGGGTGCGGCAGTTTATCTGGTCGCTACGGGAACGGCAGCGAATTCACTGGCGTTGGCAACGCTGAGCAAGCCGTGGGAAACCGTGTTCTGTTCACCCGTTGCTCATATCCATGAGGATGAGTGCAATGCCCCCGAATTCTACACCGGCGCGAAACTGACTCTGGTGCCGGGTGGCGACAAGATGACCCCCGAAGCATTGACCAAGTCCATTGAGGGGGAAGAAACCCGCGGCGTGCATGGTCCGCAGCGCGGGCCTGTCTCGATCACTCAGGTGACCGAGCGTGGCTCGGTTTACTCGCTTGCCGAACTTCAAGCCTTGTGTGGCGTTGCCAAGAAGTATGGGTTGCCGGTGCATATGGATGGTGCACGCTTCACTAACGCTCTGGTCGCTTTGAATTGCTCACCGGCAGAGATGACGTGGAAATCTGGTGTTGACGCAGTCAGCTTTGGCGGCACCAAAAACGGGCTGATGGGTGTCGAGGCCGTAATCTTCTTCGACGAAAGCAAAGCTTGGGAGTTCGAGCTGCGGCGCAAGCGCGGGGCGCACCTGTTTTCCAAGCACCGTTATCTGTCGGCCCAGATGGCTGCTTATCTGCAGGATGACCTGTGGCTGAAATCAGCTCGCAAAGCGAATGCCAATTGCGCGCGATTGGCGGGTGGTCTGCGGGCAGTCGGGGCAGAATTCCTGCATGAACCCCAGGCAAACATGATTTTCGCAAGCTTTCCTCGCAGCCAACACAAGCGCCTGCACGAGGCCGGCGCCGTTTATCACCTGTGGGGCGATACGTTGGACGGTGTCGACGAAGACGAGATGCTGGCCTGCCGCCTTGTCTGTGACTGGTCCATCGAAACCGACCAGATCGATCGGTTTCTGAACCTCTTGTAGCCGTGCCTCCCTGCCCCGGCTATTTCATCTCAGCCAGATGCTTGTCCAGATCATCAAGACGGTCCTGTCCCCAGAACCTCTGATCGTCCGGTGTGATGTAGAAAGGTGCCCCGAAAACACCCCGGTCCACGGCTTCTTCCAGATTTGCGGCGTAGGTTTCCGCACCTACCAACAGGCCACTATCAGCTAGATTTGGACTAAATCCTGCCTGTTCCAAGCAATCCCGGATCACGCCATCATCAGAGATGTCCTTTTCTTCTGCCCAGCAGGCACGCAAGAAGGAATGGCAAAGTTTACCCACATCACCTGATCCATCCTGTACTGCTGCGATCACAGCGTAAGAGGACGGTGCCATGTTCGTCGGCCAGTGCGCAGGCTGCAGGTTCAACGGCATATCCAGATTACGCGCTTGGCGCACTAATTCCTGCGCGCGGTATTCGATGCGAGATATATGTCGGTCTTTTGGTGGCGTTCCACCTGTCCGGCCGAACAGGGCAACAATATCCAATGGTTTATAGTTGATCGTCGCACCGTGTTTTGCCGCGATCTCTTCAAGGCGCATTCCCGCCAGATAGGAATAGGGCGAGAGTGTCGCAAAAAAGTAGTCAATCTGGGCCATGTTCACTTTCTCCGCTGCGTTATCTTTGCGGGACGGTAGACCCATGCTAAGCGGTGTCAACATCACGAATCTGTCACATTGCCACTGCTGCCCGGGGAAAATCAGCCGATGCCGACACTTCACGAACCCAAGCTTATCGCTGGGAACGCCAATCTTCCGCTTGCCGAAACCATTGCACGTCGCATGAGCCTGCATCGCGGCGTTGACCAGGGGCTGGTCGATGCTCGGGTCGAACGGTTCAACGACGGAGAGATTTTTGTCGAGGTTTTCGAGAATGTGCGCGGTGAGGATATGTTTATCGTTCAACCAACCTCGAACCCCGCCAATGACAATCTGATGGAGCTGCTGATCATCGCAGATGCCCTGCGCCGTTCATCCGCAGCCAGGATCACCGCTGTCATTCCGTATTTCGGGTACGCCCGTCAGGACCGCCGCACCAAGGCGCGCACACCAATCAGCGCCAAGCTGGTGGCAAACATGCTGACTGGTGCGGGTATCGAACGGATTCTAACCATGGATCTGCACGCAGCCCAGATTCAGGGCTTTTTCGACATGCCGGTGGACAACCTTTATGCCTCTCCGATCTTTGCCCTGGATGTGAAGAAACAATTCAAGGATCAGATGGACGACCTGATGGTGGTCTCGCCGGATGTCGGCGGTGTTGCACGTGCCCGTGAATTGGCCAAACGCATCAATGCGCCCCTTTCGATCGTTGACAAACGCCGCGAAAAGGCAGGCGAAGTGGCCGAGATGACTGTCATTGGTGACGTGAAAGACAAAATCTGCCTGATTGTCGATGACATTTGCGATACCGCTGGCACTCTGTGCAAAGCTGCCCAGGTGCTGATGGATAACGGCGCCAAGGAAGTACACTCTTACATCACCCACGGTGTCATGAGTGGACCGGCGGTTGAACGTGTGACCAATTCGGTGATGAAATCTCTGGTCCTATCGGACACGATCCAGCCTACGGCTGAGATCAACAAGGCCGCCAATATCCGCATCGTGCCCACCGCGCCGATCTTTACGCAGGCGATCCTGAACATTTGGAATGGCACCAGCGTGTCATCTTTGTTCGAAGACAAGACACTGACGCCGATCTACGAGTCACTTTATCATATGGATTGATCGAAAAAACTGCTGGCTACCATAGATAATGTCTGAATTCATGACGGCCTACCTATTCGGCGACCGTCATGATTTCTTCCAACGGTTTTTTCATCTTTGCAACTTTTGGCACCTTCGCGTCGTCTTGCGGGTGGCCTACAGCTACGATCATAATAGGTTTTTCATGATCAGGGCGGTTTAGCAGTTTATTCAGGAATTTCATCGGGTTGGGTGTGTGGGTCAGCGATACCAGCCCTGCATGGTGCAGCGCCGTCAACAAAAAGCCCGTGGCAATGCCCGTGCTTTCAGGCACGTAGTAGTTTTTGAACCGATCTCCATCATCGAATTGACCCCAACGTTGGGCGAAAATCACTATCAGCCACGGTGCGTCTTCCAGATGCGGCTTCTGATCGTTAGTCCCGATTGGTTCAAGCGCCTTCAGCCATTCATCCCCGGCACCGCCTTCATAAAACCTGCGCTCTTCAGCTTCCGCTTCTTCCCGAATACGGCGCTTCATCTCAGGGTTCGAGATTGCCACAAAGTGCCAGGGCTGATGATTGGCTCCTGAGGGCGCTGTTCCGGCTGCGCGAATGCACTCTTCGATGACCGTGCGCTCGACGGGCCGGTCCGAATAGTCACGCACGGTATGGCGGCGTTTCATCTTGTCGTAGAACGCTCGCGCTTCGGCCAGCATTTCTTCATCAGACAAGTCCATACGATCCGGAAGGTCGAAGGCTTCGTATTCGATGTGATCTCGTGCAAACACCTGTAAGATCCTCTGGTTGCGCTAGCCGCTATTTGGGGTGGCCAGTCTTCTTTATGGGACGACGCGCGAAGGTGCGCAATCTTATGTCACGAACAGGCCTGCTTCACGAGATGTCCCAATCGTCTTCATGCGAAACATCTCCAATTGCGGTCCAATTCACCCGAATTCTGGCGATACGCGTATCGGACCAGGTGCGAAACACCGCATTGAATCCTTCCAGCGTTATATCTTCGGCCTGAACTTCAGCCCGTAAAGCGGAAGACGTATCCACATCCCAAAGCACCACGCCTATCTGGACGATTGGCACAGAGCGGAACACTTCTGAAAAACGGACGCTTACACGACGCTCACGCGGGCCCTCACCAGTCCACATCACGCCACCATCGGCGAAATCGGAAAACAAGACCTCCTCGCCCTGATCAATGCCGATGGGATGGGTTTGAAACTTTTTCATCTATCGTCTTTTATTGTTCAATTCCTGCAGCTTAACTTCAGCGAATGGCAAAATCACGACAAAAAAACGGCCCCGCGTATACGGGGCCGTTCCAAGTGATCAGAATGTCATGAACCCTTACAGGCTCATATGCGTTCCTAGAGCTTCCATGTCAGCCAGCAACTTTGCAGCATCGTCGACGATGGTCTGATCGTCACCGGCCTTGGCTGCCTCGTGCGAGGCGCGGGCGTCAGCGATCAGATCGTCCAGATGCGAACGTGTTACTTCGGCAACTGGGATGGCTTTTTCGGCCAGAACCGACAGGCCATCACCATTGATCTGAGCAAACCCGCCGGTGACCAGGTATTCGCTGGAGCCTTCGGGTGCTTCGACCTTCAGGATGCCCGGGCGCAGAGTTGTAATTGTGGGGGCATGATCGGGCATTGCTGTCATGTCCCCGTCCGCGCCGGGAATCTGGACCGCCGTCGCGCTAAGCGAAGCAAGGCTCCGCTCAGGGCTGACGAGGTCGAATTGCATCGTGTTTGCCATCAGGGATACTCCTTAGGCGGCTTCTGCGGCCATCTTCTCCGCTTTGGCGATCACTTCTTCGATGCCGCCAACCATCAGGAAGGCCGCTTCGGGCAGGTGATCGTATTCGCCAGCGACAACCGCTTTGAACGACGCGATGGTCACATCCAGAGGAACCTGAACGCCCGGCGAACCGGTGAAGACTTCGGCCACGTCGAACGGCTGCGACAGGAAGCGCTCGATCTTACGGGCACGTGCCACGGTCAGTTTGTCCTCTTCCGACAGTTCGTCCATGCCGAGGATGGCGATGATGTCCTGCAGCGACTTGTAGCGCTGGAGAATCTGCTGAACGTCGGTTGCGACCTTGTAGTGCTCTTCACCAACGATGGCCGGGTCGAGCAGACGCGAGGTCGAGTCGAGCGGGTCAACCGCCGGGTAGATACCCTTTTCCGAGATCGCACGGTTAAGAACGGTGGTCGCGTCCAAGTGAGCAAACGAGGTTGCTGGCGCAGGGTCGGTAAGGTCGTCTGCAGGAACATAAATGGCCTGCACGGACGTGATCGAGCCCGACTTGGTCGAGGTGATGCGTTCCTGCAGGGCACCCATGTCGGTGGCCAGGGTCGGCTGGTAGCCCACCGCCGAAGGAATACGACCCAGCAGAGCCGAAACCTCGGAACCCGCCTGCGTGAAGCGGAAGATGTTGTCGACGAAGAACAGAACGTCAGTACCGGACTGGTCGCGGAACTGTTCGGCCAGGGTCAGACCGGTCAGCGCAACACGTGCACGTGCTCCGGGAGGTTCGTTCATCTGACCGTAAACCAGGGCCACCTGCGATTCCGACAGGTTGTCCGGCTTAATAACGTTCGATTCGATCATCTCGTGATACAGGTCGTTCCCTTCACGAGTCCGTTCACCAACACCCGCGAACACCGAAAAGCCCGAGTGCACTTTTGCGATGTTGTTGATCAGCTCCATGATCAGAACGGTTTTGCCCACACCGGCACCGCCGAAGAGGCCAATTTTACCGCCTTTGGCGTAGGGGGCCAGCAGGTCAACAACCTTGATGCCGGTTACCAGAACTTCCGACTCGGTCGACTGTTCGTCGAAGGTCGGCGCGGGCTGGTGGATCGCGCGGGCCTCGGTTGCTTCAACCGGACCTTTTTCGTCGATCGGCTCACCAACCACGTTCAGGATGCGGCCCAGGGTGGCGTTACCAACCGGAACCGAGATCGGAGCGCCGGTGTCGGTGACTGCCTCGCCACGAACCAGACCTTCGGTCGCGTCCATCGCGATGGTGCGGACGGTGTTTTCACCCAGGTGCTGAGCAACTTCCAACACCAGGCGCTTGCCGTTGTTGGTGGTTTCCAGCGCGTTCAGAATTTCAGGCAGCTGATCTTCGAAGTGCACGTCGACGACGGCCCCGATGATCTGTGTGACTTTGCCTTTTGCATTCGCCATGTTTCGTCTCCGGTATGTCTCTACAGCGCTTCGGCGCCGGAAATAATTTCAATCAGCTCGTTGGTGATCACGGCCTGACGCGAGCGGTTGAACTGGATCGTCAGCTTGTCGATCATTTCACCCGCGTTGCGTGTCGCGTTGTCCATTGCGGACATCCGTGCACCCTGTTCAGACGCTCCATTTTCGAGCAGAGCCGAGAAGATCGCGGTGGCAACCCCCTTGGGCAGCAGGTCGGCCAGAATGGCCTCTTCGCTGGGCTCGTAGTCGAATACCGCACCGCTATCGTCACCCGTCGCTTCATCTTCGAACGAGGCGGGGATGACCTGCTGTGCCGTCGGGATCTGGGTCACAACGTTGACGAACTTCGAGTAGAAGATCGTGGCAACGTCGAACTCACCCCCGTCGAAACGAGACAGGACGTCCTTGGCGATGTCTTGCGCGTTGGAATACCCCAGACGCTTGACCTCGCTCAGGTCGATATGTCCAACGAACAGATCGCTAAAATCACGCTTGAGCGCGTCGCGGCCTTTTTTGCCGACGGTCAAAACCTTGACCGTCTTGCCTTTGGCGCGCAACTCGTCCGCCTTTTGGCGAGCGAGCTTGGCGATGTTCGAGTTGAAGCCGCCACACAGGCCGCGTTCAGCTGTCATGACAACCAGCAGATGGACATCATCACTGCCCGTGCCACGGAGCAGCTTGGGGGCGCTGTCGCTGCCCCCGACCGAAGCCGCCAGCCCCGCCATCACGGCATTGAACCGCTCGGCATAGGGACGCGAGGCTTCGGCAGATTCCTGGGCGCGACGCAGTTTTGCGGCCGCGACCATCTGCATGGCCTTGGTGATCTTGCGGGTCGATTTAACCGACTCGATCCTGTTTTTAAGGTCCTTAAGATTTGGCATATGCCCGCCTCTCCCTTAAGCGAAGGTTGCGGCGTATTCGTCCAGCGCAGCCTTGATCTTGTCGGAAGCGTCACCCTTGATCTTGGGATCTTCGTCCGTGATCCACTGAAGCAGGTCCGCGTGCTTGCCGCGCAGGTGCGCCAGCAGGCCAGCTTCGTAACGGCCAACATCGGACACGTCGATCTTGTCGAGGTAACCATTGGTGCCGGCGAAGATTACGCAGACGATTTCAGCGTTGGTCAGCGGCGAGTACTGTGGCTGTTTCATCAGCTCGGTCAGACGCGCACCACGGTTCAGCAGCTGCTGGGTCGCGGCGTCGAGGTCAGAACCAAACTGCGCAAAGGCAGCCATTTCGCGGTACTGAGCCAGTTCCAGTTTAACCGGACCGGCGACCGACTTCATCGAGTTGGTCTGAGCCGAGGAGCCCACACGCGAAACCGACAGACCGGTGTTCACGGCGGGGCGGATGCCTTGGTAGAACAGTTCGGTTTCTAGGAAGATCTGGCCGTCGGTGATCGAGATCACGTTGGTCGGAATAAACGCCGAAACGTCACCACCTTGAGTTTCGATAACCGGCAGAGCAGTCAGCGAGCCCGCACCGAAGTCTTCGTTCAGCTTTGCCGAACGTTCCAACAGACGCGAGTGGAGGTAGAAAACGTCGCCAGGATAGGCTTCACGTCCGGGCGGACGGCGCAGCAGCAGCGACATCTGACGATAGGACACAGCCTGCTTCGACAGGTCATCATAGATGATCAGCGCGTGGCGGCCGTTGTCGCGGAAGTATTCGGCCATCGCGGTTGCGGCGTAAGGTGCAAGGAACTGCATCGGTGCCGGGTCGGACGCGGTTGCCGCCACAACGATCGAGTAGTCGATCGCACCGGACTCTTCCAGTTTCTTCACCAGCTGAGCAACGGTCGAACGCTTTTGACCGATCGCAACGTACACGCAGTACAGCTTCTTCGACTCATCGTCGCCTGCTGCGTCGTTGTAAACTTTCTGGTTCAGGATCGCGTCCAGAGCAACGGCGGTTTTACCGGTCTGACGGTCACCAATGATCAGCTCACGCTGGCCACGGCCGATTGGGATCATTGCGTCAACCGATTTCAGGCCGGTTGCCATCGGCTCGTGAACCGATTTACGCGGAATGATGCCCGGCGCTTTAACGTCTGCAACGCCACGCTTGGTCGCGTTGATCGGGCCTTTGCCGTCCAGCGGGTTGCCCAGACCGTCAACAACGCGGCCCAGCAGCTCGTCACCGATCGGAACGTCCACGATCGAGTTGGTGCGCTTAACAGTGTCACCTTCTTTGATGTCACGGTCGGAACCGAAGATAACAACACCGACGTTGTCGCTTTCCAGGTTCAGGGCCATGCCCATGATGCCACCGGGGAATTCGACCATTTCGCCCGCTTGCACGTTGTCCAGGCCGTATACACGGGCAATCCCGTCACCGACGCTCAGCACGCGGCCGATCTCGGCCACTTCGGCTTCCTGACCAAAATTCTTGATCTGGTCCTTCAGGATTGCAGAAATCTCTGCAGCTTGGATTCCCATTTATCCGACCTCTTTCATTGCATTCTGTAGGGAGTTCAGCTTCGAACGGATCGAGCTATCGATCATTTTCGAGCCCACTTTAACGACAAGACCGCCGATGAGGCTTTCATCCACGGTCGCATTGATTGTCACGGTCTTGCCCACACGCTCGGACAGCGTCTTGGACAGTTTATCCATTTGGGTCTTGGTGAGCGCCTTGGCCGAGGCGACATCGGCGGTCACCTCGCCACGCTCGTCAGCCAGCATGTCGCGCAGAACCTGCACCAGTTGCGGTACAACGAACAGACGACGTTTCTGCGCCATCAAACCCAGCGTATTGCGCAGGATGGCATGCAGGCCCATCTTGTCCGCAACAGCGGTGATTGCGCTTTCCTGTTCGGCGCGCGAAACCAAAGGCGATGCGATCAGGTCGCGCAATTCAGCGCTGTCACCCAATGCTGCTGCCAGATCGTTGATTCCGGTTTCCAGACCTGCAAGGTCGTTATTCTCTTTAGCGATCTCGAAGATCGCGGTGGCATAGCGCTCGGCGATGCCAGTGGAAATCGAAGCTGGTTCGGACACGTCCACCCTTCCGATATTTGAGGCCCCGATTTTGAGTAGCGGCCGCTACCTTGGGGCGTGAGGAAACCCCGTCCATTTAGGGCGGGGATCAAAATCACCGGGGATGTAGCAGAGGTGTTCCAACCAAGCAATACGCTATAGCGGTAACAGTTTTATCCACAAATTATTATTTTTCATACACTTAACCCAACTGCGACCCTTTGGACCGATTGGGGCAGTTGAAAAATGTTACGAATATGCAGGTTTTTGCGATTCCTGTGACCTTTTTCCCGCATTTTTTCCGTTCAAAATGCGCCGGACTGTCACGCAGGCTTTAACAAACCATCCAACGCTTTGATCGGGCGCTTCGCTGTGTCTTTGGTAACGCTTCCGCTAGGCGGGCGAATGAGTTTACTGGCCTCAACCATAAGCACACCTCCGGCCATGACGGTTGGGATGCGTTGCCCAGTCTTCTCGATCAGGCTGCCCGATTTTAGCCAGAACCTACGGAACGAAGGCGGTAGGTAAAGCGCCGAGCAATGGTTTTCAGGGACGAAGTGGTGCGCGCGTAATTGGTTTTCCAATTGGGTTGTTGAATAGGGCTGCCCAAAGCCAAACGGCGTCCGGTCTGAGCGCGACCAAAGCCCGGCCCGGTTCGGTACGACAAATAGCACACGCCCTCCGGGCCCCAGAACGCGCCAGCATTCTTCCAGCAATTGGCTGGGTCGGTTTGAAGTTTCCAAACCATGCATCACCACCAGTTTATCCACATGGCCTGTTTCGATTGGCCACATCGTCTCTTCGGTCAGAACGGAAACATTGGGCATCCCCGCAGGCCATGGCATTACACCCTGCGGACCAGGCATAAGACCAATCACACGGCGCGCATCTTTGAGGTAAGGCCGCAATAAAGGTACGGCAAAACCAAATCCGACCACAGTTTGCCCCTTGGCTTCGGGCCAAAGATCCACCAACCGACCACGGATCGCTGCCTGGGCCGCGCGACCCAGGGTGCTGCGATAGTAGAAATTCCTCAGATCCTGCACATCAAGATGCATTGCGGACACCCGGTCAATCGGCTTAGCTGGGCGCAGTCTAGCAATGAAAGGGCAAAAGGCCATGCCTCTTGAGATCGTTACCATTCCTTGCCTCAGCGATAATTACGCCTTTCTCGCCCATGATCCGGCCAGCGGTGAGACTGCCTTGATCGATGCGCCAGAGGCAGCTCCGATTCTGGCTGAACTGGATTCGCGCGGCTGGCAGCTAAGCCATGTGTTGCTGACCCATCATCATTGGGATCATGTGGACGGGCTGGGCGACATTCTGGCGAAACAGCCCGCGCGTGTGATCGGCGCAAAAGCAGATGAGCATCGGTTGCCAAAACTCGATCAGGCGGTGGTTGAAGGTGACACATTTTATATCGGCGGTGAGCCGGTCGAGGTTCTTGATGTGTCCGGTCATACAATTGGGCACATTGCATTCTACATGCCCCAAACTGGCGTTGTATTCACCGCTGACAGCCTGATGGCGCTGGGATGTGGACGATTGTTCGAGGGCACGCCTGCGCAAATGTGGGCCTCTCTCAGCAAGTTGGCGGCCCTGCCCGATGAAACAATCGTGTGCTCAGGCCACGAATACACACAGGCAAACGCCAAGTTCGCCCTGACCATCGATCCCGACAACCCAGCCTTGCTTGACCGCGTGGCCGATATTAATCGCGCCCGCGCTGCCGGAGAACCCACTGTGCCCTCGCTTTTGGGCCTGGAAAAGGCGACAAATCCGTTTCTAAGGGCCACTGATCCGGCGATTCAGGCCCATCTGGGCATGGAAAACTCTGATCCAGTGTCCGTATTCGCCGAAATTCGAGCCCAAAAAGACAGCTTTTAACCCGTTTCAAGCCCCAATCACGGCCACGGTCACAACAAATGTGACTGTCAAGTGAAAGAAAACCCTTGAAGCCGGGGCGGGATCAACCAAACTCTAATAGTATGAGGACATGGTTGGGATGGGGATCCGGCCTGCAGCCCGCCCCCTTCCGGCCCAATACAGAGGAGCACCCGCGTGCCTTCATTCTCGAGCACACTTGAACAAGCCATCCACGCGGCCCTTGCGGCGGCGAATGAACGGCGACATGAATTCGCAACGCTAGAGCATCTGCTGCTGGCGCTGTTGGAAGAACCCGATGCGGTGCGCGTCATGAAAGCGTGCAGCGTCGATCTAGACGAGTTACGCAGCACCTTGGTCGAATTCATCGACGAAGATCTGTCAAACCTCGTCACTGATATCGACGGGTCAGAAGCAGTACCGACTGCAGCCTTCCAGCGTGTCATTCAGCGCGCCGCGATCCACGTTCAAAGCTCTGGCCGCACAGAGGTGACCGGGGCCAATGTACTGGTGGCCATCTTCGCCGAACGTGAAAGCAACGCAGCCTATTTCCTGCAAGAGCAGGACATGACCCGTTATGACGCGGTAAACTTCATCGCACATGGTGTGGCCAAAGACCCGGCCTATGGAGAGAATCGTCCTGTTACGGGTGCTGATGAAGCCGAAGAAGAGGCTCAGACGACCTCTGGTGACGCCGAGCAGAAAGAAAGCGCGCTTGGCAAATATTGCGTTGATCTGAACGCCAAATCACGCGCCGGTGATGTAGATCCGCTGATCGGACGCTCGGACGAGGTTGAACGCTGTATTCAGGTGCTGTGTCGCCGACGCAAGAACAACCCGCTGCTGGTAGGTGACCCCGGTGTCGGCAAAACCGCCATCGCCGAAGGTCTGGCGCATAAGATCGTTGCAGGCGAGGCCCCGGACGTGTTGTCGGAAACCACTATCTACTCGCTCGATATGGGTGCCCTGCTTGCGGGAACTCGCTATCGCGGCGATTTCGAAGAGCGTCTGAAAGCGGTTGTGACCGAATTGGAAGAGCACCCTGATGCAGTTCTCTTCATCGACGAGATTCACACTGTGATCGGAGCGGGTGCAACCTCGGGCGGAGCGATGGATGCGTCGAACCTGCTGAAGCCAGCGCTTCAGGGTGGCAAACTGCGCACCATGGGCTCGACCACGTATAAAGAGTTCCGTCAGCATTTCGAAAAAGACCGCGCGCTGAGCCGCCGATTCCAGAAAATCGACGTGAACGAGCCGTCGGTCGAGGACAGTGTCAAAATTCTGCGCGGTCTGAAACCATATTTCGAAGAGCATCACTCGATCAAATATACTGCCGACGCGATCAAGACAGCTGTCGAATTGTCGGCGCGCTATATCAACGACCGCAAACTGCCCGACAAGGCCATCGACGTGATCGATGAGGCCGGGGCAGCGCAGCACCTGCTGGCCGAAAGCAAACGTCGCAAGACCATCGGCGTCAAAGAGATCGAGGCGGTGGTTGCCAAGATTGCGCGTATCCCACCCAAGAACGTCACCAAGGATGATGCCGAGGTTCTGAAAGATCTCGAAACCTCTCTGAAACGCGTAGTGTTTGGTCAAGATGAAGCGATCGAAGCGCTGTCCAGTGCGATCAAACTGGCGCGCGCCGGTCTGCGTGAGCCCGAAAAACCCATCGGCAACTATCTGTTCGCTGGCCCCACCGGTGTTGGCAAAACAGAGGTGGCGAAACAGTTGGCTGACACGCTTGGTGTTGAACTGCTGCGTTTCGACATGTCGGAATACATGGAGAAGCACGCGGTCAGCCGTCTGATCGGTGCGCCTCCGGGTTATGTCGGGTTTGATCAGGGTGGTTTGCTGACCGACGGTGTCGACCAGCACCCACATTGCGTCTTGTTGCTTGATGAGATCGAAAAAGCGCACCCGGACGTATTCAATATCCTGTTGCAGGTGATGGATCACGGCGAATTGACCGACCACAATGGCCGGACGGTGAATTTCCGCAACGTGGTCCTGATCATGACATCGAACGCAGGTGCGCAGGAGCAGGCGAAAGCCGCCATCGGCTTTGGCCGCGACCGGCGCGAAGGTGAGGATACCGCAGCGATCGAACGTATGTTCACGCCGGAGTTCCGCAACCGCCTGGACGCTGTGATCTCATTTGCACCACTACCGAAAGAGGTCATTTTGCAGGTCGTTGAGAAGTTTGTCCTGCAGCTGGAAGCACAGTTGCTGGATCGTGGCGTGACCATCGATCTGACACCGCGTGCCGCCGAATGGCTGGCCGACAAGGGCTATGATGACAAGATGGGTGCGCGACCTCTGGGTCGTGTTATTCAGGAACACATCAAGAAACCTCTGGCCGAGGAACTGCTATTCGGCAAACTGGCCAAAGGCGGCGTGGTCCGTGTCTCGATGAAGAAGGGCGAGCTGAATCTGGAAATCCTGGGCCCCGATCAGCCCCGCATTCCGGGCGACAAGCCCCCGCTCTTGACAGCGGACTAACCTACAGCCTCTATAACGAAAAACGCCCGCCTTTTCGGTGGGCGTTTTTCTTGTTTGGCAGGTGATCCAAGGTGGTTCGAACCAGCCTTACCGCTCTGTCAGCTTCAACTCGATCCGACGGTTTTGCGCGCGCGCCTCGGGTGTGTCGGCGGGATTAACGGGTTGGAATTCTCCGAACCCGTTTGCGGCCAAACGATCAGGTGGAATGCCGAGCGCGTCAACCATGTAGCGCACCACAGAAAGGGCACGGCCCTGGCTGAGCTCCCAGTTGTCGCGATATCGTCCGCTGCCTGCAAGTGGCACATTGTCGGTGTGACCATCGACACGGATGACCCAGTTCAACCCTTCGGGTATTTCTGCGGCAACGCCTCGCAGGATATTGGCAACTTTGGCAACCTCCTGACGACCTTCCGCAGACAGGTTTGCGGACCCGGTGGCAAACAACACCTCAGACGAGAACACGAAACGGTCACCTTCGATGCGCACGCCATCCTGATCACCCAGCACATCGCGCAGCCGCCCGAAGAATTCCGAGCGATAGCGCTGCAAATCCTCGGCCTGTGCGGCTAGTTCCTGATTTTGGCCCGCCAGTTTCTCGGCCTCGGCTTCCAGCCGAATACGTTCAGCCTCTTCCAGCAGTCGGCGACGGCGTTCTTCCGAGGCTGCGCGCGCTAGAGCGGCATTCAGATCCTGGCCCAGCGTCTGTATCTGGATCTCGGCGGCGGTATTACGTTCTTCGTAATCGTCTAACAAAGCCTGCAGCGATCCCAACTGGCTGCGCAGGGCTGCCATCTGCTGATTAAGCAGCGCGGTCTGACGTTGCGCTTCGGTCGAGATTTCCTGTTCCGATGCAAGCGCCTCTCGGGCGAGCGCCAGCAGCGCCGCGCGCTCCTCGGCCAGCGACCTTTGTTCAGCTTCATTTGCTTGTGCTTGGGTTTGGGCATCCAGCGCCGCCTGCAGTTGTTCCCTCAGTTCTTCGGCATTGATCTCACCGAACTGACGCTCAAGCTCTGCCTTGGCAGCCTGTGCCGCAGCTAGCAAAGTCAGGGTATCCTCGGCTTCCTTTCGCTGCGCTTCCAGCGCCAAGGTCATCGCTGTCAGTTCAGCATCTGCATTCTGCAATCGATCACGCAACGCCTCAGCAGCGGCGGCTTCGGCCAGACGCGCGGCCTCTTCCTCGGTCAGTTGCTGTTCTAGCTCGGATATCTGAGCTGCCTGTGCAATTTCGCTGGTTTCTAGTTCGGCGACGAGAGCTTCAAGTGCTTCGCGTCGAGCCGCGGCAAGGCGGGCGGCTTCGGCCTGTGCGTCGATTTCTTGTCTGCTTTGAGCAAGTGCCAAATTCAAGGCATCTTGATCATTTAGCAACTCATCGCGTTGCGTTTCTAGCGCGGCGATATCCCCCTGCGCACGCGCCTGATCAGCCAGCAAAGCCGCGACCTGTGCTTCAAAGTCGGTTATGCGGGTTTGTGCCTGCTCCAGATCGTCTTCGACCTGATTAAGCGTTGCATTCAAGTTTCCAAGACGCGCTTGAAGACGGCTGTTTTCCCGCTCTTCCAGCCCCAGCGCCCCGGCCAGCGCAGCGATTTCGTCGGACAGCGCCGTCAGTTCATCCTCTTGCCCCGAAATGGTTTCGCGGAGCACAAATTGCACGACCATGAAGATGGTCAGCACAAAGGTCAGCACCATCAACAATCCCGTCATCGCATCCACGAAGCCGGGCCAGACAGAGCCCGAAAATCGTTGACCTGTGCGGCGGGACAGCGCCATGGGTTACTCTCCTTCCGGGGGGGTACGTACGGCGCCCCGTGGCAAAGTCAACGCTTTGACCAGTAGCTCAAAATCCTTGCGCAGTTCGTTCATGCTGTCCTGACGACCAGCGGAGATTTCTTCGAGTATACGCAGCAACTGAACATCCATCGACCGCAGGCGCATGCGGCTTTCCGCATCGATCCCCTCGCCCGCGCCGTGATCGCGCATGTGATCCAGCAAAGCGTCCTGCCCCAGCGCCACACGTTCAAGCGCAGCCGTAACACCTTCGGTCTGGGCCTGACGCTGGTTCATTTCCCCGATGACATCGACCAATTGCCCCAGCTTGGCTGATACGTCCGTCCGATCAGCCTCTTGCGCCGAGAACATGTCCTGCAGTGCATCCATTTGTTCAGACATGGCGTCCAGTACTGGGGTCAGCACGGCCAGTTCCGCGCCGCCCTCATCGCCCGCAGCAAAGCCAACGCGGGTGATTGAGGACAACCATTCTTCCAATTCGCGATAGAACCGGTTCTGGCCATGGCCCGCGAATAGTTCCAGCAAACCGACGATCAAGGATCCGGCCAGACCCAGCAATGACGACCCAAAAGCAACGCCCATGCCCTGCAGCTGCGCTTCCAATCCTGTCATCAGACGGTTGAAGACGGCCAGACCTTCTTCACCTTCCTGCGGGTTCAGGCTGCGGATCGTATCAACGATGGCGGGGACAGTGGTGGCCAAACCAAAAAATGTCCCCAGTAGGCCAAGGTAGATCAGCACGTTGGTGATGTAGCGGGTGATCTCGCGCTCTTCTTCGACCCGTTCGGCGACGGAATCGAGGATCGATCGGGTAGAGCTAGAGCTGATCTGAGACCGCGCCCCGCGTTCCCTCAACAACGACGCCAGTGGGGCAAGCAGTTGCGGCGGGCGCACATCGTCACGTTCGACCCCTCCGGCAAAGGCTTCGATCCAACGAACCGATCCGATCAGCTGTGTGACTTGCAGAAAACAGGCAGCGACACCGATGACAAAAACCAGCAAAATGAACCCGTTAAGATACAGATTGGCCTGAATAACCGGCAGCACATATGGCAACGCCATGAACACGCCAAGTCCTGACAGCCCTATTGCGATCAGCATCATCAAAATCTGACGGATCGGTTGTGAGAAATGTGGTCTCACGCCCTGTTGTGCCTGCGCCATGCGCGTGGCTCCTGGTATTGTCTGCTCTGGGCTGAACCTATCGAAGTTCGCCCCGTGAAGCCAAGAGTTTATGCGCTGATTGTCCGCACCCGTTGCGACAACCACTCAAGATCAGGGTCGTGCAATCCGATCTCGGTCAAGTGCGAGGCAGTATTGTAGAGATATTCGGTATTTGGCCCACGTCCGCCAACCGCGTGGGCGATGATCTGAGCCTGCTCTTCCAATGGAAGACCGCCGCAATACTGAACGTGGTGAGTATCGATGACGTAAGTCACTGCCTTTACGATCTGCCCGCAGTCCAGTTGCACGTCCAGCATCCGCTCCAGATAGGCTGACGAGATCAGCTCACGCTCACGCAATTCAGCCAAAGTGCGCTCTTCGTGACCCGCCTCGACAGAAAGCGCCAATCCAGCGCAATGCGCGTCTGGCTGTTCGTCCAGCGCCAATACCAAACCGGGGTCTTCTTCCGTGCCGCGATGGTGGATAGAGCGCATGCAAAACGACCGCGCATATCCGTGCAATTTAGCGCGTTCGCTGCGTGCCACCGGAAAGCCCGGGTTCCACAGCAGCGATCCATATCCGAATACCCACATCGTCATTGCACTGGTCCTTGCCCGTTTGGCCCTATAAACATCAAATCCGAGGCAGGAAAAAGGGCCATTCATCATGCGCCGTCTGATACGCGTTTTCGTATTTATCGCCCTCGCGTGGAGCGCCTACTGGTTTGTCGCCGGTTATGGTCTGCGAAACGCCCTGACCGGTTGGTTTGACCGGCAGCAAGAACTGGGCTGGCAGGCCGAATTCTCGGACGTGTCGACGGCAGGATATCCATTTCAGCACATCACACGCCTCAATAATCCCGCTTTGGCCGATCCGGTCAACGGAACGGCGTGGAGTGCGGACTGGGTCGAGTTCCAAAGCCCAGCAATCTGGCCCGGCCGCCAGATGCTGCGCTTTGCCAGTACGCCGCAGCGCCTTTCCTATTTCGACCAGACCACGACCGTTCAGGCCGAAGCGCTACAAGCCGAATTGCAGCTCCAACCCGGTGTCGCGCTGGTGCTCGAGAAAATGGCGCTGAACTCAAAGCGCTGGCTGCTGACAACCGAAGGTGATCCGCAAGCCGGAGGCCAGTCGCTGAGCCTTGTGATGGAGCAATCTGGAGCGCCCGAAAGCTATGGGATTACTGCGAAGATCGACGGATTTACCCCCGGCGATGATCTGAGACGCCTGATGCGTTCAGCATCGACCCTGCCGCAATCGTTCGAAACGCTGGAAATGGATATGTTTGTCACTTTCGACAAACCGTGGGACCGCACCGCACTTGAGCAGCGTCGCCCCCAACCCGTTGCGATTGATCTGCGTTTGGCAGAAATGAAATGGGGTGAGCTGCGTCTGTTCGCCACCGGCGAACTGGAAGTTGACGAACAGGGCATTCCAACGGGTGAAATTGCGATGAAAGCCGAAAACTGGCGCGACATGATCGCGATGGCAAACGCCGCAGGTGCGCTGCCGGATCAGGCAGTCGATCCTGTGACCCGTGCATTGGGCTTCATGGCTGGACTGGGTGGCAACCCAAATGCGCTGGATTTACAGCTGAATTTCAGAGATGGGTTCGTCGCCTTGGGTCCGTTGCCCCTTGGTCCTGCCCCGAGACTGGTACTGCGTTAACGGCAATAGGTGCCGCTGCGGTAGCGCGCGGTGTCTAGGTGGAAATGATCCCGATGGTAGCGATCAGAGTTTGGTCCGAGAACCGTGCCAAATGGCCCACACGCGCCGCGCCATACCTTGGTCAGTTGCTTCTTGGACGGATTTTTGCGCCAGCCATTCAGAACCGTCACCACCTCACCATCGGCCATCTTGAAGCCCGAAATGTCGATGGCGCGCCCTTTACCATGCTCAGAAATCCGCGCCCCTTTACGGTTGTTACGTGTTCTGCAGGCGTAATGCGCGGCGACCTGTAGCTCGACCACCGGACCTCGGCGTTTGAACGTGGGCTTTACAGTTTTGTCGACCCAATTATTCAGCGCCTGTGCAGTGCCGCAATCCATCGTCGCTGGGCGGCTCAGCCCGACCCCCGATACTGAGGTGATTTGCACTGCATCCTTAATCCCGCAGGCTTTGATCTTGCCCTTCACACGTCCAACCGGCTTACCCTGAATATCGATATCGCCACAGACTGAACCCTTACGCAGCTTGCGTTTCTTAAGAAAGACGCGTTGTTCCAATTCTTCCGGGCGCACAAACGGGCGGATCGAATTCTCGGGCCCGAGCAATGGTAATTCAGCGGGACGGGCTGCAGCGGCCGTTACCTGCGGCGAAGCGGGCCGTAGCACAGGCCGGATGTTGGGGGTGAGGATTGCCACCATCGCTTGGGTGGTTTCCGGGCGCGTCAACGGCACAATAGAAGTTTCAGGCGCCGCCGCATTTGCAGTCGTTGCCGCCAAAGCAACGCAGAAAATCAAATGGCTGCAACCGATCTTTCTCATGTCGATGTTTTTCCCCGCCCGAAATCTGGCGCATCCGTATCCTGGCCCGCATCAATGATGCCGCGGCGGATCGCCCGTGTGCGCGTAAAGTAGTCGAACAATTGCTCTCCGTCACCTGTTCGGATGGCCCGCTGTAGCGCAAAGAGCTCTTCCGTGAACCGGCCCAGAATCTCCAGCGTTGCGTCTTTGTTGGTCAGAAACACATCACGCCACATCGTCGGGTCCGAAGCCGCGATGCGGGTGAAATCGCGGAAACCAGCTGCCGAATACTTGATGACTTCGGTGTCTGTAACCCGCCGGAGATCATCCGCAACACCCACCATCGTATAGGCAATCAGGTGAGGTGCGTGCGAGGTGACCGCCAGCACCAAATCATGATGCGCGGCGTCCATTTCATCGACATTCGATCCCAGACCCTCCCACAAAGCCCGCAGGCGAGCGATCGCATCCGGATCGGAGTCTTCGACCGGCACCAACAGGCACCAACGGTTGTCGAACAGTTCGGCGAAACCCGAATCAGGCCCGGAATGCTCGGTCCCAGCCAGTGGGTGCGCCGGAATGAAATGAACGCCATCAGGTATGTGTGGTGAGACGGCGTCAATCACGTGACGCTTTACCGACCCCACGTCTGAAACGGTGGCACCGGATTTCAGAACCGGTGCAATCTGCTGCGCCACAGGTCCCATTGCGCCAACCGGAACACACAGAACCACCAGATCAGCACCCTCGACCGCCTCTTCCGCGGTCTCGCAAACCCGGTCACAAAGGCCGATCTGGCGCGCCGTCTCGCGGGTTGCCTCGGATCGCGCATAACCCGTCACTTCGCCCGCAAGCCCAGCCCGTTTGATCGCCCAGAACATGGACGATGCAATCAGGCCCAACCCGATCAGCGCAACACGGTCGTAAATCTGGCTCATACAGCGCCCCCTTTGAACGCAGTAATCGCTGCAACCACGCGACCGCAGGCGATTTCGTCGCCTACGGTGATCCGCAGCGCGTTTGGCAGGTTGTAGCCCGCGACCCGCCGCACGATCAAACCCTGCGTTTTCAAATAGTCATCGCAGGCTTCCGCCTCGGCCCTGTCAGCAAAACGGGCGAGGATGAAATTCGTGCATGACACATCGGATGAAACGCCGACCTTCGCCAGTTCATCAGACAACCAAATCCGGAGGCGTGCATTTTCAGACAGGCAGAACCGCAGATATTCCTCATCCCGCACGGCGGCCTCAGCCGCCGCAAGAGCCGTCAGCGACAGGTTGAACGGCTGACGAACGCGGTTCAGCACATCAATAATCTCTTTCGCCGCATAGCCCCAGCCAACGCGCATCCCACCTAGACCGTACACTTTCGAAAACGTCCGGGTCATGATGACATTGCTAAACCGGTCCACCAGCCCTGCGCCTCCATCGAAACCATCGACAAATTCGGCATAGGCACCATCCAGCACCATCAGGCAATCGGCTGGCAATGCATCCGCCAACCTCTGCAATTCGGCGTCAGAGATCATGGTTGAAGTAGGATTTCCCGGATTGGTCACAAAGACAATCCGTGTCTGCCCAGTGACCGCGGCAAGGATGCTATCTACGTCTACACGGCGATCTCTCTCGGGCACCATGACCGGGGTCGCGCCAGCCATTCGCGCGATGATCGGATACATGGAGAATCCATGCTCGGTATATATCACCTCATCACCCGGACCAGCATAGGCCTGCGCCACGAACTGCAACACTTCATCACTGCCGACACCGCAGATGATCCGATTGGAATCCAGTCCGTGCCGTTCAGAAATTGCGGCGCGCAGGCTGGAATGATCGGTGCTGGGATAACGATGCAGCGAAACGGCACTTTCGCGCACCGCTTCGATCGCCTTGGGACTTGGCCCAAACGGGTTTTCGTTGGAACTCAGCTTGATGACATCCGCAACACCGTCAACATGCGACTGTCCGCCCTGATACAGCGCGATGTCCATTATGCCGGGTTGAGGTGTGATCTGGTTCATGAGGGGCTCCACTAGCTTGGCCCCTCATACCTTTCTCAACGGGTTGAGAAAAGCGGCAATTATCTTACGCCGCTTTGAAGCGCGCCGTCGCCGGATCGGCATTGTAGAATGGGACGAATTCCTCGGTCCGGCGCGACAGCTCGTTAACGCTGTCGATAATGAACTGAACGGTCTCTTCGCTCATGAGGTAAGAGAAATTCAACCGCACCCAACCCGGTTTCTTCATTTCCTCACCCTCCGACAGGGCCGCATGCAATTCTTCCGACGTTGCCCGATCAATGCCCAGCAAACGATGCGCATAGGGTCCGGCACAGGCACAGCCGCCACGTGCCTGGATGCCGTAGATATCGCTGAGCATCCGGGTAAACAGCTGCTGATGCACCGGCTGCCCATTCCGATCACACACGAGGAACGAGAATATCGGCAGGCGGTGTGCATTCTCGGCACCTAGCAATGTCAGATGTGGGTTGTCGGACCACCCGTCCAACGCCATGCGGTTACACTGCGCCTCACGCTGTGCGATTTCATCCGTTCCGACCGCATCCTTGACAATGAAGGCCAGGGCCGCACGAATGTCTCCGATCACATTTGGTGTACCCGCCTCTTCCCGTGTCGCGAGATCGGCGCTGTAGTCGTGCCGCCAAGGCGAGACAAAGCTGACAGTCCCACCTCCGGGCCAACTCGGACACGTCCGCTTCACAACGCATTGGTTAACGACCAGAACACCCGACGCCCCCGGCCCACCCGGAAACTTATGCGGAGAGACAACGATCGCGTCCTTCCGCGCATCTTCCGGCCCCATGTCCATTGGCAAATAAGGTCCACCACCCGCATAGTCCCATACCGCAAGCGCACCATGCTCTTTCAGCATCCGCGTCACTGGATCAGAGTCGGTGATGATGCCGGTGACGTTTGACGCCGCTGAGAATGACCCAATCACAAGATCGGAATCTGCGTGTTCGATCAGCACTGCCTTTAGCGCCTGCATATCGGGACCACCGTCAACGGCTTCTGGAATCTCGATCACCCGCGCCTTGCTTTCACGCCACGGCAGAATGTTCGAATGATGCTCATACGGACCGATCAAAACGACCGGCTGATTAGCCTCTTGCACTCCCAGCAGACTAACCAGCCGGTTAAGACCCGCTGTAGCGCCAGACCCGGTAAAGATCACCGCGTCCTCTTCCTTGGCGCCAACTATGCGGGCGATCTCGGCCCGCGCCTCGCGGCGCAAACGGGTTATATAGGAACCGCAATAGGAGGCTTCGGTGTGGCTGTTGGCATAGAACGGCAACACATGCTCGGCCACGAAATTTTCGACCTGTCGCAACGCGCGACCCGAGGCAACGTAGTCCGCATACACAAGCGGCACGTCCCCATGCAGACCCGGGATGAGTACCCCCTCACCGATCAGCCCATCACGCAGAGTATTTCCGTGAGCAGCAGATTGAATTTCTGCGCGAAAGTTGGACAAGGTCATAACACAGGCTCCATATTGCTAACTCCAATATGATTGATCCATCCTGTGGAAACCTCACAATTTTATGCTTTATATGCCCTAGTTTTGTGTCATATGAGTCTATATGGAGAAAAAATTAGATCAAATTGACACGCGTCTTCTGAAGGAACTGCAAAAAGACGCAACACTTTCCCAGCGAGAATTGGCAGATAGGGTCGGCCTGTCCCAAAATGCCTGCTGGCGAAGAATAAAGGCCTTGAACGACACAGGTGTCCTGCAAGGTTCTACGGCGCGCATCGCGCGTGAAAAGCTTGGGCTGAATCTGGTGGTTTTCGTCATGCTACGCACGCGCCACCACTCTGCCCAATGGTTGCAGGCCTTTCGCAGTCATGTCCTGACCATTCCTGAAGTGGTCGATTTCCATCGCATTGGCGGCGACTATGACTATCAACTCAAGGTCGTTACAGAAGATATGGCCTCTTACGACAAAGTCTATCAACGCCTCATCGATAAGATCGAACTGGACAGCGTCACCTCCTATTTCGCAATGGAGGCCATTGCCGAAAGTCGCCCGCTTCCTATCTGATCCGCCTCTTCATCTGGCCAAATATATCTCGGGGGAGTCGCGCAGCGACTGGGGCAGAGCCCCATCAAAACAAAAAAGACCGCGCTGAAAGCGCGGCCCTTAAACTCAACAGGTCGGCGAAGATTAGTTCTTCGCGTAGAATTCGACGACCAGGTTCGGTTCCATCATAACCGGGTAAGGCACATCGCTCAGGCCCGGTGCACGCACGAAAGTCGCGGTCATTTTCGAGTGGTCGGCGTCGATGTAGTCAGGCACATCACGCTCGGCCAAGCCGACAGCTTCCAGGACAACGGCCAACTGCTTGGACTTGTCACGCACTTCGATAACGTCGCCTTCTTTGACGCGGTAGGACGGGATGTTGACCCGCTTGCCGTTCACTTTAACGTGGCCGTGGTTCACGAACTGACGTGCGGCGAACACGGTCGGAACAAACTTGGCGCGGTAAACAACGGCGTCCAGACGGCGTTCCAGCAGACCGATCAGATTTTCACCGGTGTCACCTTTGACACGCTCAGCTTCTGCATAGATGCGGCGGAACTGCTTCTCGGTCAGGTCGCCGTAGTAGCCTTTCAGCTTCTGCTTGGCACGCAGCTGCAGACCGAAGTCAGACAGTTTGCCCTTGCGGCGCTGGCCGTGCTGGCCGGGGCCGTATTCACGACGGTTAACCGGGGATTTCGGACGACCCCAGATGTTTTCGCCCATCCGGCGGTCGATTTTGTACTTGGCAGACGTGCGTTTGGTCACGGCTGATCTCCTTCTTTGGATCGAGGCCCCGATGGGCCACTATGAAGGGCGTTGTCCTCTTGAGGTTTCCCCCATGACAGGCATCCCCTCGCGGGGGCCACCAACACCAATGAAGCCGCGCTTATATCCCTGCTTCGGCCAGAGTCAACACGCCAGAGCAAGCAAAGGGTAGGATTTCTGCTTAGAGTTGGAATCTTTCTGAGAAGTATCCGTTATTCAGCGGCCCAACCGGCAGTATTTGATAGACTTACCGGCACTGAACTTGCATTTGCACGAGCCGCCGGGAACACGACAACCTTGTCGTCATAACCGCTGTCAATCTCAACAGGTTCAATATGCGAAGCTGCCGAACTGACCCAGAAATCTTGATCAGGCTCAGGGTATCCATCCTCAAACACAAGCACCAGAGACGCTTCGTTCACCTCACGCACCAGCTCGGCAACGAAAGTCTGAGCCCCGTTTGACAACTCGATCTTGGCACTTTCGTTGATCTCGCCGGGGTTGGCGAAACTGGCTCCGGCCGCCAATATAGATCCAAGACCGGTGGAGCCTGTGTGCAGCGCAACTTGGTCTGCACTTGCGGCGAGTTGGACCCCTCGCCCCCTCCAGGACCAAGAACTGCCAACGCACAAGTGGGCCAAAGGCGCCGCCTCAAGCCCGTCAACTTCCGTCTGTGTCCAAAATATTGCTATTCGACCGTTATAACCGGTTCTCATCTGTCCGCCCGCACTTTTACTCATCCCACAAGTAACTGTGCTTATGTATCAACGAAAAAATGGGCGGAAAAGAGACCGAAATGCAGCAATCACGAAAATGTTGCTAAAGAACAGCCTCATATTGATACTTTTCGTCGAATGTTGGTGAACGTCTGGCGCACCGCGCTAAGTTCGCTTCGATCCGAAGTCCGCGAAGATAGCCGACTTTGATTGATTGCAGATAGCTTTTACGCCAAATCAGCCACACTTAGAATAACCGCAGCTGCGGCAGGTCATGCAGCCTTCGATCATCACCATGTCGAACTGACCACAGGATGGGCAAGCCTTGCCACGCGGGGCGTCCATGTTGACCACCTGCGCCTGAGGATCGGACTTCAGGCCCATGCCTTCGCCCTCAAGGAAGCCGATATTGACCATGTGTTGCTCGATCACGCCGCCAATCGCGGCCAGAATGGACGGAATGTATTTGCCTTTGACCCAGGCCCCGCCGCGCGGGTCGAACACAGCTTTCAGTTCCTCGACCACAAAGGACACATCGCCACCGCGTCGGAACACGGCCGATATCATCCGGGTCAAAGCCAGCGTCCAAGCATAATGCTCCATATTCTTCGAGTTAATGAACACCTCGAAGGGGCGACGGCGTCCGCCAATGACGATATCGTTGATTGTCAGATAAATTGCGTGCTCGCTGTCCGGCCATTTCAGCTTGTAAGTCGACCCTTCAAGCGATTGTGGGCGATCAAGCGGTTCGGACATATAAACGACCTCGCCCCCGTCAACCTCATGCGGGGCATCCGCGCTTTCACCTGGCGCTTTGTCGTCGCTTTCCGATACGCTCAGAACCGAGCCGGTCACATCGTTTGGCCTATAGGTCGTGCAGCCTTTGCACCCCTGATCCCAGGCCTGCATATAGACGTCTTTGAAGGCGTCAAAGCTGATATCTTCGGGACAGTTGATCGTCTTCGATATCGAACTATCGATCCACTTTTGAGCCGCCGCCTGCATTTTTACGTGATGGGACGGGCTTAGTGTTTGCGCATTCACGAAATACTCGGGCAATTCGGCGTCGCCAAACTTGTCGCGCCACATCTGCACCGCATAGTCCACAACCTCTTCTTCGGTGCGCGAACCGTCCTTTTGCAGCACCTTGCGCGTGTAGGCATAGGCAAAAACCGGCTCGATCCCCGAAGATACGTTGCCCGCATACAGCGAAATCGTACCCGTCGGCGCGATCGAGGTCAGTAGCGCGTTGCGGATGCCGTGTTCGCGGATTGCGTCGCGCACATCGTCATCCATCTGTTGCATGGTGCCGCTGGCCAGATATTTCTCGGCGTCAAACAGTGGGAAAGCGCCCTTTTCCCTCGCCAAATCGACCGACGCCAGATACGCGGCGCGCGCGATTGCGTGCAACCAGCGCTCGGTCTGACGCGCCGCCTCGTCCGAGCCGTAGCGCAGACCCAACATCAACAGCGCATCGGCCAGACCAGTCACGCCCAGCCCGATGCGGCGCTTGTCTTGCGCCTCGGCTTCTTGTTCGGCCAGCGGGAATTTCGACGCGTCCACCACGTTGTCCATCATGCGAACGGCGGTGGCCACCAGCTCTTGCAAGGCCTCCTCGTCCAGATGCGCGGCATCCTCGAACGGCTCGGCAACCAACCGTGCCAGATTGATCGAACCCAGCAGACAGGCACCATAAGGCGGTAGAGGTTGTTCTCCGCACGGGTTGGTCGCCGAGATCGTCTCGACGTAATTCAGATTGTTCGCCTGATTGATCCGGTCGATAAAGATTACGCCCGGCTCGGCATAATCATAGGTGGCCTGCATGATCTTGTTCCAAAGATCGCGCGCCTGAACGGTGTGATAGACCTTTCCGTCAAATACCAGATCCCACGGTCCATCGGCCTTGACGGCCTCCATGAATGGATCGGTGACCAGAACCGACATGTTGAACATGCGCAAACGCGCCGGGTCGGATTTCGCGGTGATGAACTGTTCGATATCCGGATGGTCGCAGCGCATGGTCGCCATCATCGCACCACGACGCGAGCCTGCAGACATGATCGTGCGGCACATGGCGTCCCAGACGTCCATAAAGCTTAGCGGGCCCGAGGCATCTGCCGCAACCCCTTTCACATCTGCCCCACGCGGACGGATCGTCGAGAAATCATAACCGATCCCCCCGCCCTGCTGCATGGTCAGCGCGGCCTCTTTCAGCATGTCGAAGATACCGCCCATGCTGTCGGGGATCGTCCCCATCACAAAGCAGTTGAACAGGGTTACCTGTCGCGCGGTGCCCGCCCCGGCGGTGATGCGGCCAGCAGGAAGGTATTTGAAATCCTCTAGCGCCTCATAGAATTTTTCTTCCCAATGCGCCGGGTCTTCTTCCACACGCGCCAGATCACGAGCTATGCGCCGCCAGCTGTCCTCGACTGTCTGATCGATGGGCGTACCATCCGCCTGTTTAAAGCGGTATTTCATATCCCAGATCTGCTCGGCGATGGGGGCGGCAAAGCGGCTCATTGGTGATTCCCTGTGCTGAAAGAGGCATTCAGATTAGCCCAGATCACATCTAAACCACAACACCTTGATGACAAGCGCATGAGGGCTACAATATAGGGATCACCCTTGGGACGACTCTGTGGGAAAGCTGTGGATAAGTACGTAAACCTCATCAAACTTTCGGTTGGGTCAGAAAGCGTCGACACGCTGATGGCGTGGCAAGACAGCCGCAAACCACTCTATGAGGACGGATACCCGCGCCACGTCACCCGAATGTGGCCCAAGCGCGACGCTGAAATTCTGAATGGCGGGTCGATCTATTGGGTGATCAAAGGTGTGGTCCAGTGCCGCCAGCGCATCCTGCGGCTGGATGAAGTCCGTGGTGAGGATGGCATCCGCCGCTGCGCCATCGTCCTGGACCCCGAAGTACACAGAACGCAGAACGCTCTGAAGCGTCCATTTCAGGGCTGGCGGTATCTCAAGCCTGAGGACACCCCTGCCGACTTGCCTAAAAATCGCGAGCAGGACGATGCCCTGCCCGACGATCTGAACCGCGCATTAGCGGAAATTGGGGTGCTTTAGGCCAACCTGTCCAGCAGCTCATTCAAAGCCGTCTTTTCAGCCGCATCGTATTTGGCCACGCGGCTGCGCCACAGCGTGGCCTGCGATTGCAGGATCAACCCATCCGACAGGATTTTCAGGTGGTTCGCCCGCAGTGTTTCCCCGGTCGAGGTGATATCGGCAATCGCCTCGGCTGTCTCATTCACCACCGTCCCCTCGGTTGCGCCCTGGCTGTCGACCAGCGTGTAATCGGCCACTCCCGCTTCGGTCAGGAATTCGCGGACCAGACGGTGGTACTTGGTAGCGATCCGCAGCCGATGGCCATGCGCCCTGCGAAAACCTGCCGCCGCTGCATCCAAATCATCCAGAGTGTCCACGTCGACCCAGCAGGCTGGGGTTGCGATGATAAGGTCCGCCTTGCCGAACCCCAAAGGTGCAACCTCTTCCACCTGCTGCTCCCAGCGCGGCAGCTTTTCATGCACAAGATCGATGCCGGTCACGCCCAAATGAATGCGTCCCGCCGCCAGCTCGCGCGGAATCTCTCCTGCAGACAATAGGATCAGCGAGACGCCACCAATCCCATCAACCTTGCCCGCGTATTCCCGGTCTGATCCGCTGCGCGACAGTGTAATGCCGCGCTTTTCAAACCATGCGAAGGTCTTGTCCATCAACCGGCCCTTCGAAGGCACACCGAGTTTCAGGCTCATTGTGCAGCCTCCTCGATTTCGAGCATCAGGTCCGGGCGGATCACGCCGCCAATTGCCGGAATCTCGGCTCCACCACCCAATTGCCTGGTCAGCGCATCATAGCGCCCACCGGTCGCGACCGGTGGCAGATCAGGGCGGCCTTCGGCGTAAAAGCCGAATACAAACCCGTCGTAGTACTCCATCGAGGTCCTGCCATAAGACGCCTCAAAATCCAGTGTATTCACATCCACGCCACGCGCCTGCAGGGCTGCGATACGAGCTTCCAAACGATCCAAAGCAGATGTGATCTGTGGCAGATCAACCGCAATGTCACGCAGTTGTTCCAGCGCGAAAGGCATGGTTTCGCGCACATTAAGCAGCGTCTCCAAACCGGCCAGTTCATTGTCCGAGATCGGCGGCGCAGCGCGGTCTTCGCGCAGGGCTTCAATCCGGTCGAGGATTTCCGGCGCGCGGCGTTTACCGATCATGGGCACGTCAATCGCCAATGGGTCGACCGCGTCAAGCAAAGCATCGCGCCCCTCGAGACTTGCTTTGCGTCCGGCATATCGGTCCAGCAAAACGCGGAACCGGCGAGGCCGCCAGAGATGCCGCATCAGTGCAGCCTTACGACGGCTAGTGGTCTTGAGACCCTCAACAGCAGCGATCAGAATACCGATATCACCTGTCGCTGCCCGCAAGGGCAGCCCGCGCAATTGCAGGGCAAATAACGAAAACACCTCGGCATCGGCTCCGGCGGGGTCTTCGCGATCAAATACTTCGTAGCCGACTTGGATATACTCATTAGCACGATCCGGATCGTGTTCCTGACGGCGGAACACTTCGCCGGAATAGGTGTATCTTGCTGGTTCAGCCCCATCGGACATGTGCATCTGTACCACCGGCAGGGTGAAATCTGGGCGCAGCATCTGCTCACCCCGCAGCGCGTCCGAGGTTACGTAAGCACGGGCGCGGATGTCTTCTCCATAGAGGTCCAGCAGCGTCCCGGCTGGCTGCAGCAGAGGCGTATCAACCACCTGCGCGCCCGCCGCCTCGAACCGGACACGCATCATGGCGGCGCGGGCCTGTATTTGGGAACGGTTCGGCATGGGTCAGTCCTGATTGTCCAGAATCTCGCGCACCTTAGCGACCAGATCGCCGCGGGGCACTTCGAACTGGCTGGGCCGTTCTTTCCATTCCTCAAGCGTGGCGCTTTCGGCAATCTTGGCGCCAAGGATCAGGTCCTTGATCTGTACGATCCCATTTGCCTTTTCGTCACCGCCTTCGATCACCGCAATTGGAGAGTTCCGCTTGTCCGCATATTTCAGTTGGTTGCCAAAGTTCTTGGGGTTGCCCAAGTAGACCTCGGCCCGGATTCCGGCATTGCGCAGTTCCGCCACCATCGCCTGGTAGTCCGCCATGCGATCGCGGTCCATCACGGTCACAACCACTGGGCCGGTGGCCTGCGCCGCGATCCGCCCCTTTTCGCGCAAAGCGGCCAGCAATCGGTCAACACCGATGGAGATGCCGGTCGCAGGTACTTCCTGTCCGGTAAACCGCTTGACCAGATCATCATAGCGACCACCACCCGAGACCGACCCGAATTGCCGCTTGCGGCCCTTCTCGTCGTATATTTCGAAGGTCAGTTCGGCCTCATAGACCGGCCCGGTGTAATAGCCGAGGCCACGCACGACCGAAGGATCAATCTCGATCCGGTCCGAACCATACCCGCCTGCATCCAGTAGCGCACCAATCTGCTCCAACTCAGCGATCCCGTCCGCACCGATCTTGCTGTCACCCACAGCGGCGCGCAGGTTGGCCAGCGTTCCGGCGATATCTGCAGCTTTAGAAGTCAGGAAGGCAATCACCGGCTCGGCCTGATCACCGCTAAGACCAACACCATCGATAAAAGCGCCAGAGGCATCCAGACGGCCTTTGGTCAAAAGCTCACGCACACCAGCCGCGCCCACCTTGTCGAACTTGTCGATCGTGCGCAGAACATTATCTCGGGCGGCGGCGTCTTCACCCAAACCCATCGCTTCGAGCACGCCATTCAGAACCTTGCGGTTGTTGACGCGCACCAGGTAATCGCCGCGCGGGATGCCGACGGTTTCCAGCGTGTCCGATAGCATTGCGCAAATCTCGGCATCCGCAGCCATCGAAGCCGTGCCGACCGTATCCGCATCACACTGATAAAACTGGCGATACCGCCCCGGCCCCGGCTTCTCGTTCCGCCAGACCGGACCCATCGCATAGCGGCGATAAGGCGTCGGCAGATCGTTGCGGTGCTGCGCATAGACACGGGCCAAAGGCGCAGTCAGGTCATAGCGCAGGGCCATCCAGTCGCCCCCGGAACCTTTTGAGCCGCCTTCGTCAAACTCCTGCCATGCGAACACGCCCTCGTTCGGGCGGTCCACGTCGGGCAGGAACTTGCCCAACGCCTCAACCGTTTCAACCGCGCTGCTTTCCAAGGCATCGAACCCGTAACGATGATACACACCCGCAATCGTCCGCAGCATCTCGGTGCGCTGCGTGACTTCCTCGCCGAAATAGTCACGGAACCCTTTCGGCGTTACGGCCTTGGGGCGGGGCTGTTTCTTGGGCTTGGCCATGTGGGGCGTCCTTGGGATTTAGTGTTCCGCGCGCGGTCTATCCCATGGCCCGCATCGGAGCAAGGCGGGGTTTCTCTGGCCAGGGCGTCACAGGGTCGCTATGAGACGCCTATAAGGAGAGCCCCATGCAGCATCTGGAAGAGCAGATCGCCCATCTGACCCGCACGGTCGAAGAGCTGAACTCGGTCGTCACAAACCAACAGAACGAGATCGACCGCCTGACCCGCCGCGTCGAGATGTTGCTGCAGCGAGAAGCAGAACGCGCGCAGGAAGGTTCAGGCGGAGTTGTGTTCGGAGACGAACGCCCGCCGCATTACTGAGGGCAAGCTGATGGCGAGTGAGGACAGCAACGCGCAATGCGTGTGGATTGCCACGACGGTGAACAACATCAACGTCATCTCAGCGGTAATCCGAAAGGAATACACCCCTCAATGGCGTGAAAGGCAGTCGCCCGAGGATGTTGAGTGGTCCAAGCGAATGGTTCAGGAATCTGACTTGGGCTGGAAACGCGGTGAGCTGCTGACCAAAGAGCAAATTGGTAGTCTGTGGTACTACAACTCAAAAGCCGAATACTACACTGCGCCGTTTATCAGCGGCGGTGGCTATCCTCTGGTTTCAGAAGCGGCCAAATCCGTTCTGGAACAGTTCGATCTGGGAGGCACGGTATTTCATCCGCTGACGTTGATGGATTCGACTGAAAACCACCTGACCACGTCCGAGCGGTATTATTTTCTGAACGTGTGCAACAAGCGATCCATGGGCAACTACGATGTTTTGGGGCCAGAGGGCGATATCCGTTCACCGCTGGACAACATCGGCAAGGGAATCTGCTACCTTCCTAGAAGCAATCAGGAATCTAAACTGGTAGTCATACCTGAAGCGCTTGGTGTACCGGACATCTGGCTGGACCCGAAAGTTCCGAACCTTCTCTTTTTGTCCGACCGTCTCGTCTCAGGCCTGAAAGACGCCCAAATGGACAGAGGCTGGGGCCTTGTGCGTTGTCCAGTGGGCAGGCTTTAGCGCTCGCAAGACCAAGCGCTCGCTTACAACCCCAGCGTCGACTTCACTGCATTGTCGACCACCCCGCCCAGAAGGGCGTTCTTATCTGCGGCACAACCTTCAGACAGCGCGGCGATGAAGGCTTCGCGCAGTTGGGCCTTTTCCTCGTCAGAGGCTGCATGATCCTCGATATTAATCTGGCGGTTGTAGAGTGACAGGGCCGTCATCTTTCCTACGACTTCGACAACAAAGGCTTCGTCCCCGTCGGCCTCTTCGGCAATCGAGGCGCATGTATAGTGCATCATAGGCAGGACGTCTTGCACCATCTGCTCAGCAGCCTCATCCGCGAAAGCAAACGTCGGAAGAACAAACAGCATGGCGCAGAAGGAAGATTTGATGGGATTTTTCAACATCATGATCACTTCCAGTTATGTCCGATAATCGCACCGGCCACCCCACCGACCGCAGCCCCTTTACCATCCCCTACCAGCGCGCCAACGCCCGCGCCGACCAAGGCCCCGGTAAGAGTGTTTTTCTTCTTTTTGTCGTCTGCATGTACCGCAGTGGCCAATGCCAGTGAACATGCCGCAGCGAGTGTAAATATCCTGAAAACATTGCCTGAACTTGCCATTTCGGTACCCTCCTGTGAAATGACCTTTGAGGATGTTCACCCAGCCTAGCGGGGTCCATCGCGTGTGGCAACATTACGGTTCGGGATCAGATTTCTTCGATCTCCGATATCCCCTCGAGCGACTTCAGCGCGCCTTTGATTTCTGGGTTGATCGGAAATTCCCGGCCCAGATCCATCTCGACCTCGCCTGGCAGTCCGGGATCGAACAGACAAACATAAACAGGTCCCTTGGCCACCCTTTTAGCTGAAGCCTCTGCGCCTTCCAGTACCGTGGCCATGTTCGGCAAAACCTTCGAATCCTCGACAAACACACGCAAACCCGTTGCACCCGCATCGGCCACAACTGTATCAACCGGACCAACGGAACGGCCCAGCAGTTTCAGCTGATCGGCCTCCATGGTCGCTTCGGCCGTCAGTACCACCTGTGCGCCGGTTTCCAGTAACTCTCGGGATTTCTCCAGTGTTTCCGAGAATAACGTGACCTCGAATGCTCCGGTGGGGTCAGAGAGCTGGGCAAAAGCGAACCGATTGCCGCGCGCTGATTTCCTTTCTTGCCGTCCGGCAACGACACCTGCCATCTTGGCAATAAATGGGCCAGAGCGCGCCTTTTCAGTCACCTGATCCAGTGTCAGTACCTGTTTGCGCTTCAGGGCCGGCATATAGTCATCCAGCGGATGGCCGGACAGGTAGAATCCGATGGCCTTGAATTCCTCGCTCAGGCGTTCGGCAGGTAGCCAATCAGGCGAAGGGGACAGACGCGGTTCGGGCAGGTCATCGCCTGCCTCGCCAAACAGGGAAACTTGGTTGGAATTCTTCTGCTCGTGAATCGCCGCCGAATACTGAACCAACGGATCAAGGCTTTCAAACACGCGGCGACGATTTTTATCGAGCTCGTCAAAGGCACCGGCGCGCGCCAGCATCTCAAGCGGGCGTTTGCCGACCTTCTTCAGGTCAACACGGCGGGCGAAGTCGAACAGGTTTACGAAAGGCTTTTCGCCACGCCCCTCAACCACAAGATTCATTGCCTCGACGCCTACGTTCTTGAGCGCGCCCAGCGCATAGACCAAATGCTCATCGGCCACATCAAAGGTCGCTTGGGATCGATTTACGCACGGCGGAACATAGGGCAGCTGCAGCCCCTTGCGGACTTCCTCAAAATAGATCGCGAGCTTGTCGGTCAGATGGATATCGCAGTTCATGACACCTGCCATGAACTCGACCGGGTGGTTCGCCTTTAGCCAGCCGGTTTGATAGCTGACCACCGCATAGGCGGCGGCGTGGGATTTGTTGAAGCCATAGTTGGCGAACTTGTCCAGCAGGTTCCAGACTTCGGTCGCCTTGGCCTCATCCACATTGTTTTCGGCAGCACCTTTGAGGAACTTGGGCCGCTCTGCATCCATCGCCTCCTGAATTTTCTTACCCATCGCGCGGCGCAGCAAGTCCGCGCCCCCAAGGCTGTAACCCGCCATTTCCTGCGCGATCTGCATCACCTGTTCCTGATAGACGATGATGCCCTGCGTCTCATCCAAGATATGGTCGATGGACGGGTGCAGCGTGTCGCGTTCGCTAAGCTTGTTCTTGACCTCGCAGAACTTGGGGATGTTCTCCATTGGGCCGGGTCGATAAAGCGCGACGAGGGCGATGATGTCCTCGATACAATCCGGCTTCATCCGCTTGAGCGCATCCATCATGCCAGAGGATTCAACCTGGAACACCGCCACCGTCTTGGCCGCCGAATAGAGTTTGTACGTCGCCTCGTCATCCAGCGGGATGGCGTTGATCTGATTTATTGCCCCTTCGGCGGGTTCATAGAGTTCCGTGCCATCTGGAGCTATGTGAAGGTCACGCCCTGACTTAAAGATCAAATCCATTGCGTTCTGGATCACGGTCAGTGTTTTCAGACCCAGAAAATCGAACTTTACAAGGCCGGCCTGTTCAACCCATTTCATGTTGAATTGGGTCGCAGGCATGTCCGAACGCGGGTCCTGGTATATTGGAACCAGTGCATCCAGCGGCCGATCTCCGATCACCACGCCGGCAGCGTGTGTCGAGGCGTTGCGCAGCAGCCCCTCGACTTGCTGGCCATATGTGAGCAGACGGTCCACGACCTCTTCATTGCGTGCCTCTTCCCGCAGGCGCGGCTCATCCTTCAGCGCCTTTTCGATGGAAACGGGTTTGACGCCTTCGACCGGGATCATCTTGGACAGGCGATCAACCTGCCCGTATGGCATCTGCAATACACGCCCAATATCGCGCACAGCCGCCTTCGACAGCAAGGCACCGAAGGTGATGATCTGCCCCACTTTGTCGCGCCCGTATTTCTGCTGCACGTAGCGGATAACCTCTTCGCGGCGATCCATGCAGAAGTCGATATCGAAGTCGGGCATAGAAACCCGCTCGGGGTTCAGAAACCGTTCAAACAGGAGCGAATACCGCAGCGGATCAAGGTCGGTAATTGTCAGCGCATAAGCCACCAGTGATCCCGCACCCGAGCCTCGCCCCGGACCCACCGGAATGTCATGATCCTTAGCCCACTGGATAAAGTCGGCAACGATCAGGAAATAGCCGGGGAAGCCCATCCCTTCGATGATGCCAAGTTCGAAATCCAGTCGTTCCTGATATTCTTCAGGTGTCACGGCGTGCGGGATCACGGCCAGACGTTTTTGCAGACCCTCGTTGGCGATGCGACGCAGCTCGGCGACCTCATCATCTGCAAACTTCGGCAGGATCGGGTCGCGGCGATAGGCCATGAAGGCGCAGCGTTGCGCGATTTCAACCGTATTCTCGACGGCTTCGGGCAGATCGGCGAACAGCGTCACCATCTCCTGCTGCGACTTGAAATAGTGCTGCGCGGTCAGACGTCGGCGACCGTCCTGCTGGTCGACATAAGCCCCCTCGGCGATACAGATCAGCGCGTCGTGGGCCTCGTACATGTCCGAAGTCGGAAAATAGACGTCATTGGTGGCCACCAGCGGCAGGTTCTTGTCATACGCCATCTCGACATGACCGCGCTCGGTCAAGCGCTCGGCCTCAGGTTGACCTCCTTCGCCAGGGTGACGCTGCAACTCAACATAAAGGCGATCCGGGAAAATCGCGGACAAACGATCCACCAAAGCCTCGGCAGCAGGGCGCTGACCTTGCTGTAACAGCAACCCTACGGGCCCGTCTGGACCGCCGGTTAAGCAGATCAAATCATCTGATCGTTCCGCCAATTCGTCCAAAGTGACCTGCGGCAACTGCCCGCTTTTGTCTACATACAGGCAGGAACTGAGCTTCATCAGATTCTCATATCCCACCTCGGATTGTGCCAGCAGCACCAGCGGCGCGGGTGCTTTGGGCTTTTCTCCCGGCTGCGCCTGAACGTAACTGAGATCGACCTGACAGCCCATGATCGGTTGCACACCCGCCCCGCTGGCGGTGACCGAAAACTCTAAGGCCGAGAACATTGAATTGGTATCCGTGACCGCGACGGCGGGCATCTCCATCTTCTGGCACAGCTCCGGCAGCTTCTTCAGCCGCACGGCACCTTCCAGCAACGAATATTCAGTGTGAACGCGGAGGTGAATGAATCGGGGGGAACTGCTCATACAGGCTAAGCTATCTCAGCCAGCGACGTTGCAAAAGCGGGAACCGGCACCATCGAATGCCGAAAAAATCATCGGTGATTATTCGGCTTTTTCAGAAGGTGCTTCGGGCGCAGGAACGCACACCTTCCCAAAAAGTGTTTATTTTCAATTTGTTAAGTTTCACACACACACTACAATCATGGGCCGCTCGGGTGCAATGGTGTATCATATAGGCAGTTTTTCTTGCCAGATAAGGTGCGCTGTTTCTAACATCTGATGGCAAGCTACCGCCCGCCACTCTTTCTACGTCGCATCGAAGGAGGGCCGAACGGGCGCAACCGGGTAACGCGACGGGTTTCTCGAATGAACATCACGTTTCTTCTGAACGGAGAGACAGTGGAGCTGCCGGATGTCGATCCGACGGCCACCCTACTGGACTGGCTGCGTGAAGATCGCGGTCTGACAGGCACCAAAGAAGGCTGCAACGAAGGCGATTGCGGCGCGTGCACGGTCATGGTGACGGACGAAGACGGCGCAAAAGCTCTGAACTCCTGCATCCTGTTCTTGCCCCAACTGCATGGCAAAGCGGTTCGTACAGTCGAAGGGGCAAGCGGCCCGGATGGCGAAGCACATCCCGTTCAACAGGCAATGGTTGACCTGCACGGCTCGCAATGCGGTTTTTGCACTCCGGGTTTTGTCATGTCGATGGTCGCCAGTCATGCGACGGGCGCCACGGATCATGACACCCAGCTTGCCGGAAACCTGTGCCGCTGCACTGGCTATGCACCGATTATTCGCGCTGCGAAAGCGGTCGAGGACCGTCCCGTGCCAGTCTGGGTCAAAGACAAGCCACTCGCATCTTCTGCTGCGTCGCGCATGCTGCCTGAATCTTCCGATGAACTGGCAGCTGTTTATGCTGAAAACCCAGATGCCACGCTGGTTGCCGGAGCAACAGATGTCGGCCTGTGGGTGACAAAGCAACTGCGCGACCTGGATCCAGTAATCTTCCTCAACCGTTGCGATGATCTCAAACAAATCACCATCACCGACGATGAAATTCGCTTTGGCGCAATGGTCGACATGAATCGGATGGGTGAGGCTCTGGCCGATCTTCACCCCTCTTACGCCGAAATGATCCGCCGCTACGCCAGTGTTCAGGTGCGCCATGCTGCAACGGTGGGCGGCAACATCGCCAATGGCTCGCCCATTGGGGACAACCCGCCTGCGCTGATTGCTCTGGACGCAACCCTTCATCTGCGCAAAGGCGACACCCGCCGGTCCCTTCCGCTGGAAGAGTTCTTTATCGACTATGGCAAACAGGACCGCGTTCCCGGTGAATTCGTCGAAGCTGTCAGCTTCCCCCGTCAGCTGGATCGCCTGAAGGTCTATAAACTCAGCAAGCGGTTCGATCAGGACATCTCGGCCGTCTGCGGGTGTTTCAACATCACCGTCTCGGTCGGCATCGTCACGCAGGCGCGCATCGCGTTCGGCGGCATGGCCGGCATCCCGAAACGGGCAACTCATGTCGAGGCCGCATTGGTCGGTAAACCTTGGGCGCGCGAGACGATTGACGCCGCGCTGCCTGCCTTTGCTGACGATTATTCACCACTCACAGACATGCGCGCTTCGGCCACCTATCGACTGGAATCCGCCAAAGCGATGCTCGAAAGATACTTCCTGGAAGATCAGGGCGAAGTGACCAATGTGCTGGAGGTATCGGCATGAGCGTGACCAAACCCCTCCCCCACGACGCAGCACCGCTGCACGTTTCAGGAACCGCGCGGTATGTGGACGATATCCCAACACCCAGGGACAGTTTGCATCTGGCTTTTGGCCTCAGCCCGATTGCCAAAGGCAAGATCACCGCAATCGACCTGTCTGCGGTGAGGGCCGCCGAGGGCGTCGTGATGGTTATGGCCGCGGATGATCTGCCCTTCGCCAACGACGTATCGCCTTCGATCCATGATGAACCGCTGCTGTCGGACGGAACGGTCCACTATATCGGCCAGCCGGTGTTTCTGGTCATCGCCAGCAGCCATCTGGCCGCCCGCAAGGCGGCCCGTTTGGGCAAGATCGACTATGCCGAGGAAACCCCGATCCTAACCGTCGAAGAGGCTCTGGCCGCCGACAGTCGGTTCGAAGACGGCCCGCGCATCTATGCCAAAGGCAATGCTGATGCGGCTATTGCAGGATCCGCCCATGTGATCGAAGGGTCATTCGAGCTTGGCGGGCAGGAGCATTTCTATCTGGAAGGTCAGGCCGCTTTGGCCGTGCCGAATGAAGGCGCGGATATGCTGGTTCACAGCTCGACCCAGCACCCGACCGAGATCCAACACAAGGTGGCCGATGCGTTGGGCGTTCCGATGCACGCCGTCAGGGTCGAGACGCGCCGTATGGGCGGCGGTTTTGGTGGCAAGGAAAGCCAGGGCAATGCGCTGGCCGTTGCTTGCGCGGTGGCCGCTCGCGCAACTGGCAAGGCGTGCAAGATGCGCTATGACCGCGACGATGATATGACCATCACCGGCAAACGCCACGCGTTCCGCATCGCCTATAAGGCCGGATTTGACGAGAACGGCCATATTCAGGGCGTCTCGTTCCACCACTACGCCATCTGCGGCTGGGCGCAGGACTTGTCCCTGCCCGTCGCCGACCGCGCGATGCTGCATTCTGACAATGCCTATCTGTTGCCAAATGCACGTATCGAAAGCCACCGGCTGAAGACCAACACCCAATCCGCCACCGCCTATCGCGGCTTCGGCGGCCCGCAGGGCATGGTTGGCATCGAACGCGTGATGGACCACGCCGCGTATGAGCTGGGTCTGGACCCGGTGGAACTGCGCCGCCGAAACTATTACGAACCGGCCCATGCGGTTGCCGAGATCACGCCGTCCGAGCAGCCTTTGGGTCATCCCGACCCGCATGAGGACCTGACGAGCCGCGGCGCGGTCGAAACCGGGGACGCCCCCGTGCGCCCTCTGCCCGCTGGTGGCAATACCACACCCTACGGAATGGAGGTCAGCGATTTCGAATTGCACGGGATGACTCAGGCCCTACTGAAATCCAGCGATTACGAAACGCGCAAGGCCGCCATTGCGAAATGGAACGCCGAGAATCGTGTGATCAAGAAGGGCATCGCCTTCTCTCCGGTCAAGTTCGGGATTTCCTTCACGCTGACCCACCTGAATCAGGCAGGCGCTTTGGTGCATGTGTATCAGGATGGCTCGGTCCATCTGAACCACGGCGGCACCGAGATGGGTCAAGGCCTGTTCCAGAAGGTCGCGCAGGTGGCGGCTTCGCGCTTTGGCATCCCGCTGGAGATGGTCAAAATCACCGCCACGGATACGGCCAAGGTGCCGAACACTTCGGCCACGGCAGCATCCTCGGGCAGTGACCTGAATGGCATGGCAGTGAAGGCGGCCTGCGATACGATCCGCGATCGAATGGCGGACTATCTGGCCGAGCGGCATCAGGCCGATCCGTCGACTGTCACCTTCTCTGATGGCCATGTTTCGGTTGGCGCAGAACGCTACACCTTCGCTGAAGCTGCGGCGCTGGTCTATCAGGGTCGGATCAGCCTGTCGGCGACCGGTTTCTACAAGACACCCAAAATCGAATGGGACCGGATCGCCGGACGTGGCCGTCCGTTCTTCTACTTCGCCTACGGAGCGTCGGTCACCGAAGTGGCCGTCGACACTCTGACTGGTGAGAACCGCATTTTGCGCACCGATATCCTGCATGATGCCGGTGCTTCGTTGAACCCGGCGTTGGATATCGGGCAGGTCGAAGGAGGTTATGTGCAAGGCGCGGGCTGGCTAACGACCGAGGAACTGGTCTGGGACGGCACGGGCAACCTGCGCACACACGCACCCTCGACCTACAAGATCCCCGCCTGCTCAGATCGACCCGACGTATTCAACGTCGCACTCTGGGATGCCGAAAACCGTGAGGACACGATCTATCGTTCGAAAGCGGTGGGCGAACCGCCGTTCATGCTGGGTATTTCAGCATGGCTGGCCCTGTCGAATGCGGTCGCGGCCTGTGGAGAGGCCTACCCCGCTCTTGATGCACCAGCCACGGCTGAAGAAGTTTGGCGCGGTGTCCAAAAGATGAAGGGAGGCATCTGATGGGATTTGACTTGGAGGCTTTGAGGGAGGCGGTCAAAACCCACGGAACAGTGGTCCGGGTGGTCATCGCCGGCATCAAAGGGTCGTCTCCACGTGAAGTGGGGGCCGCGATGCTAGTCTGGAAGGACGGGCAAAGTGGCACCATCGGTGGAGGCACGTTGGAGTATCAGGCAGCCGAAGCTGCGCGATCCCAAACCACCGCCACCCGACTAACGCATCACGCTCTTGGCCCCGACATGGGGCAATGCTGCGGCGGTGCTGTTTCATTGCTGAGTGAAGTATTTGATCATGAAGCGCTGAATGCACTGGACGATACCGTCATCGCGCGTTCGGCCTCGGGCGGAGAGATGCCGCTATCGGTCAAACGTCGGCTGGCGGCAGCGCGAGGACAGGGTGTCGCGCCCGAGCCCCAACTGATCGAAGGTTGGATGGTCGAACCCGTTCACAAACCGACGCGTAATCTGTGGATCTGGGGCGCAGGCCATGTAGGCCGGGCGCTGGTGGACGTTTTGTCCCCCCTACCCGATCTGGCAATCACCTGGGTCGATACCGGACCCGAGCGGTTTCCCGACGTGGTTCCAACCGGTGTAACCCCGGTTCCGACCGCAAAACCCGCCGAGCTGGTTCGCCACGCGCCAACCGATGCCGAGCATCTGGTGCTGACCTATTCGCACAATCTGGATCTGGAACTGTGCAACCGGCTGCTTTCGCACAATTTCCTCTTTGCGGGGCTTATCGGCTCGGCTACGAAATGGGCGCGATTCCGGTCGCGACTTGCAGCCCTTGGGCATCCGCCCGAGCGGATCAGCCGGATCACCTGTCCGATCGGCGATCCAGGCTTGGGCAAACACCCGCAGATGATCGCCGTTGGCGTGGCAGCGCAACTGTTACGCCCCGCCCGACAGAACGAATTGAAGAAGGACCTGAGCGCGTGACCACTCCACTTCTGAGCTTGCAAGGGCTGACCAAAGCCTATCCCGGCGTCGTGGCCAATGATCAGGTGTCCTTTGACATCGGGGAAGGCGAAGTTCACGCGCTGCTGGGCGAGAACGGCGCGGGCAAATCCACGCTTGTCAAAATGATCTATGGGCTGGTGAAACCCGACAGCGGCACCATGCTGCTGCGAGGGCAGCCCTATGCACCGCCTGAACCGCGCGCCGCCCGCGCAGACGGGATCGCGATGGTGTTCCAGCATTTTTCGCTGTTCGATGCGTTGAACGTCGCCGAGAATATCGCTCTGGGGATGGAGAACCCGCCCCCAATGGGTGATCTGGCCTCGCGTATCCGCGAAGTATCCGAAACCTACGGCCTGCCCTTGGACCCCTTCCGCACGGTTGGCGATCTGTCTGCAGGTGAGCGTCAGCGGGTCGAAATCATCCGCTGCCTGCTGCAGGACCCAAAGTTGCTGATCATGGACGAGCCGACCTCGGTTCTGACGCCGCAAGAGGTTGAAATCCTTTTCGAAACGCTGAACAAATTGCGCTCGGAAGGGACATCGATCCTGTATATCTCGCACAAGCTGGAAGAGATTCGAACGCTATGCGACCACGCCACGATTCTGCGGCTGGGTAAGAATGTGGGCGAATGTGTACCAGCTGAAACCTCAGCGCGCGATATGGCTGAGATGATGGTGGGCTCGACCCTGCAGACACCTGAACGTTCCGGCCGGGAGTTCGGTGACGTTGCGCTGGATGTCAGCGGATTGTCAGTGCCGTCGCCGTCGGAATTCGGAACTGCGCTTCGCAACGTCCACATGACCGTCCGCAAGGGCGAGGTTCTGGGGATCGGGGGTGTCGCGGGGAACGGTCAGGATGAATTGCTGGGTGTGCTTTCTGGCGAAATTCCGACCACCGCAGATGCGATCAAATTCAGCGGTCAACCCATCGGCAAACTCGGCCCGACCGCGCGGCGTAAGCTGGGCGTGTTGACCGCGCCCGAAGAACGGCTGGGCCACGCGGCTGCCCCTGATATGAGCCTGACCGAAAACGCTCTGCTGACTGGGTCGGTCCGCGAGGGGCTAGAGAATAACGGCTTTCTGAAGTGGTCCGAGACCAAGAGCTTTGCCGAAAAGATCATTAGCGCCTTTGACGTGCGTACGCCGGGTCCTGAAAATGCCGCCCGGTCGCTGTCGGGCGGGAACCTGCAGAAGTTCGTGATTGGTCGCGAAGTGCTGCAAAACCCGGATGTTCTGGTCGTGAACCAGCCGACTTGGGGCGTGGATGCAGCGGCGGCGGCCTCGATCCGGCAGGCCATTCTGGATCTGGCGGCCAAGGGAACTGCGGTCATCTGTATCTCGCAAGACCTCGATGAACTGATGGAAATCTCAGACAGTTTCGCCGCCTTGAACGAAGGACGACTAAGCGCCCCGCGTGAAACCACGGGTCTGACGGTCGATGAAATCGGCCTGATGATGGGCGGCGCGCATGGCATGGAGGTGGCCCATGTCTAAACAGTTACAAGAAAAGAGAAACGCGGGGGTATGAGCAAATGATTGTGTTGGAGAAACGGCCTCAGCCGTCCAAGGCGTGGTCTTATGCCACCCCTCTGGTCGCGGTCCTGGCGACGATGGTTTTTGGTGGCATCCTGTTCGCCATTCTGGGCAAAAACCCGGTCGAGGCTATTGGAACCATTTTCTGGGAACCCCTGTTTGGCGAGTTCGCCTTCTATTATCGGCCGCAATTGCTGGTTAAGGGCGCGCCCCTGGTTTTGATCGCTATCGGCCTGTCTTTAGGCTTCCGCGCCGGTATCTGGAATATCGGGGCCGAGGGTCAGTACATCATGGGGGCCATTTTCGGTGCGGGTGCTGGTCTGGCATTCTATCCGCTGGATGCATTCTACATCTTTCCGATCATGGTGATTGCAGGCGCGTTTGGCGGCTGGCTATGGGCAATGATCCCAGCCTTCCTGAAAGTGCGCTTCGGTACTAATGAAATCCTTGTGTCGCTGATGTTGGTCTATGTGGCCGAACAGATGCTGGCCTCGGTCTCGCTAGGCCTGCTGAAGAATCCCGAAGGGTTCGGCTTTCCGGGTTCGCGCAATCTGCAATCCTACGACAGCGCGTATAATGCCGAGCTGATTGCGGGTTCAGGCATGCACTGGGGCGTAGTCACTGCCCTGATCGCTGTTATCTTTGCATATGTCTTGCTGAACCGGCACATGCTGGGCTTCCACATCCGCCTGACAGGTGAGGCCCCGCGTGCGGCGAAGTTCGCAGGTGTAAACCCTGCCCGCCTGATCCTGTTCTGTCTGGGTCTGGCCGGCGCGCTGGCCGGTCTTGCGGGGATGTTCGAAGTCTCGGGCCCTGCTGGCGTGGTCAGTATCGATTTCAACGTCGGTTACGGCTTTACCGCGATCATCGTGGCTTTCCTTGGCCGTTTGCATCCGGTGGGCATCCTGCTGGCCGGAGGCCTGATGGCGTTGACTTATATTGGCGGTGAAATCGCCCAATCTCAGCTGGGTCTGCCCGCCGCAGCCATTCAGGTATTCCAGGGGATGCTTCTGTTCTTCCTGCTGGCATTCGATCTTCTGACAAACTACCGCATCCGTGCGGCCCGTAGCGAGGTAGCTTGATATGGACCTTGGTGAAATTAACCCCGTCCTTCTGGTCGCCTCGCTAATGGTGGCCGCAACCCCACTTTTGTTGGCCGCAATCGGAGAATTGGTGGTCGAAAAAGCAGGCGTCCTGAACCTCGGTGTCGAGGGCATGATGATCGTGGGCGCAATCAGCGGCTTCGCAATCTCGGTCGAGACCGGTTCGCCCTGGCTGGGCTTTATCGCGGCAGCAATCGGTGGCGCGGTGCTATCGCTGTTGTTTGTACTGCTGACGCAGGTGGCGTTGGCCAATCAAGTTGCTAGTGGCCTGGCCCTAACATTGTTCGGCCTCGGGTTCAGCGCGCTGATGGGGCAGAGCTACGTAGGAATAAAGCCGCCCAGCATGGGTGAAATCCATATCCCGGTGATCAGCGATATCCCTGTTATTGGACCAATCCTGTTTCAGCACGACCCGATCCTCTACGTCGGAATTGCCCTGACGGCCGCCGTCTGGGCCACGCTGAAATACACACGCATCGGCCTGATATTGCGCGCCGTTGGCGAAAACCACGATGCGGCGCATGCGCTGGGCTACAAAGTCATCAAGATTCGCATCATGGCGATCCTGTTTGGTGGTGCTTGCGCTGGCTTGGGCGGCGCCTACATCAGCCTGATCCGCGTGCCGCAGTGGACCGAGGGCATGACTGCCGGTGTCGGCTGGATTGCCTTGGCGCTGGTGGTTTTTGCCAGCTGGAAACCATGGCGTGTCTTGCTGGGCGCCTATTTGTTCGGCGGCATCACTGTGTTGCAGCTTAATTTGCAGGCAGCGGGCGTTGCCATTCCTGTCGAGTATCTGGCAATGTCGCCCTACATCATCACGATCCTTGTGCTTGTGATCCTTTCGGCCGACAAGAGCAGCGCACCTGCCGCATTGGGCCGGACCTTCCATGCCTCGCACTAGGCGAGGCCAACTGAACCAACTTGGGGAGTAACACATGAAATTCACTACACTTTTGGCAAGCGCCGCAATGGCGCTGGGTCTGGCCTCGGGGGCCATGGCCCAAGACAAGACCAAAGTCGGCTTCGTCTATGTCGGCCCAGTGGGCGATGGCGGCTGGACCTATGAGCACAACAAGGGCCGTCTGGCCGTGGAAGAGCACTTTGGCGACAAGGTCGAAACCGTGTTCGTCGAGTCGGTGCCTGAGGGCCCAGATGCAGAACGCGTGATGACCCAGATGGCGCTGGAAGGAGCGGACCTGATCTTCACCACCTCGTTCGGCTACATGGATCCGACCATCAATGTCGCGAAGAAATTCCCGGATGTGAAATTCGAGCACGCAACCGGCTACAAGACCGCCGACAACGTCTCGGTCTACTCGGCCCGTTTTTATGAAGGTCGCGCAGTCCAAGGCCACATCGCCGGTAAAATGACGGAATCGAATATCATCGGCTACATCGGGTCCTACCCGATCCCTGAAGTGATCCGTGGTATCAACTCAGCCTATATCCACGCCAAGAAGGTGAATCCGGATGTCGAGTTCAAGATCGTCTGGGCCTACACTTGGTTCGATCCTGCGAAAGAAGCTGACGCCGCCACAGTTCTGATCGAACAGGGCGCGGACGTGATCCTGCAGCACACTGACTCGACTGCACCGCAGGCAGCCGCGCAAGAGGCAGGAAACGTTGTCACCTTTGGCCAAGCCTCCGACATGAGCGAATACGCACCCTTCCCGCGTGTGTCTTCAATCATCGACGATTGGGCTCCCTACTACATCGCGCGGACCCAGGCCGTGATGGACGGAACATGGGAAAGTGCCAACACATGGGATGGCATCCGGGAAGGCATGGTAGCAATTGGTGAGATTTCGGACGCCGTTCCGGCTGATGTTAAAGAAGAAGCACTGGCGCTGAAAGCCGCGATGGCAGCCGGTGAATACCACCCCTTTACTGGCCCGCTGAAAAAGCAGGACGGCAGTGACTGGCTGGCCGAAGGCGAGACCGCCGATGACGGTACGCTGGCGGGCATGAATTTCTACGTTGAGGGGCTGGAAGGCGAAATTCCGCAGTAGAATCTGACCCGGAAACTAACAACAAGGCCCGCATGTTTTTGCGGGCCTTTTTAGTCGCCCTGAGCCCAATCTGGACATTGACGAGTGGCTATGCGCATCGTGAAACATGTCGCTCACGGAAGACCTGAACCAAATTTTAGAAACTGCCCTGCCGACCGATCCCAGTTTTCGACAGATCGAAAAGGCCGTGATTGACGACTGTATTGGTGAAACCCGGCAATATGCCTCAGAGAGCTCTGTCGAAGCCTTTCTGTTGTCAGCGATGCGTTTATTGGCACTTCCCGGCAATGGGCACACACGGCTGATCCCGAATGATGCGATCGCGGTGCTACCGCTGAGATTCGTGAGCGTTGGACGTTCCGTTCAATTCATCGACGCGGCGCCAGAGATAGCCGCACCGCGAGGAGAGTTGATAGCGGTCAACGGCTCAGCTTTGAGCCAGATTGAAGCCACTGCAGAGAAATTTCTGGCGGGAACGTGCCAAAGGAAACGGGTCATCGGCCCGATTCTACTGGCATGGCCGTACGCTTTGGCACGTTTGGGTTTTTCGTCAAACGGCGGCATGACCGAGTACCGTGTGCAGGACGAAAATGGGCGGATAGCCAATCTGAAAGTGGCCAATGAACATACAGTTCCGGGATCGATGCTCTACCCGAGAAACGAGCACGGCAAGGCTGATCCAGCCTGGGAACCCGAGATATTTGTAGAGATAAAGGACTGGCAAGAGCTAGGGCTATCAATAGCGTTACCAAGCTTCTTTGATCCGAACGAAAATGCGCTGCCTAAAGCCATCTCAGCCGCGGTGGAATGCGTGCGCGCATCCTCGAACAAAACACTACTAATTGATGTTCGCGGAAACACTGGTGGCGACTTTCTTCTAACGATGCCCTTGATCGACGCGATCTCAAAAAGTGCAAACAAGCAGGTTGTTATGCTTGTCGATAAATTCACGTTTTCCGCAGCGATAGTGTTTGTAGCCATCCTCAAACATCGATTGGGAAACAGGCTCAAACTTATTGGTGAGGAAATGGGAGATAGGCTGACGTTCTTCGCCGAGGGCGGATTGCTCGAATTGTCGACCAGCGGAGCGGTCGTTCGTTACTCATCAGCCTTTCACGACTGGAAGAATGGAACGACTGACGATACCACGCCGCCCGAAATCGCAACAAAAATCGTACCTGCGGGATCACTGAACTTGGATTTGGAATGGGTCGAAAGACCTGCAGTTGAGGATGCACCAACCGAACTCTATCAACGAGTTCTCAAAAGCATGAGCAAATCGCTAGACAGCCGCTAAGTCTGCATAGCTGCATTCCAGGAAAGCAAATGCTGCACGCGCGGCGAAGGTCTACTTGGTGGCCAGTCTTATTGGCGACCCAACACCATCGGCCCGTGGGCAATATTAACCACGAGCGTTTCGATACCCAGCTGTCGTCGAGTCAGGACTTCAAGCGATTGAATCGCCGCAATGGTCAGCTTCTAGGGCGTGAAATTAGTGTCCGCCCAGCACCAGAGTGTTCACCGGCATCAGTATCAGTCGCAGGCGCAGGCCTGCCGCATGAACGACGCCAATCGTGTCTACCACATGCAGGAACGATTTTTCCCAGAAGCCGAGGCTCTCATCCTCCAGCTTTGCATGATTATCCGTATAGATATTCGCCAGACAGTTGCTGCCTGGAGGCACATCATCGGCCATGCTTTTGTAGAGCGGTTCAAGGTAGACAAGGATCGAACCAGGATTGGTGTTGCTCTGCACGTCCCGTAACTCATCAGATGGCCTGATCTGCCCCGATGGGATCACATCCTGCACCTCGACGACAACCACCGGGATAACGGTAAAGGGCTTGGTCATGCAGCCCAATTCGCCAATCATACCCGGTTTGACCACCTGGGCCGAAAGCTGACTGAACGCCGCCTGGAATCGGTCATGTCCGGAGGAGGATGGCACCAGAATACCCGCCGGGCGCAGCAAAGGGCTGACATAGTCGCCGACCTGAAGCCCGAATTGTTCAACCCTGCCCGTCACTCCAGCGTTGACCACAGTCTTGTCCAACTCGGTCAATGCCGCATCCAGCTGCGCATTGGCACTGGCAAGTTGGGCCGGGATCAGCTCTTCGATTTGTTGTACAACCGCTGCGCGTTTTGAGACGGCTGCTTTGACCTGCGCTTCACGCTCGGCAACCAGATTTTCCAACCGATCAATCTCGGCCAAGCGCACCGCGCTGGATCCCTCGTCACGTAGGGTGGTATTGCGTTCCAGATCCTCGAGCGACTGATCCAGAGCTGCGCGCGCGCCAGCAATCCCGGCCTCAGCCTCGGCCAGATCGGTTTCCGCCACCTTCAACGAGGCTTGAACCTGAGCAATCTGGGCATGCGCCGCTTCGACCTGCGCGGTTTGCGTGAAGTCTTCGATCCGGAAAATCGGCTGTCCAGCTGTCACCTGCTCATTGTTGCGCACGTAGACTTCGGAAACGCGCCCCCCTAGCTGCGGCAGGATCGTTACCGTCCGGAAGTAGGAAGCCGCTGTTTTGCTGGACGGGTGAAAATAGAACAGCGTTGTGATAACGGTTAGCGCCAAAATAGCGCAAGTCGTCAGCCCCCAGCGCAACTCGTACCACATGGTGAACAGCGTGATCTCGTGTCCGATCCGTTTGCCCTGCACAAAGCGGCGAAACAGATAGTCAGGAAGCACGGTAATCAGGGCGCACAGCATCGTCTCGATCATTGTTCAGTGCCCCTGTGCTGCCGGTTCGGAGGGTTTGGATTGTTCGGGCTCAGTTTCCAGCTCAGGAGGGGGTGAAGCGTGTTCTTTGTCCTGCCCAGGCGCCAAAGATCGGATGGCATCGGCAATCGAGCGCAGCGGTGCCGCGAAATCAGGGAACTGGAACCCAGCCACAAGGATGGCGGCAACCCAGAAAAGGCCGTTATGCGTAAACAAAGCCAAAAGCGCCAGAATCCCAACCAATTGGAATTGCGGGTGATTGGTTTCATGCGCCATTTTTTCCGGGATCGAATGCAACGTGAAGTAGGCAACCCCGATCAGCACGACCATCCCGACGGTAAAAAACAACATGAAGGTGAAGAGGAAGTCGCTACCATCTGCCTGTGTCACATATGACGGAATGTGCCCCGTTGCCATCGGGTGAATATCTGCCGCGTTCACGTCCGCCTCCGAATCTTATGTTGTTTGCACTAAAAGCAGGCTGGCCGCCTACGATCAAGTTTCCATTGCGGTGGGCTTGTGTCTTTTCGTTTGGCAGTACGCGTGTCATGGTCCGCCAATGTCGCCAGTCAACTTACCACCGGCTCGATCACTTGGCGGCCGGAAACGGAACAAAACGCATGATTGATTTTCTGATAATCGGTGGCGGTGTCGCCGGGCTAAGCGCAGGTGCGCGCCTGTCAGAGCACGGCACAGTTACGGTGTTAGAGGCCGAGGACGGATTAGGATATCATACTTCGGGTCGTTCAGCCGCCCTGTTCGAAAAGGGTTACGGTCCAAACTCGGTCAAGGCAATGAACGAGGCAAGTGCTGCGTTCTTTGAAACAAATGCGTACCTCACACCACGCGGCCTGATGCTGATTGGCGGAAGGGATCAACAGGCGCTGTTTCAAAAAGACGCCCAAGATCTTGGAGTGCAAGAGATTTCGCCGGAAGATGCCATCGGACACATTCCTGTCCTGAATGCTGAAACTGTCGGTTATGCAGCCATAAGTAATAGCGCATATGATATCGATACAGATCGCGTCCTGCAGGACTTTGCGCGAACCGTCCGTAAGAATGGCGGTTCAGTCCTGACCCGTCAGAGGGTCAGCAGCATCCGCAAATCGGTTCATTGGACCGTCGAAACCTCAGAATCCTTTGAGGCACGCAATCTGGTAAATGCCGCCGGAGCCTGGGTCGATGAGGTGGCGCAGATGGCAGGAATCTCCCCCATCGGGATCACACCTTACCGTCGATCGATTGCGCGCATCCCCGCACCGGGCGGACATGACCTGCGAAGCTGGCCAATGATGCTGGGCGCAGGCGAGAGCTGGTACGCCAAACCTGATGCGGGCAAGCTACTGGTCTCGCCTTGCGAGGCGGACCCAACCACACCCCATGACGCTTACGCCGATGACATGGTTCTCGCAGAAGGACTGGCACGATACGAAGCGATGGTTACTGAAACTGTAACTCGGGTAGAAACCAACTGGGCGGGGTTACGTAGTTTTGTTGCCGATGGCACGCTGGTGCTCGGACCTGATCCAACCGATCCATCGTTTATCTGGTCGGCAGCACAGGGAGGGTATGGGTTTCAGACCGCTCCTGCTGCCTCGCAACTTGTGGCGGATCTTGTGACTGGCGCGTCGCCGCGCCTTGATGCGGCGATTGTGAAAGCGCTGACACCCGGTAGGCTGTAACGATGACAAAACGCAAACTGCCCTCAAATGCCAGCGTCGCCACCGAGGGCGACGGCAGCAAACTCGTCGCCCCAGCCGCCAGCCGAAACACGGTTGTGCTGTGCGATCTTCTGGCACGGGTCGCTCCGTCATCAGGACAGGCCCTGGAACTGGCCAGTGGAACCGGACAACACATTTCGGCCTTTGCCCAGCGGATGCCCGGGTTGCATTGGCAACCCAGCGAAGTCACCTCCGAACGGCGCGCCAGCATCGATGCGTACACCAAGGGTTTACCAAACACCGCCGCAGCCGTTCATCTGGATGCAACTGCGGAGGGTTGGCACAAATCAATGGCGCAGCAAGATTTGGTTTTACTGATCAACCTCTTGCACCTGATCAGTTTACCCGAGGCTGAAACCCTCGTTGCCGAAGCAGCGTGCGCTCTGAAAACGGATGGGCGTTTGGTGCTTTATGGCCCTTTCAAACGTGACGGACACCTGACAAGCGATGGCGACCGGCGATTTCACGACGCACTGGTCCAACAAGACCCTGAGATCGGGTACAAAGACGACACACATATATTGTCTATGTTAAAGGACAACGCCCTCGAACTGGTCAAAATCGTAAAGATGCCTGCGAACAACTTGGCATTTGTCGCCCAAAAAACTGGAATCTGATCAGGATCAAAGTCTGCTTTGCTCTTCACCATTCATATGCAGATTATCATATGTATCAAGAAGGACGTGATAATGAGCTGGCAGGATTCACTGAACGAAACGCGCAAAAGCTTGCGTAACCTTAACGGAGCCATTCCTGATACGGCGCGTGCCTTCGGGGCGCTGGGAAAATCTGTCAAGGAAGGCGGGACGCTGGACTACAAAACCAAAGAGTTCATCGCGTTAGGCATGTCAATCGCAGTACGGTGTGAGCCTTGCATTACCCTGCATTCCGAGGCGTTGGCCAAGGCAGGAGCCACCCGCGATGAAATTTCGGACGTTCTGGCAATGGCCATCCAGATGGGCGGTGGGCCGTCCATGATGTATGCCGCCAAGGCACTAGACTGCTTTGATGAATTAAGCGCATGAAAAAAGCCCACCGAGAGCGGGCTTTTAGTAGGCGGTGCTACGTGAGTACCGCCTTATTTCTTGGAAGCGTCAGCCGTCTTTGCGGATTGTTTCGTTCTTCGGATCGTAGGGGCTGTCGCAAGTCACGACCGCATCCCACAGCTTGTCCTGAATTTTGACCTGCAGCTTGGTGCCTTCGACCGCCAGCTCGGGCTTGACGTAGCCCATACCGATGGATTTCTCGAACGCCACCGAGTACCCGCCCGAGGTCAAACGACCCACGCGCTCACCTTCCGGCGTGTACAGCGCCTCGCGGCCCCAGGGGTCGGCATCGTCCGGTCCGTCGATCAGCAGAGTGCAGCACTTCACGCGCACGCCGGTCTCTTCCAGCTTGGCTTTGCCATAAAAGTCTTTCGACAGATCAACAAAGCGCGGCAGGTCAGCTTCCAGCGGGGTCGCGTCGCGGCCCAGTTCGGTGCCGAAGGCGCGATAGGATTTCTCCTGGCGCAGCCAGTTTTGGGCGCGGGCACCAACCAGTTTCATGCCGTGCTTTTCACCAGCCTTCTCCAGCAGGTCGAACAGATAGTTCTGCATCTCGATCGGGTGGTGCAGTTCCCAACCCAGCTCACCGGTATAGGCCACGCGGATCGCGTTCACGGGGCACATGCCCAGTTCAATCTGACGCGCCGACAACCATGGGAAGCGTTTGTTAGACAGTGCGGTTTCCGGATCGGCGTCCTTGATGATCTCTTTCAGAACGTCACGCGACTTGGGTCCAGCGATCGCGAAGACGCCCCACTGGGTGGTCGCGTCCTGGATTTCGATGTAGCCGAACTCCTCCATCTTGTCCTCGGCCGCCTTGCGCAGGTAATCGGCGTCGTACTCGGTCCAGGCACCGGCAGAGACGATGTAGTAATTGTTCTCGCCATTGCGGACGATGGTGTATTCAGTGCGGGTGGTGCCGTGCGAGGTCAACGCGTAGGTCAGGTTGATGCGTCCGACCTTGGGCAGCTTGTTGCAGGTGAACCAATCCAGGAACTGGGTCGCACCGGGGCCTTTGACGACATGCTTGGTGAAGGCCGACGCATCGATCAGGCCAACGCCTTCTCGGATCGCTTTGGCTTCTTCGACGGCATACTGCCACCAACCACCGCGGCGGAAGCTGCGGCTTTCTTTGTCGAAGTTATCAGGCGCATCCAGCGGGCCGAAATAGTTCGGGCGCTCCCAGCCGTTGACCCAGCCAAACTGTGCGCCACGCGCTTTCTGACGGTCGTAGGCCGGAACAGTACGCAACGGACGACAAGCTTCACGCTCTTCATCCGGGTGGTGCAAGATGTAGACGTGCTCATAGCACTCTTCGTTCTTGCGCGCCGCGAATTCTGTGGTCATCCAGTTGCTACTGTAACGCTTGGGGTCCAGCGACGCCATGTCGATCTCGGCTTCGCCATCAACCATCATCTGCGCCAGATAATAGCCGGTGCCACCTGCGGCGGTGATCCCGAAGCTAAAGCCCTCGGCCAGCCACATGTTGCGCAGGCCCGGCGCCGGACCAACCAGCGGGTTGCCGTCGGGCGTATAGCAGATCGGGCCGTTGAAATCGTCCTTCAGGCCGGATTCAGCGCAGGACGGCACGCGTTCGGCCATCGCCATGTACTGATCGGCGATCCGATCCAGATCCAGCGGGAATAGGTCAGCGCGGAAGCTGTCCGGCACGCCGTGTTCGAACTGCGCAGGAGCGCCATGTTCGTAGATACCCAGAATCCAGCCGCCACGTTCTTCGCGCGCATACGACTCGTTGTCTGCATCACGCACAACTGGATGCTCGGGGTTGCCCGCTTCACGCCATTTGACCAGCTCGGGGTCTTTGTCCATGACGATGAAGGTATGCTCGACCGGGATCGCGGGCATCTTGATACCCAGCATTTTCGCGGTCCGCTGTGCGTGGTTGCCTGACGCGGTCACGACATGTTCGGCGGTGATCACAACCTGCTCATCTGACGGAATGAGGTTGCCGCCCTTTTCGACCATCTTAGTGCAGGTGACTTCCCAGTGAGTACCGTTCCAGTGGAACGCATCAGCCTGCATCTTGCGAACGATGTCGACACCGCGCTGACGCGCACCTTTGGCCATCGCCTGGGTCACGTCGGCAGGGTTAATGTAGCCGTCTTCAGTGTGATAGATTGCGCCCTTCAAGTCCGAAGTTTCGATCAGAGGCCAACGTTCCTTGATTTGCTCGGGCGTCAGCCACTCATATGCAACATCACAAGTTTCCGCTGTGGATGCATAGAGCATGTATTCATCCATACGCTCTTGTGTCTGTGCCATACGCAGGTTTCCGACTACGGCGAAGCCTGCATTCAAGCCGGTTTCTTCCTCTAGTGTCTTGTAGAAATCGACTGAGTACTTGTGGATGTGGGTCGTGGCATACGACATGTTGAACAACGGCAACAGGCCTGCTGCGTGCCAGGTGGAACCGGATGTCAGTTCGTCCCGCTCGATCAGCATCACATCATCCCAGCCCGCTTTGGCAAGGTGATAGGCAATCGAGGTCCCGACGGCGCCGCCGCCAACGACCAATGCTTTGACTTGGGTTTTCATAGCCGGGTGTCTCCCCTTGAATTCAGTTGACACCATATGGCGCATTTGAGGGGCTCGACGCGACATTCATCCGACCAGTGATATAAGAAAAGCGACCTGAGCGTTGCACCAGGTCGCTTTCCAACAGTCGATCTGATGTGTTATCCGCCCCCCAATTTGCACCTTTTGAACGTTCCGGTGGTTGCGCAATCAATGCCCGTACCGGAACCGCCTCGGTTTACCCGCACGGCAGTTTCTGCTTCAGAGTCAGAGCTACCAAAGGCTGACAACAGTCCGGACAGGAAGCCTTCATTTTCGTTTACAGATGCGACTTCTTCAGAGGTTTCCTGATCTTTGAATTTGGCGAACAAATTTCCAAAGAAACCCTCGTCATCTCTGTCTGCCTGCTGCATCTCGTCTTCAAGCAAATCTGTCAGTCCTTTGCGGTATCCGACCTGGACCAAATCATCCGCAGATTCGATTCTGTTCGCGGTCAAGTCGAAGGTGTCTGCCGGCAAACCGTATTGCGCGGCCAAAGTATTTGCGACAAGAGACAATCCATCAATGTTTTCTAGCTTCAAACGCGCCAGCTCGCTGCGCAGCTTGACAAACTCGCCGCGCAAGGCGGCCATGTTTGTCGCCAGTTCACTTTCTCGTTCAGCATCAAAAACGGTATCGTTGCCGACGCCAGGCACTTGCTTTTGAAGCAGTGCGTTCAATCCGTCATAATCCAATCGATCTAGAAACGCTCGCAGCATAGGCGCTGGTGCATCGGAATAGACTTGCAAGCGAATTTCTTCGCCCAGTCCGATTGTAGCCTTGTAGATTTCAAACCGAGGTTCGACCTCAAGGTCCGTCAGGCTCGCCGTGATCATTGACCAAAACTTTCGATCTTTCACTGTGACGGGTTTGTATCGGCTGTTTTCAAACCTGAAATACGCAGCACCACCAATTATGCCGAATGGAGTGTAGCCACTCGATCCTGCGCCCAACCCTTCGACAGACCTGACGATGTTGCCAGTCAGTGTATTGGATTTAGCGTCTTTCCTGAGTTTCGCCTGTAGCCAGACCGTATGCTCGCCGCTTTCGTAGACCCAACTAGAATTATCGAGTTTTCTGGCCAGTTGTTCAGTCTCTTGCACAGCAACTCTTTTTGCAATTGGACGAGCAGCTTCACTTATTCCGTCCTGCAAAACACCTTCTCGGGCATCGCGTGTAAAATCTGCATCCACGATCGAACGACGCACCCATCCTTCGCCCGAATCCGGCAGGTACGGCTTGGCCCCCTCACGCCAACGCTTCTGCCTTTCTCGTTCAACTTCTTCCGCGGCTAGCTCCGCCTGATACAAGTTGAACCGCTGATTAATCGTGTCGACATATCCGTTGAAGGACAACCTGCCTTCGACTTTCTTATCCTGCTGATAATAATCCAGACCTACGACAACCACGACGGCAATCAGCAAAAAACCAATGAAACGCAACGCGCCCATGAATAACCTCGGAATCAAATACTGCTCTTTCCTAGATCATTCACCTAAAATTGAGGCGCTGTTATGGCCGAGCCCAACAACTGCGGTCAGAGTACCTTGCCCGGATTCATAATGTTATCGGGATCCAGCGCTGCTTTGATCGCCGCCATATAATTTGTCGCCGCACCAAGTTCTTTCACCAGATAGGGGCGTTTACCCTGCCCGATTCCGTGTTCTCCGGTACAGGTGCCCTCCATCGCAATTGCAAGATCATTTAGCCAACCGACGAATTCCTCTGCACTTGCGACCTCTTTTGCGTCATCCATGTCGATTAACAGAAGTGTATGGAAATTACCGTCACCAACATGACCCACGATTGGGGCCAGCAAACCCAATTCAGCGGCCTTATCCTGTGCGGAGGTCACACATTCGGCCAAACGCGAGATCGGAACACATACATCCGTAGAAATGCCCCGCGCGCCTGGGCGCAGTTGTAGGCTGGCCCAATACATATCGTGCCGGGCCTGCCACAGCTTGTTGCGCTCTTCGGTTGTCGTGGTGGTGGTGATATCGCTGCCACCAAATTCTTCCGCGATTTGGCCAAAGGTCTCTGCCTGTTCCGCTGCACCGCTGTCCGAACCGTGAAATTCCAGCAGCAGCAGTGGCGTTTCTGGCAAATCCAGTCCCGAATAAGCGTTTGCAGCTTTGACCGACATCTGGTCCAGCAATTCGATCCGCGCAACCGGGATACCATACTGAATAGTCATCATCACAGCCTGACAGGCTGCATCCACCGATGGAAACGAACAGCGAGCTGAACTGATGGCCTCGGGGATACCCTGCAATCGCAATGTGATTTCGGTGATTATTCCCAGCGTGCCCTCGGCACCGATTAGCAAGCGGGTCAGATCAAAACCCGCCGAAGATTTTCGCGCACGATGCCCCGTGCGGATCACTTGCCCGTCCGGCATCACGGCCTCAAGGCTAAGCACATTGTCTTTCATTGTCCCATAACGCACAGCATTGGTGCCAGACGCGCGTGTCGCGGCCATGCCACCTAGCGACGCATTCGCGCCCGGATCAATCGGGAAGAACAACCCCTGATCCCGCAGATGGGTGTTCAATTCGGCTCGGGTGACACCCGGTTCGACAACGCAATCTAGATCACCGACATTGACCGCCAATATCTTGTTCATCTGACTCAGATCGACGGATATGCCACCAGCAGGAGCGTTTACATGACCTTCGAGCGAGGTGCCTGTTCCGAACGGGATGACTGGCACCTTGTGCTCGGCACAGGTCCTGACGATATCGGCCACTTCTTCGGTTGAATGCGGGAAAACCACCGCATCCGGACTCTGGTTCTCAATCCACGTTGTCGTGTGCCCGTGCTGCTCGCAAATCGCAGCACCAGATTGCAGCCGGTCTGCGAACCTCTGCTTCAGAATTCCCAGCGCCGTGTCAATCCCGGCCTCGTTTCGCGGCAAAGCGGTTGCCTGCACCATTGCGTCCCCCTTTTCTCAGGCCACAGCCTAAAGCATTGCAGGCACAACCTGATCTGGCGGGCGATGACCGTCTTCGAAGGTCTTGATGTTGATAATGACTTTCTCACCCATCTCGATCCGACCCTCAAGCGTAGCCGAGCCCATATGAGGCAGCAGCACCACATTCGGCAATTGCCGGAGGCGTGGGTTCACATCCGTGCCCTGTTCATAAACATCCAGACCAGCGCCCGCGATCTCACCGGCGCGGATCATGCGTGTCAGGGCGTTCTCATCGACGACTTCACCGCGTGATGTATTCACGATCACGGCCGTGGGTTTCATCAATTTCAAACGCCGCGCATTCATCAAATGAAAGGTCGAAGGGGTCGACGGGCAGTTGATCGAGATGACGTCCATCCGCGCCACCATCTGATCAAGACTATCCCAGTAGGTCGCCTCCAGTTCCTGTTCAATCTCGGGGCGCAACCGGCGGCGGTTGTGATAGTGAACCTGCATTCCAAACGCGCTGGCACGTCGCGCAACGGCCTGCCCTATCCGGCCCATACCAAGAACACCCAAGCGGCGACCACCGACCCGGCCACCCAGCAAGGCCGTCGGGGCCCAACCGGCCCAATCGCCCTTTTGCATCACACCTAACCCCTCGGGGATACGTCGTGTAACCGCCAGGATCAGAGCCATAGTCATATCTGCAGTATCGTCAGTCAGTACTCCTGGTGTGTTCGAGACAAGGATCCCGCGCTGCCTCGCCGTCGCCACATCAATATTGTCGACACCGGCACCATAATTGGCGATCAGTCGCAATTTCTCACCAGCCTGCCCCAGGATACCGCCATCAATTGTATCGGTTATCGTCGGAACCAGCACATCTGCTGTGTTCACTGCCGCCACCAGCTCTTCGCGAGTCATGGGATCGTCGGTGTCACGCAGTTTTACATCGAAAAGCTCGCTTAGCCGTGTTTCCACCGCTTCGGGCAACCGTCGCGTAACGACAACACTCAGACGTTCTCTTGGCACCTTGACCCTCCTACCGCTTTGCAAACTGCCGCGCGCCATGGCATCGTGGCGCAGGATTACACGGGGCACAAGAACCCCTTGGGCATCGTCTCAACCTTTTTTGCATACGATCCACAGGCATAAGAGCAGACAGGCAGTGAGTGCTAGTTTTTCAGTGAACCGCCATTTTGTGGTGTTGATATCGGTTTTCCTGCTCGTGCTCGGCGCAGTGGCCGTGTCCGCGCAGGAAAAACGCGGTCCAGTGACGAATCTACCGCTTCCGCGATATGTCTCGATGAAAGCCGCCGAGGGTAATGTCCGTCGCGGCCCTTCGCTGACTCACCGAATCGATTGGGTGTTCAAACGGCGTGGCATGCCGCTGCAGATCACGGCCGAATATGGAAATTGGCGCAAAGTTCAGGATCGCGACGGTGCCGGGGGTTGGGTGCATTACGCGCTGCTTTCAGGTGTGCGGACAGTCCTTATCGAAGCCGACTTGCTGCCGGTTTACGCGATGCCCGATCCCAAGTCGCAGGTGAACGCGCATTTTGAAACCGGCGTCGTCGCCCGGCTTGAAAAGTGCTCACCCGATTGGTGCCGCATCTCGGCAGGCGGCTATCGGGGCTGGACCCTGAAAAGCAATCTTTGGGGGGTCGACCCCGCCGAGATTCGGGAATGACGTGCGTGCGCGACAGCGCCGACTGAGCTACTCCGCGCCTGCAGCGCTGCCGCGTTTGGCCAGTTCCTGATCCAACAACAGCAGGTTCCATCGGTCCCCGCTGGCCGCCTTGGCCTTGTCCAGGATCGATGTGAACAGGTCTTCTTCCTCTATCTGTTCGGCCAGGAACCAGTTCAGCATATTCTGTGTGCTGTATTCTTTGACCTCATGCGCCAGCTCAAACAACGCGTTGATCTGGCCCGTCACGGTTTGCTCCTGCGCCAGCGCCTGCTCCAGTACATCAACGGGTGATTCATAGTCCGTTTGCGGTTTTGCGATGCCGTCGAGATTTACCCTCCCACCCCGCTTGGCGATAAAGTCGAATATACGCATTGCATGGGTTTCCTCTTCGGCAGAATGCCCCCGAAACCAACTGGCAAATCCAGGCAGATCCTGCGCCTCAAAATAAGCCGACATCGCCAAGTAGGTGTACGAAGCGTGGAGCTCATTGTTGATCTGCTTATTCAATGCTTCTGCAACTTGCGGGTTCAGTTTCATTGCTCGCTCCTTTTTCGTGCTGGTTAGCGGACTTCATCTAGCTAGGTCCGAAGCCAAAGACATTCAACTGATAAAGGTAATTTTTATCGCTATTAATCAATAATTTAATCCAATTCTTGTGCTATTGAAACGCAGTCGCAGGAACGAGCGTTGTGGCGCATTGCGGATTGTATCTCGCGACCGCAAAACCAAGGATTGCCAGTTGGATTTTCGTTTTAGAGATCTAGCTTCGCCTCAAACAATCGCCTGACCCCTACTCGACCATCCCGACGATCCAACCGCCATCAAACTAAATTGCATATCCACATCAAAATTGTCCAAAAAAGCCCTTGAACCCTGAAAGCAACAGTCGTAGATAGCCGCTCACCGTTGGGGTGTAGCCAAGTGGTAAGGCAGCGGTTTTTGGTACCGTGTATCGTAGGTTCGAATCCTACCACCCCAGCCATTTTAATTCCATGCGAATTACCCATAAGCGTGCAAATTACACTCGGTTCGTGCAAATCGATGTCAATAAGTTTGTCTACTCACACTGTATCGAAGATTTACCACCATCTGTGCATTTCTATTGAAAGCGCAGAACACTAGTTTTCCTCAGAAAATTGCTGCTGACTTTTTGTATCGAGCCTCGGGTGGTTGATGCAAAGGCCGCTTCTAGGGTTCGCTCCAGATTTGTTGGTTCCGTTCCCAGATCTTCTCGCCAATCAGGCAGTCATAGTCTGAGGGTGCGATGTATTGCGCCTTCATAGCCTCTCCTATTGCTGGCGCTGACCCAATTTCCAGAACCAATTTTCGCCGTACGGCCTCCGCAAAGCCTTGCCAGTCAAGCACCGGGATTACGAATGAACCAGGTCCGCCCGTCACACAGTTCTGGTAGTAGACATCAAGATCGTCGAGGTGCCACTGACTCCCCATACCTTCACGGGTCATCAGCGGTAACCCATTTATGGTGATCGACTTCGACAATACCGCCTCACGGGCTTGCAAAACCGGGCGACCCTGATTGTTAGGCCCGTCGCCAGATACGTCGATAACTTTACGCAGACCTTCGAATTCGTTCCCTTCGATCATCCTTGCCCCGAAGATCAGGGCCTCAGAGATTGAAGTGCGGCGCAAGGCGGGATCGAAGCGCGTGGTCAGAACACCCGCAAACTCATTCAGATCAGCGCGCGTTTCTAACAGCATCCAGTCGACAATAACGTCTTGTGTTCCCGCCCACTCGACGTATGTCAAAGCCACCCTTTGCAAAGGGCCCGACTGAACAGCGGCGAAAACTTCATCCGACATCAAGGCTGCGGCGTAACCCTGCCGCTGAATCTCGAGTTCTCGCTCAGTCATCGACCTTGAAACATCGACAAGAAGGGCCAGTTCCAGATCGACTTCAATTTTCTCAGACGCGACAGGAGTTGCCGAGAGAGAGGCAATTGCGACAATTGTCAGGAGCAAGTTACGTAGCATCAGTAATCGGATGGCGCGATGCGCTGTTAAGTCAAGCTTCAAGTGGTTGATCAAGTTTTTGTGGACAAATAACTCTACAACACGACGGCTTGGTTCAATCGTTGAGGATACGAATGTCACTTAAGCGGAGTTACTAGTATCAGCCCAAACCGGACATTCAGACGAATGTTATCGGCCTTGGAGCAAAGTTATTGTCCAATCGGGCCGACCAGAACCGTTTTTGAATGAGGCTATTGTGCGACAGCTCTATCCTTGTCGTCTGTGCTCGCTGGTTGCGTTTTCAGGAGGATCTAGTCTGGCAACATCCAATAGATCGTGATCTACTTAGAGTGGATTGATTCAAAGGATATTGCCATGAAAATTGAGCTTCAAATAGAGACTGGGGGAACCGCCCCTTCAGGAATAAGTATCAAAGAGCTTGAAGTAGATATTCAGGCTCAGTTGGATCGGCTTGCGTCAGAAACCGGAGCTGGGCCTGCTGAAGAAAGACGAGAATCCGCCCCCCAAAATGCCCAGGGTATCGATCAAATCATTGCCTGGTCGTTGGAGCTTTTGCAGGATCCCAAGATGGCAAAAGCTTACGCTTCAGCAACAATTTTTGCAATTAATCAAATTCTTAAGTCACGCGGCGTGCCAGAGAAGAACGACCAAGGTGGCGAGGAGAAAGAAGGTTTCAAAGCTACGGTCAAAGTCCTGGGAAAAGAACTAAAGCTACCGGTTGCGACGGCCGCTATCGGTAAACTTTTGGAAGATGTTTTTGGTGAATAGATGGATATTCGAGGTATTTTTGTCGGGAATTGGATTAATGGCGCTCCTGTCGGTCCAAGCCCACAACGAGTAATTGGGCTCTTAGACAGGTGGGGAAAGCTAACAGCGCCCGGACAGATGTTCGAACTGCGCGATGTTGACGGCGCTTCGAACGGCCCAAGAGTCAGGAAGGATAACCCGACCTGGGGCCAGATTGTAGAAGACTTGTCCGAACTGACAAACGTAACACCGGAAACGACAGTCGTCTTTTATTACGTTGGCCACAGCGTTCCTAGTGGTGCCCATAGTCTTGCGCTTCACTTTGCTCGACCAAAAGGAGAAGATGCACAGCAAGTGCCTATTTCAGCTGTAGTTCAAGAACTTAGCCGACACGGAATAAAGAGTTTGGTCTTAGTAATTGACGCCTGTCACTCCGGTCGATTGGCATCAGACCCAGCTTTGAATGGGGTCGACTACTACTTGGTCTCGGCAACAGGTTTCAACTACACATATAATGCAGCGTTTTCGGATTCATTGCTCCGAGTCATGGAGAGAAAACACAGCAAGGGTGATCAGAGAGTTGATCGACGCAAAGGTGGGATAACGTGGCGAAAAATCGTAGCCCGTACTCGCTCAACTATGCTTCAATCAGGGGTTGTTGACAGTGATCTGCCACGGGAGAATGAAGCTGACAAGTTGGGTGATCAGGTCCTTCACGAAGTGCCTCTGAATGTTCCTACAAGCTTCATAGAATACAATGGAGGGCGAACACTTTATGGCAGGTTACGCAAGGTATTGAGCTACTTCGAGGAAGACGATCTTAGGATCGAGCAGATAACATCGCGCTGCCGATCCGACGACCTTTTTCTTATCCAAAAAGCCTCAGATGATCAAAGCGCCCGCTACGTTGGAAGTGATAGGATAAAGACCTATTTGGGGTTTATGGAAAAGTTGTCTTGGTTGTCTGAAAGTGCTGGCCGTTTCAGTATTACCGGCCGTGGACGCGATGCCTTGACGGGCGCGTTTAATTTAATTCTCCTTGAAGACATAGAGACCAAAGTGCTTCCAAGTGGTTTAACTCTTTCAGAGCTCGATGACATTATTAGCGAACTTCTCGAGAACTTAATACCAACCTCTCCTGCTAGAATTGCGGAAGAGGCTAGAGGGCGAGGCCACGATTTTGAGCTGTCTGATGTTGTTAGATTCGGCCTTCAGATCCTACCAGCAACTAGTCGATATCTAGGGGCGACAGCAGACAGTCTTTTTCCAGGAGATCGATAAGTTAGGTTCAATTTGCGCTCCCAGTTTTGAGCAATGAACCTTCCCGTATGAAGGTCGCATTAGCATTTCGCGGTTAAATGGCTAAACGTTGCAAAGCTCGCTTTCTGCGTAGCGGTGCAATTGGGTCATCGCGCAGCATCGGTCAAAGTGGGCTCAGTGTGGCCATTCTCCGCAGCAAGCATGATTGGCCGGTGGCAGCCGAGACAGTGTGAAAACTCTGACCGTCTGTCAGAGTACGCCGAAAACGCTCTCTAACCTGCGTTCTCGTCGAGCTCGCTGCCATCGCCAGGGTTGGTGCACATTAAGCTCGACGAGCAATGCGTTATTTCGCGGGTCTGGCGGGAGTTACTTGGGAGCGAATAATTGCAACGACACCCAGCTAGTTGGCAGTCTCGCAGGCAGCAATATCAATAAATCCATCAGGCGGGTTTTGATTTTCTGGCAGAGCAATTAAGTCGATTTCACCCGGCTTCGAAGTTTTGTCTCCAAACAAAGTCGTCTGAGTAGGCTTTGCAGCCTTTGTCCTGCGGCCAAAAAGCCTGTGATCGGGCCATTCTCTGTCTAAGGCGTACGCCGTTGTCTCCAGAGTGAACTGACGTGCATCTGTCCTAACGGCTATCACCGCATCATCGCGGCAGCACTCTGACAGACCTGCAAAGACATGATCGATCAGCGACGCGTACTTATCCCGGTTGCCATAACGCTGTGCTTGGTTCCAGTCAGGCAAAGCAGGACCACCCAGCGCCCATAACCTGATCCAGTTGTCGTACTGATAGTTGGTTATGCCAAGGTAAGGAGGCGAAGTCAGAACAAGTGATGCCAGTTCGCTGTCGTAAGCACCCAAACCCTTTCGAGCGTCGCCAAAGTATATTTTTGCACGAGCATCAGTTTCGACGAAACCCTTAGCATATCTCCATTCGGACCTCGACTTAAGGAACGAGGCAGGATCAATTTCAGGAGGGCGCATACCTCGGCTCTTCCACCATCTAACTGCGTAGTCTGGCGACATCGATTTACTCTGCCGCATCTGGTTTGATAAACCTCCGCCAACCTTTGCGTGCAAGTAAACGAGCATGATGGCTGCGATGGTTCGATCAACTTTAGACGTGCGCCATTTCAAGTTTCGTCGCGCACTGTTGATGAAGCCAAGCACCTCGCGGCACCATGCCCAATCTTGAAACTCATTTTCTGGGATTAGATCATCGGCTTGTCGCAAATCCCTAACTTCGTCGATACGTTTAAGGACCCGTCCCAACTGTTTTGCTGGCTGTGTTTTAGTCGCAGCATACAACCAACCTACTGGGTTCAACTCGCAGCCGAAGGAGTTTCGCCCAAGCGTTTTTGAAACATAGTTCGTAGTGCCACGACCGCAGAAGGGATCGATGACCATCTCTCCCCTACTGCTGTATTGCTCGACTATCTGCCGCGCAAAATTGACAGGAAACATAGCATAGTAAGGCCCGAAACCCGCCCAGCGGCCTTCTGGTGTGCCCAACTTCCAACTGTCTATCTGTCCATCAAGCATCTTCGTTAAACAGGCTCTTTAAGATTTCGCCTCCCAACTTCAGAGGTACTGCTGCGTGAGAATGCGCACGCACTATCGGAACGAAACCTCCTTCGAACAAGTAGGTGGAGAGCTTATCAACTATTGCTAACGTCTCAGGAAGCCGAGGATATGCCGTGAGATCAGTATTGGACAAGTCGTCTGCCTCAGCGGTAGTCATTGGTGTGTTGACCACCATCTTTTGTCCAGTCTGGCTCTTATAAAGTACCATTCTACCGAAATAGGTGTCCTTGCCCCACTCTTTAGCATCCGGCGGTCTATAAACGATATTGCGGTGGATGTAGTCGATGCTGGGCAGCAGTGTTGTCTGTTCTGGGTATCTCCGACCCGGTCCACTTGTTTCGTCGAAGTCCAATTGTTCAAAGTGTTCTACGAATTGACCAGTTTTGATCAGTGAAAACAAAAGCAGCTCTCTTCCCGTTCGCCTCTTACATTCTTCGCTAATGCGGCGAAGTTCGTCCTTCACGCGCGGAGCGACCGATGCAAACTGCCCAAAAGCGGCAAGCGGCCCGTCAAAGACGAAGGCGATCTCTGGCAAAATTCGAACCGCGGAGTCCGATGTAAGAAAATAACGCAGAACATTCAAAAGAAGAATAATCTCTAGAAACCGCATCACCTCACCATGCGGCTCTCCATTTGGTCCTGTTTCATTGAAGCGTTCGTGAAAACGAAGTTGATCAGTACTGAGGATCGCTTTTGCTTTCTCGCAAGTGCAGCCGGTTTGTCCGGTACTGGGCTGCAACATGTTGCCGCAACTCTCGAAATGAGGGCACTTGTAGGATGTTGTCCGACCGGACATCAGGTGTTCATAAGTTTCGAGCAGTGTCTCGTGTTTTGTGTCTGCCACTTTCCCTTGAAGTGCCTCGAACACTGACGTTCTGAAATAGTCTTTCGGTGGCAATCCATCTTCACGCACTACATTTCGCCCCGGCAAGACTGCTTGCAAAGTTTGTGCTGTATCCATTTCGTTAAAGGCGCGGGGAGGAATAATTTTTGTTGGCACGTTGGTTTCTAGTTTGCGCAAATCAATGTAGACCAGCGCGATCTGCACCAAACTTGCTTCCGCACCCGGATAGCCATGCTTCAAAACCTCTGTCACGAGCGAACCATCGATTGCTATGACGCGATTTATTTCACTATGCGTTTTCGGCACATCTGTTGGCTGAATTGAGACTGTGTTGCGTGTCTCGGGAACTCGAATTTTACCGGTGAACTCTTGAAACAGTGAACTCTGTTGCAAGGAGATTAGAGATTCCCCGGTTGCGCGTTGGTTTTCGTAGGGCAAATCGTCAACCTCCGGAAACTGAGAATAGGTCGATTTGCACGGGGATCGTAAACGGGTTCGATAGTGTCCGCATTCGAACGAAACCTGGGTCTGTTATCGATTTGATTTGATGAGCATAGTCTTCAAAGTCGTAAAACTTTGACAGTGCGCGCACTTCGTCCGAGTTATTTAAGTGGGCGACAAACCAGTTGTCAGTGTTTTTTAGGATCGCGGGCATCACAGAAGATGGTTCCTGAGTGGCTAACACCATTCCAATTCGGTACTTTGAGCCTTCCTTGGCTGTTCGTGCCCATATCGTTTTAAGCTCATCTTTTCCGCCAGCGGCCGGAAGCAAGTTGTGCGCTTCTTCAAGGTACACCATCACCGGAGGAGGCGGAGTAATTTCACCGTCTTGACCGCGCTCAGGCTCGACGAAATCTGCTTTCTGGCGATTGAATATTTCCCAAAGGATACGTTCGGCGGCATTTACATTTTGCTCTGGGTCACCCGTTGACTGGTCAAAGATTACGAGCTTACCCGAACGGAGGTCTGCCACAACTTCGGCAGCATAGTCTTGGGTAGCAGATGGCGAATGCTGGCGCTCCGCGCTTCTAAACTGACGCACGCCATTTGGATACAAGTATATTTGGAGGATATTGCGAAGTGCATCGTCAGCCCATGCACGACCATCATGTGACTGGCGATAACTGTTTTCGAAAGCAACGTACCCACTATTACGTTCTTCGATGAACTTAAGAAGACCTTTACATGCCTCAACAAAAGCATCCCATGATGGGCGTTCTTGTCCAAGAATTTCTGCTGCTGTTGAAATCTGACCTTGCACTTCTTCTTCACAACCATTGTTCGCCATTGCGTTTCTAAGATCGCGACTAAAAAGGTTTCTGATGTACGGCCCGGTAGTGGGTGCCGCAAACCCGGCGGCATGCAGAGTTGACCTGTACACCTCCACCAGCCGACGGAAACGGGTTTGGTCACCGCGTGACTCTAGAGAAGGGGGCACTTCGATGACTGTGTCGCGGAAAGCCTTGATGTAATTCCGATCATCGCGTGCCAGTTCAGTATCAATTATTGCCTTGCCGACGATAAGTTGATCCAATTCTTGGGCAACCAAAGAGTGGTTGTCCCATCGGCTTAGGTTACCGCCGAAGAAATTGATTTTTACGATTTTTCGGTGTGGGTCATTCGGATGTTCGTTTAGACCATAGGTGGCGATTTCTTGTTCTCGTAGCGCGCCGGGAACTTGTTCATAAATGGACTTAACTGATCCGCCATCTTGCACGTTTTCGTTAGCGTATTCACCGTTAGGGTCGAAAATCAGTTGTCCGACACGAGCTGATCCAGATTGCTTACGAAGCAAGTAAACTGCTTTTGCAGTAATCTTCATCGCGTTCGATTTACCACCGCGGCTCATCCCGCCGTAAAAAGTGCGCCTAGATACGAAATCTGTGGGATCAACTTCCACAGGTACGTTGTCCAAGCTTTCGTCTTTATTGATTTCACTGGCAGCAAAGCGCACACGCCCAACTCTCAATCGTCCAGCATCACCGAACTCACTTGAACCGACATTTTTTTGAAAGTTGACGATTTTCGACAGCAGGTTGCCAACAGGTTTGTAAACTTTCATTCCGCGGCCAGAGTAGTAGTTCACGAGGTCTGCCCCAAAAGCGAACTTATACTCCCCGTTGGAATCTTGTTTCATGCGGAAGGTTCCTAAAACCCTGCATCTGTAACCACCAAAAGATAGATTGTTTTTGGTCCAATCATCCACCCTTGTAGGATGATCCCATGTTTCTTCACTATCTGTTGCCCGCATCCCCGCTTGGAACCTGTAGTCTTCCATCTGGCGGGCGTTAGGAAGCTGGCAATCACCAATGATCCGTAACAAAACCAAGCAAGTTTCTTCGTCTTCAGCAGGCAATTCAGCGTTTGGGTCGAGGTTCATGCGGCTCGCTACGAGAAAGGAACCATGCGGTAGTCCTCGGACTTTTTGGCGTGCATAGTCGTGCACCAATACATCCGCGTCTTGATAGTTGATCCGTAAGAGCTCACCGATGTTTAGATCGGAGTCGAGGAATGCTGCAAGCCGACGACCTGCATCGGTTGATCGGTTAGCTTCTGCGTCTTGTGTGATATTGGAGAGTAGATCGTTGGGGCTCATTCAAATACCTTCTGGCGCCCTTGGCACTAGATTAAGTGCTAGGAGTGCAACGTGGGACAATAGATAGTCTCAACACTAACTTGAAACATCGGGCATTAGAATACGTTGAATGCAGTTTTTGGTTGTTCGGTAGGCTAAACCATCTCCGGTGTTGGCGAAACAAAACGAAGGCCAAGATAGAACCCTTCGTCAACATCTACCAATGGCGGCTTGTTCAAATGGCGTATCTACCATTGCTCCGAATAACGATGACGAAGTGTTGCTAGCGAGACTTTGCAAAGTCCGCTTTCTGCGCACTACGCTCTAACAAGTAAACTCACTGAACGCCGGATTATTACTCATTTCGTCGACGATTTGGCTCCAGCCAACCATCTTGATGCAGTAAAGCTTCGACATCCTCGCGCAGAAAGAGCGGTCCATAGTCCTCGCCGTTTGGCGCAAACCTATTCAGTTTCTTTAGCAAAAACCTCCTATAGTGACCAAAGTCGTCTCTAATTGTCTTCGAAGTCACGAAGCGTTTGTGAAACTCCTCAATGTCTCCGATTGAGGCATAGATCCAGTCACCACCGTATTTTGGATGCGGCCTACGAGTTGCTGGTGTATGGCCGGCAGAAGAAAGCCTTTCAAACCATCCCTGAGTACGTATTCCAACCGAACGACCAAACGCAGCCGCAGTCGTCATTGGACCGCCTGTGCGCTCTACCTCTTCGGTCTTCATCGCGTCGATTTCTTCTTTCAGAACGCAAAAAGCGGTGTAGCCTTCAAGATCCACCCGCCGTCCTAGTTGGAGTTTCTGCACTCGCACCTGCTTGATGATAGCGGCTAAACTCAGATTAGTGCGGTTTTTAGCGTCTTGAATCCGCTCCCAGCTCTCGTCAATTGCTTCGATTGACATCGCGAGCTCGTGGAGTTCATCAACCAATGCGACACCATCTGAAATGCGCCAAGGTGACTTTACTTTTGCGTTGGGAATCCGTCGCACTAGGATTTCACTTTGAGCCAGCGATGCAAACTCTCCTTTTGTTGCACCCATTGCTTGTTGCATGGCGATTGGGCCGACCAGCTTCGGTATTTCAGCCAACAATTCAGAATATTTTGCGGCTTCAAAAGTCTTGCGGGCCGCAGGCCTGTCGTCGTCAGAACCAATTGCGCCAGCGTGAACCAGAAATTGCTCAATTAGCGATTGCCCGATGCCTGTTTCTTGAGAAGCCGTAATGATTGAATGTAGTTTCCGTTCCGGTTGCACTATCCCCAATACGGTTTCTCCGGCAGCAACTGGCCAGTGGCGGATGATGCAGTCCCGCAATAATTTTCGGAATGGGGCGAAGTCAACTTTTTCCAAGTGCGCTTGACCAAAATCAACAAACATACGGCCAAAGGCCTTCTGTGGCCCGGCTTTGGCAGCCTCTGCAAGCTTGGCAAGCTGATCTAAAGCGCCATTGATCTTGGCCTCTCCTTGGCTTGCTGCCTGAAACCCAAGAGCGCGGGCCCTCCGCAGCTGCGCAAACTGGTCCAAGTCAGATGAGGCTTCCAACCGTAAGAGCTCTGTCCCAAGAAGCGTGCAGAATGTTGTTGCGGCATAAAGAGTATGGCCGGACAGCCACGTGTCGTCGGCTCCGGTTCGCAGTCGTGAATCGAGCCAATGATCGTAGGGCGATATCTCGACTCGAGGCCGCTCCAACCGGCGTTCTTGGATATCATCCAAAATCGCCGATAAACGAGACGAAAAGTCATATCTTTCTGTTAGGGAATTCCGTTCCCAAAGCTCTACCAACGGGTGTGAGTGCTTGATGCAAAGATCAACTTTCCGAAACTGCCAATCCCCACGCATCGTCATATGAGCAAGAGGTTTAATTTGTTCAATCTCAGCGTCTTCACGTAAACAATGCGGGCAGCCTCGGATTACCGGATTTCTAAGTGAACGAGACCCGAGGACTTCATCCCGAAAAACCATCCTAACGTCACCGGCAACTTTTCCAGTCCATGAAACGAGTTCTTCGACCTCAGCTCCCGTCAACCCGCTGCAAGTGGTCAAGTAGTCCAAAGCAACTTCATCCAGCTGAACTATCTTCTTGAGTGAAAAACCCATGTCCAAGGCGAAGTTAGATGCTCTCACACCATTTATTGCTGCCATACGTGACAGAAACGATGGGATCGTTTCTCTGAATTTTGGTTCGACGCGAAGGGGAAGAGGCTTGGACACCATGTGCAATCGTTTGCTGCGGCTTGGATCAGTATCGCCTGTATGATCAAGCTCCTTTACTAAGTCCACCGCTGTTCTGATATTCGCGAAGGAGATCCTTTCGTGATTTTTTTGCCAATCCTTTGGCACTTGTTCTCTGTAATCCATTCATCCGTCCACTCTGCCACTTCGTTGGGCCTTGGAACGACCTTCACTAAGTGCGCTTGAACAACAGCTGACAATGCCGGTCAGAACTCTTCCTGCGTTTTCAAACGTGCTCGAATCTCGGCAAACAAGTCATCTGTGGAAACGGATTCCAACGGACGACGGAGCACCTCTTCTTCAGAAAGCTCATCGCTCATCTCCTTCGCTGCTTGGTAGCAATTCCACAACCGCTCTACCTCATCACTTGGATCATCTGAGACCCGCTCGTTCGCTTCCAGCTGATCACGCATCTCATCAGACAGCTGATTGGCAGGGAGAATGTCCACTTTTTGCAGGTAGCTGGCGTCCGCCTCCGCGAGTAGGCGTTCGATTAGGGCTCCTGTTGCCGAAGAATCCGAGTAGATCCAACCAGATGCGCAGCTCTCAATAAGATCCAGTGTTTGATTGGCTACATCTACGGCAGCTGGAGCCGTCGACAGGTCAATAGGGGATGCGTCCAAGACCTGCGTGGACCACGACAGTGCAGGGTATATGCGAGACGACCAAATTCGGGCTTCGTCATCCACCACCCTCAAAACCGCGATCTCAACTGGGTAGAATTGTCCTCTGAGGGCGACGATCCTCATATCGCAGAACACCAGGCTGACAATGGGTTCTGGCAGGCCAAGATCCTTGTTGACGCTGCCAGAGCCATTGGTGATCTCCACTTTATTCTCTTCATCACTCATCGAAGGGGTTCCAATCGCCTTGCTCCTGGCAGTGTGCGCACAGGGCAGTTGCCTTGTTCTTCTTCCGTACAATATCCCCCACATGGCCGCATCTTGCACATGTGCGCTTGCTGTCCAGTACGAGACGCTTGAGCGGGAAATCCAGGCATTGATCGTACCGACGGAAGTTTATCTGGATTGAACCGTCTGAACCCGTCGTCACATCCGAGACCTGCACTTGAATCGGTGCCTCACAATTCTCTCGAACCAGATGCTCCGCCTCCGCAAGAAACCTTCCCAGCAGGACGAGCCGACCCGGCCCAATGCTTGGCCATAATGATGCCGCATCAGCGCTTACCAGGTCTGGAAAGCGATCTGCTATGTTGAGCTCAAGATCCGTTGGCCACATCATCTCAGCGCCTTCAAATCGATCTTCGAGGTAGCGGTTATAGCACCAGCAACAAAGGGTGACTAAATGTCCCCTGATGTTTTGGATTTCGGCAGAATTTCCGCATCTCTCACACCTCTTCTCGATCTCTTCGACACGCGTATCCAGCTCATCGAGGATATTTCGATTGCATTTTCGTGTGTAGACGCGCAATCCGCCAAGTTTTTGCTTGATCTGTACGATCACCGGCAACTCACCCCCAAAGACATCGGGATGTTGTGAAACACTGCGCTTTACATCCTCCAGCACTATTGCGAGTTGGTCAGCCCAGCCTACACGATGCTCTCCAAGTGCCTTTAGAACGCTTGCTTGGATGTCATTCCAATCAACAACCTGGTTCATCACTCATCCTTCAGCTGCGCCAGCACGTCAGCTTTCTCATGAACAACACACATGATTTCTTCGTCCGTCAGATCTTCGATCCGTTCGAAATCGGCGGTTGAGATTGGGGCCACAACACTATTTTCACTGTCGTGAACCGCAAATGTCATATTCAGGAATCGAAGATCTTCGGTATCTGTGAAATTTGGCTCAAGTGTCCTGGTCATCATCGTCACCCAATCGACGTTTGTGCGCTGCAATGTGCTCGGCTAGGTCTCCAGCAAGATTGCCTGCTGCAATGTCCTTTTCCAAAAGCTCAAGGAAAGCTTCTATGGCTGGATCTGTATGCTCGTCCTCGCCCTGGTCCTCGCCATTCACTTCACTATCGATGCGCTCATCCAATTCGCGAATGCTCGTCCGAATCTGCGACAGCAATTCGTTGTCACTTGCTTCATGTACCTTGCGCGCTCTGATCTCATCTGCGGAAATCGGATCAGATAAGTTTGCCAGGCCAAGTGCGATCCTTGCCTCTTGCAGTGCCAAAAGCGCCCTGGTCAGTGGATCAATCTCGACGTCAGCAGTGAGCGCGTCGAACTCATCTCCGCCAATCGGATCAGACAGCGATGCTTGTCCGGCGAGAAACTTGGCCTTCTTCAGCTTCAGGAATGCGCGCGTCACGTTATCAGCCTTAGTGCGGGGCTCTCGCGCACCGGTCATCTCTAGCCACATGGCGGCGATCTTCTCAACCAGTGACCACACGGTTTGCTTACGATCATGCTGCGAGATCTCAAAGCGGACTGCTTTCTCTTCGATACCGTGCTGCTCGGATTCTCGTTCGCTCACGCGCACTTCGTAGTCGCAGAGCCCACTAATATCATCGCTGACGTTCCCGGCATGGGCTCGGGCGATCTCTTTTTCGTTTGCGTAGACAATAATTTTGAGCATCCCTCACCACCCTTTCGTCACACATACAGGACAGCGTCCGCGGTCATCAGATCGGTCGATCTGACCGAAATATCCACAGACCGAGCACGTCAGTTGATCTCGAATGGGCTTCTTTCGAACGCCAAACAGCCGGTGCCGTTCTGGATGGCGCTTGCTCGCGACATCGTGCGCGCACCAACAACACAGGGTCGTGTACCAACCGTCCAACAGCTGGGTCTCGGCAGCGTTTGAGCATCGCTCACAGGTACGATTTGCTCGTGCAATCGTGGCGGTGATCATCGACTGGATGTGTCGATCATCACACCTGTGGTAGATGCGGAGCTCGCCGAGTTTTTCTTTTATCTGGACAACAAAGGGGTAGGTGGCATCTTTAAGATCGCAGTATTCCTTAACCTCTGTGAAGAGCTTTGTGGCCAAGCCGGACCAGCCTTCGGGTGTGCGGCCGAGGCTCTCCTCGACCGATTGCTTGATGTCGTTGAAATCAATTGCGTTAGTAGCGGCTTCCGCCATGTCGGACTCCTCCAGTTGATGGTAGGAGGCGTCGGAATCGAACCGACTCGTGCACTCTAATCTGGAGCAATTACAAGGATATAAGCCTCGCCCGCATACCAATGCTGCCTCCCACGGATTTCGCGTGGGCTATCGACCTCAGGCCGATATTCGATGGCAGTGGATGCGTGTGTACGTCATGACCTGAAGCTGAACCAGTTCGTGTCACTATGTCAAGACGGAGTGTGCTGCACTTCGAAATTCACCGCGTAGTTGCGGGAACCTTCTTGCTAAGGTTGTGGGGTTCAATTCGGCTTCTCGCAATTAGGAAAGCGTGACAGCACTTGTGCTGAAGTTGTTGGGGCTGTTTTCTTTCGCAAGCTGCCCTTAGGACCGAAGCACTTTTGACTTCGCCTTTCCTTTGCAACGGGGAAAGCTAACGCACCCCAAGAAACTGCCATACCTGCCTTTTCGTTCAACCAACCATCCGTTTTCGCAGGCCGGACAACTTGGATACTCCGCACCGCAGGTACATTTCATTAGTTTGGAACCTTCGACTCTAGTCGGAAGCCCGGTGCCGCAACTTGAGCAAGCAGAGATCGTAAAGCCGCACAGCTCAGCGTGTTCGCATCTGTACCAAAAACGACCGTCTTTGGTTGGGAACGCCAGAAGATGTCCACCGCATTCGCCGCAAGTGTGGTTTTCCTGCTGAAACTCGCGCTCACCAAATATGCCGTACTCAGGATCTTCAAGCAGCTCGGTAACAAAAGCGGATTGCATCGATGCGGAGCTCATCAATGTCACGGTTTGTCTTGCTCTGGTCAAGGCGACATACATGACGCGTCGCTCTTCCGCGTTTTCGAATGGCTCAGCATCCGGTGAGACCATGTTTAGGAGAGGGTCATCAACAATCTCGGACGGAAACCCGGTACGCCCTCTGAACAGATTGAGGACAATGACATGGTCAGCCTCCAGTCCCTTTGATGAGTGAATTGTTTTGAACGTGATATCCAGCCGGGGAAAATCGCGTCGCAAGCCAGCTAATCCTGTCGGAGCAAGGTGTCTATAACGGCCCAACAGCAGTACCGTTGTCTTTTTCTCGCTGTCTAAGTTTTGCGGTATTGAGCCTAAGACTTGGGTCAGCTTGAGATCCGCATCATGGCGGAAAGTCGATACGACCCTAAGGGCCGGTGCTTCAGCAACTCCAGCCGGGATTACGGTTTTTGTTAACTGAGCTGGGTTTTTCAGGACGAACCTTTTTGCAGCGTGCGCAATTTGATCGACAGACCTGAATGTCCTCCCGAGGTCAACTGTCCGGTGCACACCTGTTTCTCCATCAAAGACACCACCAAACTCTTCCCCGAAGTGCCGCATGAGATTGATGTCAGATCCTGCAAATCTGTAGATAGACTGCCAATCGTCACCAACTGCGAAAATCCGTGCGTCTGTATGCTGAGCCTTTAGAGCTTTGACCAATCTTCCTCTGCTGCGTGAGATATCCTGAAACTCGTCTACGAGAATATGTCTGAATGGGCTCACATATTTTCCGCTCTCCGCGTATTCGGAAGCACGCAGTATCATGTCTTCGAAGTCGATCCGCCCATCTAGTTGTCTTTGGTACTCCTGATAAACCGGCTCAAAGATCGTTAGAAATGCCTTCGAGCGTTTTCCGAGTTTCAGCCTTTCAGCTTTTTCAGAGCACTCGCGAACATGGTATCCACCACCCTTATAGTGGCGCAGAAAGGTCCCAACCAACTGAACGAAACTGTCGGCCTGCTTTAGCTCCACAACCCTGTCAAAAAGTATTTCTGGCGGCCTGGGCGCCAGCTCTTCATATTCGGCGACTTTCTCAGCCAAAGCTTCTAGCAGGCGACCCTCTTGGCGCTCATAAGAGTATGTTTCGATTAGTGTGGTTTCGTGCTCTTCGTGGACACCCCGTTTCCACTCCATACTTTCCAGGTATTCTTCTTGGTCGACAAACGGAGCAGTTGTGAACTGATAAGTGCCATCAGCAGCCTGCTTTCGGCGGACACCAAAGTGTTCGATGTATACTCCACTCTTGGTGAGCTTGAAGTCAGGGCAATAATCCCGAAACCCGCCTTCGGACACCTTGTGCTCGTAGTTGGGCTCATATTCGTACTCGATACCATTCTCAAAGAGCCAATTGGCGATCATCAACTCTTCAAAGCTCTTAACCTGTTCGCCTTGTAGAGTTCGAAGATCAGCTTTCTCGATATACGTGTAATAATCGTGCTTCTTCTTAAAGTCCCATTCACTCTTATCTTCGAGACGGGTGTAAGAAAACCAGCCTACAATGGCCTTAGAGACCTCCGTCGCCGTTTGAACAAGCGCGCGCAGGATGTCTCTGATTAGAGCCAGGTACGCTTTGTCGTCAGTCGCGTGGGCCGCAAGAGCCGGCTTGCTGCCTTCCACAGCGCCGATGATGTCGTAGGCCAAGGAGTGAAAAGTCCTGGCCTCCAATTGCTCTCCGCATTTTTCTTCGATGCGTTCCGACATTTCTTTCGCCGCGTCTCTCGCGAAGGCGAGCAAAAGGACTTCTTCAGGTTTTCGAGTTCCAGATTTCAGCAAGTAACCAGCCTTGGCCGTGATGACACTCGTCTTTCCCGACCCTGCCCCCGCAAGCACCAGCGTAGCATCCTCATCAGCGATTATAGATTTACGTTGTTCTGGTGTCAGAGGGTTGCTCTCGAAGGTATCAAAGAACTCTGACCACTCAACAAGTTGCTTTTCCTCAAAATTAGAAATAGCCGCAACTCTTCTCTGTCTGGCGTCACGGATGAAGGCCTGAATGGTCTCAACTTCTGTCCTCGAGCTCTCATCGATTGAGCCGTCAGGCAATCTCGACAACAACCTTTGATCAAGGTTTTTCGCCAATTGGAGCTTTGGTGACAAAATGCACGCAGATGGATAAAATGTGGGTTCCGAGAGTTTAGCAATAGTTTGCAACAAATCAGAAATAGTCTGCGCCTCGGCTTCGAAACGCTCCATGTTGTAATTCAACCATTGTGCCCGTACGGCATCGGCAAATGCCACGGCGTCGTGGTGCTTGGCCCCTTTGAGAAAATACTCGCTGCCATCACAGGCTCGAACTGTAAGCTGACATCCCAGCAGCCCCTTCTCAACGGAAGGAGCGTCAGCGAGATCTGAGAGATGGAGTTGTCGAATGCGCTTCGCACCAACTGTCAATTCTTGATCGTGGAATGACAGTTGACTTGCATGTGCCCCAAGCGGGTTCAGAATTAAGCCAAACAATGGCTTGGATTTAACGCGGTCCAAAATATCAGTTTTTCTTCAACTAACGCTTAGAAACACGCTAGCCTTAAAATGTGGAATTGTTCAGCCAAATATTGGCAGATACGAAGACAGATTTACAGTGAAGATGTATTTAGTTCTAAACCTGAGCCAAGGTGAACTAGAGAACCTTCACCCAAGTCGATCAAGCAGGGTAAATTCTTGTCAACTTTAACGTGAGTCGTTTCCTCGCCCTAGAAAGGCAATTTGCCAGGTCGATCTAGGCCAAGGTTCATCATTAGATTTCATTTTATTAAATATGTATTGAAGTGTCTTCCTCAAGAAAACGTACTGAATAGTCCAATTCTCGCACGGAAGGTCATCACGGGTTTTTGTAAAAAACTGAACTCGAAATCCGCCTGTCACGCAACCGGATGACGTTGGTTTGACACCCCGCGGAAAGCAAGTCTTACCAGCCCATTTTGAGAGCTCCTGCAAGAAAGCAGGCCGCTTACATTTGGCACCCGAGAAAGCGCCTCTACTTCGATTCATAGTCAAGCCCTCCTCGCGCCAGACGATCCAACGGTTTGCCCAGTTCAAGCAAACCGAGCTTCTTCAATTGAGCTTATCAAATTGGGCGAGATTTTTCAACAAACCGCTGTTAAGAATAGATTTTTGAAAGCACCAAAAACAAAAAAGGCCTGGTGTTTTGTTGAGTTAGGCTTCGCCTAATTCAACAACGGTCAGGTCGCAAGAATAGATGGGCTTGCCTGCCAAGGATAAATCCAAGAATTTAATCCTTCCTCGCACAAAAAACCTCAGTTGGAGCTGACGCAATCGGATGGTGCTTCGGCATCAAATCTAACCGTTAACGCCACCAATTCAGGTCGGTGATTCGCGAAAACATGGATGCTGCACGGATGCATTTACAGGGAGACGCATTGGGCTCCTGCTTCCACAAGAGATGGTGGCGGTGAGCGAGTTTTGACATTTTCAAATATTCAAAATGACTATTAGTCTTAAAACCAACTTGGAAGGCTGTGCCGTATCCGCAACAGGCGTGCCATGTCGACTAAAGGTTGAATACCTTTCTTCAACTATGGGGTTGATTTCAGCATCGACTTCGGTTTTGTATGTCTCCCCATGACAAACACGTTCCAACATAACAAACGCGTTCAAATACCGGTCTCGTAACTTCCGGTACATTGGGATGCTTGTGCAAGAGCTCAACGTTTAGAGCCGCTTTGTCAGACAAGAAATCCGATGGAAACGTTTGATTTATGGTGGGCTAATAGATGTCTTTCCAAAACTACTCACAACTGTTCCAGAGCAGTAGCGCCATTATCTTCGATTTGGCCTGCGCTCTGACCGCATACTTAAGCTCTCGGTTCCTCACACGAATAGGCGCCTGATCCCAGCGGGAAAACCGTTTGTTTCAGGCATTTATTTGATTTCCGAGTCCGAAGAGGGATTGTCTCTTTGGTTCCCTCGGACGCTATGAGGATACTGAAGATCCCATGACTCACGACGTAACCGACCACGATTCGTGGAACTACTCGCCACACAAAACACCTAAAGCTCCAAACATTAAACTCGGGGATATTCACGGTGTCTTGCCCTTTGACGGCGTAAGGAACCCCGGCGCGCGCAGTGCAACCTCACACAAAGTTTGGTTCCCCTACCAGACGCCCGCAAACGATTGGAAACCAAAAGTTGCAATTTGTGAGAGCGCAGCCGAAGCGGCCGTCGCCCTCGATGCCCTGATCACACCAAACGTGCACGACGTGAGCTTTCAACCGCTCACGGTCCATTATCAGCTCGATGGAAAACGGAGGCAGTACACACACGATCTCCTGATTACCTTTAACAACGGCTATCGCCGCCTCTTGTTCGTCCGGAATGATGCAAGTCTGGAAAAACCAAAAACACAGCGTGAAATCCGAGCTATTGAAGAGATGACACCTCGAAATACGGCCAACGATCTCAAAGTCGTCAACGCGTTGGATTTCCCAAGGCAAAAACGAGAAAACCTCTTCAGAATGCATGCATTCCTCCAGGATCCCGACCCTGAGGCAGATGATCTTGTGATCGCCACAGCTCGCAGCTTGAGCGAACTCTGGCAAATGAAAGACCTTTTCCCTCATGTGGACTTGCCCCAAAAGCGGATCTTTCGTGCCTGCTATCGCCTTGTAGCCCGCCGTCAGATGCTTGCCGATCTTAACAACGTCTTCTTGGAAACATCCCGGGTGGAGGTGGCGCCATGACTCTCCACGCTCGGTACAATTACGCTCCCGGTACTCGTGTGTCGCTCGGGACCGGAACCTCGGAACTTCTTGGGAAGACACAAGAAGGATACGAGTTGATGGACAGTGAGACCGGGGAAGTTGGTATTATCCCGTTTTCAACCTTCACAGAGCTTTTGAAAAAATCGGAAATCGAAATCTCTGATGGCGGTTTCGCAACAAACGTTGTCTCGCTTCGGCAGGGTGGCCGCCAAGTCGCGGAGCAGTTTTCGGCAAGGTCAAAAAAGAACGGTGAGTTTCACTACGCAATTAGCGTTGCCTCGGCCGAGCTGCGTCGGGAGATCAGAAAAAATACGGGAAACTTCAATTACCAGCTTAAAATTCGAGATTTGGACGAGCCGGAGAACCGTAAGTATATCGCCAAAGTAGCCAGCAAGCACTTCCAGAATACTGTTCGGACCACAAAGTCTCGAGGTGGCCAAAACACTGATTGGGTTCTTTATGACGGTCGCACACTGCGGAAATATCTGAAGATTTTTGACTCAGCAGGATCTGAGGACGATCTCATCGCGCTCCTCGCAACACGCGAACACCAGAAAGGGAATCGCAGTCCGAGAATTGACGAACCCGTCAAACAACTCATGACCCAAGCATGGGACACCTTTGGGCTCGACTCAAAAGGCCTCAGTGTAGCCAACGTATGGGACTATCTCGCCACGCTTATTCATGACGAAAACAAGCTACGCAGAAGCAATAAGCTCAAAGAACTCCCTCTCCCTTCTCAAAAAACCCTCAAAGCACATCGAGACTATCTCCTTTTGCCGACTGAAGTGATGGTTGCGATGAAAGGTGAAAACTACACCCGCAACAAACGCGGCCGTGGAAGTACGGACATCCGCGCACTTCTGGTTGGCGAAATGGCGTACATTGATGAGTGCAAGCTTTCGCTGATCACTACAGCAAAAGAACGAGGTTTCTGGGAGCGCTTGTCTGACGAAGACAGGATGGCGCTGGAGAAAATTGACGAGTTCGTTCAACAACGCTTGCACCTGTTGCTCATGATCGACGTTGCTTCGAGTATGCCGCTGGCTTGGGTGTTGAGCGACAAACCAAAAGCGGAGGCCACACTTGCTCTTCTGAGAATGGCAACACGTGACAAAACCCGCGAAAAGATCAAGTACGGTTGCCAAGGAGACCCTGCTCCGGCCATGGGCATTGGGAGCATCATGTCGGACAATGGTTCCGGTCTGCGAAATAAGGTCGTGATTGGCGCGGCCTTGGGATTGGGATCTAGATACGTCGTAGGTAGAACCTATGCCTCGACGGACAGGACCAATGTGGAGCGAAGCTTCGGCACGCTTGAGTCCCAAGTCATTAAACTGATCCACGGCTATACCGGCAGAAGACCAGGCGAGCTGCCTTCATACGATGCAAACGCAAATGGGGTGTTGGTCACCGAAGAGTTGCACGGCATCTTGACCCGCTATTTTATCGATGAGTACCCTTCGCGGCGCCACATGGGGATTGGCATGGGTGGTCGCAGGCCTGCTGAAGTCCTCAAGGAACTCAACGAAACTCGCGGTTTGTTTCGTCCAATCGATGAAGACAGGCGTCGTATTCATCTGGGATTGGAGCAGTCGCTCACGCCCACCGATGAGGGGGTAAGGGCATTTTCCGGCATCTGGTACAACTCGGATGAGTTTCAGCGCGCTGTTGAGCGCCATCCCAAAACAAAGGTCGCGGTGTTCATTGACCCGGATAACCTTACGCATGCCACTGCCGTTATCCCCAATGAAGAGCAACTGTTTCGGCTTCGTCTCCAAATTACAGCGTTCGCAGATCTGACGCTGCCTGAAGCGCTCGAGTTGCTTCAAGCCTACCGCAGGGAGAATCCGGACGTTTCTGAGATTCATGAGGATCGCATTATTTCGACGAGAAAAAAGCGCTATGCCGAGCTCAATAAGATCGGTGTCGAGCATGGTCTTTCCAGGAGTTACTCGACAATCGAAGAGTTGAAAGCGATGGCCGAACGGGTGTTTAGCGGTGCTCGCGTAGTTCCCTCACCAAGGAAGGCTCCAACACTCCAATCCGGCGAAATCAGTGCAGGAACCGACAATCCGGAGGAGTTTTCCTTGGGTAGCGGCCTGAGGGCGAAAGTGGCCGGTGAAAACCCTGGATCAGCTTCTACACCACCGAGACCGGTTATTCGCGAGACTTCGGGGGCTCCGCACGATGGCGCAGCAATCGAACAGGAAAAACGTGCACCTAGAAACGACGAGAACCGCCCAATTGGCCGGCCCAAGAACAGGGGAAAATTCACATGAGTTTTATCAATCCAGAGAGCTTCAAAATCGGAAACCAACTAAGGAGAGCTCATTTTACTTTCTCTCGTGCAAAGCCATTGAAGGCCGCATTCAGCAGATGCCTCGAAGACCAATTCCGTAGCCAATTGATCGAAGGTGTCGAGGCCCGCGGCATCGTAGTAACAGGAAACTCTCGAGTTGGGAAATCCCGAGAACTGAAGAAGCTCATCAACGATTTCAATGCAAGCGAGACGCAAATGCCTGACGGCAGACCGGCAAAAGTCGTCAGTTGCGTTCTCTCAGGCCGAGTGAGCTTCAAAGATCTTGGCGTCAGGACTCTTTCGGCCCTTGGATATGAGCCACGAAGAACCCGTACCCAAGAGTACATTTGGCAACGTGTGCTGGATCAAGCTCAGGGCCAAGGTGTCGTTGGCATTCACTATGATGAATGCCAACACGTTTTTGCAAAGGATGCGAAGTCGAACAGAATTTTTTTGGACAGTTTCAAGTCAATGATGAAAGAGCCACGTTGGCCTTTGATGTTGATCCTTTCAGGGGTGCCTGTTTTGTCCGATTATGTGCGTTCGTACGAGCAACTTGATGCGCTTGTGGATCCCGTTCACTTCGATGAAATTAGTCTAAAGAATGACGCAGAACAACTCGCTGAACTCCTTTACGCATACGCGGACGAAGCGGAAATCGATATTGAAGAATTGGCAACGGAGGGCTTTCTACGTCGGCTCGACTTCGCGTGCGCCCATCGCTGGGGCCTCGTTATCGAGTTGATGATTGATACCCTCACCAAGGCAAAAATGGAAGGCAAGGTCGAACTTCAACTGGAAGACTTTGCTGAACAGTTTGCACTACGCACGGGCACAACAAAGCAGTATTCTCCATTCACTGAGAAAAACTATGTAGAGGCATTCGATACAAAGAGAATGCTCAAGTTGAGCGATTAGTCAGTATCTGATGAAATGTAAAACTTCAGACTTGATCTGACGGACATCTCAGCGAACAGCGCTGAGGATGGGTTGTTGGTCGTCCGATTGATCGGAAGCCCTGACGGTCTTGTCCACAGCGATGTGTATCGTTTCGCGGAAGGTCTGCATAGGCGTTTTACCGTAGCAGTATCTTCCTGAATGCGGTCGCTGTTCGTTGTATTTGGCCAGCCAGGCATCGAGATCGGTCTGCAACTCCTCCACTGACCGGTAGATCTTCTTTCGGAAGGCAATGTCGTAGAACTCCTCCCATGGCGTTACGCTGCTACCGCAGCGTAACAGATAGCGCTTAGACCCCGCCAGAGCGGGCAGATCAAACGGTTACCTTTGTCATACACTTTGAGACCTTTATGAGAACATCGCAGCTTACATCTTGAAGTTACTGCGACACTTCAAACGAACCGTTTGTCTTGCAGACAGAAAACTTCTTGCCAACCATGTCGGACTTGGCTTCGGCAGGGCCGTCCTCTGGCGTGGCGAAGAAGTCCATCAGTTGGTTTGGGGCATCGTTCTCAATTGCGAGCTTTATCAATCCAGACTCGCCCGAGAAGATCAACTCCGATGCGCCTGCGTGAAGAATACCATCAACCAACGTCAGATTTTCAAAACACGCCTGTTCGGCTCCCCGCTTGGTTATCCCGAAGTAGAGAGCCGTCAGTGTTGCAGCTATGAGTGCAACTGATCCGTAGCGCAGAATTACATGCAACATCCATCGCCATGTGCAGCCGCAGGATTTGGCGCTGGTGCTGCTGCGACCAACGCAGGGAGTTCGTCATCCGTTCCGCTCAGAACAAGGTCCTTGAATTCGTCCCAGGGGAAACCTGTGCCTGGGTCTGACCGTCTGGTTGGATCAAGCTTAGCATGTGAGACGACATGCACGAGGTTCGGATACTTGGCCCAGCAATACCGCACGATGCGCGCTGTTGCCTCAACTTGCCAGTCCGAGAATGTATCGGCGGGCGTTTGTGCGTTCACGACTTCGATGCCTAATGAATAATGATTGACCTTGTTCTTACCATCCCAAACATCTGGGTGAGAGACAGCGTTTCGGACATGCCATGCCGCTCTGGTTTCGTGGCAGGTTGCCCAAACAAATTCGCCATGCTGATCTTCGTCTTCATCGGGTACAAGCCAGTGAAAACTTGCGTTGCCTGCCTCGATCACACTTGCCGCACCGGAAGACGATGAGCCTGCGGTTGCATGGATCACGACAGCCCTTATGCCCAACAGCGGATCGTAAATTCGTCCTGATGACGCATTGATGGCGTGGGGTTGAATTCCCGGATACCATTCCTCATTCAAAATAATGTGGCCCGGGCGTTCTGCTGCCGGAAGATCAAACTGATAGGTTTTTGGATCGGCCATAATGTCCTCCCTTGGATATCGTTAACTTTCACTGCTTGCGCAACGCGTCCACGAGTGCAGCGCTGCTAAATGCGGCGGGGCTATAATCGAGATTTCCCCTGTCGTTTATGAATGCTCGAATGACTGATGCATTGAAATAGCAGGTCACGTTCTCACCACTGCATTTGGCGGTACTGTTAGAAGGAATTTCAACACGTATCTCACCGCTCACGCTATCAACGATGGTGAAAGACGCACTGTTGGTGCTGGAGTTTTGATAGGTGAGATTTTCTGAACTTGCTCTAATTTCATCGACAAGCAGAACATATTTGTATCTGTCGGGATTTCCCGTGGCGTCAGCAACGCGCCACGCAGCAAAGGCGTTCACACCGCTTGCCGCTAGATCGCGATATGCGCTGGATAGTCCGTCATAAACGCGGGTACTGTTCAAGCGCACTGCATCCTCAACCTCGAAGGCAACGTTGCTTCTTACTTCGGATGCAATGGCTGCCTGAGCTTCGTCGGTCAGATTTACTGATGCCGATACGGTCACGCCCTGGACTGAAGACGCTTCAAGTTTGACAGGAGTGGTCGGTGGAAGCGTACTAAGCGCAATATCGGATTGGAGTGTCACAAGCGTTTGATCTTGCTGATCCCAAAGCAACAACCGGCCTGCCGACAGTGCTCCTGAATTACGGAATCCTAAGCTCGTGCTTGCATAGTCAAGATCGAGAATGGCGCGTGTGGTCGGTGGCGTATCCGTGCAGCCGACGAGTGCAAAAGCAAGGACAAACAAAAGTCGTTTCATAGTAAATTCCCTCATAAAATGAAAACAGAGTAGCGTATCAACCGTACGCTGTGAAGCTTTATGAGACCCGCGCGGTGGTATCAGTGAGCGAGCAAAGAGAATTTCAATTTATCAATTTTAGGGCTTAGCTTTTGTATCTTCGACTGACAGCGCCTTAAGGGCTTTCAAATCTGCCTCGGCCAAACTGGTTTGTATCGCGTCATGTCCTTCAGATAACTCGGTGTGACACCAAAGCATAAGTTCGTGTAGCTCTTTCTTTGCTGCTTCATCGCCATCACGAGCGCGTTGTCTAAGCGTGCCAGACTCGCGATTGTACTTTGCCTTCACGCGACGGCTAAGTGCCGCGTAGGCATGGCCAGCCTCACTTTCGGCTATGAGCAACAAGTGATTTGAGAACACACCGTCAAAGAAGACGATCACGAGAATGGCAAAGCCGAGATACTGATCAAGACCCGGAAAAAAGCCTGCTGCAATAACCAGCCCTAGAAGGCCAGTGAGTATTTTCGCTCCGTAGGCAAAGAGCTTACGCTGCCCGCCTAGCTTGGAGTTATCGGCGGCGATCTTGTAATACTCATCGAGTTCTTTTTCTAAGAGTGCATCGTCCATGATTAGCTCATCGCCAATGTGCCGCCATCAAACCGTCCGCCCGTATCGGTTTGGATTGCAACATTGAATTTCTCTACTTCACCAATGCTGTTGGCTATGCGAACGGCAATTTGGCCCGACGCTCTTCCCCACATCTCAAGGGACGCTGTAATTGAGAACGTGTCGCCGTTTTTGACGGTGCTGGCCTCGCATTCAGGGCAACTAACAAAACCCGGACCTGGCGGTCGGGGCTTATTAACAAAGCACCTTGACGAGACCATGAATGGCCCATCACCGTCCAATCGTAGCAGCGTTTGGTATCTGGTTCGGAAAATCGCCGAGTTGGCAATTCGGGAAAATGAAACAACGTGTAACGATGAGCAGGATGGGTCGCCAGATGACACCCAACAATACGAAAAATGAGGAGTCGGAGCCGGTCTCCCATCCTTCTACACCATTTCAAACTACTCGCGCTGAAGGACGAGGTTGTTTGTGGAATTAGAGCCTCTGCGGAAGAAACGGTCGCACGCCCGAGAATTGGCTTCCGAGGGCGACGAAGTATTATGCAAAATTAGCCAATTGCCCGAAAGCGTCAGATATGGAAGGGAATGGGAATGTCAGAAGAAAGGCCCAATGAAACTACCGAAGCATTCGAGAAACGCTGCGAGGTAGACGCCATCACGGTGGTCTTTCTCCTCCGCAAAGCAGCTCAGTTTGCCTCGGAGGATGAGCTAACGCGAAAAAGCATGAGCGCTGATGAGTGGAACAAGCTCGCCCCAAAGCAGTTCTAGCAAGAGTCAACGTCGCAATTTTTGAATTGGAGCGATTGACAACTAGCAACCCAAAACGGCCTCTTAATTGCGCAATCAATCTCAAAAATATGAGCTCAGTTTCAAGCACCCAACCCTTAACCGAGTTTATGCCAAGTTGAGATATCTCATCAGAGCTGTATCGCCGGAGACTATGACTGGCGAGCACCGAAAAAATAATGAAGTAAGCGATCATTGTAGCTGATTGTGAGATTGCAGCTCAGCCCAAAACCTATCAATTTCCAATGTTCTTGAACTTGCACGATAATCGCCAGTACAGATTGGTCCACTTAACGTCAAGCCAAACTGTTGATAGTCCGCGCCGTTAGGGTCAAACGGTAATAAGTTACACGCTATTTCTACAAGAGGTCCTAGCTGGAAGGGTAAACTCTCAATCCACAACGTATTGTCTTCGAAATACGCTACCCGATTACCCTCTGGACTTATTGAAATTTCACTTGCCGCGCTTGTTGGTGTAGACCAGATGGAGTCTCCACTTTCCAACGAATTAATTGAATAGAAGTTCTGAGTTTGCCATTTACCCAAAAATAACTCTGGTATAATCCAACCTCCCTCTTGGCCTATTTTCAAACCTTCAGCTAGTCGAAAATACTCTCCTTTCGTGTTCATTCCGGAGATCACCTTGCCACTTTCGTAGTTGATAAAAACTGCCGGTCCTGAGTCTGTTAAAATAAAGTATGTCAGTTTTTCATCAACAACTGTCACCGGGTTCATGGGTTCTCCGCTCGGTAGTTTGTATGGTTGCACCATGGAAATCCAATACCCGTCACGCTCTAAATTGGCTGCGATCTCTCCGGACAAAACTCTGAGGTCCTGTTCTTCTTGCAAGGTAAGAACCGGATTAATTTCACGGTTTCCAATCTCCAATATGTATGGTTTTTCGGTTTCTTTTGCGAAATACTGAACAAATCGGGCGTCTGGTGAAACGTTCACGCTCACCCCCCCCGAATAGGGTCTAGAAGCCGGCGGATTCAGGCTTTGCGTCCAAGTTGATCCGGTTGCTATATCTAAGACTGTGACGTCGTTAGTGTCTGCCCAAACCAGCGTGTTTTCATCCCGCCATGAAATGTCTGCGCCGCTCGCCGATTCAGCCAAAATCGCATCACGCATTCGGCTAACTTCATAGATTGAAATGAAACCTACGTCAGGAAGACTCGAATCTTCGTCCACATTAACAACTGAGATACAACGACCATGCCTCTTTTCGAGGTCAGCGCCATAGACACGAAGTGTTTTTAACAGCTTACCATCAAAGCCTATGTCAAAGTACTTGTGATCTACCCAATATAATCCATTTTCGTTCTCGTTCGGTAACTGAGTAGAAAACCCGTCTTCCGAGAATTCGTAGTGTTCGTTGGGTCCAAGAGAGAAGCTTGTCACTTCCCCCAGCAAACCAGATAGGCGATCAGCGGAGTCTTTAGCGCCTGATGTTTCGAGAAGAAAGCGACCCCAAGACATGACTTGGATCGTGGTGTTTTCCCAAGCATCAAATTGGCTGTTATTCCGAAAAAACCCACTTAGTAGGTTCGCGTGCTCCGACAGATTTCTTTCTGAAGCTACAGCAACCGAAGAAAAGTCACCATTCGGTTTTACCTCGTTCCAAAAATCGGGGAAGTTCCCCAAGTTTATTGGGTTCTCACTTAAACTGGGAAACAAAATCGCTGTTTTCGGATTAAAACTAGGATGACTGGAGAGCGAAACAAACACACGATCACCCCCGGCTTCCATAATTACGCTTCTTGGAATACCCCCTAGTTCCGTCGTCAATCGATGCTCGAGCTTCCGTTCACCAATCGGAGTCTCGTTCGAAGCATCTAGATCAAGAATACTAAGTCCCCAATCGCCCCAAAAAACTATGGATTCGGAATCTGGATCAATGGTGAATTCAATATTTGACAGTGTGCCTTCTCTCGGGAAAATTGTTGTGGAGAATAAACTCTGATCGTGGGTATCGAGTACGTAGACTTCAACTTGCCGATTTCGGGCATCTGCTTCGTCAACGCCATAGTTTGTCTGTTCTGGGTCGGCCTGGAGACGAACTATCAAATACTTTCCGTCGCTGGATGTTTCGAAGGCAGTTACCCTAGTTTGCTCATTCGGTGTATTCGGAAGCGGCGGTAGTTCAACGGGCAAAAACTTGTGCTTGCCCACAAGTTTTTTTCTTTCAACATCGTAAGTATGAACGGAGTTTTCCCTGTCGATCAAATAGGCAAATGAACATGAAGCATCCATGGCGATATTTTTCCATTTGCCAAGTATTCTGGCACGTTCGCTGTGATCAAAGATTGATCTTGCCAGAACGGTTCTTACACTCGGATTCTCAGTAATTGCATCGGCGTCAAGTAATCTAGGAATTGCATCCAATGCTACTATCATCGCCTCTGTAGTCTTGCCTTCAGCCAAAAATTGTGCAGCCGATGCAGCCTTTTGATCCAGCAATGCCTGGCTAGCATTATTCGCGCTTATCTGTGCTTGTTTTCTGGCATTGGCCTCATCTTGATAAAGGTTCCAAACCCAAACTGATGCGAGGACCACTGGCGCAACGTAGACCGTCAGTTTGATTGGTTCTGCATTGTTTGCGATGGTATGAAATATTCCGTCCACGACACTGGGCGGACTTCTTTCGTCATGTGGTTCAATTACTGAATTGCCTTGAAGCAATGGAAGCCAAAACTGGCGCATCCATGAATCATCGAACACGCCTTCTGGCCCGTAGAAATATCCACTATGTCCAAATTCGAAAAAACGATTGCGAAATTTCTGATGAGTCGCACCACTGAATCCGACTCGCCCAGCCATTCCGGTAAAGAGCACGAGAAGCTGATTTATCACCAACACGAGGTCTTTAGACCCGCAATCGTTAACTACTCTATCAACACTTCCACCCACCAAATCACGCCAAGGGAAGGAACCTCTTAGTACAGAACCGGAAAGAATGATTGTATGAATTTTTGGTCTTTCTTCGCGTGGGATTCCGTGCAGCGCCCAAGCAAGAACGTGTGTGCCAAAGCTGTGTCCGATGACGTCAATTCTCTCCCAGTGTTCTTTCTTGCACCAGGCTAACATCTCTCTTCGGAACTTTCTGACGACCAACCAACGAAAAAAAGGTATGATAAATGCTAGGACTGAAAAGTACCCATACTTGTAGTTTATGACTTCGATGCAGTCTGCGTCGGGCTCCTTTGAGAGCAGGTTTTCAAGTTGTTCCTGCCAACCACCAAATGTGCGTATACCGTGAACAGTAATCACAAGGTGTCGTGAAGTTCTTCTCTTGCTGGTGTGCATAACAACAATTTTGCAAATCTAATATGAATAGCAATGTGATGGTTAATAGCAGAAAATGCTCGCTTTCTCAATATTTCCAAAATCAATGTTCCACCCTAGACCATACCCTGTTTGATGAGGGCTAAGACAAGTTTGCTCGCTATTTCACATGTCTGACGTCAGGGGTTTTGGGACAGATGGCTACTTGAGCTAAGAGAGGATCTGGCGCATCTGTTTGTTTTGATTATGCGGCGGATTTGCGGTGAAGCAAGCGCCTGGTTTCGATTGTCTTTTGTTTGATCCTTTCTCGCTGTTTTAGAATGGTCTGCCCGCGTTTGAAGTAGACATCAGCGGGCGTGAGGTTTTGTAGGCTTTCGTGGTAACGCCGGTGATTGTAGTGATCGACGAAAGCATCGATCTGCTGCTGGAGGTCACCGGGCAGATAGTAGTTTTCCAGCAGGATGCGGTTCTTGAGAGTCTGGTGCCACCGCTCAATCTTGCCTTGAGTCTGCGGGTGGTACGGTGCGCCTCGGATATGGCTCATCTGCTGATCTTCCAGCCATTCCGCCAACTCGCCAGAGATGTAACCGGATCCGTTGTCGCTGAGCAGGCGTGGTTTGTGCAGCACCGTTGCCTGATCACAGCCTGAGGCCTGCAATGCGAGGTCCAGTGTGTTGGTCACATCCTCGGGTTTCATCATCGTACAAAGCTTCCAGGCGATGATGTATCGGCTGTAATCGTCCAAGATCGTACTGATATAGAACCAGCCCCAGCCGATCACCTTCAAATACGTGAAGTCGGTTTGCCAGAGCTGGTTCGGCCGTGTTGTCTTGTCCTGGAGCTCGTCTGCGGCTGACAAAACCATATAGGCTGGGCTGGTGATCAGATCGTAGGACTTGAGGATGCGATAGACTGAAGCCTCTGACAACGGACAGAAGTTGACCATCTTCAATGCCAATTCCGATCTAGCTTCAGTTTATGAAATTCTGAGTGTTCAAATTAAGTGTCAGCAACCGAATGTCAAAAATGGAGCCGATGTGTTTTTGAATTTTGCTCGATTCCAACGCTGCTTTTTGAGCAGAACTGCCAATTCAGATTTTTTGGTATCGTACCGGTTTTGTTAGCTTCTTCAGAGCACCATCTTCAGTCGCCCGCTTTAACCACAAATTTACTTGTGACTTCTGTAAGCCGAACGCATCGACGAGCTCGTCAGCGGTGAAAGTTTCTGATGGATATAGGTCTACTTCTAACAGGAATGCCTGATAAAAACTAAAGGATCGCGATCCTTCAGCTTCTCTATTTTCCGCAACAAGATCAGCATTTTTATCCTTTGTTTTCTGTGGAGTAGTTGCCTCAATCGTACTCTGTCCTGTGGCGGTCTTTGCAATACCCTGAAACAAGTCTCCAGTCTGGGTTTCCGTGGCAAACATGTCGGCTTGTCTGCTTGCTTTCGGCTTGGAAATATTATCGAAAGGGACAAGAAGTGATTTTATGTCTAGGGCTTCTATATTTTCCTCGCACCAACGCCCTCCGGTCGATACCAGCTTTCCATTTGCCGCATTTTGGTCCTTTGTAGGCTTAACCCAGAGAGGAACCCATCTTTTTTGGAGATTTTCTTCGGCCCCATTGATCGTGCCTCCTGTGGAGCCAGAGTGTATCACCAAGGAGCTTTTAGAGAGGCAATAGATATACTTGTTTCGTGACATTGCATTGCCGACGTTGAAACCCGCCTCAGGGGCAAAAGGTGAAATCAATATCATGCGATGCTCCATCAGAGCGGCCCGCCATTTCCTGTTGGTCGCTGACCTAAGCAAACTATCGGCGACCACTCCTATTGCCTTCCCTCCAGCACCCAAAGCGCCCAACATGGCCGTTTCGTCGACACCTCTTGCCGCTCCGGACACGATTGTCAGGTTTTCGGTTGCCGCTTTTTCACCCAACCGTTTGGTGAACAACAGATCATCGTCATTTGCATTGCGAGAGCCGATAACAGCCAGGTCACCGAAGTCTAGGAGACCGCGATCTCCACATCCAAAGAGGACCGGTGGAGAAAGCGTCTTTAACCTAGATTTTAATTTGGCGGGATAGTCAGCATCGGCCCTTGTCATAATCCAGAGCCCTGCTCGGTGCCATTTCTCCACAGCCAGCGCAAGAGCATGGCCGCGCGAAAGTAGGGCAATAATTCTACCCTGATCAATTCTTTTGTTTACCCAACCTGACAGCATTTCCTCAACTGTTGGCTTCAACAAATCCCCTGGTGTCAGGCCTCTTTCCTTTAGCCACGATGCAAATGTTCCCCATTCGCTAATGGCTAAAGGTTTGGGTCCATCACGGGTAACTTTGCCGAGATGGCATGTCATCAGAAGAGTGGCCTGCGCTGAAGGTGACAACTGCATCATTCACCTACCGCGGAGGAAGCCAGAGCGGCCGGATATACCAAACCGCTTCCTGCTCTTCGGAGCAAAGCGGTAATTACGGTGAACGTCCATCCGGAGTCTACTACATCATCGATCAGGTAGACAGGATCGGTTGGAATGCCAGAGGAAATGTCAAAGACACCATCTAGGTTTCGGCATTGGTGGAACCGATTTTGCTGGTACTTTTGAGGTTGATTATCGGCTACCTTTTGAACCGCATTTATGAATGGTAGTCCTAGCCTATCCGCAACCCTTTCTGCGAACCCAGCAACCAAGTTGGGGTTGTTAAGAGAGGGTACGCAGGTAACCCACGTTGGATCAGGGTGTGGCTTCCATCTCTGCAATATCATTTCAACCATCGCTTCAACTAGATCATCCCCAAAAAATCCCGCATGTTTCCCGTCTGCGACTGCGTTACCCCAACCCGCATCATTCCATCGAGACAAGTACCGACCCTCTTGAGCTTGAAGCGAGGGAGGGAGGTTACCTCTAAATCCATACTCCACAAATGCATTGGCTGCCACTTGGACCTTTGGCTTTATATTTCCCTCGGAGTGTTTTAGGAACAGCGATGCTCTATGCTGATCTTCGTTTGACAAGGTGGAATCATGGATAGGGCTTCCTAGGCATGACTGGCATTTCCCACAAGGCGTGATGCCTTCGTCATCCAGTGCATTCCTTAAGAATGCCATCTTACAGTCATCAGTCTGAATATACTCTTGAACTTCTTGCCATTCTTTTTCGCGTTGTGAAGTGAGGTGTTCGATGCGGTCCTGATCCATTGCAAACGCCACCGGTGTTCTGTACCATCGGCTACCATCTTTGATCACAGGTGCCGGGTTTTCGGCACTCAGAAGCTTTAGAACCTTAGAAATCGTGCCGCTACGAAGGTTCGATTGTTCTTCGATGGCACGAAGCGTCAAACCGTCACTATCTTCAAGCAAGTCTAAGATTTCACGAACTTGGTCTTCCGGGGGGAAGGCTGAGCGGCGAAAGAAATCATGAATCCGATGGTCTTCTGATCCAGAGAGAAGCACACCCACAGCCGCATCGATGCTTCGGCCAGCCCTTCCGACTTGTTGGTAGTACGACACAACGGACCCTGGGGCCTGATAGTGAATCACGAACCGTAGGTCTGGCTTGTCATAGCCCATACCTAGAGCACTGGTAGCAACAAGTACCTTTAGTTGATTAGATAACAAAAGCTCTTCAAGGTGGATACGGTATTCATTGCTATCAGCAAACCCGTCCGCGACGACCGAGCCATAATAGGCCCGTGCGCTTATTCCGTTGAGCGACAACCAACGAGCTACTTGTTCGGCGTCACGGGTCGTCAACGTGTAAACGACCCCAGTGCCTTCAATTGTTGGTATGACCTTCGCAAGCCACGCCAAACGAGACGCTTGATCCGGCAGGGTTTTGCATTGCAAGGAAAGACTGTTCCTGTTCAAAGGACCACGTTGAATCCGAACGTCTCCCAATTGGTTCCGGATGTCTTCTACCACTCTGTTGTTCGCGGTCGCGGTCGTACCCAGAACCGGAGTGTTTGGGGGAATTTGGCGTAAAATGTTGACAATTCGACGATAGTCGGGTCTGAAGTCATGCCCCCAGTCTGAAATGCAATGAGCTTCATCTATAACCATTAAGGCGATCCTGCTGGCAACAGGAGCTAAAACAGTTTGGATGAAATCATCGTTTGCAAGGCGTTCTGGTGAAATCAGCAAGCAATCAACTTCATCTGCCAGCATTCTCTGGGTTACTTCTTGCCAGTCTTCATTGTTGGTGGAATTCATGGTCACGGCGTTAATACCAAGACGGTTTGCTGACTCAATTTGGTTCCTCATCAGCGCCAAAAGGGGGGAAACAATTATGGTGGGGCCTAAGCCTTGGTCCCGAAAAATCTTGGTTGCTATGAAGTAGACCGAGCTTTTTCCCCAACCTGTTCTCTGCACCACCAGCAGCTTTTTTCTTTCGTTAACTAAAGCATCTATAGCTTCCCATTGCCCCGCACGGAACGATGCCTCCGGGGACGCAAGTGAGGCTTTCAAAAGTTGCTCGGCTTCTTGGCGGTTCATATCATTCTCGTTATTCAATAGCCTCTGTGAACTTGAGACAGTAAATGTCCGAGTTCACACGTGCTCTTTATTGGTGCTTTTGGGGAAAGCTACATCGGTTACTTCTTAGCCTCTGTACACGCTTGAGTGGAAGGTCCTAGTTTGGAGGATGCGAATTTCTTCATTCAGGTCGTCGGATTTGCATCACACAAGGATTTCCTAAGAACGGTCGTTCTTCCGCCCCGGAGTTACTGTTCTATTTCACTGACCAGCATTGCTCCTTGGAATTTGCATCCTTAGTGAATGGCAGCTTCTGCAATGTCACTGAGCGCAGGTTGAGGAAGCGCTGAAAGTCAGCTAAGGGCCGGTCAAGCCCTTGGGCCTCGCTGGCCGCTCCGACTTTGCAAAGCTCACTTTCTGCGCATCGCTGACGTAGTACAGTCAGGATGCTGCGTGGCAGGGAATTGAAGCTTTGCCCGAGAAATCGGAAGTTGACCCGAGCCATCTCAACATCCGATTTCGGTGTAGTGGGTAGCTCTCGAAAAAGTCTTCGAGGTGCGATGCTCGCCGAAGCCCGTCAAATCTGCGATGGTCTAGTGTTATTTCAATATTTTCGGCATGGGCCGGCACTTCTAGTGGTCTTGGTCCTTGTTCTGCATTTGCACGCTTATGCTTCCTGATTTTGGGCTTGCACGCTTATGCTTCATGCGTTGCACAGTTATGGTGTTTCATCAAACTTGCTACTCATTAAGACGTTGTTTTAAAAAGATATTTTTGCACAACCTATGCAAGAAAACACTGATTCGTGCACGCTTATGCTCAATTTGCATTCCACAATATCAATAGATTACACCATGCTCGGGCATAACCGCACACTGGGCTCTGGTTGCTATTTACCACGTTTTTTGTGGCAGATTCTCCTTGTTTGAGCGTCAGAAGTCCAAAATTTCGCTTATGTAGCCCGACGTTCAACGGTTAGAACGGATAGCGGATCACGGTTCCGCTATCCTTCTTATCGTCAAAGCCTCGTTCAAATAATCAACTCGAAGGACTTGGATTTATACTTGTTCAACAACCCGCTGGATATTTCGCTGAACCGATCAGAACCATCATCAATTACATGACCGTACTGGGACATGGTAAAGCTCGCATTGTGATGACCGAGCATTTTGAAAGCTTCCAGATACCTTCCTTCCAGCATTATAGACGATGCAACAAAGTGCCTTAGAGCGTGGAAACCTCGATGATCTACACCTGCATGCTGCAGCAAGGGTACCCAACAGTGCTTTCGAACCGAATGGTAGTGTTTGGGGAATCCGGTCTTTGAAGCAAAGACCCAAGGACTTCGACTGGATAGAAGTTTCGACTTAAAAAGTACCTGTAGGTCTGGCACGATTGAAAGTGTTCGATATGCGTTGACGGTTTTGAGATCGCCCACCCTACCTTCTTGTGTCATACCCCTTCTCAATATGTCTACACGTCGGGATATCGAAATCCGAGAGAAGCCTTCGCTAAAGTCCGCCCATTGCAACCCAAGCGCCTCCGAGATTCTGACTCCAGTGGTAGCGAGCAAAAGCACCAAAGGTGCATAGTCCCTCCATCTAGCAACGTCATATGAGCGCCCATACGTGCACAATTTTCGAAGGCTAAGGAAAATCCGACGCATTTCATCGTCCGAGAAAGTCGAGGTCAATTTCTGCGGCGCTCTAGTGTCAGCTTGTATACTTAGATGGCGGGCGAAGTGTTTATCAATCAAGTCACGGTCTACACCCCAATTCAGAATCGCTTTCACAAGGTTCAACACATGTTCGGCTGTTTTTGTCGACTTACATTCCCTTTTTAGAACTAAAATCAGATCGATCAGCCTGTCTCGATTTAGTTCTCCGATCGGTATCTCACCTAATTCGGGAAGAATGAATGTTCTTAGATTATGTTGGTATGCGTGAAGAGTCGAAATCTCTAAAGGTCGCTTCCCGTCACGACCAAACGCAGACGCCTTCATATACTCATCTGCGAGTTGGCCAAAACTCTTTTGTTCAACCCAGTACTCTCCACGCTCTTCAGCTCTAATTAGTGATGCTAAACACTTTTTGGCTTCACTCCGCGACCGAAAGGTCTTCTCCTTCCTCTTTCCTGCCGCATATTTTCCAACGACCCTGTATACGGTTCTTTCTCCCAGTTTTCTTTTGTACATTGCAGGCATGTTATTCTCCCATTTTCCAGGCCTGTACCATGAGGAGAAATTGAGAAGTTAGAAGTCTATTAAATATCTGTTAAATATGATAAAATTTTCAAATAGAGGCGCTGGAGCGCTCAGTTGTCATGCACACTTGAGTTACTCTATGTGACATCCAAACTCAGTCGACCGCTTCAAGCATAGTTTCGAGCGTTCACGGATGTATTCGGCAATAGAAAGTTTGCACTAGAAGTACGCTACAGTGAGTTTCTTGATTCTTACAAAACGCGCACGATTGCTGGTTTTCTATAGGCCCGCAGTACTCTCCCCGCTTTTGCAAGACACAAAGCACCGAGTATTGAACACCCGAATTTCTTGTCAGGTAACAACATCACCCGCAGCATGGACCATTTGCGTAAACTCACAAGTGACTTGCGTCAGCTCGTTGCAGCTACTTCAAAACGAACTGACGCAGTCGGTCAAGCTATCCAAATTGGCACCTGCTACGCGCGACAAAATCCTTTATTCGGGCGAGACGTTTAGATTTGATGCAGTCTCCAATAATTCGTCAATTGGCTCTCTCGCTTCTCGGCTTTGCTTTGATAGCCAATCGCTCCAAAACTTAGAACGCATTTCCTTGTTTCCGAATGCAACATCGTTCGTAACGTTGGGTGCGCAGCCGTGGCTTTCAAATATCTTCGCTATAGCACTCCAAAGAGCGTATTCGCCAACGTGCCCATGCGCAAACCACCTCAACTCCTGAACGGAGCTTCCCAAGTCGTAGTGCATCTCCACTCTTTGGTTCACTCTTTTTGCAAAATCTGCTGAGGTTATACCTCGGCATTGTATATTCCGCTCTATGTCGGTGTTGAGAAAAAACTTCTCTTCACTGAGATCAATAAATTGAGGTCCAATAATCCCATTGAAGCGTCCAATTACTTGCATCCGACGCACTTCTTCCGAAAGCGCTACACTGAGGCACACTGCAGAAAAGAACAACTCATCCACTTTGTTTTCAATGTCTTCTGTAACATTCTCGGCGAACGCAAATCGCAAATACTCTCTTACGCATGCAGATACAAAACTGTAGTTTTCGATTGAGTGGCCCGAAGTTATGAAGCGCGTAGGTGAACTCGTGGGGGTGCTCCAAGTGGTGAATTTCTGCTCGATCTCACACCAAAGCCCTTCCCACTCCCGATCAACCAGACAAATTAGCCTATCGTTCGCTGGCACATTCTCTTCATATTCACTGTGTATCTTCTCAACTTTTACCTTTGCACCCAACCCTGACAGCGCATCGTCTGAAACAATGTCGCAAACATCGATTACAAACTTCCCGCGCGCACCTATGTCCTTTTGAGTGGAGATTCTTTCGACTACGCCCTTGTCAGATTTGCCTTCTACCAGAATAGTTTTATTACTGCGGCGGCGAACGGCATTGATGTATCCGTTCAAAGAATAGCCATTTCTAGACAAAATCAGTCCTCGTCAAAATATGGATCTTCAATGTCGATTTCCGAAAGCACTTCGCTTTCGTGAGCGGAAGGTTCAAAGTCTTGCGTGACCTCCATGTGATCCGCCCCAACTTCTGGCGAGTGAGTACACACAATAATCTGCCGATCTGGCTCTTGCCCTTGAATCTGCGAAAGAATTTTTCTTTGCCAATCAATATGCAGTGACAGCTCAGGCTCGTCGACGAGGAATGCACCGCCACGGAACCGTGTACGGCTCGCCGAATAGAGCATTGTCAGGATTTGTCTTTCTCCGGATGATAAAGCTGTCAAATCGTAAGAGTGGCCATTGCCCGAAACAATTGACACGACACGACGCCTGTAGGGAGGGCGAGAACCAGTTGACGCGAATTTTATTTTTTTGTCATCCAGAAATAGGTTCGCGGATTTTTGAAAGTCCACTAATCTCTGAAATTTTTGGCGCCTTTGTTCGTTGCGTGAGGCCAGTGCTTCTCTGTAGATTTCAAACAAAGAATTAAAGTCAGTACCACTTTCTGTCTGGTCAATCTTCTGTGCGACACTAAGGATGTGATCGTACGCTCTAGGCCCCATTTGTTCTTCGCCAAATGTTTCGGGTACTTCTAGAAGCGAAATGATCTCTTGTAGAATTTCCTCGCGACTTAATGTGGCTGCTACAGGCTCAACGCCCGTTATTGTTCGGAAAATCCGTAAAAATGTATCTTCAAATAGCGTTTGCTCCCGCTTCGTTACTTGTATCTCAGCGGTTCGCCATTCCTCGCCGAGTCCCATTTCCACATCAGCAATAGAGGGATATCGTATTATCGGAGTAAATTTCCCAAACCAACGACGACAACGCACCGTTTTGTCAGCGATACTGGCAGCTTCTTCACGATTGATAGCGCGGGATGACATATTAGGATCGGCGGTTCTTCTTAGAAGAATCTCCTCTGATCTCATTAGTTCCTCGAAGTCACTGTCTTCCCGGTGTTCGCTGCGCCAATATGGAGCACTTCTCGTTGACCTCTCTAACACTGATCTGAATGCTGGAAGGTACGTGGCCTGACCACCCAGTGCAGAGCGCAACGCATCCAATTCCTCGGTGTTCGGGAGCCCATCAAACTCTTCTGTGCTACTGAGTTTCGAGCCGTTAAAGTAAATTTCGGGCACATCGCTTTCACGATGAGGTTCGAGCACAATTGTATCTCCACCAAAGTTTGTTACGGCGATCCTTTGATAGGAAAGCCACGAGAAACGCTTTAGGTCCAACTCGCAAAGGTTCGCCAAAATGTGCAGGAGTGTGGTCTTTCCACGGCCATTTTTTCCGTAGATGACGTTTAAGTTTTCATTAAAGTTAATTTTGAAGTCGAGCTGGCGATGAAGGCCTTTTACCTCAACTTCTGCAATTTTAGTACTTGGGTTCATGTTTTAGTCCAACAAGGCTCGTTTGCTGTAAGTCGTTATGGATCATAGGGTTGTGCTCCGCAATACCATACACCCATGGCGCGAGCAGAAAGGCGAGCGGATCACGGCGACTTGGTAAATTCACTCATGGATCGATGCGCAAAGCGCCGTTCCCACCCAGTTCAAATATCGAATTCGAGTATTTTCAAAGTCAAAGCCCCAATCCCACCAAGGTTCCGCGACATCGGCAGAAAAACCGGCCAAAATGCAAACTGAGAAATCAACGAACAGCTCGACCGCGAATCAATTTTTTACTGTGGTAATTTCCCACAGTACTTGATGCTTGAAGAAGAGCGCTGATGTTGAAGGAAATAGAATATTTACACCTACAACGCAAATGTTAGCAAAAACGCACACTGGTCAATTGATCCCCTGTAAGATACTGAACTTAAAGTGATATTTTGCAACTAAAACTAGCACAGTGTCATGTATTCTTACATTTTGGTACCGTGTATCGTAGGTTCGAATCCTACCACCCCAGCCATGATTTTCCCGTAAATCACATACCGAGAAGTTGCACGCCGATTAAAGCGTGTTTTCAGCGGCTTAAGATCCAGCAACTTCAACTGAGATCCGAGCGTGTGCGCAACAGTAGTCGATTTCCGACCACAGTCCCAGGTCGCGATTCCGACGGTACGAGTTTGGTGTGTTTCGGAGAGGCGGCAGATCAGAGGGCAGAGAAGCGCTTGTGTTGATCTGACCAGATCGCCGGGAAACCCGACCTGATCAGGTAGTCCATTGTCAGGCCATCAATTTGTTCGCCTGAATCGATGGCATCCAGAGCATCAGGCACCAGCATGGCCAGATCGACCACATCCTGCACCCGGCGTTTGGAGGTGCCTTCTTGTTGAACGATTTCTGAGAAAGTTCTGCCATCAATGATCATCGCCAACCACCGGCGCGCCTTAACGACGTTGCGGATAAGTGTTTGATCGATTTCAGGAGGCTGATCGCCTAAGTGCAATTTCAGTTCCAAGCCTCTGCGGCGCATCCGGAATGGCGCTTCGATCGCTAGTTCCCCGGCATCGACCTGGTCGACCCTGCAACCAATCATCTGGGCCCGCGCCTGGATATCCAGTTGCACCCTCAGAGAGCCCTGTCGCAGCTCCGCCCGCGCAATCATGCCAAGGCAGTTCCTGGCAGACTGGCAATCTCTGAGAAACTCTGTTGCCGAAGCACTTTCGGCTGCCGACATATTCCGTACCATTGAAGTCACAGCGTTCGGTCGGTTCAGGTGTTGTCTGACCACTTCGACCAGAAGGTTTTCGAGCTGCTCTGCCGACAGCCGCCAGGCATCCGGATGCTTCTGAATTCGATCGGTCAACAGACTTCTAGAGATGTGGTAACGCAAACGCTTGCCGTTTTTGCGGCTATGGCTAGGTGTCAGCCGATCTCCGGTCTCATCAAAGAGCTTCCCGGCCAGCACTGATCGCTTGGCCTTCTGCTTTAATCCACGCTCCCTTGCCGCGCCATCTATCAACCACTGCTGCACCAGCTGCTATACCGCCGGGTCAGTGATAGCGGGGTGCTGCCCACCATAAACCTGACCCTTGTGTCGTATGCGGCCAGCATAGATAGGGTTGCTGAGATGATGATGGATACGAAGAAAGTCCCGCCCGTCGCGCGCCCACCCGGGCGTTCCGGGCGCCGGCACCGGAGCTCCAGTGCCTCCGCCCGCTCTTTGAAATAAAAAATGGTCTGATGCTCCAGATAGAGATCGTGGAGCGCCCTATTTGTTGCCTATTCCTCTTCGTCGACTCTAAGCGTCAGGCTGTCCGCCTGATATCCAAACGGAACATTCCCGCCCATCCGTAGGCCCTTGTGTTTAGAGGCCGCTATTTTGTCCCTGATAAGTTCACAGGTAATTTCACGTTCAACTGAGCGAAACCGAGCAACACGTTGAGTGTAAGGCGCCCCATGCTGTGGACATAATAAAGGACTGGGTAACGGACACAAACGATACGTCGGCTGCGTCGAGATGGTCGATCAGCTTTGCCAAGTGAGTCAGCGATCGTGTCAACCGGTCGACCTTGCAAACAACAATCTGATCTACGTGATTATCATCTACAGCCTGCATCAACCGCTGCAGAGCAGGGCGGTCAAGATGACCGCCCGAGATACCGCCATCATCATAATGATCCGGCAACAATTCCCAGCCCTCGTGTTTCTGGCTCGCAATGTATGCTTCGCAGGCTTCCCGCTGGGTATCCAGCGAATTGAAATCCTGCACTAGCCTCTCCTCCGAACTTTTTCGAGTGTAGATGGCGCAGCGGATACGTCGCATTACTGATCCCCGAAGAAGCGCGGGCCTGACCAGTGCGGTCCGGTGGTGTGCTTTGCGATGGCCGACAGGGAGCGCCACGTTTTGCCGTCCAAGAAGAATCCGCCCGCGATTACTTCAATCTGATAGGTGCGTCCGTTCCACTCCCGCACCAGATGTGATCCTGGTTTCAGACTAGGTGGCAGCGCTTTTCCCAACGCGATTTGTTACAGTCGGAGTTCTGTCTTTACAGACAACCCGCCTAGTTCTTGTATCTGTGTTCCCAAATCAACACCGGCTTCATGAACTGCGGGGACAGTTACTTCGGCGGCGGCCGACCGAACATTTTCTGCCACTGATCAAGGCAGCTAGAGCGGTCCAGATTTTCGATGTCAGCGAGTACGTGCGTAAGGTCGCAAAATTTGAAGCTTGCATCCGTAATACTGACGCCTCCTTCACAATCCGATAGACAGTACTTTTTTCAGACCCTGATCGCTCAACGGTATGTCCCGCCTTGCGCATCATCGAAATCGCTGCGAGCGCAGAATGCGGCTGCCAGCCAAAGACGTTTTGAATCTGCACAATCGTTGCACCGGCCTTAAGGGACAGCAGTATCTGTAGACTTTGTTGACGCGTCGGCTGCTCCGGGCTTTTTGGCAGGTGGTGATTTTATTTCCAGGTTGGATGCATTTGACATTTTATTCTCCACTCTATGGGCACAGGCTAAGTACGCGCCCTGAACAGAGCGGAGCCCGGGCACCTCGGGCGAGTCTTGACCGTCGTTAGTACCGCTTGCGAACAGCCTAAAGTCCAGTTGTTAACATTAAAATGGGCGGGAAGCTGACATTCTCTGCGGTTGCAAACCTATCCGGTAGCGGAGGCGAAATCCGACTTTCGCGGTCGACGCCTACGGCTAGATTCGAAAATACAAAAAAGCCCCTGTGATTTCGTAGGCGTAGATGGCTTGGACGTGCGTGACGAAACTAAACAGACGCTCCCATGTTAAGGCAGTCAGTTTGAAGAGGCTGTTAAGAACCAACATTTGACCAAACAATACGGCAATTCGTTGGTTTAGAACCTTATGGAAGCCGTGAGTTCTCCGACAACACTGGATCCACCACCAAAGGTTGATTGAAACTCGCCGCTGAAGCCTATCGATCGGTTTCCATCTGCAGAGGTATGTTCAAGCGTAAAGCCAAGAAACCCTGCAGCTGCATCTTCTGTTGAAGCTACGAAAGAAAAGGGTGTCGCTGCTACGATTGCGTCCACATCGTCGGATCCTGCATCAAAAGTTGCATCTACTCCAACGGCCCAGTTCAGGTAGGTACTCGATCCATTTGCGGCCTCGTAGAGGCGGGGCAAGTTCAATTGAGCCCGCGTGTTGAACAGCGAAACGTTCCGATCTTCGACAGTCAGCGGATACGCGGTTCCTGTTTCGGAATATTCATCAAGTTTCAGAAAGACATAGCTTGCGCGTGCACTGAAGAAGGCAGGAATTGGCAAGGCGTTGATGGGTGCCGAGATCGAGAGCGATGGCGAAACGAACGTGCCGTCAAAATCGCCTTTCGCTTCGCCGCCATCAACGTTTCGGGTCGCTTCATTGTCGGTTACGCCAGCAAGAAGCGCTGCGTTGAGGCTGTATCGTCCGTAGTCCCTTTCGAGGTAGACGCCCCCAAAATATGACGTGATATCGGTATCTCCTGCGTCTTGATCCAGCGAGACATGGCTGTCGTCATATCCGACAAGAACACCAAAATCGCTGTTATCGATGAATTCATTCGTCTCGGCACCAACTACGAAACCGTACATACGATGGCTGAATCCAAGATTTGAACCGTCTTCTTCAACATCGCGATCTCCTCCGAAGGCTGAACCCCAGACATATGGGCCGTTATCCTGTTCAACATACCCGAAAGGACCCAGGTTTCTGCTAACCTGGCCACCAGACGAGCCGGACGCATAGGGGCTGGCGGTGTCAATCGTATTGAACACCGCGTCGGTGAGATCGCTGATAAAGGTACCTTGGGCCGCGAATCCCGTCGTATCCACCGAAACCGCAGTGAGGCCATTGTTGGCCACAACGCCGGCCCCTTCAAAATTGACGACTTCGGGGGCGGATGCGAGGTCATTATCGTCACCCGATGCATCAGCAAAATTTACAACCGAATTCATCCCGCGCGCAAAGTTCAACGTGTCAATGTCATTCGGGTTCGTGCCCCCCATGCCATCGTTGCCATTGCCGAAATCGACCGATCCGTTCAGAATCGAGCCGGGCTCGAGATTCAACGTGTCGTTCCCATCGCCGCCATATACGATGGAAAAGCCTTCTCGACCGGTGATGCGGGCGGAGTTTGTGATTATTGCAGCGGCGTTGTTGTCGCGATCTTCGATCTCGATACCGTATTCGAACGCATCAATATTTCCGGTGTTCACAATGGTGATTGAACCGGCTCCGTCCACGTCCACTTCGATCCCGTTATTGTCCAGCGAACGCAACGCCCCGCTGTTGGTCACACGGGCATCGCCGTCACCGTTTAGTTCGATATCGATCGCGTCGGAATCGGCGGTGAGCTGGGCAGAGTTCACAATGCTGACATCGCCGCTTCCCTCGACATCCACTTCGATCGCATCGTCTTCGCGAGAGGTTATCCGCCCCGAGTTTCTAATGAAGACATCGCCATCTCCGAAGATTTCGGCGTCAATTCCCTCGTCGTTTCTGGCGGTTATGGATGCAGCGTTTGTAATGCTTATGTTGCCGTTCTCGGTCACGTGGGCGAAGATTCCGTCAACTTCGGCATCGATGGTACCGGATGCCGAAATAGTAACATCGCCGTTTCCGTCTATTTCAGCGTTAATGCCATCAATATTTTCCGCCGCAATTTCACCCGACGCTTCAACCGAGATGTTTCCGTCGCCAGCAACAAAGCTGCGGATCCCGTGTTCGCTTGCTTCGATATCACCGTTCATCGTGATCGAGATGTCGCCGTCACCATCAACTTCGGCTTCGATACCGTCATCCGAACCGGCGCGGATATCACCTGTGACCTGAATGTTGATATCACCGGAGTCCTCGGCATCAGCGTCAATGCCGATCGCATCGCCAGTGATATTGCCCACCACAGTGACGTCAATCACACCTCCGGGGCTGCCGGTTTCCACATCAATTGCATCGCTATCGAGGGATTGGACGTCGCCCGTCACATTGACGGTCACATTCCCGTCCTCCGCGTCAGCAAAGATCGCATGTTCTTCTTCAGCAGAAATGTTGCCGTTAGAATTGACCGTTACGTTGCCTGTTCCATTTGCTACGCCGTAAATCCCGTATTCTCTGCCAGTAATATCCCCGATGCTGTCGACGACGACATCACCAGCGCCATTCACCGTGGCGTTGATACCGTCGCCCGCTGCTGCGCCGCTGACATCGCCCCGGTTCGAAATTGTAATGTCGCCATCATTGGTCAGAAGCGCGCGGATGCCGTTCCTTGCGGACGAAATATTGCCCGACGAAGTGACGTTGATATCTCCGTCTCCACCCCTTTGGCGGGCAAAGATGCCATCAGCGTTGTTGCCAGCTGTTGTGATATTTCCGGTCGAGCGGATCGTGATATCGCCATCACCGTCGTCTTGCCGTGCAAAGATCCCGCGGGCGTTATTTCCAGAAGTCGAGAGGTTGCCCTCGGATTCAACTGTGATATCCCCATCGCCGCCATTTTGACGCGCCAAGACGGCGTTCGCGTTGTTTCCTTCTGTTGTGATGTTTCCGGTTGATTGGATCGCGACATCGCCATCGTCATCGCTTTGCTGTCCAAGTATACCGCCAGAGTTGTTTCCAGCCGTTGAGATATTGCCATTCGACACCACCGAGACATCCCCTTCGCCGCCACTCTGAAGAGCGGTGATGCCTGTTGATCGATTTCGAATTGTGCTGATATCGCCCGCTGAGTTGACCGATACCGTGCCGTCTCCACCGTCCTGATTGGCGTAGATTCCGTCTGAACGGCTGCCCGATGTGCTTATACGACCCGCTGAAGCCACTGACACATCGCCATCACCACCTTGTTGCGTAGCGCCGATACCGGCGCTTCTGCTGCGTCCAGATGTCGTGATATTGCCGGTCGAGTTAACCGAAATGGCACCGTCACCCTCAAGATCGGATCGAATGCCAAAGGATCGACGTCCGTCGGTTGCAATTTCGCCCGTCGATGTGATCGAAACATCCCCGTCGCCGTCCGCATCCACAACAATCCCATCCGCGCCGTTCCCCGTCGTGACAATGCCGTCAGTTCCATTCGTCTGGATGTTAAGGGTTACGTTACCTGTTGGTGTGCTGAAAGCCACTCCGTCTGTTCCACCGCCCGGTGCAATTCCCGGAGCAGTCACGTTATTGATATTGAGCGTTTCGATTGCTGGCCCGTTTGCCTGAACACCCGTTGAAACATCTCCCGTACAGGTGGCGAGGTCACCCGCAACACTGCACGGACCGTTTGATGGAGGAACAACCGTTTGCGCGATCGAAGGAGTTGCCACTCCAATCGATGCACCCAAACCTATCGCACCGGCAGCAACTGGAGCAGCGAAAGCGCGATATGCAGCGGATTTTCCTTGATGGTATTTGCTCGTCTGCGCTTTGGAAAGTGCCGCTGTACGACGGCGCGCTTTGCGGTTCAAACCGCTTACTCGTAACATCTTGTTCACCCCTTAAGAGTGGTCTGGAAACCACCGCAACTTTTTTGCGCGAAAACCTCCGCGTATTTGTTAGCAGCAAAAAAAAGATGGCTTTTTGATGTTCCGATTAACGATATATTAACGAATTTCTGACTGGTCTTTTGTATGATGCAATTTGATCACATGCATGCTCTGAAAAAACCGGCCAGCGGCAGCTCCCTACTTGGATCCGGTGGAATGATAGAATTATTCAAATAACCTCCATCTGTCTGCATGAATGCCAAACGGGTTTAGAACTCGTGCCCACTCAAATTTCTGCTGAGCGCTCTTAGCGCAGAACTTCGGATATACGTCGAATGTCTGCAACGGGCCGTCAGCGTGGTTAGATCTTTGGCGAGATAGGGGCTTGCTGCGGCTTTCCTGGGCGTCGCAAAATGCGGTGGCGAACCGAGAATTAAGGGAGAAGAGACCATCGAAATCTCAATTTCCATTCATCAACGGCATGTACCACTTTAGCTTCTCGCGACGGCGGATTTGAGGCAGAGCAACTACTATCGGAACCCCGGTGGCCACAGGCCAGCTAAAGAACTAATAACTCTGATCGTTCCAAACCACTTTCGTGGGTAAGATGTCCGGTTATCTTGGGCGGATGAGCCGGACGTCAAACTTGAAACGCGTCTTACCGAGCTTGCAATCGAATTGGTTGTATTGGCCGAGACCATTCACCGGGAACATGCCGAGCGCCAGCATGAGTGGTTAATTGAACGCAAACAAGACCATGAGCGAAGAACGAAAGAAGCCGAGTCGGCAAGGCTTGAAGCGCTCCGTGTTAGGAACAAAAAATTTGAGAAAGCGAAACGCAGCATGCTGCTTGGCCATGCCCGCGACCTCGAAGATGCGAGGATATTGCGCCAATTGGCCCAAGACTTGCTGAAGTTAAGGGGCCACGAAACTAATGATCACACAACTGCTTGGGTGGAATTCGTTAGCGAAGAGGCCAATCGGATTGATCCAATTTCGAACGCTAGATACCTTGAAATCATGGTACTAAAGCCTGAGGATTTCACTGAAGACAGCGACTGAATATGCCTTCTGAGAACCGGGACTAGGGCCGTAAAATAGCTCTCGGAGCATATGGTACAGGCGGAAGCCCCACGCCACAGAAGCGAGAGTACGCGCGTCTTTTAGTCAAAGTTCTGTATCGCCTGAGACGGCAACTCCGCATAGGATGCGTCATAGAAATAGGTCAGCCAAATCGACCACCCATCGAAGAGTATATCGGAAATCCCACGCGAATGAGACCCGACGCTCAGAGGATCTACGGACCCATCAGTTTCAACGCGCAAGAGCCTCGCATTCGGGTACTTCTCGTGACCCCGGTAACCCCCGACAACAACTGTGCCGTTCACGACTTCAACGGATTCCAAGTTACCAAAGCCGGTTGAAACAGCTACAGCAGTATCTCCGTTGCCTGAATGCGGAACCCAATACAAAGCGCTGTCCCAGGCGTCGTCGCTGCCCCAGGACACAGCGTAAATACCTGTCTCTACGATTGCAAAGCGGGCGAGACCACTGATGCGCAAATCGCCGAGGTGAGGTTGAAATTGTCCGGTTTGGGCTGCGACCGATAGGAATGCGCCGCGCCCAAAATCACTCACAAGAAGGGTGTCGTCGTCGAGGGCTTCGATATCGTAGAGAAAAACACCATCGTCATCGAGAGCCTGACGCCAGTTTACCGTGCCATCCGAAGCGGTAGAAATGACCTCATTGCCATCCACAATGACAATCTGGTTGCCGGAACGCACCATTCCTGTTGGGTTACGAAGACCTTGCCCATCCGAGAGTTTGATTTCTTCGGTCGCGCCATCAGGAGTGAGCTTGTAGAGCCCGCCGTTAGTGGCGTCTGAGCTGAACTCTTCATCTGGCCCACCCGGTCCAATCGATACGGTATAGACATCATTTCCCATCGGCAAAACGGCTTCGGTAAAGGGCGGCAGCTCCTGTTCGGCGACAACAGGTAAGGACGTGGTGCAAGTGAACAATAGCGAAAGAACTCTCATCTCAAATATTTCTCCGGTGTATCTGTGCCTTGATGTTGCCGCCCGTTTTTCCGGCAATGATTGTTCCGGGGCGGCGTCAATGAACCGAGCGGTTTGCATCAAAGGGTTCGATTGGAGGCAAGAAAGTGCGGAGCCAGAGCATTGACGGCGGCATCAATGATCAACGGGTCTTCGTAAAACTGAAGCTGGTTGGCGTCGTCGATCCAATACAGCGTCTTCTTTTCTGACGCGATTTCTTCAAAAATGCGGCGGGGAATGACCTGACCGCTTGCCGCTCTGTCGCCATGGATCATCAATACAGGCAGGCTCAGTTGAGGGGCTGTTTCGTCGATCCGCCAGCCCCAAATGCCAGCTTCGCTCATCGCGGTGATGCGGTTTTCCCAACCCCCTTTGAAAGTCAGCCAAGGGGCCCTGTTATCCCATGGTAGGTACCAGTCTGCGATGGCTGTTGCGGTCAGAAGGGCATCCTCAGAGCCGACGATTGGGATGTAGCTTGCTTCCCCCGTTTTTTCGAATTCGGTGGCTGCTTTGGCCGCGCGATCCATGCGTGCTTCAACCTCGGCATCACTGCCAAGGTACATTCTGGCGGTTTCCTCAGTTAGATAGTGGCCCGCGACAACCCCGAGAGAGGCCACGCGACCGTCTGTCACCGCTGTTTCAATCGCCCAGTTGACACCCTGACAGATCCCGAGAAGATGAAGCCGGTTTGCGTCGATGCCTTCTTGGTTTGCGAGAAAACCGAGGGCGGCTTGGCAGTCTTCAACCTTGGCTTCACCAGACTCGTAGCGTCGGGGTGTGCCCGAGCTTTCTCCGTGATAGCGTGGATCGAATATCAGAACGGCCAGCCCGCGCGATGCCAAGCGGGTTGCATATTGCACCGGTGACTGTTCCTTGACGAATGCAACAGGGCCGATGATCACAACTGCCGGGTGAAGTCCTTCCGAAGCAGGTCTCAACAACTTTCCAACAAGGGTTTCCCCAGAGCTGTCAAAGGACACCGTTTCAACATCATAAGAGCCAAATGCCGATTGCTCTAGGTCACCGGATGCCTCCGCTGTACTAGCGCGGGCGGCGAAAGCTCCGCTCAAGGATGTTGCAATCGCGATTGAGTTGAACATGCGTCGTGTAATCACTGCTGCTGCCCTTTCGTATACAGTTTGATGGTCTCGACAACCAAACGATCTTGGATCGAGCGCCCCGATCTTGGGGGGCGCCCGGTTAGGCTTCACTTGTCAGTTAACTCGCGAAGGGCATAATTGGGATGACGCAAATAGCATGATGAGCATGCAAAAAATGAATGACATTTTAACTTCTCTGGATGTTAGGACTCTACGGTTCCTACAGCTCCTGCTTCGCACAAGCAGCGTGACACGCACGGCAATACATCTGGGGATCAGCCAGCCCGCCGCCAGTCGAATACTCGCCCGGGTACGCGACCTTATTGGAGATCCGGTGCTGATCCGAACGCAGTCCGGATACCAATTAACGGATCATGCTCTGGGCTTGAATGAACCGGTCGATGCTGCCCTGTCAGCGATAGCTGACGTCTTCCAGCCTTCCGCCTTTGATCCAGCACAGTCCAACTATTGCTACCGCATCGCTTCGACAGATTACGGCGTTGCGGCTGTCCTGGGACCCATGATGGAGGTCTTTGCCGTTACCGCACCAGCAATAAGGTTCGATGTCTCGCCACTGGTGCCGCGAAGCTTTACCGATTTGGAAAAAGGAGCAATTGATCTGCTGCTATACGCGGATTTGGATGCCAGGAACGATTTACTTGTTCAGAAGCTATTTGATGAAACCTACGAAATCCTGTTCCGACAAGGCCATCCGCTTGAAGAACATGCGTCATCAAAACGGGCACTTACTCCGCAAGACGTTTCAGCTTACCGGTTAATCGAGTTCAGTTTTCCGGGCACTTCGGGTCTGAAACCCGATACGATCATGAGAGAAAAGGGAGATGGTTCGAATGCTGTGTTCCAGCAGCCTTACTTCACCACATTACCTTTTTTGGTAGGACAGACGGATGCAGTTGCAGCTGTCCCCAAGCGGCTGGCAAAGCAAGTCCAGAAATTGACCTCTCTTTGTTCAGCTCCGTTTCGGCCGAGTTGTGGCTTCCCTTATTTTCTTGTCCGCCACGAGCGCAGCCGCTTCAATCCAGCGATCAATTGGCTAAGGGAACAAGCATTGGAGATCGCCAAGTCCGACTGATCAGATGTTCGAGCTGGGATGATAGTTTGCACGTGAGATCTTCGAAGTACACAAAGGCCATCCAAATCAGCACCCGCCCTTGGGTCCTGACGAAACCACAATCCATAGATGGCAGGTCTGTTGGGTTAAGCTGCAACATCGTCCGTTAAAGTTACATCTCCGCTCAGAGCCGTTCCCCAGACCATCGTCTACTTTCCAGCTTCGCGATTGCAGCGAACGACAGCTTTGACGGTCCGCACCGCGAGAAGGTGACCAGGGTCAAACGGCAGCAATGGGCCCACCTTGCCTCGCCAAGCACCCCGGATCATGCGGATGTTACTCTGCTTCGGAGATTGACCTTTAGGCGCTAGACCTAGCACTCTTTGTCATTGTCGATCAAGAACTCGACGCAGACGCTTTTGATGCGGATCTTGCGTACATCGGAGTCGGGCAAGCCGATGCAATCCAGCAGTTTCTCGGCCTTGTCGAAGCAATCCTTGTCTTCATTGTCGTCGCAAGGCACCGCACCTGCGGGCGGCTGATAGACGCCAGGGGCCCGGTCGGGTTGCTGCACCACGATGCCGGGGCGATCGATGTCTGCGTCCCAAGAGATGTCGACACCATAGCTGCCGTTGCCCCTGTCCTTGACGCGCCCGTCGATCGAGACACCCGGAATGGGGTGAACCTCGAAACTGCCCGGACGTCCGGGTCCGAGGGGATTGCCGTATTTGTCACGCGGCGTCAGGACCAGCGTGCCTTTGCCATCGGAACCTTCAATCACTACATCGGTCTTCTCGGGGTCGATGCCTATCTCGACATGGACCGACCACATGACCTCGCGGGTGGACTGGCAATCGTCGCCATAGCGGGCCGTCGCGCGGAAATCATAGGTGCCTTCGACAACCGAAAAGTCCTTCAGCGGCAAGTTGAAGACGCCGTCCGGGGCCATGGCACCATCGTCATGTGCCCCATCGTCGTGGAGTGCGAATGTCATGCTGTCGGCAACAACCGGCAGTGCGCCTTCCTCGCGTTCGATGGTTTGCAACGTTGCGCGGAATCCACCGAGCGCGTCACCGGTGATGACCGGTTTGGAGATGCCGCGCTCTTGGACCAAGGCCCCAAGCGAGCGGGTGGGAGAGGTCGCCGTCACGTGCACAGTTGTCCCGTGGGGCACGGTTCCGTTCGGGTAGTGCAAACCGACCAGCGGATCGATCCGGTCGCCGGTATAAATGCGCTGCTGGTTTCCAAGGTAGCGCATCTTTGGCCCACCTTCGCACACGACCAGCGAGAAATACTGGACGTCGGTTGGTGGCGGCGGGAATTCGCCCCCGGTTGGCACCCGGTCTACGGTGAAGCTCCAGGTACCGTCGCGTTCGCCACGGAACGGCAGCGGAATGCGGATGAATGCCCAGGTGCGACCTCGCACTTCGGTGAAGCCTTTGCCACCGACGGACTTGCCTTTTGGTGTTTTCACGTGCAGCCGCAGCGGCGTCGAAACCTCGTCCCAGCCGATGGCCACGGTGATTTCCTCTTCGCCGCAGACTTTGAAAGTGTGCGGCGTGGAAACGGTCTGACTGGCACGCAACACGTGTTCGGGGTCGTTCAGAGCACCGCTCTGGAAGATGTCGCCGAAGCAGACGCCGAAGAATTTGCGTAGCGCCAGACCGTCGACAGCCCGGGTGAATTGTCCGCCATGTTCGGCGGCCAAACGACCCAGAAGCGAGCCGTCAATCTGTGCATCGGAGCCGAACCCGATGATGCACAGGCGGGTGTCTCCCAAACTGCCCTCAACCGCCTCGACCATTGGATCGGTGTTCTGCAAACCGTCGGACAGCAGCAGGATCGTCCTATCGTTGCTGGTGCCGGACATCGCCGACAGCGCTTCGCTGAGGCCACCACCGATCGAGGTGTTGCCGCCTGCGGCGATGTCTCCGACCAGCCCCTCGTCAAACGGTGGAGTGTTGCCGACGAGTGTGTTCTTGGCAGCGGCCGTCGCTGTGGGGCCGAGTTCCAGGTTAGGGCTATGGTTAAAAGTCACCAGTCCAAGCCGGTTACCACCGCCGTTTTGCACCAATTGCACAAAGAGGCTGGCCGCATCCTGTGCCTCTTCCAGTTTCGAGCGGCCTGCTGGCGGCGCGTTGCTGTTCATGCTGCCGGATTTGTCGAAGACCAGCATGACATCGAGCGGGTTCGGAGGCGGCGACGGGTTCTCGAGTGTATTGATAATGCCCGCGACCGGTGTAAACCTCACATTGCACGGACCCGGTATAGGCCCCTGGCTGAGCGGCCCGCCGACAAGTTGCCCGGCGGCGTCGAACAGACCCGAGCCCGAACTGCCGCCGGCGAAATCGAACCCGTTGATGGTCGAGGTGTCGCCATCATAGACAACCGACTGTGTTTTCTTCACCGAGCCGCCTGGGTGGTGCATCGACAACAGCGTTTCGCCGGCCATCAGGTTGCTGGTCCTGATGGGGATTGGCGCGGGTAAGCTGCCGGGTGCAGCGTCGAGCCGTACGACGACCCAATCGGAGTTGACCGTCGAAGGGCCCGGTGCGGTGCCGGACGCCACCTCTTCGATAACCTTGAAGAAACGCGGAGCATGGCCGCCTGGACGCGAGCCGTCGCAATTGGGCGCATAATCGAAAGTCACCGATGCGCTACGAACGTCCTCGCCGCTGGCGTCGGTCAGGCAATGGCGCGAGGTCAGAAAAAGATCGCCGACGATCAACGTGCCCGAGCAACTGCTGACATGCCCAGCGTGCACCAAGAAAATGATGCCGCTGGCGTTCTCGACCTGCGCTTTGATGGCTGGGGAAATGCCCGCAGGCGGTGCGCAGTCGGCATTCTGCCAGGCGAACCCGGGCGTGCACATCAGCCGCGTCTCATAGATCGGTTCATCGTAGGGATTTGTGTGTAGAAACGGATCGGGGTTCGACAGGCTGCCGGTGAAGGTTCCCGGCGGATTGGCTGTTTGGGTCGGTTCGCCGCTGCCGTATTCCAACAGGCGCGCCGAACCGCTGCCACCGACGATCCTGATTTCGATCGGAGCCGTCGCCGCATCGGCAGGGCGTGTCCAGAAATCGCTGGGCGCGCCGGACGAGAATACATCCGTCGTATAGCCAAGGTTCACCTCGAGCCGGGCGCCGCCAGAGAGCGAGACATTGTCGAAATGCAGCATTGCAAACCGCGGACTGCCGATCGGGCTTGGATCAAGCACAAGATTGAGGGGGGATGCATCCGTTACGATCTGGGATACAGGCACAACGCGGCCAAGGTCATGAGTCATATTGTCCTCCGTCAGCTTTCGCCGCCGCGGCAGGACTGAAGAAGTCTCTGATACTCAAAATCCACAGATGGCCCGGTGCATTTGAAATGACATACACCTTCGAAAATCAGCTTCACTTCACCCGCGCAGCTGCGGTCAAAAAAAATAAAACAATGGGGCATAGTACCAGATGATACTTATTCGCTCAACGGAGGCAGCAGCACAATCATTTACTATTATGCTTTTCAGGCCTTTTTCGAGGCGGCTTACCGCCTAATCCGATCTCGCCTCGCTACAGGTGAGCAGAATTCAAACCAAGTCCTAACTGTCGCTGTCAAACTACCCAACTGCTCAATGAGCTTTTCCATTGACGATTCAATCAAACGTTTGACCTATGTCAGCTTTATGAAATTCCGCACTGTAACGAGAGTGCTGCGTTCAATGGCAGGTTTGGGCCGTCTGTAAAGGCGACCCAGAGGCGTCAGATTTCAATTGCCTCCACTACGGCTAAGGCTTCCTCGAGCTCAACTCCAAGAAACCGAAAGGTGTTATCCACCTTTGTATGACTGAGCAAGAGCTGAGCTACGCGCAGGTTGACGATTAAGTCTATTTGATCAAGCGCGACTACCAGCACGATCACAGTACAGTGACCAGGAAGATTTGCCGCATCCCGCTGTCGGAATTAACTTCGGCCCCGCTGGACGGTCCCCTGCCCGTTGTCAGCAAGCAAGAGATCCTCGACATGCTGCCCGACTTGGCCTCGACGAGAGGTAGTTCTGAACAAGATCGAAGGTCTGGCCATCCTGCCTTTAAGCGAGGCGTTTGTGATGACTGACAATGACGGCGTCGACGATGCCGCACCCGGCGTTTGGAGGTGCCTTTTTCTTCTGCAATCTTAGAAAACGTTAGCCATCGACGATCATCACCAGCCACTGACGCACTTTGATGACACTGTGAACAGGTATTTGATCAATCTGGGGCGGCTCATCGCCAAGATGCAGTTTCATTTCCACGCCTTTCCGGTGCATCCGGTATAGCGCTGCTATGGTTGGTTCAGCGTTGGGTTCCACCCAATTTGCATTGGAACAGCAAGCGCTAAGCTCACTTCAGAATTGGGTGTTTCGCGATGCTTTCAGCACCTACGGACACCATTTGTTTGAACGTATCTTCTACTTCCAACACGCCGCAATCAGGGATTATTATTATTTATCAGATACTTAAATTTGATAACTCTTATTACTAAAATTTTAGTTTGACAGCAGCGCCGAATATAACCGATGCTGTTTGCCATCCGGTCTGCACCGGATCACATAATCTTTGGGAGGAGACAGATGCGGAGACATCTACTTTCCGCCGTGGCGGCAGCGGCCGTCATTGCGGGGCATGGTCCTGCTTGGGCCGACGAAGCCGCAGCACAACGTTGGATCGACGACGAATTCCAGCCATCGACCTTGTCGAAGGGCGAACAGTTGTCCGAAATGAAGTGGTTCATCGATGCTGCACAACCGTACTCGGGAATGGAAATCAATGTCCTGTCCGAGGGTATCCCGACGCATTCCTATGAATCCGAAGTTCTGACCAAGGCGTTCGAGGAAATAACCGGGATCAAGGTCAATCACCAGATTCTCGGCGAAGGTGAAGTGGTTCAGGCTGTTCAGACTCAGCTGCAAACCGGACGGAACCTGTATGATGGCTATGTCAACGACAGCGACCTGATCGGGACACATTCGCGCCTGCAGTTGGCCTATCCGCTGACCGATATGATGGAAGGTGATTGGGCGGCGACAACCTCGCCAACGCTGGATCTGGATGACTTCATGGGCATTCAGTTCACCACCGGCCCTGATGGCAAGCTGTATCAATTGCCTGACCAGCAGTTTGCGAACCTATATTGGTTCCGCAAGGACTGGTTCGATGACGAAGCCAACAAGGCCGCGTTCAAAGAGAAATACGGCTATGATCTAGGCGTTCCGGTCAACTGGTCGGCCTACGAAGACATCGCCGAGTTTTTCACCAATGACGTAAAAGAAGTCGATGGCACCACGATCTATGGCCACATGGATTATGGTAAGCGCGCGCCTGACCTCGGCTGGCGCATGACTGACGCCTGGCTGTCGATGGCCGGCGCCGGTGACGTGGGTGAACCGAACGGCGTTCCCGTCGACGAATGGGGCATCCGCATGGAAGCGGGCACTTGTAACCCTGTTGGCGCATCCGTTTCGCGTGGTGGTGCTGCGAACGGCCCGGCTGCGGTCTATGCGATCCGCAAGTGGGATGAATGGCTGCGGGCTTATGCGCCTCCGGGTGCGGCGTCTTATGACTTCTACCAGTCGTTGCCAGCGCTTAGCCAAGGCAACGTGGCTCAGCAGATCTTCTGGTACACCGCCTTCACCGCAGACATGGTGAAGCCGAAATCCGAAGGCAACAACACCGTGGATGACGAAGGCACGCCGCTGTGGCGGATGGCGCCCAGCCCGCACGGCCCCTATTGGGAAGAAGGCCAGAAGGTTGGTTATCAGGACGTGGGGTCGTGGACCTTCCTGAAGTCGACGCCTGCGGATCGTGCTCAGGCGGCTTGGCTCTATGCCCAATTCGTGACGTCCAAGACTGTCGACGTGAAGAAATCCCATGTGGGCCTAACCTTCATCCGCGACAGCTCGGTCAACCACGAGTCGTTCACCGAGCGCGCACCCAAGCTGGGTGGTCTGGTCGAGTTCTACCGCTCACCCGACCGTGTGGCATGGTCACCGACCGGCATCAACGTGCCGGACTATCCGAAGCTGGCCCAGATCTGGTGGCAGCAGATCGGTGACGTGAACTCGGGCGCCTTCACCCCGCAAGAGGCGATGGACCGTCTGGCAGAAGAGATGGACATCACTATGGCCCGGATGCAGGCCGCTGACGAAAGCGCCGGTGTCTACGGTGGCTGTGGCCCGCGTCTGAACGAGCCGCAGGATGCCGCCTTCTGGTTGGAAAAGCCGGGCTCGCCCAAGGCCAAGCTTGAGAACGAAAAGCCGCAGGGCCAGACCGTCAACTATGACGAACTGGTTCAGCGCTGGCAGTCTCAGTAAGCAAACGAAACCGGGGGTGCCGTGTGCGGCATCCCCACCCCAAGGCCAGTGCGACGCACTGAAGGACCGGAACCCACGGACATGATCGAACTTAAAGACGCCACCAAACGGGTTGGCAATGTCATCCATATCAAGCCTACGAACCTGACGCTCAAGACTGGCCATTTCAATGTGCTGTTGGGCGCCACGGGGTCGGGCAAAACCTCGCTGATCAAGATGATGGCAGGGCTGGACCCGATCGCCTCGGGCAAAGTTCTGATGGACGGGCAGGACGTCACCAAGCTGAACACGCAAAAGCGGCAGATCAGTTTGGTACACCAGTTCTTCGTGAACTACCCGCATATGACCGTTTTCGACAACATCGCCTCGCCCTTACGCGTGGCAGAGATGGCAAAATCCGAAATCGAAGGCCGCGTCGAAGAGGCCGCCGACTTGCTGCAGTTGCGCCCAATGCTACAGCGCCGTCCGCATGAGTTGTCAGGTGGCCAGCAGCAGCGTACCGCGCTGGCCCGCGCGATTGCAAAGGAAAGCCGCGCAGTGTTTCTTGACGAACCACTGGCCAACCTCGATTACAAGCTGCGTGAAGAACTGCGTGAACAACTGCCCGACCTGTTCGCCGGGCGCGGGGCCGTGGTCGTCTATGCCACCTCGGAACCGGAAGAGGCGTTGATGCTCGGCGGCAACACCGCCTTGATGGAGGACGGGCGCGTCACCCAATTTGGCCCCACCTCAGATATCTATCGCAACCCCGAGAACATCTCTGCAGCTCGTGTGTTCTCTGACCCGCCCATCAATGTGGCGCGCATCACCGTGTCTGATGCGCAGGCGCAATTGGTCGGCGGTGGTGGCTGGAAAGTCACCGATATAGCCGATGGTGACTACTTGGTCGCCGTGCGTCCGCACCGGGTGACCCCGTTCCGCTCTTCCGACGCCGACGTGGAGCTGACCGGGCGTGTCATCGTGACCGAGCTTTCGGGCTCGGATTCCAGCGCGCACTTCCAGCATGGGGATGAGGCGTGGGTGTCCCTGGCCTCGGGTGTCCATCCCTATCAGGTGGGCGAAGACCACAGCTTCTACATGAACCCGGCCCATTGCCGGTATTTCGGCCAAGACGGCAAAAGGATAGCCTGACATGGCACAAATCAAGCTTGCAAACCTGCGACACAGCTATTTCCCCAATCCCAAGGGGCCACAGGATTACGCCCTGAAGGAAATCGACGTCACCTGGCGCGATGGCGGCGCCTATGCGCTGCTGGGGCCATCAGGATGCGGCAAGTCAACGCTGCTGAACATCATCTCGGGGTTGCTGACGCCTTCCGAGGGACAAATTCTGTTCGATGGTCAGAACGTTACTGCCTTGCCCCCAGATCAACGCAACATTGCGCAGGTGTTCCAGTTCCCGGTGATCTACGACACGATGACTGTGGGCGAAAATCTGGCCTTCCCGTTGAAGAACCGGGGGGTTGACCCGGCAACGATCGAACGTCGCGTAGATGAGATTGCAGAAATGCTGGACGTTACGGATATGTTGAATACCCGGGCCTCAGGTCTGAGCCCGGACAACAAACAGAAAATCTCGATGGGTCGTGGGTTGGTGCGCGACGACGTGAACGCGGTGATGTTCGATGAGCCGTTGACTGTTATCGACCCACATCTGAAATGGAAACTGCGGTCCAAGCTGAAAGAGCTGCACCAGCGCGTCAAAGCCACGATGATCTACGTCACGCACGACCAGACCGAGGCGCTGACCTTCGCGGACGAAGTAGTCGTGATGCAGGAAGGCGAAGTCGTGCAGATCGGCACCCCTGTGGAACTGTTCGAACGCCCACAGCACACATTTGTCGGCCATTTCATCGGCTCTCCCGGCATGAATGTGCTGCCGTGCGAAGCAAAGGGCGATCGGGCCCTGTTCGAAGGCCATGAAGTGATGCTGGAAGGCCAGACCCACGGTGACGGAGGCCGCACCGATCTGGGTATCCGGCCTGAATATATAAGCTTTGGCGAAACCGGCATCCCTGCCCATGTCACCAAGGTCGCAGATATCGGGCGACACTATGTGGTCAGTGCCATGGTCGGTGATACGCCGGTGAAAGCTGTAGCAGAACACAATGCGCCCAACCCTGGCTCACATGTGTACCTGCAATTCAAACCCGAACAATCTCGCGTCTACCGCGACGGCTGGATCGCAACCGAGGAGCGGACGCAATGAGAACGGAAAACCAAAAAGCATGGTTCTTTGTCCTGCCGGTGCTGGCGCTGGTCGCGTTTAATGCGCTGGTGCCGATGATGACGGTGGTCAACTATTCGGTGCAGGAGACCTTCGGTAACAATCAGTTCTTCTGGGAAGGACTGGGCTGGTTCGAACAGATCCTGCGTTCCGACCGGTTTCAGGCGGCCCTCGGTCGGCAGTTTCTCTTTACCTTCCTGATCCTGCTGATCGAGGTGCCCTTGGGCATCATCGTCGCCCTGTCGATGCCACGCAAAGGGTTCTGGGTGCCGGTCTGTCTGGTCCTGATGGCCCTGCCGATGCTGATCCCGTGGAATGTGGTCGGCTCGATGTGGAATATCTTCACTCTGCCCAAGATCGGCCTGCTGGGCTACTTCCTGAATGACGTCCTGGGCATCAACTATGACATGACGCAGCAACCTTTGTCGGCCTGGATCACGGTCATCGTGATGGATGTCTGGCACTGGACCTCATTGGTTGTGCTGCTGTGTTATGCGGGCCTCGTGTCGATCCCGGATGCCTATTATCAGGCCGCTAAGATAGACGGTGCCAGCCCCTGGTCAGTGTTTCGCTATATCCAGCTGCCCAAGATGAAGACTGTACTAACCATCGCCGTTCTGCTGCGCTTTATGGACAGTTTCAACATCTATACCGAGCCTTTCGTTCTGACCGGCGGCGGTCCCGGCAACTCAACCACCTTACTGTCGATCGACCTTGTGAAGATCGCGCTGGGACAGTTCGACCTTGGCCCTGCGGCCGCGATGAGCCTGATCTACTTCGCCATCACGCTGCTGGTCAGCTGGGTCTTCTACACTCTGATGACAAAGGATGACGCGCAATGAAGAAGCGGTCCCTTATCCCGATCCTCTATATAGCGTTCCTGATGCTGCCGATCTATTGGCTGGTGGCGATGTCCTTCAAGACCACGAACGAGATCCTGTCGGGCTTTTCCCTGTTCCCCCAGACCTTCACGCTGGAGAACTACATTACCATCTTCACCGATCCGACGTGGTATTGGGGCTATATCAACTCGATAATCTACGTGACGATCAACACGGTGCTGTCGGTCTGTGTAGCGCTGCCAGCGGCCTATGCGTTCTCGCGCTATCGGTTTCTGGGCGACAAGCAGTTATTCTTCTGGCTGCTGACCAACCGGATGGCGCCAGCGGCAGTGTTCGCGCTGCCCTTCTTCCAGCTCTATTCGTCAATCCACCTGTTCGACACCTATCTGGCCGTGGCGCTGGCACACACGCTGTTCAATGTGCCTCTGGCGGTGTGGATTTTGGAAGGCTTCATGCGCGGCATTCCCAAGGAACTGGATGAAACTGCCTATGTTGATGGCTATTCCTTTCCGCGCTTCTTCGTGACGATCTTCCTGCCCAACATCAAAGCGGGTGTCGGCGTCGCGGCCTTCTTCTGCTTCATGTTTTCATGGGTCGAGATGTTGCTGGCCAAGACTCTCACCGCGGTCGAGGCCAAGCCCATCGCCGCCGTGATGACCCGCACCGCCTCCAGCGCGGGGTATGAGTTGGGTCTGCTGGCAGCAGCCGGAACACTGACCATTATCCCTGGTGCCATTGTCATCTGGTTTGTCCGCAACTACATCGCGCGCGGTTTCGCGATGGGCCGTGTGTGAGGTTCGATATGCGTAGACTTCTTCTCACCCTCCCCTTCCTGCCTTCGATGGCATTCGCCCAGCAAGCCGGATGGGGCAATGTTGGCCAGCAAGAGGAAAAGGGATTCTCGTGGACCGCCCCTCTTTGGCCTGATTTCTGGATGGCCTGGACCCCGGCGACGTTGGCGGTATTCGTGGGTATCTTTGCGGCCATCGCATTAATTGGACTATTGGAAGGGTTCAAGTTCCGCGACGGCCTTGAACGTCGCGGTGTACTTGGTCTGACAACCACGTTGGGCGATCGGTTGTTCATAACACTGCTCGGCTCGACCTATATCTTCCTTGCCTGGCTTGGGCTGGTAGGCCAACCTGTATGGACGCCTCTTTACCTGTCCATCGGTTGGGGCGTCTTCGTCTTCTGGAAAGTTTAAGCTTTGAGAAACAGCGAAAGGATGCTTGTCTGTCAGGCATACTAAATAATGGCGACACCGAGATCGATGCGAAAGAAAAAGACAACAAATCTTCTGACCGACGTGGAACTTGAGTTCATGAACGAACTCTGGGCGCTTGGTCAGGGCTCGGTCCGTGAAGTCCTTGATCGCCTGCCACCTGATCGCAATCTGGCCTACACTTCCGGAGCCACAATTTTGCGTATTCTTGATGAAAAGGGCTTTGTCGAAAGCGAGAAGAACGGCAAGTCGCTGATCTACAGACCCCTTCTGGAGAAGGACAGGTATCAGTCGCGGTCGTTGCAGAATTTGTCCCGGACCCTGTTTGACGACACGCCCGCAACTCTGGTGGCAAGGCTGGTCGATGATGAGGGGCTGACAGAAGATGATCTAGAGGAGATTCGAGCACTGGTAGAGAGGAGACTGCAAAATGACAGCGGTTAAACCGGTTCTCGATGCGTTTCTCGAGTTCAACATAGTGCTTGGATTGTCGGCGCTGATCTGGCTGGCCGTGCGCGGAGGCCTTGCGCTGACGCCCATGCGGTACGGCTTTGTTGCTCAGCTTCGTTCGCTCAAGATACTCTGCATCGGCGTTATGCTCAGCCCGGTTCTGGCGATGGGTGTTTCGGGTTTTGTTGCTCAGGTATGGCCCGGACGGGTTGTTGCGCTGGGGGATATCGCAGTGGCAGCCTATTTGCGCGGCGAAATCGCAATGCCGGCTGCGCAGTTCGAAACCCTTCTGAACACGCGCGAACGCTGGGTTGATCATGTCATGTCAGGCGGCTCTGTTTTTGTGACTTGTGCGTTGATTACACTGGTTTTGGTGGCGGCTGTTCTGGCAATTCGGGTTGCCCTCAACGCGCTTGCAATTCGCAACGCTGTAAGCTCCAGCTTTCTATGGCGACAATCGGCCAAAGTGGACATTCGTCTTTCGGATCGCGTGACCGTACCCTTTGCAGTACGCGGCCTTCGTCGCCGCCACGTTGTTTTGCCCAGCCATTTACTGAACTCGCCACGCGATCTGCGCTTTGCTCTGGCGCACGAGTTTCAGCACATCCGCGCATTGGACGTGGAATGGGAACTGGGTTTCGAGCTTTTGCGCCCGTTGCTGTTTTGGAACCCGGCCTATCTGGCTATCAAGCATCAGTTTGACCGGCTTCGCGAATTGGCCTGCGATCAGTCTGTCGTCTCGCGTAAAGGGATTGACGCGACCGACTATACCGCCTGTTTACTGGAATACTGCACACGATCGGTTAAGCTAAAAAGCCCTCGCATTCTTCATGTGGCCTTGGTTAACGGGCCGAAAGCAAAGCGCGTTCTGCGACAGCGTGTGATCGCCCTGACCGATGCACCAGTGACGACGACCCAGTTGTCGGCCATTTTCCTTGGGTCGACGCTTTCCCTTGTTGTTGTGCTTGCAATTGGTTCGGCCTCGGTTCGTCAAACTCAGGATTGGAGCCATGATCGTCTTATGCTTTCGACGGTTGTAAACCTTGAACGGCTGGAAGCTCGTAATCAGGGGAATTAACTGGCGGTAGTTTATGTCCAATGCGGGCTGGGGGGTTACACTTGCGGTTACTGCTAGCAAGTTAGTCGCAGATTCTGCGCTAAAGTGCTGCTGATTTTCAATAAGTCTGGTTTTAAGGTATCGCTGTCAGCGGCTTTAGCGCTGGCGTCCGCGTTGCTCGATTTTGATCGACCGAGAACGATTCGATAGCAATTTATGCCATTCCAACCTGCTACAACACAGCATCGCCATTTCTAAATGAAGGTCTGGTTATACTTCGGTGCTGTGAACGTTCCAAGTTTGGCAGAGAGCCCTTACCACGCCTTCTTATCCGCTATGTGAGCCATTGAAACGCCCCGAAGACGATCTGCCAGCGTACTTTGTCATTCAGCATAGTGAGTGTGTTGTAAACCTTCGTTGTCCCAATTGATCGTGGACAACCGCGCCCGCAGTTGCGCCGGAAACATTCGATGATTTGATTTGCCTGTCGGGGCTGAACCCTTGGGATGCGAAGCAGCTTCTACTCAGAAACCCGCGAACTTCTCAGCGCTGTTCCAATAAAGTTCGCCTTCTATCAGCCCTGACTGCACAAATCACGGATGGAATGCCATCATCAGAAGTGCCTTTCTGCCTCTTTTTCATCCATCTTTAGCAGCGATCTTCCATCTGCGAGGTATCCGCAGGCTGCATCTCAACCCATCCACAACTCATTGCGTTTGGAAGCAGCAATCTTGTCTCGAATGCGCTCTGCGGTCACCTCTCGTACAAACTGCGCAAAGCGAGCAAGACGCTCAGCGTCAATCGTCCCATGCTGGTTGCTTTATTGAATCTTCAAGAACTTCTGGATCGAACTTACTTTAACACGCAGGTTCTCGGGGCTTCCGCACGTAATCTCAGCAAACTACCCGTGATCAATTCTGCGATTTCTAACGCCTCAGCTGGCTTGAGATCACGCTGCAATGGCAAATTAATCATGGTTCCTGGCCATTCTGCAGCATGACGTGGGCCGATGCAGCGCCTTGCATTAAATGCTTGGTGATCAGGGCAATGATATTCGATGAGATGCCCCAATTGGACACCATTCTTACGCAAGTCCTCAATGAGGACGGGTGCGAATTTGGTCCGAACGGCAAAATGCGAGTAACTGGCGCCAGCAAGGTTGGGTGGCAGGATAAAATCCTCTGCTTCAGTCGCAGACAATGCGTCAAAATATATCTTCGCGACCGCACGCCGATGCGCGACAATGTCTTTGTACTTGCCGCATTGCAGTTGCCCGACCCGCGCTTCTATAGCTGTCATCCCGTCGAGATAGTCTGAAGGCATCATAACGGTTTCTTCAGAATAGTAGGTTGTGAACTTACTTAAGGCGCCAATACGCTCAAGCCAGTTTACTGCACCATATACCGGACGGGTGAATGCGGTCCAAGCCGCCAGCACATAAGCTCTGCGTGCAAGGTTTTTCTTTACTCCCGGGGCGCGTATCTGCTCGCCACAAAGCACTCGCAGGCGTTCGGCAAGCGCCACGTCGTTTGTTGTAACCATGCCACCAAAGATCGAGGACATCGTCTTGGATATGTTGAGTCCGAAGAAGGCCGCATCACCCATTGCTACCACCGATTCCCCGTCCCACTCGGCTGCAAAGCTGTGGGCGCAGTCCTGGATTACTTTGATCTGCGGATGACGCGCACGAAATGACGCTAGTTTCTTAGCATTTATGGGATGTCCAAAAATCGAGGTTGCGACAAAGGCGCTTGTACGTGGGCCGACTGCTTCTTCCAGCAGATCAAAATCCACGTTGTAGTCAGCAGCCGAGCAATCGACGAATACAGTTTGGTTGCCACTTTTTTCGATCGCTTCGGGAACGACAAGGCAGGTGTAAGATGGGCACAGCACTTCGTCTCCTTCAAAACCAAACGCTTTCAGCAGCATGATCAGGCCAGTGCGCCCATAAGGCATTGCAATGGCATACCGCTGGTCAAAGAGCCCAGCAAAATCTAATTCGAACTTTGCGATTTCCTTTTCACGCCCAAGTAATGGGCTGAATGCAGCACGAAGCTCCGCGGCACCAAAATCCGCCTTGAAACGCGGTATCATCGGGTATCGTCCGATCTTTGCCAATATCCTTGGCTGGCCATGTGTATCGCCCTGAATTTAGAGGCTTTGGTTTGCTTGTAACCGGCAGGTGCTTGAACCGTATCTTGCAGGTTCAGATCGTGACCAAGGGTTATCAACCGTGTAACTCTACCCTTCGCCTTAGGCACTTTGGTGACAAGGAAGGCAGCGAGCGCTTTTTTGATCGTATTTCCCAATGCGACAGTGCGGAAAAAGGTAAGTGACAGTATTCGAAGAATGATAAAGCGGAAAGGAGTTGGTAACTGTGCACGTGCTGGCCGCAGATCTGATGAAATCTGCACCGTAGTATCCAGAACTTGAAGTTCGGAATTCTGATCCAGGAATTGCGAAGTCAAAGGCGCAGACCCACGTTTGGTACAAACTGTGCCCTCGTCTTCGCGGACAGCTATGCCGTTTTGGAAATGAAGCAAGGCGCCACCTTTCTTTGTGGCGATGACGGTGTAGTGTGTCTCCCCTACGTCGATCAACAATCCAGCATCTTCAAAATGAACCCGAAGGCCGGCTTGCGTGGCGGGAAGGCCCAAGGGGGTTGGGCGGCAGCTGTTGGCGCGCCGCTCAACAGCTGCCCAGACGTAATCATTGAATAGCGGAACCAAATTATGGGCATCCATAGTATCCAGCGTAACCAGTGCATGACGAGAGATCGAGTTGCGAACAAAAATCGCCATGCTGTGTGCTGACGGCATTTCGTGGGCAAGCGCCTCAAATCCGGCAGGAAAGCAGAACCGGGTCATACGACTGCCATAAACTCCGCCGTATGACCCGTCGGGATGTGCAAAATGCATCAAAAAAGTACATCCTTGTTCCAACGCATCACCAAGTGCCCAATCAGGGCGCCGCTTATGCACCTCGGCAAGCGCACTCATAAGCCAACTTTGATAGCCCGGATCAGCCCCATTATACTCACGGAACCAGCCTTCGGTCGAACGATGCTGCAGAATTCGGTTCATAAACTCCTTCGCACGTACGCTTTGGTCTTCGCCTGTGCGGTCTTCCCACATTACCAGCGCAAGGACCGCAACGGCGAGATGGTTTGATATGATCCCGTGAAACTCGTCTTGGCGATGCAGAAATGCAATCCACGGCGCCACGACGGCCTCGACCGCTTGCTGCTCTTGTGCCGTCAGTCGGTCGCCGAGCAGATCCAGCGCAGTCAGGACGTCCGCAGCAACAAGAGCGGTGACGCAAAATGACCCTTCATTTGGAAGCGCTTCAGATAGTGATCCGTTACGATCGGTAGCTTCATTCGCTCCGTGGATGATCTGTATGATCCGTTCGATCACCGATCTCGCGCTAATCCCATCCGGCAGGAGATCCGCGCAGACAAGCCGCGCGAGCCCGTTAACCGCACCTTGTTGTGTGGCATTGGGAAAGTCCTTGAGTTTCCACGCCCAATAAGTTCGATCACCCATACCAAGCGTTGGCGAAAGCGAGTCTGTGTCAAAGAGTGCCAGAAGTCGTGGCAATGCCCTGTGCACCTGTTGAAGATATGGGCAATGGACCTTGTCTATCATTAAAGATCTTCCTTGGAGCCAGGCAGGCGAGACAGGAGATAGGTGTAGTCGTCCCCCCAGCCGTAGTCCTTAGGGTGAAACACTCTCTGATGCCAGACCACCGTGGCGATCCCGTGCACGGCTTTCACCTCGTCCAACCACCGATCGATTGTGGCACGTCGCGTTTGCTCGTCTGAAACATGATAATCGAACAAATGTGAATCCATAAGGATCATGGGTATACTACGCAAGTGATCTGAGGCGCGCTTTTCTGGTGCTATCCACGCCGGTATGCACATTGCTGCACCATTGCGAAATCCTGGGCGATCATTGAAACCTAATGTGGTATCACGCAATAGCCCCGCCTTTTCTTGCGCCCGCCAGGTGTCTGCCCAACTGAAGCGCAGCCAATGCTGGCGGATTTCTACGACCGACAAACCTGTTGCTGAGCGTATGCGATCCATTTCGGCGCGCAATTGTCCTGCATCGGCAAACACGTCGAAGGATGGATGGACTCCGATCGTAAAGCCGTTCGCGGCCAATTTGCGCAACTCATGTGCAATTGACGGAGATGTCACATCATAGCCGGGATCCATCAGATAGCGTTTTGGCCCGCGTATCCGTCGCGATTTTCCACCGTGGAAGTTGAATGTGCTGACCTGTCCGAAACTTTGCTCAAGGGCAGCAATATGCGCCAAGTAATTATAATCGGCCGGACGCAAGAAAAAACCAGTCCCTTTGACCAATCGCTTTACAGCGTCACGAAGCGCACCTTGCCGTGCAAGTTTGAGGGCGTTGAACCCGTCAAAGGCCAGCGCTTTGATCCTTATTGGCAAGGTTTTTTGTAATGCATCAACATCATGCGTGAGCAAAATTTCCGCCCCACGTAACGCACCAAACATATCAGCTTCGTTTCGCCCTGCCTTCCGGGCAGCCCAGCGCCGCAGAAAAAGTAGAATACGGTTTACCCAAGCATGGTCCCAGAGTGATGTAAGTGTCTTAGGTAGCCGATAGGCATAGGAATGACAGGGGCCCATTCTCTGTTCGTAATGGCGTTCAGCTTCGCAAGTCAGAAATGAAAAACAAGCGCGCCACCAATCGCAGCACTCCCAGTCCGCACCTTCACCTGTTACACAAAAGGCTGGCACCATCAGGTGCGAGGGCTGGCCGACACCAATATCCGCGGCCCAGTCCGGCAGGCAAATGCGGACAAGCGGCCAATCGAATGGCTTTGAAGTAGTCGGTATTGGAAGGTCAATCAGGGCATCCTTCGTCGCCTCGGCACAATAGCGCTCAGCACTTTGCAAGACGAACTGGACAACCACATTATTAGACATGAGGGGTCTCACAAAAAGGACTAGAACAGCACCCAGTTAGCAGATATAGAACGGAAGCACACCCTTGCTGATCGCAGTTCCGACACCGTGAAAGACCTCCATGAAAAAACCTGCGCTGGCAACCCTTTGCGGGTCTCTATGAAATTTGGCACATCCTAATGCAACGTCATGAGTTCGCGGTTATATGGCTGTGTATGACCGCTCTGGCGGTATTCGCTTACCTTGGGCACACCTATTTCCTTGAACTAGACCTCGTTGTAGCTTGGGGTGGGTTCTCGGCCGTGGATTTCGCGAATTCGGTACTTTACCCTGAGAACTTCCCTAAGGACTACCCTGGTGGTGCCGCCTTTATCGGCAATTCACTGCTTGTTTGGATTTATCCCTTTGTCGCTAGCTATCTAGGCATTCAGCCTATCGTCGCTATGTACATGATGATCGCTTGCGAAGTCGTGGTATTGATCGCTGGCGCTGTTTTGATCCTGAGAACACTTTTACCGCAAACGCTTCCGTACAGTTTTGTTCTGCTTGCCATCCTTTTTTTAGCAAGTAGCGCCCGCCAGATTGATCTTGCAAGATTTGGCACACCATTCTTGGTCGGACAATTCTACGTTTTTGCCGACATGCTGCGACTAGCGGCGCTTTGCGCGCTTTTGACCCATAGATATGTGTTGATGGCGGTCCTTCTGATGGCCGGCTTTACCATCCATCCGTCCATGACAGCGCTGACCCTTCCGGTTCTGTTTTTTGCTTTCCTGATTGACAAGTCCGAGTTGAAACGGCCGACACCGTGGATCGCGGCTGTTGTATCCGTCACATTTTCTGCGATCTGGTTTTTTGAATTCGTCGCGTCACAATCACTGACGGGGCCAGAAATACCTAAAATTGAGTATATCGAGTTTAGTCGCCTCTTCAACTTTCATTGGTATCTGTCCGATTTAGGCATGATTCTACCAAACCCGGACAGGGTGCTTCTGCCCTTCATGGGGCTTGTTTTGGTGGGTGTCGAGGCATTGAGGCGCACGCCCGAACTGGGTGATCTGCGCCGCAAGCAGATCCTGGTGATGATTTCCGTAATTTGTATCGTTAGTTTGTTTGGCTTGCTGGCAGCCGAACATAAGTGGAGTGTAACACTACTAAAGATATCACCTCAGCGACTAAGTGCATTTGGTGCGCTGCTTTTACTACCGATCATAGTTCATCGTCTGTTTCGCGATTTGCTGGGCGGCAATTATGGGTTTGTTTTGATTGGCATTGCTTTTCTCGCGACAGCGCTGTTTCAGAAATATCCATATTCAATCGTGCTTGCGCTTCTCTATGCCAGTCCGGTCATCGGTGCCATTGTGCACCGACCTAAGTTGTGGTCCTACGAAACGGCGGTTGTCCTGTTTGCCTTACCCCCAGCCTTACTGCTGGCCCTTCACTTTCATGCTGGATATCAATTGTCGTTTGCTAGATATTTCGGTACGCCATGGCTCTTTGCTTTATCCTTAGTTGGGGTTGCATTAATCCTCATTCAATCAGCTACCTCAATTAAGCTGTGGCATTTACCGAATTGGCTGGCGCGGCTGACCGCGCTCAGCATTCTGCTAATCAGCATGATTCTGTCTTTTCTATGGATCACTGAACGCTACACACTAACAGAAAATCGTCGCACCACGGCATCGGAATACAAAGAAGTACAACTATGGGCGCAGAGCAACTCTGACCCAACCGATCTATTCATGACCGATCCCTGTATTTCATATGGTTGGCGTGATTTCTCGCAGCGCAGCTCTTGGGGTAGCATTCAAGAATTCCTCAAGAATGGATGGCTCTACTCAGGGAATTTGAACAATTTCGACGAAGGGTTGGCGCGTGCTAAAAGGATCGGTATCGATAGTCGCAAAATGTTGCAGGAGGATCCATCAAGTATCCGACGGAACTTTCGAAATGTCTGTAGTATTGCACGCAGGATATACTACGCGCAGGACCTAGACTGGATGACCAACATGGTCCGTGACTATGAAATCGATTATTTTGTATACCTAAAAGAACACGCCGTGGATGGTCCGCGCTATACACCAGTATTCGAGAATGATACCTTTTTCGTTCTCGACGTGGCCAGCCTAAATGCATCCTAATTCCGACTTGCTGAAAGACCCCATATGACATACGCAGATATGCCGCAGGACTTTGCTACTCCTGAGTTGTCACTTCTTGTCCCCGCATTTAACGAGAGCGAGATCATCCTTCGAAATCTAACAGAACTTCGGGACTGGCTTAAGAAGAATATGCCAGATCTCGACTACGAGATTCTGGTCGTCGACGACGGGTCAACTGATGGCATGGGTGATCTTGTTGATAGCTATGCACAAGAGCACGCTCGAGTTCGGGTCACACATCACAAACGCAACATGGGGCGCGGAAAAGCTATTCGGACCGGTTTTGATGAATCTTTAGGGAAGGTTGTGATCTGTCTTGATGCCGACCTTTCTTACGCCCCGTCACACATTCCTGCATTACTTGAGCCATTGCAGAATGGCACTGCAGATATCTCTTTGGCCTCGGCGTATGCGCCCGGTGGTGGTGTCGAGAATGTGCCAACTTCGCGCGCATTGATGTCAAAATGGGGAAACAAAATTCTGTCGGCCAGCCTCAATGGGCAATTTGCAACCGTGACCTGCGTCGTACGCGGCTATACGCGCGAGGCCATCAATGCTATGGAGTTAATTAATGATGGCAAAGACTTACACCTAGAGATCCTACAAAAAGCGCGATTAGGCAACCTGAAGATTGTCGAGGTTCCCGCCTTGCTGAAATGGCGCGATCGGGATCGTGGAAAAGCCGCTAAAAAAGGCTTTATTGCATCGTTACCTTTTGTTTCGATGTCCAGCACGATGGCGTCACACTTGGTCTATAACTGGCTGCTGCGACCGGGACTGATTTTGCTTGTACCCACGGTGCTCCTTTCAAGCGTCATCTTTGTTGGCTTGGTGATCCTTCTCAAAAACTTTCTAACTATCTACATCTGGGGCGGAATGGGAGTTGAGGCATTTTCCTTCTACGAATCGCTCCGCGAAACGTTGATCAACGGGTACCTTACCTTGTTCTTAGTATTCATTTCATCGGTGATACTTTTTATCTTCATGGTGTTTTATTTCATTTCTCAACAAAATCGGAAGAATTTTGAAGAGAACTATGTCCTGCTATCCCGGATCAGCGCTCGTCTCAAAGACCTGGAAGATAAGTAACAGGATATGTGCGGGATTTGTGGTATTCTAGATTTTGCTCGTGGGACACCCGAGAACCGTGAAACTCGGGTTGATGGAATGATGACACGCCTGCGGCATCGTGGACCCGATGGACAGGCAAAGTGGTCGGATAACGATATTACTCTCGGACATACGCGCCTTGCGATAGTCGATCTGACCGATGCGGGAAGCCAACCAATGCACAGCACCGATGGCACCTTGAGCAGTGTCGTCAATGGAGAGATTTACAACTACCCTGAATTACGTCGCGAATTGCAAGCGCTTGGTCATGTGTTTCACTCCGATTGCGATAGCGAAGTTATTCTGCCCCTATTCAAACAGTATGGAACGGATGCCTTCTCTAAGTTAAACGGAATGTTCGCGATCGCCATCTGGGAGCCTGCCCGAAAACGTCTCATCCTTGCTCGTGACCGGATGGGTATCAAACCGGTATACTATTCCAGCACCCGGTTGGGCGAGTTTCTGTTCGCATCTGAAATCAAGGCCCTCTTTGGCGCTATCGATGCCCGAGAATGGCCAATTGATCCAACAGGACTTTCTCAATACCTGACCTACCAGAACCAGTTCGGTTCAACGACGCTTTTTCAGGATGTCAAGCTTCTTGAGCCTGGCTGTTTCCTCGAAGTCTCTGAAGATCACGTAACGCAGACACACTATTGGGAGCTCTGCGTTACTCCAAACAACGAAATTGACTTCGTGCAAGCTACCATGGGCTTTCAAAATACCTTAAAGGGAAGTGTACAGCGACACCTGATGAGCGACGTGGGGGTTGCCAGTTATCTCAGTGCAGGGTTTGACAGTTCGGCAGTAGCCAGTTCCGCAGCCGCGCTATTGCCGACCCCACCACTGACTTTTACCGGGCGTTTCCCCGAGGGTGGATGGTACGATGAGATGTCAGGGGCCGCGCTTGTTGCTGCCAGTATTAACGCCCCGCATCAAGGTGTGGATATCACTCCAGATTGTGCGATGGCAGAGATGGATAATCTGGCTTATGCACTTGACGCTCCCCAAATGGGTATGGGTGCACTTCCGCAGTATTTGGTTGCACAAGCTGCTGCGCAAAAATGCAAGGTGATCCTTACCGGACATGGAGGTGACGAACTCTTTTCCGGCTACCCTGTCTTCAAGTTTGCCGCGGTGCTATCCGGTTTCCGCCGCAGCTTAAGGAAGACTTGGTTTGCGCTGCGCTCGATCCGTATGTCCGAGCTCCCACACATTGGCTACTTTACGCTTTCGATGCTGCGCGGAGGAGAAGGGCGCTATTTGCTTCCGGTTTTGTTTTCACGCAAACATCAGGCTCGCGTTTTGCAGCCCAATGCCTGGAACGCCTTGGAGCCCCATGACCCGGCGTCCAAGTTGAAGGAGGTCAACGCCAAAGCACAAAGTTTGTACGAACAGCTAATTTACACCTATTTCAAGATATACCTGCCGGGTTTATTGGTGGTGGAAGATAAGATTTCGATGGCGCATGCGCTCGAGTCTCGAACTCCAATGCTCGACAATAAGATGATTGCTCTTTCGCTTTCGATTCCATCCGACGTCAAATTGACAGGCGGAGAATTGAAGGCAATCATCAAAGGTGGTGCCCGCGACCTTTTACCCAGTGAGCTATACCAATTGCCCAAGCGTGGATTCCCAACACCATTGCGCAATTGGCTGCGAGGGCCGATGCAATCTTGGATGACCAAGCGCCTAACTGCAAAAGACAGCCCTCTGCAACGGCTATTCAGGCCAGAGTACCTTGAGGCTGTGGTTCATGATTACCAAAGAAGTCTGAAGCGGAAATTTCGCCCGCTGGACGAGTTGCCCAGCCACCGAATTTGGATGCTACTTAGCCTTGAAGCATGGTTGCGCCAGGTGGAAGAGACGTGGCATATGCGCCTTGATATCAAGTAAGTCCGGAACCAAAACCAATATTCAATGGTTCAATTGGAGGCATCATGGAAATGAGTCAGAATAAAACCATCGATGACGTCCGCGATTTTTGGGAAGCAAATCCCTTGTTCACCGGTGAATCCGAACATGAGCCTGCGACGAAGGCTTTTTTTGATCACCATCGTCAGGTCGTGATTGATGATTGCTTTGCCGGTGCTTTGCCCGATCATTTATTCCCAAGCCCGCAGACGAATGAGCACGTTCTGGACCTAGGCTGTGGTCCCGGCATGTGGTCTGTAGAACTGCAAAATAGGGGTGCCAAACACGTCAGTTCGGCGGATTTGACCGAACAGGCGGTACAATTGGTAAAAAAACGCGCTGAAATTTATGGTTTGACAGTCGAGGCGAGCCAGCAAAACGCGGAAAAGCTTACATACCCCGACGCGAGTTTTACCCATGTGAATTGTCAGGGAGTAATCCATCACACGCCCGATACAGAATCTTGCGTGCGAGAGATCGCTCGTGTCCTTGAACCTGGCGGCACCGCGATGATCTCGGTCTACTACCGAAATCTGTTTATCCGGATGTGGCCGATTTTGCGATATGGCGGTTGGATCGTCAGTAAGCTGGGCGGTGGTCTCAAAGGACGTGGGCGCGAAGACATAATGAACAACTCTGATGTTGACGAAATTGTCCGGCTTTATGACGGCGCCGAGAACCCCATAGGAAAATCCTATTCGAAACAGCAATTTGTCGATTTGCTGTCTCCATATTTTGAAATTGACCAGATCTTCTATCACTTCTTTCCGGCTCGGGCGCTACCTTTCCCGATACCTCTTGGTTTACACAAGTTTCTCGATAAGCACGCAGGCTTCATGATTTACGCTCGTCTGACAAAGCGCGATGCCTCACAATAGATTCGCAACGAAAGCACCCAAAAACCGGCCAGTCCTTCGCATTAGCATCGCACTATTGCTGCTTGGTTTGTTGATCATCTGGGCAGCTCGGACACTCTGGCAGGAAGACTACACCATTGTTCCGATCAGAGGTTTTATCTTAGCGGTCCTCGTCAGCGGGGTGTCGCTTATAAGCGCTGCGTGGCGAATGCAAGTGCTTAGCGAAGGGCGCGTAAGCCTTGCCACCGGGAGCAAATCCATAGCGCTTGTTGCCTCACTTCTAATTGTCTTTCCAAGCAGATTATCCGACCTCGTCAAGCCCGTGTATCTGCTTGAGCGTGCCTCTCTTGAGCTATCCAAGGGATTCTCTATCCTATTTTATGAGCGCGCTCTCGACGTTTTTGTCCTTCTTGGAATGCTGGCTATACTGATCTTTGCTCAAGGAGCCGCCCGAGACGAGGCACTGATCGGGAGCACCACCTTGCTTTCCGCGCTGGCCGTGATCCTTGTGCTTGTGTTTTCACTACTGATATTTGCGCCAAACGCATTGGTTCGCGCCGTTCAAAATTTGCCCTTTGACGGATTGAAACGGATGACCATTCAGTTCCTGTACGCTTTGACAAACTCTACCCCTGTTCTTACGAAGGCGGGCGTTTTATCTGTCATCGTCTGGGCCAATTCCTACCTTATTTTCTATGTTTACCTCGTGCATTTGAACACTGAAGGAACAACTGCTCAGATCGGCGCATTGGCGGTACTGTTGGTTTTCATAGCCGGAGCACTGGGTCTATTTGTAACGGTGACTCCTGGTGGAATCGGAACTTATGAGTTTGCTATTGCTCTCGCCTTGAGCACATACGGAATCCCCCTCGTCGAGGGTTTGGTGCACGGCTTGATGCTGAGATTGATCGTGCTAGTGCCAAATATCTTATTGCTTCTGTACATTCTGGTATTTGATGGGTTCAACTTCCGGGATCTCTATCACAGAATTTGGCAGATTCACGGCAAACGGCATAAAACGGAAGACACCCAATGAGTCTGGTTGAATTCTTCACAGAAGCACAAGCCGGCTCCTATATGAATGCCCGCGAATTTGTGTCGGTGCTGGAGCACGTTTACAAAATCAAACCGCTCCATCAATCGGTAATGAGCGAAACCGGTATCACCGGGGTTCCGGCCTTTGCAAGCCATTCGTTTTTTTCCGGTCATAAAATTACAAGTGCACCTTTCAATTTCTATCCACCGCTCACAGGGGAAGGTTCACAACAGGCCGCAGTGAAACACTTGATTTCTTTGGCCAAAACCCAAGGCCCGCGCTGTTATGCTGAATACAAGACGCTAGATCGGTTGGATGGAGATGTAGTCAATCAGCATGAGCTAGCGGAAACCATCTTTTCAATTGTCAGCGAAGTGCCGCTGTCTTCCACGATTGAAAAACAGCGGCAAAGCTACAAAAAACGTCATCGTACGAAGGTGAACAAAGCTCGGAGAGAACTAGCCGAGTTAGAGATCGGTACCAGTCGAGATCCGAATGATCTGAACGAATGGTACGATCTGATGTTACAGTTATACCGGAATAAGCACCGGATGATTTGCCAGCCTCTTTCGCTGTATCAGCGTCTTCTTGAGATTGAGAGTCATAGTACACTGTTATTGGCGCGAGAAAATTCGCGAGTGGTCGGCGGGGTGTTCTTGCTACATGACAGCCAGCGATGGGATTATTGCTGGGGAGCAATGCGGGCAGACTTTGACCAGCGTGATTTAGCATCACTCATACTGGATCATGCGATTTCTCTGGCCATTGAAGCTGAAGCGCAAACATTCGGCTTTGGTTCCTCAGCACCTAGTGATGCACCACTTCTGTTTTTCAAACAACGTTGGGGCTGTACCGAAAGCCCCGCCTATGCCTATTATTGGCAACATACGCCTAAGCCGATAGACTTGAATTCTAGCTTTTCTCTGGCCCGCCAAGTAATTGCGCATAGCCCAATATGGCTTTTGAAAGCCGCACCGCCTGTCCTAGTGCCTCATTTAACATAAAATATGCCTAGCGGTGCTTTTTCTCAAATACAATCGTGATTTCACGCGACAAAAAGCGAGTTCTCCCGAGTCCACCATAATGGACGGCTTTCACCACAGCTTGCGGAGCGAAAAGCAAAGACAACTCGGCGACTGAATAGCGGCGTGCGAGTTTTGTGCCAGCAATTTCGATATTGCAAAAGTAGTCTTGTCGGCTAATCGCCGACACAAGGGCACCAAGATCCCTCTTCATCAAGCCAAGCAGTCGCAGCGGAAAGAGCTCAAACCACGATGGTTGTCTCAATGTGTTGACAATTAACTGGCCACCCGGCGCCAGCACCCTCAAAATTTCATCCGCCGCCTCGCCCGTGTTATCAAGATGTTGGAACAAACCCACGCAAAGTACAGTAGACATCTGAGCGTCCCCGATAGGCATCGCATCGACGGCCGCCTCTACAAAATGATTTCCGTCACCATCGCTAAGGACTTCTGCACCTGGTCGGACTGGGCACTGTAAGTGGGTAGATGAAGGCACCAGCTTGCCACCTAAGCTCATTGTTTCCAATGAAAAATCGCAGCCCCAATAATCGCTACCGGTCCAAAAGCTACGATACCGCCCGTCACCACAACCGATGTCCAGGATTTTGGGGCCTGGTCCGCATTCATCAACGATCTGTCGTACAAGCTGATCCCGCGAAGCGATAGTACCAGAGTCCCCCCAGTGCTGACGCTGATAAACATCCTTGTCTTCTTCGGATGCCAAATCCTTAAACGATTTCTGCCAGATTTCAGATGTCTGACAAACTGCATCGGCGCTCAGTGCCGCACTATATCGTGCCTTCGCAGCGATATACTGGCCCTGCCGTGGAAAGGTGTAAGCGCGGCTGCGTGCAGCAACTCCTTTCGTTCCGGTTACGGATCCCTCCAAAACATACTCGACAGCCATTCTTGCGCCTTCCTCAAAGGCGACAACATCAATCTGCCTGAAACACGTCTCCTGTGCGATGAAATCAATATAGCGGGTAGCAATGGTCTCGCCTGTATCTATACCCGCATCAATATGATGAAGCGTCACGCCGGTCATCTTGAAGTTGCGCTCGTATGCAGCCCAGATGTTTCCGGTTCCTCGGTAACGGGGATTTATGCCATTGTGTACATTGATAATCTCACATCCAAACGAATGAAGACGATCAATCAAAGCACCACTCAGAAGGGCGCAGGCATTGGTAATGACCACAGACGGAGCGATACTCTCCAGATAATCGGTGTCGATGTGATCCAGGTCACTAACGGTCTTATGCAGTGTATAGGTTTTTTCGACCGACGCAGGCCCCGGACCAGTTAGACGTAGCCAGAACATGCTTGATACATCGCGTAATCCATAACGTCTGAACCGTTTCCAGAAGAAACTCGCGATGCGCCTTGGACCTATCGTATTCTCAATGAAATGAATAGTGTAGCCTGCCTCAGAGAAAGCTTTTGCATAGATATTTGCAGCTGCTCGGGCCGGCGATCCGTTCCCCGTGATGACGAGAACCGACCTACTCATAGCGGATGCTGTCTTGCAATCATTCGTCATGTCGAGTTTTTGCGACGAAGGAAACTATCAAATTTGTATCGATCAATGGAATACCAAGCGGCCAATATGTCAATTTTTTGAAGTGGAACGACCCGCCAAGAACATCAAGAATATGGTCAGCGAAGTTTGGGTGTTCCCAGCAGATCAGCTTGTCGGGATCGATCGTAGTATTGCGTTTCAACCAACGACGCGAGGTAAAGTATCTTCCAAGGCCCCAGGCAAGCCCGCCTTCAGCTGGAATCGCACCAACAACATGGCCGTCGGGCCGCAAAACACGTCGGTATTCCTCAACGAAACTCTGCAATGGATAGAGGTGCTCGAGAGAATAGAATGTCAGCAGAACATCTGCCACACCAGCCTCTAGAGGTAGCTTATGCGGATTTTGTGGATCGATCAGATGAGTTTCGTAGGAAATTCCCATCTTGCTCAATTGTTCAGCGGCGCTCAGTAGAAACTCTTCGCGTATATCAATCAGAATGTAATGCGAAGGTTTCGTCTTAAAGAACGGCAAATGTGGCGCATAACCGGGCCCGATCTCGATCACAGTTTTTCCGGTGAAATCAAATGTACTTAGAACACGGTAACCCGCGTCGTTGATAGACTTTCCGAACCCTGATCGCTGGTTGGCCCGATAAAAATCCGCGCACGCTTTCTCCCATTCGTCCCACATTGGATCTTTACGGTCCGAAATCAAACCGAAGCGGTCGCGATCACCGAAGAGGGGAATCTTGACGAAAGGGAGACGGTGACCGACAGCGATAGTTCTTTTCATTGACAAGCCCTTAAAAATCGCATCTTCGTCCAAACCAGATTAGATGGTTTCCTGCCTAGAAATCAGATGCAAGCGCATTTACGTTAATCTCAGCGTGGCATGCAACCTAGTAAAACCATCGCAATGATTTGGCTCGTTACTTGTCATCTATCTGGCAATTGTGGACCTGTCACGAATTGTTGCCGTTCTGATTTCTCGCCTAAGCGACCTTTGGTTGGCAGGCCAATGGGCTTTTCCAGCGCAAGGCTAAGCGGCATTTGAAACAAGCCTTGCCACAACATTCAACTGACTCACCAATTGCCGAAGGCAACCTGAAGAGCGCTGTCAACTGTTCGCGCAAATTCAGGTTCGTAGCCCTTGATGAACTGTATGCGCGCGACTCTCAACGACCCAACCTTATTGATCGGAAATGGTTGCTGGCATCTCTCCAACAAAGTCAGAGGTTTTCTGCTAGACATATTTAATGCCCTATGATTTCTAGCCAGAACGCCGATAACACTTTTTTGATCGAAACCAGAGCGTTGTACCGGAGGGCAACATGAGTCTTTTCAGCGGTGCGAGAGTATTGTTTCTCGCCCCACATACTGACGACGTAGAGCTTGGGTGTGGAGCAACGCTTGCTCGATGCATGGAGGAGTGCGAAACCGTTGATGTCGCAGTGTTTTCCACGGCCGCGCAATCCCTGCCTAGTGGCCTCGACAAGGACCACCTAAAACGTGAGTTTTTTGCTGCTATGGAAACTTATGATATTCCCAAAGAGCGGCTGCACGTATTTGATTATCAAGTAAGGCGCTTGAATTATTCGCGCCAAGATGTTCTCGAAGATCTGGTGCAACTAAGAAGCAAAATCAAACCAAACATAATTTTTACGCCTTCCGGTGGTGACGTTCATCAGGATCATCAAGTTGTTCACAATGAGTCACTGCGCGCATTCAAAACGACCACTATGCTGGGCTACGAGCTACCTTGGAACAACTTCCGCTTTGAGAGCCGGGTTTTTGTCCGGGTTACTGAAGAGCATCTAGCGGCGAAGCAAAGAGCACTACAGTCGTATGAGTCTCAGATTCTGAAGAACCGCAACTATTTTGAATCTGAATTTATTCGGGGGCTTGCTGCAGTTCGTGGCATCCAGCAGGGTGTCAAATACTCAGAAGCGTTTGAATTAATTACTCTAAAGGTTTGATCCGTGCTGTTCCAATCAATAAACTCCGAAGCTCTTTGCTCGTTTCTTACAAAAATGCGGGTAGCCCATAGGATCGTTGGAGACCATCGCGACTTTATAGGCCCTGCTCCGATTGGAAAAAGTGAATCAATAAATCTTACATGGTCGCGCGAGGTATCCGCCGACGTAATCTCTGTTCCGGCAAGTATTTTGATTTTACCCGAAGCTAAAGCAAAAGACATAGCAGCTCAGAGCGATAAAACACTAATTTTGGTGGATAATCCACGTGACACCTTTAGAATGATCCTGGTTGGGCTCTACAGCGATGAAATAGCTTTCTCAAAGGGCCTCCACGACGAAACTATGTTTGCCCAAACGTCCGAGAATACCTGGATTGCTCATACTGCATCTGTCTCAAAAGAAGCAGCAATTGGTGCAGATGTGATTATTCATCCGAATGTGACTGTCTACCCAGGCGTAAGCATAGGCGACAACGTTGAGATTTGTTCTGGTTGCGTCATCGGGGCGCCTGGCTTCGGACATGTACGTCAGCCAAATGGTGCCCTTAAGCCGTTTCCACACCTCGGTGGTGTCGTAATCGGGAACGATGTCTCTATTGGGTCAAACACCTGTGTTGATAGTGGAGGCCTGTCGCCCACAATGATTGGCAATGGTGTTCGCATCGGAAACCTTACTCAGATCGCACATAATGTCGAAATTGACGAAGACTGCTTGATAGGAACTAGGTGCCAGGTCGCCGGTGGCACGAAGATCGGTAGCGGAACTGAAATCTGGGCTGGATCGACGATATCGAACAATCGGCGGATTGGACGCAATTGCAATATCAAGATCGGCAGCATCGTCATTTCGCATCTCCCTGATAACACAGTGGTATCGGGGAACTTTGCAATCTCTCATCAGAGAAATCTCGAAATATACGCAGGCCTTCGTGACTCGAAATAAATTATGGATAGCGGTGCTTAAGATTAGGATAGCTCTAACAGCCTCGTAAATTTGACGATATAGTGTCAATGTTGAACTCCTCTCAATAAGAAGTAACCCGACAAACTCAGGACAAATCGTTTGGCATTTTCAGAGATAGATAAACAGCTGGCCGCAGCTCATGACGCGCAGCAGGAAATTGCAAAATATAGTCAGAACCAGATCGACAACGTTGTGCGAGCACTAGCTTGGGCGATCTATCGACAGGACCATGCGCGCACCCTGGCGGAAATGGCAGTTGCCGATACTGGCCTTGGAAACATTGAGGATAAAATACTAAAGAACCGTCGGAAAACATTTGGAACACTTTGCGACTTACTCGCGACTCCAACAGTTGGAAAGATCTTTGAAGATCCAGAGCGCGGCATAACGGAATGGGCAAAGCCTGTTGGCGTCATCGGTAGCCTAACACCCTCGACTAACCCTGCAGCAACTCCGGCAAATCAGGCACTCATGGCGGTCAAGGGTGGAAACTCAATCATAATCAGCCCTTCCCCTGCCGGTTTGCGCACTGCTCAAAAACTGAAATCATATTTCGATGACGCATTGCGAGCTATCGGCGCCCCGACTGAATTGTTCCAAGTGCTACATGCACCTATATCATTCGACAAGGCTGACTACCTTGCACGAAATGTCGACCTTCTCCTGGTCACTGGTGACCAGACAAACGTTCGGAGAGGTTACAGCAGTGGCACACCCTGTATAGGCGTCGGCAAAGGCAATGTTCCTGTAATTGTCGATGAGACCGCGGATATTAAAGACGCGGCCGCGAAAATTGTGGCGTCAAAGACTTTCGACAACGCCACATCCTGCAGTTCGGAAAACTCGGTCATTTTGCTCGAAAGTGTTTACGAAACAATGATTTCAGAGTTAGAGACTGCTGGGGGTTACCTCGCGACTCCTACAGAAGTAGGCAGGATTGAGGAAAAGTTGTTTACAAATGGTGCCGTAAACCGTCAAGCTGTAGGGAAAGACATCTCTACCCTTCAGAAACTGTTTGAAATGAAGCTCCCGAATTCGAAGCGCTTCATATTGGTTCCTCAGTCTCAAATCGGAAAAGAAGCTCCTCTTTCCGGAGAAAAGCTTGCACTTGTACTTTCGGTGTACAAAGCGAAAGACTTTGACGGCGCCATCGATATTTGCAACGATATTCTTGACTACGAGGGTGCCGGACATTCCGTAGGCATTCATACCGCTAGAAAAGAACGCTCGGTGGCGCTCGCTGAGAAAGTTGACGTTGCGCGTGTTCTCGTGAACCAGGCTCACACATTCGGAAATGGCGGCGGAATGAATAATGCACTACCATTCACGCTTACCATGGGGTGTGGGACTTGGGGCAAAAATTCCATATCAGAGAACCTTTCGATCAAGCATTTTGTTAATAAAACTGTGCTAGTAGAGACTTACGAAAAGGAAATGCCAAGCCCTGACGAAGCGTTCGGAACCGTCTATGATCCGCAGTTTGACCCCGTTTGATTGGGATGGGGATTATATTTTTCTCTTCCCAAGATATTCCATCTTATGCATTCGCCCATCGGAAATGAGAAGTAACATGGCTGGGATGTTACCGATTCTGCTAGGCTGCGGTGTGCACACCAATGGGTCTATTCGGATTAGGCGAAGAGAAGTTTTTCTGACCATATTAGGGTGATCTCTAGATCCAAATCATAACTTCAGATAGTTTGACGACAGTAAAAAGATTGGCCAATCAGACAAACAAATCCAAAATTCAGCAATTGACCTCACCACATTAAAGCGAGCAAAAACAGCGATGAATATTGTCAATCGGAAGCGCATCGCAATCTTGAATTACAGCGAAGTAACGCAAGATGCGCGTGTTTTTAAACAAGCTCGCGTTCTTGCTGATGCAGGGCATAATGTTCATGTCTTTTGCAACCAGCTTGGAAACCGAGAGAAAAACGAAACGATCTCGAACATCAAGATTAAGCGTTTCCGCTGTTTCGAACGCTCCACTCTGGACAGAGAAATTGTCAACAAACTTCCATTTTTAGAGTACTCGGGAGCAGAAGTAACAAAACGGTTTGACGACTATCTTGAGAAGAAGCGTCAGCTAGAACGCCTTCAGTTTTGCTGCGCACAATCTCCGTTAAACAAATACTATTATAAATCTGCGCGTGGTACCGCTCGAATGCGGCGCAAACTGCATCACAAGGTTATAAGAAGCTTAAGCAAAATAGGCATCGGCGCGCCCGGTGTTGCAAGGCAATATGAACTTATCGCCCAACTTGACCGCGAAAAAAAAGAACTTGCCGCAAGTTGGGAGAGCCTCGGCGCAATTCGGGGGCTGGTATTCATGCAAAACCTGTTACCCGTGCTGGACGACAGTACTTTCGACATAGTTCATGCTCACGATTTGCTAACTTTGCCCGCAGGTGTCGCGCTCGCAAAGCGAGGCAATGGTAAACTTATTTATGACGCTCATGAGTATGAAGCCGAACGTGCCGGACTCCATACAGATGTGCAGGAACTAACGAAGAAACTGGAAGACGATTGCCTGAAGCAAACAGATCATGTGATCACAGTTTCTAAGGGAATTGCTGAACTCTACTCTAAGCGCTTCACAAAGAGTAAGCCTACTTTAATCTATAACTCACCCGACATTGCTCGAAGTGAAACTAACCGAGGCGGAAACCGGCTACGTGATCTGCTAGATCTGCCAGAAGACGTTCCATTGATCGCTTACATTGGTGGGATCCAACGAGAAAACCGTGGCGTGGACAAACTCGCTGCAGCATTAGTCCACTTACCTGGTTTTCATATTGCAAATCTTGGGCCACGCAAGGAACCCAACGACGCTTGGATTATGGGTATCGCCGAGGAACTGGGCGTTGCTGACCGAATTCACTTGCTGGCGCCCGTTCCTGCCGAAGCAGTACCCTACGTTGTATCAGATGCTACGCTTGCAGCGAGCGCTTCACAAAACATCGGGTTAAGCTATCTACATTCGATGCCGAACAAACTGTTTGAGGCCACATTTGCTAGGCTGCCGGTTTGCGTTCCAGATCGCCCTGATCAAAGGGAATTTGTCAGAGTATTGGGTCATGGCGTCGCTATGGATCAAACCGACCCACTTGCTATCGCCGTAGCCATAAAGAAAGTTGCTGAGAACCGCGAAGCCTATAAACTCACGGATAACTCCCTCGAGATACTTAACAAAGAGTATAGCTGGAACGCGCAGGCGAAACGGTTGTTGGAGCTGTACGAAAGACTTTCCGTCGATAGGGATTTTGGCACAAATGGCAACCTGAACTAAAAGCGGGTTGACGCATCTGAACGCTCGGCTCAGGTTGGTGCTTCGCGGCGCAATCCCAGGAAAATGACGCTAGGTGCCGTTACCCATCGACCAACGATCCGGTTCAGGCTGGATGCGAGGTACAATCCGACCGCGTTCAAATGGAAGACTGGTTCGAGCAAAACTGCAATCCGACGATAGCCGCCGCGACCAAATTGTCTGGCCGTTCGATCATGATGGCAATCAACCGGTTCTCCACTGCAGTCATTCTCCGCGGTGATCCTGAACGCAGCTTTAAGCTGCAATTGGCGGGTTTCAGTCCAGGCGGAGCTCATTAAGTTATATTGAGAAGCAGGAGCTTCAAAGGAAGCTGCACATCGTAACGGCTTTTATTAACCGTTTTTGCTTCATCACCCCTTTAAGTCAGTGCAAAGCGACGTGTCGCTTGTAAGATGATCAATAAGGGCGCGCACGCGGGTCGTTAGTCGGCGATTCTGCGGAAAAAGTGCGGCGACCACATAGGGTGTAACGCGATTCTCGGCGAAGAGCTCGACCAATTCTCCTGTCTTTAGAGCTTCTGAAACTGTGTAGGCCGGACAACGGGCAACCCCTATTCCCGTGGCTGCCAGCCGTGCTGATGCTGCTGGTGCATTGGCGCGAAGCCGACCGTTAACATGGACCGCAATTTCCCGACCTTCTAAATCGAAGCGCCAGATCGTAGGATCCGTCATGTTGCCGTCTAAAATGCACTCATACGTCTCCAGTGCACGTGGATGCGCCGGTATACCTGTGCGCTTCAAATAGTCTGGAGATGCACAGACTAGCAAAGGCATTGGGCCAAGCTGGCGTACTCTAAGTGAACTGTCTCTCATCGGTCCGATGCGGATCGCGAGATCCAGACCTTCGTCAATAATTGACACCCTTCGATCCGAGAGACGAAGGTCGATTTCAACTTCCGGATGCTGTGCGGCGAATACCGCAAGAGAAGGCGCGAGCCGCACCGATCCAAATCCCGTCGGAGCCGAGATATGGATGACACCGCGTAAAGCCGTTTGTTGGTTCCTGACGGTTTCTTCCAACTCGTCGAACCCGTCAAGAAGTGGTTCACACATCGCCAGATACGTGGCGCCGACATCCGTCAGGGATACACTGCGTGTGGTTCTGTTCAGAAGCTGAACGCCTAGCGCTTCTTCCAGATCCGCGACGTATTTGCTGACCTGCCGCGCGGATCGTCCCATACGCTGTGCGGCAAGTGTGAAAGAGGCGTTCTTTGCGACAAGCGCAAAGGCTCGCATGCGGTCAATCTTATCCATAGCTTATTCAGCCCCCTCAGGGCCTAAACTTTCTCCAAAATTGACGATTATCGCGCAATTGTGCAAGTCGTATCTGTTTTGGTAAATGACCAACCCAGCAGGAGCCCTTAAATGTCAAACCCGGTTCGTATTCATCACTTCCCCAAATCAGGTCACGCGCATCGCGCTTTGGTTTTTGCTAAGCTCGCAGGGATTGCCCATGAAGCTGTCTTTGTAGATCTCGCCGCTGGTGAGCACAAAACGCCTGACTTCCTTGCCATGAACCCGAATGGACAGGTGCCCGTGCTGGAAGATGGCGACGCCGTCATTTCTGACTCAAACGCAATATTAGTTTACTTAGCCCGCAAATACGCACCCGACTGGATACCAAGTGATGCCGTAGGAGAAGCGAACGTTCAACAATGGCTGACACTCGCTGCAGGTGAAATTGCATTTGGCTCATGTGCTGCAAGGTTGATTACGGTGTTTGGCGCACCTCTGGACGAGGACTTTGCAGCTGCAACCGCGGCGAAAGCAATGCAAAAACTGGAATTTGGGCTGGACGGTCGCGACTGGCTTGTTGGTGATCAACCGACCATCGCTGATGTTGCGGCCTATTCCTACACAGCCCATGCGCCAGAAGGGAATATTTCGCTCGCGCCGTACCCGAATGTCCGTGCCTGGATTGCAAGGTTCGAAGCGCTGGCCGGTTTTCAAGCGATGCCAGCCACCGCCGTTGGTCTTGCTGCCGAGTAGTTCAATGGACATTTGCGAAGGCGAACGAAGCGCCGTCTCATCATCGACTCGGGAAACCGTGATTGAAAACGCGCGCCTTGACTAAGTCGGCATGAACGGACGCAACGTAGCTAAGGTCGCGCCCGCATAAACGCGAGGCGGCAACTGACGCAACCGTGCAGAGCACCCCGAAAGTCGCTTGTTCTGTTGGGTCATGGGGTTGCTTGCGGACGATAACCCGGACCTGAGTGTACAGCGTCTTTGATGACAAGATTGAGAAAGAAGGACAAAACGATGTTGGACGAAGAAACCCCATTTCATCCGGGCGAACTGGCTGCACAAGAACGCGCGGGTGTTAGGGGGCTTTCCAAACGCGTGGCGCCCTTCATCCGAAATCACATGCCAGATCAACACCGCGCTTTTTATCAAGCACAACCGTTTTTGGTTGCTGCCTCCAGCGATAACCAGGGACGAGTGTGGGCGACGATCATCGAAGGCGAGGAAGGATTCATTGGGTCACCAGACTCTCAGACGCTGACGCTTGCAACACGGATTGATCCACAAGATCCGCTGAGCGAATCGATTATGGCTGGCACCGATATCGGCGTGGTTGGCATCGAACTCGCTACGCGCCGCCGCAACCGCTTCAGCGGTAAGTCGCGTCCAACCAAGGATGGCTTTGCAGTCGATATCCATCAGACCTTTGGGAATTGTCCGAAGTATATCAACGAGCGAAATTGGTGGCGAGCCGATAGGGCGATGACGATTGAAGCGACGACGTCTACTCAACTCAGCTCCGAACAAATCAAACACATAGGCGCCGCTGACACTCTATTCATCGGATCGGGGCGACAAAGCTCTAACGAAGCGCACTCCGACGGCTATGACGCTTCCCATCGTGGCGGTGACCCTGGATTCGTCCGGGTAGTTGGGCCGAAGCGCCTGCGCATCCCCGACTATACCGGCAATAACTTCTTCAACACGATCGGGAACCTGCTCGAAGATCCGCGTGTTGGGTTGCTCTTTGTCGACTTCTCAACTGGCGGGCTTTTGCATTTGACGGGTCGGGCTTCGGTCGAGTGGGACCCGGAGGAAGCGCGCGATCCAAGCATCCTTCGTGTGATTGATGTAGAGATAGAATCTGTCATCGACAGACCAGCCGCGCTTTCTCTGAGGTGGTCTGCAGACCCTGCGACGATGACAAAACTGACCGTGATCGACAAGGTCTTAGAAGCAGAGCACATCACCTCTTTCCATCTGGCACCCACGAACGGCGAGGCGGTGACACCTTTTCTTGCAGGACAGCATTTGCCGATTGCCTTGGACATCCCGGGTCATGGGGCGAAGGTACGTCGGACATACACACTATCTGGCTCGGTCGCGATTCAGAACTACAGGATAAGCGTAAAACGCGAGGCAGGCGGTATCGGGTCGCAATTCCTACATGACGAGGTGCACGTGGGCGATGTGATCGAGGCAAAGCCGCCCGCTGGTAACTTTGTACTCCCCAAAGATGACAATCCATTAGTTCTGATCAGCGCTGGTGTCGGCCTGACACCAATGCTTGCAATGCTTTACGAAGCCTCAGCAGAAGAAAACCATCGGCCAGTTTGGTATGTCCATGGAGCTCGAAGTGGGCGCGCCTATGCGTTTGGCCGTGAGGTTGATAAACTGATTGCGGGAAACCCGAATGCAACTCGATTGATATTCTTCAGTTCACCGGAAAGGACCGATCTTCTGGGCGAGACGTTTGACGTCCATGGCCGGATCACTGCTAAGGACTTGTTGGCGATCAGGGCGGGGCCGGACGCGCACTATATGATCTGCGGCCCTCTGGAGTTTATGACCGGTTTGAAAACTGGATTGGAGGCTGCAGGCGTCATGAGCGATCAGATCAAATATGAGACTTTTGGAGCATAGTTCCGAATGTCGGTAATCGGTGCTAAGGCCGAAACAATCTTAGATTATCCCGGATGTTACCTTAGGGCTTGTTTCAAAAATCAACGCTTTACTGTCGCAGAAAGAGACGTGCCGAACCAAGCGTGAGTACCCGCTCAGGCTACACGTGTTTGCTTCTGTGTAGGAAAGATCTTGGTTACTTTTCCAAGTTTCTAAGCCGTGGCGACGACAAGTAAGTCGTCGCTTGCGGCGCATGGGCCACGCATTCGGAGGCGACCCAGTCTGATCGTCGCCCGGAGTGTTGGGCAAGAGGTCGGCCTGAGCTAAATCGGGATCGGCCCATCTTTTAGTCAAGAAAAACCGCCAAATACTCCCCTTTTTACAACGTTGGTCAAGTTACCAAGGCGATTATTCTGTTGCGGATACAAACCAGGCAACAAGAACTTTAACTTGCCCCCTGCCCCTCCATTTTACGTGTATAAATAACATGTCAATGACTTAGTTTGACATTCTTCCATCCCAGCCATATTTCACTTAAATATCTGAATATTAAGTCACTATCGATTGGTTGAATTATCACATTCCGTATCTCGGTCGAAATTGCCCCCCAGTTCTCCCTCAAGGAGAAAAATTCCAAGCGTCGCTTTTTTCGAGGACAGAAATACTAACCAGAGTGCATTTAGGTAAGCTATACTACGTTGACCGTTAGTTTCTGGCGCACTTACGCTTGGTGCCTAGGCAAATAGTGGTAAGAATTTTTCTATACTTATTCCAGAATTATGAGCAGTACGCGGGTTATAGATAGAAAAATCTTCTACAGGCCACGCCGGTAAGATCGGGGCACTAGAGCGAAAACCAGACGTTCATGTCCGAGTTGCAATAGGCAGATGAGCGCAAAAGAAAAACTGTGAATCTATGGCAACCGACGGCAATTGTTCAGATCAAGCGTTTAGAACCAAGTAGCTAATGATGGATGAGTGGACTTACCAGAATCTTAATACTTGATCCTTGCTCCTGCAGCTTCCGCTCGCATATTCGGCACATTTGTTGTTGCTGGAACGGTGCAAATTTCAATTCGGATCGTTAGCAGGTGGAGCAAGCTCAAAGAACTGCTTCATCTCCACCCATTAAGATCAAATCATCGCGTCTTCATTCACTACATCAGCGAAGGACTTGAAGAATTTTCCTGCGAGCTTCTTGGCTGTGCTCTGGATCAAACGACTGCCGAGCTGAGCCAGTTTTCCGCCAATCTCGGCCTTTGCTTCATAGCGCAGGATCGTTTTGTCGCCGTCTGCACTCAGCGTCACATCTGCGCCACCCTTTGCATGACCAGCGGTACCACCATTGCCCTGACCAGACAGCGAGAATGCATCAGGGGCGCCGGTCTGGTCCAGGGTGACATTGCCTCCGAACCGCGCCTTGACGGGCCCTACTTTAAGCAAGACCTTGGCCTCCAGTTCAGTATCAGAATGCTTGATTAGTTCTTCACAACCCGGAATGCATTGTTTCAACACCTCGGGATCATTCAGTGCCGCATAGACGCGATCTTTCGGGGCGTTGATGATGATTTCGTCCTTCAGTTCCATAGTCTAGTCCTTCTTAGCAACAGGGAAATCTTATGTTGTCTGCTTGTTCAGTGGTCATTTCGAGCGATTTAAGACGCCCGCGCATCCAGATCAGAAGTCGGCTCATGAGATCGGCTCGTTCGCGGTTTCCAAATGGGTCGCATAGTCATCCGGGGTATCGACATCGGTGTAGAACCCTGGCGATGGCAGCGTAGCGGCTTGTACATGTTCGGGATGATCGCGCGTAAAGCCCAAGCAGCCGGGGCGTACGGGGTTTTCCAGCAATCGCCGGCGCAATAGCTGCGGGATAGTAATTGGATTGCCTCGTGCGCCGTTATGGACAGGTATCGTCACTTTAGTCGCATCACCTGCAATGTGAGCGGCAATCAGATCTTGCAGATCCTGAGTGGTCAATAGCGGCTGATCACCCAAGCCGATCAGAAGCAGATGGGCGTCAGGTGCACAATGCAATCCCGTGGCAACCGAGCTCTGCTGGCCGCTGGTGAAGTTTGCATTGTGAACCAAAGAAACAGCTAGCCCTGATAATGCCCGGCGCACGGCGCTCGCCTCATGTCCTGTTACCACCGTCAGGTCAGTATCAATGGCGCCTAAGTAAGCCATGGCTACACGGCGGATCATCGGTACGCCGTCTATTGGAAACAGCAGCTTGTTTTGCGCCCCCATGCGACGGGAAAGACCGGCGGCCAGAAGGATCGCGGCAACATCAGCCATCGGCAAGCCCCACAGTCTGCCGTCTGACACGGACTAACTGCGCAAGGATCGACAGCGCTATTTCCTCGGGCGTGACCGCCCCCAGGTCCAGACCCGCCGGGGCGTGGACGGTGTTGATGGCCTCGGGCGTTATGCCGGCGGTCTTTAGTTTTTCAGCCAGTGTCGCGAATTTCCGAGCGCTTCCGACGAAGGCAACATAGTCGGGCAAATCTGTCAGTACGGATTTGAGCGCGTCCAGATCTCCTTGGCCTTGCGTCGCAATGACAACGAAGCGTCGTCGATTGCACGTCGTATCAGCCGACGTGGTGCCAGAAACCGACCAGTGGAATTGCGGTGCTAGGGAACTAAGCGCTTGGGCCACAGGGGATGCGCCAAGCACGACAAGTTCGGGCATTGGCAAACAGGGCTCGATAAAAATGTCGACGGTGCCTTTTGACGGGCAACCATTGCGCGCAAAGCGCGTCCCGTCGATCTCATCCCCCGCTATCACGCCCATTTCTTCCAGGAGTTCCTCGGGCGCGACAGAAACCAGTTGCGGCTGACCGGCGCGCAAAGCCTCTACCGCAGCGCGTTTGACCGCGCCACGCGTGCATCCGCCACCAAGCCATCCATGCAGGATTGTCCCGTCCGCGCTGAGCAGCGCTTTAGCACCCGGCTTGGCCGCCGTCGCCCCCGCAGTGCGCACGATTGTCGCGAAGGCGAAAGGTTCTTGCCGGTCACGCAGGTCTTGTGCCGCATCGGCAAGGTCCGTGTCTAGGATCTCTGCCGGACTCATAGCGTCACCAATTTTGGTTCCAGGGCGGCAAGATCGGCAAGGGTGTTGGCCGGTTGAAAAAGGTCGAGATAAGGCAAGGCCACAGCCATTCCGCCAGCTATGGGCGCGTATTCGCTCCAGCCCTTCAGTGGATTGAGCCAGATGATCTTACAGCCGCGTTTTCTCAGCTTCTCAAGCGCTGCTGCCAGGATTGCGGGTGGCTCGGTATCATAGCCGTCCGACAGGATCACTACGACAGACCGGCCATCTACAAAGCGCCGCGCATAGGTATCGGCAAAGCGTTGCAACGATGGCCCGATCTTTGATCCACCGCCGAAGCCATCTGCCATCAGCGACATCCGACCAATTGCACGCAGTGCGTCTTTGTCGCGCAATGCTTCAGTGATGCGAACCAGCCGTGTGTGAAAAAGATAAGCGTCGGCATCTTTGTCAGCGCGCATCAGCCCAGCGAGAAAAGCAAGGAAAACTTGTGCATAGACGCTCATCGATCCCGATACATCGCAAAGCGCTACGATTTTGCGGCTGCGATCTGGGCGAGACTTGCGCAAGAGCTGCAGAGGTTCCCCTCCTGTCGCAAGGCTCAGGCGAATGGTCTTGCGAAAATGCAGGCGGTCGCCTTTGCGGGCGGCGATCCGACGGCGCGAACGTCGGTCGCGCAAAGCGGCACCGATGCGACGCGCAACTGCTTCGGCCTCTGCGATATCATCCGCGCGGACCAGATCACGCAGATCGCGGCGGCTGAGATTGCGTTGCTGAGTTGCGATAAGTTTACCGGTGCCGTCGCTGTCGGCCTCGCCGTCACCGGAATCAGGAGCGATGGCGCTGCCCGATGCGCCCATATCCTGACCCTTGGCTTGACGAGAGGAATGCACGTCATCGCTGAGCGCAGACTGCGCTTTGGGCACGGCCCTTTGCTTCACCCGACCGGAATCCATCCAAAAACTATCGAAGAGGCTGTCGAACCGTTCGGCCTCATCCTTGCATCCTGTGCAGATGGCCCGTAACGCGCGACGGCTTTCATTCGGGACAGCGGCATTGACCTCGCCGAGGGCAAGCAAGGCAAGCTCTGCCTCTGCCACACCTAGGCGCAGGCCGTTCTGGCGCAAATGCGCAATGAACCCGGCGACACGGGCCGCTGGCCCCGGATCACGCGCCGCAAATTTGGAAACCCGGCTCATGCGGCCTTCCCCGCGATACGGGCCGCGACTTCGGCGGTGATCTGTGCCTGATCGCTTTGAGTTTTCAGCAGCGTGGTTAAGGTGGAGTGCAACACGGTTGGATCGTTGGTCAGATCCGCAATCCCAAGTCCCATCAAGGCGGCAGCAAAATCGAGCATCTCAGCGATGCCGGGTGTCTTTTCCAGTTCCTCCTCGCGAAGCTTTTGTACAAAGCCTACGACTTGCGCGCCAAGACGCGCCTCAATCGCAGGGCAGCGGGCTTTGAGGATTGCAAGTTCTGTCTGTCGGTCCGGATAATCGACATAGGTGTAAAGGCAGCGACGACGCAGTGCATCGGATAGATCGCGTGTGCCGTTTGATGTCAGGATCACGATCGGCTTACTAGAGGCCGTGATGGTGCCGAGTTCTGGCACAGTCACTTGATAGTCGGCCAGAACTTCCAGCAAGTAGGCTTCGAATTCCACATCAGCACGGTCAATTTCGTCAATCAACAAAACAGGCGGCGTGTCCTGGGTAATGGCGGCCAATAGAGGGCGTTCCAACAGGAAATCACGGGAAAAAATACGCTCTTCAACGCTTTTGCCCGTCTCACCATCTTCGGCGGCGGCGCGGATCGTCAGCAATTGCCGCTGGTAGTTCCATTCGTAGATGGCCTGCGCGGCGTCGAGCCCCTCATAGCATTGCAGTCGGAGCAACTTGGTGTCGCGCGCATCGCTCAGGGTGCGCGCAACCTCTGTCTTACCTACGCCTGCGGCGCCCTCCAGAAGAAGAGGCCGCTCCAACGTCAGCGCCAGATGGAGAGCAACTGCTAGGTCGTCGGATGCGACATAGCCCTGCCCTTCAAGAGCGGATTGTAAATCGGTCCAGGTCATGTGTGTCTCCGGGCAGAGCGGAACGTCTCCGCCCTGCCTTTCGCCTTTAGCCGTGCAGGCCAAGCTCATTGGCGGTCTTCCAGATCCGCCAGTGATCATGGGGCATGTTGGTATGCCGCAGACCAAAGGCCCGGAACGCATCCTGCACCGCGTTGGAGAAGCATGGCACCCCGCCCACATGCGGACTTTCGCCCACGCCCTTCGCACCGATGGGATGATGTGGCGACGGCGTGACGGTGTAGTCGGTCTCGTAATTCGGAACCTCCCATGCCGTCGGCAGGAAGAAATCCATCAGCGTGCCCGTCTTCACGTTGCCCTGATCGTCATAGGCGATTTCCTGGCCCAAAGCGACGGCGAGTGCTTCGGTCAGGCCGCCATGCACCTGTCCTTCGATGATCATCGGGTTGATCCGGGTACCGCAATCGTCCAGAGCGTAGAAGCGGCGGATGTCTGGCACGCCTGTATCCACATCAATATCCATCACGCAAACATAGGCACCGAACGGATAAGTCATGTTCGGCGGGTCATAGTAGCTAACCGCTTCAAGCCCTGGCTCAATCCCTGGAATGGCCTGATTGTAGGCGGCGAATGCGATTTCTTTCATGGTCTTGAACCGCTCGGGCGCTCCTTTGACCACGAAACGGTCGACGTCGAACTCGACGTCATCGTCATGCACTTCCAACAGATAGGCCGCGATCATTTGCGCCTTGGCGCGGATCTTGCGGCCAGCCATGGCCGTAGCCGCCCCGGCAACCGGGGTCGAGCGCGAGCCGTAGGTGCCCAGACCATAGGGCGCGGTATCGGTGTCGCCCTCTTCGATGGTGATGCTATCGGCAGGTAATCCGATCTCGGAGGCCAGTATCTGTGCGAATGTCGTCGCGTGGCCTTGCCCCTGCGAAATCGTTCCAAGCCGTGCAATTGCAGAGCCCGTGGGATGGATGCGAATTTCGCAGCTATCGAACATGCCGAGACCCAGGATATCGCAATTCTTCACTGGGCCAGCACCCACTATCTCAGTGAAGAAACTGAGACCGATTCCCATAAGCTTGCGCGTTTCGCCCCGTTTGAACGCCTCTACACGCTCGGCCTGTTCCTTGCGCAATCCCTCGTAGTCGACGGTGCTGAGCGCTTTGTCCCAGGCAGTGTGATAATCGCCAGAGTCATATTCCCAGCCAAGCGCAGCCTGATAGGGGAATTGCTCTTTCTTGATGAAGTTGATCCGGCGCAAATCTGCCGCGTCCATGTTCAACTCGATCGCCAGCACCTCGATCATCCGTTCGATGAAATAAACCGCCTCTGTCACGCGGAAGGAACAACGGTAGCTGACCCCGCCCGGCGCTTTGTTGGTGTAGACGCCATCAACCTCAAGGAATGCAGTCGGGATGTCGTAAGATCCGGTGCAGATATTCATGAAACCCGCCGGGAATTTGGTTGGGTCGGCGCAGGCGTCAAATCCACCATGGTCCGCTGTCACATGGCAATGCAACCCGGTGATCTTGCCGTCCCTGGTGGCAGAAATGCGGCCCTTCATCCAATAGTCGCGGGCAAAGGCGGTGGTCATCAGATTGTCCATCCGGTCTTCGATCCACTTTACCGGTTTTCCGGTGACGATGGAGGCGACGACCGAACACACATAGCCCGGATAGGCCCCAACTTTATTTCCAAATCCGCCGCCAATATCGGGAGAGATCACACGGATATTGTGTTCCTCGATCCCGGAAATCAGGCTGACCACAGTGCGGATAGCATGAGGCGCCTGGAACGTGCCCCAAAGAGTCAGCTTGCCATTGACCTTGTCCATTGAGGCGACACAGCCGCAGGTTTCCAGTGGGCATGGGTGCGTACGGTGGTAATACATGGTCTCTTCGGCAACGACCTCGGCATTGTCGATTGTCTCGAATGTTGGATCCTTGTCGCCCGCTTCCCACGTGAAGATGTGGTTGTGATGCTTTCGAGGACCATGTGCTCCATCGATTGGTTTGCCATCCTCGCCCACGGTGTCTTCACGCAGAACTATCTCTGATTCCATCGCCTTGAACGGATCGACCAGAACCTCAAGCTCTTCGTATTCGACCTCGACGGCCTCGATTCCATCTGCCGCCGCATAGCGGTCTTCGGCCACCACAAACGCCACTTCCTGGCCTTGAAACAGAACCTTGCCATCGGCCAGAACCATTTGCTTGTCGCCGGCCAGCGTCGGCATCCAATGGAGGCCGAGCGGTTCAAGGTCCTTGGCGGTCAGCACAGCGAGAACGCCGGGCACTTCAAGCGCTGCCGCCGTATCGATGTTGGTGATCCGTGCGTGAGCGTAGGGAGAGCGGACGAAATCTCCAAAGAGCATCCCGTCAAGCTTCACGTCATCGACGTAGTTGCCCTTGCCTTGAGTAAAGCGGGCATCTTCGACCCTTTTGCGCGAACAGCCCATGCCCTTGAGGTTCGCGGTGCGTTCCTCACGATCTGGTGTCATGTCATTCATTGGGCCGCCTCCTTGGCTGCATTCATTTCGGCCGCTGCGGCTTTGATGGACTTCACGATGTTCTGATACCCGGTACAGCGGCAGATATTACCTGCCATGCCAAAACGGATCTCTTCCTCGGACGGGTTCGGGTTCTCTTCGAGCAACTTTGCCGCACGTGTGATCATGCCCGGAGTGCAGTAGCCGCATTGCAGCCCGTGATGTTCCTTAAACGCCTCTTGCAGCGGGTGCAGCGCGTCAGGCCCACCGATGCCTTCGATGGTTGTGATATCCTTGCCATCGGCCTGCGCCACGAACATGGTGCAGGACTTGACTGATTTGCCATCAATGGTGACGGTGCAAGCGCCACAATGGGAAGTCTCGCAGCCAATATGCGGGCCGGTGATGTTGAGCCGCTCGCGCAGCGTGTAGATGAGAAGCTCGCGTGGCTCGGCAAGGAATTCCTCTTCCTTGCCGTTCACCGTGATCTTGTAGTGTTGTTTCTTTGACATCGGACGATCTCCTCACGCACGCGACCAAGCGCGCTCAATGGCGCGGGTCAGAATGATACCTGCCACGTGTTTCTTGAAAGCGACGGGGCCGCGGTTGTCCTCGGTGGGGTCAATATCACCGAGCATGGCGGCCACAGCGGTCTTAATGGCATTTGCATCGACGCCGGTGCCAACCAGAGCGGCCCCAGCCGCCTCGGAAAAGACCGGTGTGTCGCTCAGATTGGTCATTGCAATCGAGGCGGAGGCACAGGTGCCACCATCTTTCACGATCTGGACTGCAGCAGCAGCGGTAGCATAATCGCCAATCTTGCGCTTTTGTTTTTCATAGGCGTAACCGCCATGCGGCGTTGGGATGGTGACTGCCGTCAACACTTCTTCGTCTTCCCGAGCAGTCATGTAGGCGGCTTCGTAAAACTCGCGGGCAGCGATGTCGCGTTCCCCGTCAGGACCCTCGACAGTAAAGCGCGCATTCAGGCACTGCATCAGGCCGGGCATGTCATTGCCGGGGTCGCCATTGGCCACGTTGCCACCAACTGTCCCCATGTATCGGACTTGCGGGTCTGCGATCTGAAGGGCAGCTTCGCGCAGAATCGGAGCGGCCTCAGCCAGTGCGTCGTGATCAATAATCGCGTGCTGGGTGACCATCGCACCGATGCGGATACTGTCACTTCCGATCTCGATATCAGACATGCCGCCAACATCCTGAAGATCGATCAGATGCGGCACATCCGCCATCCGCAGCTTCATCATCGGAATCAGGCTGTGCCCACCGGCCATGACGCGGGCATCATCGCCATGCTCTTCCAGGATCGACAGCACACCGGCCATGTCCTTGGGTCTGTAGTATTCGAATGCCGCTGGAATCATCGGCTCTCCTCCCTTCAAGCAAATGTTCTGGCTGAAAGGATCACTGCATGCGCTTGGATGGCGACGCTTCAGTAAATCAACAAAAAACAGGTATTTTGCACGAAATGCGCCCTAGGTCGCACGAATTGCGCCCACCTGCGATGCAAGCGCATCCTGAACCGTCTTGAGTTTGGATCGACTGACCGGCGCGGGTGGCAAACCATCCCCGTCGAACAGGCATCGGCCCTTATCCTTGGTACGCTCAAACCGCGCCACGCGCTGAGGATTGACAAGGTAGCTGCGGTGGGTCTGGAGAAATCCGGTGGGCACCAATCGCTTGGCGGCCTCGGTCACTGGCCAGACACAAAACAACCGATCCGTTTCGGTGTAAACTTGGGTGTAGTGCCCATCCGCGCGCAAAAACAGAACATCTTCGGCAGAGATGAAGACCTTTCCTCCATCCCGTTCGCAAGGAATTTGCAGCAATGGTTTTACATCCGCGGTCGCTTCTGTTGGCTCCGGGTCTTTCCTCGAAGGTCCTGGCAGGTAGGTCACGCTGACCCACAAGCAAGCACCAAATATGATGAAACTGAACAGGATTACGCCAATGGCCAGCGTCTCATTGCTCATCAACGGGCCAAACTCAACCCCACTTGGCACCGCGACGAAACGGGTGCTCGCCAGAGCAAGAAAATGAACGGTGCAAACCGCCGCTGCAAAACACAAAGTGCCCAGCAAAATGTTTCTGTTTGTTCGCTGCCCGTAGGCAATCGCGAAAGCCAGCATACAAAGCGCTATTGCAGCAATCGAGGACAAGATGACGCCACTGGGCGTATACACTGCCCGGCAAAGCTCCAAGCCAGCCATGCCAATATAGTGCATCGCCAAGATGCCCAACCCAACAACGCCTCCTGCCATCGCAATCGTGGCGCGGTTGCGTTCGGTGAAATGCAACAGAATAAGCGCAGCTCCGACGAGCAGGATCGCGACAAGCGCAGACACAAGTGTGATTGCAGCGTCGTAATAGAACAGGATCGGCATCTGAAGCCCGAGCATGGCCACGAAGTGCATGGCCCAGATTCCACCGCCAAGCGAAACAGCTGCAAGAGCCACCGAGGCCTTCTTTTCAAAGACCGGCTTCGTCGAAAGATCTCGCGTCATCGACAATCCTGTAAACCCTGCCACGAAGGCAACAATGCAGGACATGGCGACGAGGAAACTGTTGTGGCTGACGTCGAGAAACTCCATTGTCGCAAATTGGCTAAAAAGTATGCGTTTGGCAAATGGATCAACGATGTCGGACGTTCAAAGAGCGGTTACACATTAGGCGATGCCCAGCTCCGAAGCATTCGTGCCGAGGTGGCTAGCACGCTGCTATTCGGCGACTTTGAGGCCAAATCCGCCGTTCACATTGATTGGGTGAAAACCAAAATTTAAGGCTAATGAAGGTCTGCTCGGCCCCTCCCGCCGTCATCATTTGATGTTTAATTTGTGACTTCCAAAAGCTGTTTGGTGGAATGGCTAGAGATGCCTTTGGACCGCTCTAAAAACTTGCCAGTCTTCGGATAAGCCCTTCAGTTCTTTTGTTCCAATACTTTCGAAGTCCAAACCGGACCCGGCCACCAGATCTTTTACTGTTCTGGAAACGACGATGTCGCCGCCTCTGCCCAATTCAGAGATACGCGCTGCAATGTTAACGGCAATTCCGCGCACATAATGCAAAGAAACTTCGACTTCGCCTGTGTGAACCCCTATGCGAACTTCCAGATTCAGCTTGGAAATGGCATCGCCAATCGCCTTGCCACGATGGATCGCCTGGCCGGGTCCGTCAAACGTAGCGAGAAAGCCATCGCCATTTACTTGGTAGGCAATGTGCACCTCATCACTGTGCCTCCTTAGGACAACCCTATTGGCAAAGAAAGGCTATGAGGCACGCTTGGTTCAATCAATATCTTTTCAATCAGTAGTGAAGGCCAGAAGGCCAGCCCGTTAACCGATGGTTCGATCCTTATAGCAATCGATTATCCACAATTGTGCTTATGGTTTCGCTTTTTGTGCTAGCGTTGGGCAGTTGCGAGCACGCGCGTTTGAGTATGCTGACGAAAGTGGGAGTGTGGAGATGCTGGTTGACCGATATGGACTGACGCTGACGACCGGCCTGCCAGAGGCGCGGGACGCCTATGTCGCGGGGCTTGATCACATCCTTGCAGCAACGTTTGGTGCAAGCGAAGCTTTTTTCGCCGCCATCACGGCCGATCCCGGCTTCGCCCTCGGTCACGTTGGGCTTGCTCGAGCTCGAATGTATGAAAACGATATGTCTGGCGCTCAAGAGGCAATGGCGTCGGCCCGCGCCTGCGCATCTGGGTTGACTGAGCGCGAGGAGGGTCATCTTGCGGTATTCGATCTCTTGCTTCAGGGACGTGTTTCACAGGCACGAAGCGCAGTTCTGAAGCACGCTGCTCATCACCCCCACGATGTCCTTGTCGCGCAGATCTGTACCAACATTTTCGGTTTGATTGGAACATCGGGTGAGCCTGGTCGGGAAAGCACGCAACTTGCCTACACGACCAAATTATTTGATGCCTTGGGCGAAGACTGGTGGGTTATGAGCGTACACGGTCAGGCGCTGTGCGAAGTTGGGCGGCTTGATGAGGCCATGTCCATGATGGACGGCTCGCTCGCTTTGAACAACGCCAATGCAAACGCGTCACACTTCAAAGCGCACACACTCTACGAGCAAGGTTATGGAGAGGCCGGTCGCGCATACCTTGCCGACTGGATCGCGGATTATGATGTGCGCTCGGTATTGCACGGCCACTTAAGTTGGCATCGCGCTCTGTGGGCCTTGGAGCAAGGGGATGAGGCTGAGCTATGGACGATTTACGAGGGAGCTATCGCACCCGCAGCGTCCTATTCGTTGCCGATAAATGTTCTAACCGATGCTGCTGCACTTTTGCACCGCACTGAAATTGCGGGTCTAACAGTTGCGCCCAAACTTTGGCGCGACCTGAGCGAATACGCATCACGGTTTTTTCCAAACCCAGGCATGAGTTTTGCGGACATACATGGCGCGCTGGCACATGCAATGGCAGGGGAAGGAGAACGCCTTGCGGTTCTGACCGAAACAAGCTTGGGTTTTGCGGCAGATCTTGTTCGCCCGGTGGCCCGTGCGTGGGGCGCGATTGCGCGACAAGATTGGACGGATGCGCTGCAACAGCTGACTCCGGTCATGGCAGATCACGCTCGTCTGGGTGGCAGCCGCGCACAGCGTGACCTTTTGGAGCTGACTTACCTGAATCTGCTATTGAAATCCGGCCATATTCAAGAAGCTCATCGAACGATTACAGCGCGACGCCCGATCTTCAGTCATAATGCGCCCGTTGCAGGCTTTGTCTGAATTCACAAAGCTCTAGTTTATCAGCTCTTCTTACCCCTCCTTTAGCTAGGCTGCGCACGACCGGAATGGACTGGTTACTTCCTGATTACAAATCCCGTATCACGCCATTTATGGTATGCAAGCCTGATCAATCGCTCTGCAACCTGGTCGTAATTTCTGACAGGCGAGACCAGGATTGTAAGGTGACGGGCAAAGCAAGTGCGGCTTCCGCAAACTCCCACGAATAGCTGATAATCGAAAATATCATGCCCGGTGTCGCATCCAGGTTTTGGGTCGCGAACCACAGGTTGAATAGGAGCAGACCTATTAACAGAATGAAGATTACGCCATACAGAACGGCTTCGGTATCCGAGAGCTTTACTTCGAACCGGCGCAGTTTACTCAGGTGGACGAAAACCGGACGGTCACGTCGTTGTTCCAGAACACTGACCTGATGCTCCATTTGCTCATTCAGCGCACGGTTCCATTGCCAAAACGTCGAATGAAACAGAGCGTATACAGATATCATTCCGACAAGAACCCCACAGGCAGACAGGGCCAGAACTGGCGAGAAGTAAAACAGCAAAATTGCTGATACGACGAACTGCACCACCCCCGCGATTGCCGAAGGCAGGATCTCTTCAAGAAAGTCGGCCAGTTCGCGCCCCATGCCGATCCGGGCGTTCAGCGACGAAATTGGAAGATTTGAAAACCGCGCGGCAAGCGCCTTGCCCAATTCGACACGGATCATACCGTAGACACGTGTATCGTAAATCCGCCGGATCACGCTGATCATAGTGAGGGCAACCATGAGCGCACCTAACTGCACAAAGGGCTCAAAATCTTCGCTCAGCAATCCATCTATGGCGAAGCCGACGAACAGCGGAATCAAAACTGTCAGGGCAGTTTCAGCCAGGATCAGGAACCACGTAAGCCCTACGCGCCAGCGGAACACACTCAGAAGCGTGCCGATTGTCAGTTTTCGATCTGTCAGCATGGCGAATTACTGATCATAGTGAATGCGAACACGCACATCGCCCGGCCAGACCGAGGCAGCCTTGAAATCCGGCTCGTCCTGAGGGTCTGAGGCACCTGTTGAACCCGGCCCCTCCAACAGTTTTGTCTCAGTCATGTTCAGGTCATCGTCCTTGTTTTCGTCATGAAACAACAGCACAGCGTATGGGCCCGCGTTCAGGTCAGAAAACTCATGGCTGACGCTGCCTTTACGTGACGGAATCTGGGCGTAGTCAATGGCGCTCCAGACATCCAAACTGTCAAAGGCGTGCGCGTTATCGAATACAAGGATCACGATGTTGCCCTTGGCGTTGCGGATGCCGTCCACAGTCACATTCAGACCCTCGGCGGAGGCCGGAGTCGCAAGCGTTACCACGGCGAATGCAGGGGCTAGAAGGTTCCGTATCATGGCTTTGTCCTTTCTTCAGAAGGCTGCGGAAGGGGTGACTTGAAAATGGCAATGACATCCTCGGTGATGGCGATCAGTACCGGCACCAGCAGCAGCATGAGGGCTGTGCCAAAGAGTTCTCCAAAAGCTAAAGAGATTGCCGCAGGGATCAGATACTGCGCTTGCTCAGAGGTTTCGGTCAGCAAAGGCAGCAGACCAATCACAGTAGTTGCGGTGGTCAGAAAGATCGCCTTGAAACGTCCAATACCTGCGCTTCTCAGCGCCAGATTCACGGGCTGACCTTCCTCTCGCGCCTGATTGTAGCGGGTGATCATGACCAGACTGTCGTTCACAATCACACCGGTCAGAGCAAGCATGCCGAAGAACGAAAACAGCGACAGCGAGACACCCATGATCAGGTGCCCGACGGCGGCTGCGATAAAGCCGAATGGCACGATGGCCAGAATGACGAAAGGCTGCCAATAGCTTTTCAACGGCACGGCCATCAGCACATAGATCAGAATGGCTGCCAGCAACAGCGCGCGCTTCAGGCCATCGCTTATATCGGCCATTTCTTCCAGTTCACCGGCCGGCAGGACGGTTACGCTGGGATATTTGGCACGGAGTTTCGGGACCAGCTGCTCGAACACCGCCTGCCCCACCTCTTCGGGAGCAACAAGGTCGCGGTCGATGGACGCTGCTACGATGTTCATGCGCTTGCCGTCACGGCGATCGATAGTGCCAGAGGCATAGGTGCCCTCGATTTCGGCGACGGTCTCAAGCGGCACCCAAGCGCCGGATGCGCTGCGCAACCGGGTCTGCACCAGATCCGCCAACGTATCGCGGTTTTCACGCGCGTTCTGTACGACTACGCGGACTTCGGACCCATCGCGTCTGACCTTGGTCACCTCGGCCCCGCCGAACCCATAGCCAATCTGTCTGGCCAGAGCCTCGGCGTTAAAACCAAGGTGCCGCGCGTCCGGGCGCAGGCGGAGTTTCAGTTCAGGTTGGCCGCCCACCAACCCATCCCTTACATTTGCCACGCCCTCGATGTTCGACAGGAAACCTTTCATTTCGGCGCTGGCTTGCTGCAGAAGGTCTTCGTCTTTTGACGCCAACCGGATTCGGAACCCTCCGGCAAGCGTTTCCGATCCGGTGAACTCCAACTCGGTGGCACCCTCGACCGCACCGACCCGGTCGCGCCATTCGCGGACCACGGAAAGGATCGGGACATTCGGACGCTCAGCTACCGGGATCATTTCAGCGAAAATTTGGGCATTTCCAGCGCTGTTGATGATGGTGAATACTGTCTGAACGGGTGGAGCAGACATACTCGCCTCTTCTGCAAGCTCGACGTTCAGCTCGTTCAACACGGCTTCGATCCGATTCACGTTCGTGCGGGTCAGTGCAAAGGGGGCGCGGGCATCCATTTCCAGGTTCATCGTGATGACCTGACCGGGCACCTCGGGAAAGAACACCGTCCTGACCTTGCCCTTGTACATCAGGCCAAGCCCCAGCGTTGCGGCGGCAATGAACAAGATCAGCACAGCGTAGCGCTGACGCACCGCCGCGACGAGCAAAGGCTGGTAGATGCAATCCCGCACCCAGTACAACCCGCCCTGCGCAGAATCCTGTACCCGCCCCCACAAGCGGGTCGGCAAGTATCGACGCTCTTGCCGCATCGAAACCTGCGCCAGATGGGCGGGCAGGATGAATTTGCTTTCGATAAGCGAAAAGATCAGCGTCAGGATCACGATGCCCGCGAACCCGGCAAGTACCTTGCCCAGCGGATTGTCGATCAACAGCATCGGGAAAAAGGCTGCGATTGTGGTCAGCACGCCAAAAACGGTCGCAACAGCCACGCGATGTACGCCGCGTTCCGTGTCCCTAATCGGGTCCTTCCCCTTGCGGCGTTCTTCAAAAACGCTTTCGCCGACTACAACGGCATCATCGACCAGAATTCCCAAGGCAATGATCAGACCAAAAGTCGTGACATCGTTCAGCGAATAGTCCACCCATTTCGAGCCCGAGACAGCAAGCGCCCCCATGACCGAAACGGGAATGCCCATGGCAACCCAGAAGGCCAAACGCACGTTCAGGAAAATCGACAGCATCAGGGTCACAAGGATCAAACCCTGCACCCCGTTTGAGCGCAACAGCGCCAGACGGTCCGAGATGTAGCCAGCGCTATCACCCCAAACCTCGACCTGTACCTGCGACGGCAGCTGTCGGCTGAACTCGTCAACCGTGCTGCGCACGACATCACTGATCTCCAGCAGGTTTTCCTTCTGCCCGACCAGAACCTCCATCCCTACGGTTGGTTTGCCGTTCAGGCGAAACAGGTACTCGCCGTCCTGAAACCCGTCTTCGATTTTAGCAATATCGCCCAAAGGCACATAGGACCCGTCGTCACGTTCGATGATCGGCAGAGCTGCGTATTCCGGCACGTATTTCGCCCTGTCATCGGCACGCAGATAAATCGTACCGCCATCAGTCCTCAGACGACCTGCCTGAAAGGCCAGCGAATTCCCTTCGATGGCGCGGGTCACATCCGAAACCGTCAACCCATAGTGGCGCAGCAACGCCGGGTCGATTTCGATGCGCAATTCCCGCGGTATCAGGCCCCAGATTTGCAACCGCGACAATTCCGGTTGCGCCAGCAACTCTTCTTTCAGGCGTTGCGCCAAGCTCTGTAATGTGGCGGGGTCTGTTTCTCCGAACAAGTTCAGATACAGCGCCGGGAAATCGAAACCCGAGGCTTCGATCACGGGTCGGCGCGCAGTATCAGGCAGATCAGTCAAGCCGTCGATCCGAATACGGACACGATCCAGGACGGCTTGTAGTTTCTGGCCACCTGCGCGGCGGACAGTCACGACACTTAGGTCATTCTGGGATTGTGAGATCACACTACGCACGCCTTCCAAACCTTCGAGGGCCTGCTCAACTTTCTGGGTCACCAATTCATCAACCTGTTCGGCTGTGGCGTCCGGAAACTCGATCGCGATTGTAACACTTTCCGGCGGAATGCGGGGGAAGCCTTCGATCCGAATGTTCAGCAGCGTTTGCACCCCAAGAAATAGGATCAGTGCCATCATCAGATTGGCAGCGACCGGATTTCGGATAAACCAGGATGTCAGAGCGTGCATGGCTCAGCCTCCATCTGATTGCGGCGTCACTCGCTGACCCGGTAGAAACGAGGCCAAAGGTGTTTTGGCCACGCGCCACGGGCCGGTCCCTTCGGGAGCCGATACCGTCACTGTACTTTCGCTGCGGAACAGGATGTTCGGGCTAAGCCTCAGCAATTGGTCCTTATCGTCTACAATCCAAATGTATCCCGCACGGGTCAGGACGCTTTCGGGTAGGGTTAATGTGTCCGAGATCCGGCGTCCGGGAATGTGAACCTGCAGGAAGTCTCCGGCGAGTATGCGTTCATCGGGCTTTGTGACATCCAGAAAGACCCGCACCTGCCGTGTGTCTTGATCCAGAAACCCTCCTCCACGCCGGACTTGAGCCCACCCCAACGCTCCGCCCGAGCGCTGTGTCAGATCAGCAGTGGCGCCAGAGATCGGATGATCCAACAACGCCCAGTCCGCCTGACTAAACTCGGCGACCAGTTCGAATTGCTGGTCGTCCGAAAGGTGTATCAGGGCATCGCCTGGGTTGACCGTCTGGCCCAGGCTGGCAAAGCGATGGGTTACAAATCCCGAAAAAGGGGCGACAACCTCCGCGTCCTTCAGTTCATTTCGCGTCGCATTCAGCCGTGCCTGCGCAGCTGCAACGGATTTCTCGGCAATGCGCAATTGCGGCAGATTCACAGCCAGTTCGTTTGGCGGTTCTGTTTCATCCCGGTCAAACTGTCGTTGCGCGACTGTCACTTTGTTCTGCGCGCGCAATAACGCCAGTTCCGCTTGCTCAAGCTCCATCTCAGCGGCTGCAACGGCGCTTTGATAAGGTGCATTTTCGATTGAAAACAAAGGGGCACCCCGTTCCACCTTAGTCCCTGCCAAAGCGGCGTTGTGCACTGCAATGATGCGCCCGGACACAGCAGATCGCAGCTTGGCATCCCACCGAGGCCGAACTTCGGCAAACGCCGAAACCCGCGCTTGTACGGTTGCTGAAGCAACTGTGACGACCGAGACGGTCGGCGGCGGAGGTGAGGTCGTTGTTGCCTGAACATCAATTGTATCTTCTGTATCAAACAGGAGGATGGCGATCGCTACAAACAGTGCCAACGATGGTCCAATCCAAAGCCACCGCCGGGTCGGTCTTTGCCGAGTTACCAAAGTTTTGTCTGTCATAGACCAGTCTTTCCTGTGCCGCCGAATCCATTGCACCTTGTGGCATTCGATAGAGTGTCATATACTATGAACGATCGTTCGTTCAATATTAAGTTGAAAAAATGTCCGAAGACACCAGGAAGCCGGAATCAATCCGGGAAAAGGCAACAGCCAAGCGTCGCAACCAGATTTTGGAGGCCGCAGTTATGTGTTTCCTTGAGCGCGGCTATCATCAGACAGGCGTCCGCGATATCGCTGCGCGGGCGGGCGTCAGCCTTGGAAATCTCTATAATCATTTTCGCGGCAAACATGATGTGCTTGTAGAAATCGCAATACTTGAACGCCACGAGATGGAGCCGTTTCTGAAAATCCTGAACTCAGATGCGCCCGCGCCCAAAGTCATAAGAAAGTTCATCAAGGCCTACGCAAAATACCTTGCTGCGCCGGAAAACGTTATTTTAACATTGGAAATTTCGAGCGAAGCAGTTCGTCAACCGGACATCGCGCAGCTGTTCGTCGAGAACCGGTCGAGTTTGACTGAGGCCCTGGAAGCTGTAGTGAAGCGAGGAATTACCGGCGGTGAATTGCGCACCGTTCCGGATCCCCTTCAGGCGTCACAACTGGTGATCGAAGTTCTGGAAGGCAGTGCATATCGTAGTGTGCTGTCAGAAATGCCCATGACCGGGATCATTGTGTGCGCTGAAGACTTTATTATGAGTTCCCTGCTGGCACGTCATTAGTACGTAGGTGGCGTGTCGTTTTGGAATTCGTGAATGTCAGCCAAAGGGAGCTGCCTGAGACATTAATGTAGGCAGCAAAGATCGACTTTGAGCCGGCCGAAACGCGGGGGAGGTCAAAGGAAAGCTGGAGTTGCGGTTAGGACTATTGGCTAACGCAATATAATCCGAGGTTCTGTTACCAGACTTCGTTTAGTCACAAGACGAAGAGGTCGCAAAGCGAATGCAGATTCCAACCACCGGCACAGCGCCAGATCGTTTTTGATGCGATTGACGCACTGATCTATTGATACTGTAGGGATCAGGCGATCAGATACGATGGCAGATTTCTCAAGCATCCGCCTTTATCAGGTCGCTTGCCTTTTCGCCAATCATGATCGCTGGTGCGTTGGTGTTGCCGCTAACGATTTCCGGCATGATCGAACAATCAGCCACCCGCAGGTTCGAAATACCGTGTACCTTTAGTCTTGCGTCGACAACAGACGTCTCGGCGTTCCCCATCGCGCAGGTGCCGGTTGGGTGGTAGATCGACACGCTGTTCGATCTGGCCCAATCCAGAGTGCCTTCATAATCTTCGCAGCTCAGCTCTGCCGTTGGTCGAAACTCTTCTGAAATCTTCGAGGCCAGAGGGTTCTGTTTGGCAATCCCGCGCGCGATGTTCACGCCGTCGACAATGGTTCGGCAGTCCGTTTCAGTGGACAGATAGTTCGGGATGATCTTGACATGTTCGGATGGGTCCGGTCCGTTCAGGCGCAGCTCTCCCCGACTTTCCGGACGCAGTTGGCAGACCGACATCGTGAAGGCCGAAAACGGATGCACACCTTCGCCTGGGCTGTCGGCGGACCAGGGTTGCACGTGGAACTGAATGTCGGGCGTCTCAACATCGGGCCGGGTTTTCATGAAACCAGTCGCAAGGCTGGCGGCCATTGTCATCGGACCTGCACGAAATAGTGCGTATTTCAGCGCGATTCGCGCCTGATTGAACAGGCTGCGAACTTCGTCATTCAGTGTGGGCTCATTGCATTTGAACACCAGCCGCGCCTGCAAGTGATCCTGAAGACCTTTGCCAACACCCGGCAGGGCGTGCAGCGGTTTGATACCATTTTCCTTTAGATGATCCGGCTCTCCGATCCCTGACAACATCAGGATTTGGGGAGAGTTGATCGCCCCGCCGGACAGGATGACCTCGCGCCGAACAGTCAGTGTCTGCTCGTTACCAGAACGATCCCGGTAGACCAGCCCGGTTACTTTTTTCCCATCCAGAACCACACGCGACACAAGCGCTTTGGTGATGATGTTGAGGTTCTGACGACCGCGAATGGGCTTGAGATAGGCGACGGCGGCGCTACAGCGGCGCCCATTGCGCGTGGTCAGTTGGAAGTAACCCACGCCTTCTTGCTCGGCCCCGTTATAATCTGGGTTGAACGGGTAACCGGCGGCCTGTGCTGCTGCGACCCAGGCATCGCAGATCGGGCGCTGAATGCGCATGTTGGACACTGACAAGGGGCCATCGACGCCATGATATTCATCCTCGCCGCGTTCTTGATCCTCACAGCGTTTGAACAGGGGTAGCACATCGTCCCAGCCCCAACCCTCGTTGCCCATTTGCCGCCAGCGGTCGTAATCTTCCTTCTGGCCACGCACATAGAGCAACCCGTTCAGCGAAGATGAGCCACCCAGTACCTTGCCCCGTGGCCAGTCGATGGATCGACCGTTAAGGCCGGGGTCTGGCTCAGTGCGATAGCACCAGTCAACCGAGGGGTTATGCATCGTTTTGAAATAGCCGACGGGGATGTGAATCCACGGGTTGGTATCGCGGCCACCTGCTTCGAGCAGCGCAACAGTTGTGTTGGGGTCTGCGCTCAACCGATTGGCAATGACACAGCCCGACGATCCTGCGCCAACAACTGCATAATCCACCTCCATGACCGCCTCCTTCCAAACTCGCTGAAAAAAACTCTATGCAAGATGCAAGAATTATACTAGCCTTTTTTGATACAAAACGTCTCAATAATTGCGATCAGGGAGGTAAGCAATGGAGATCGGACGGAAACTAAGTGGTATTTCACGGCGAGATTTCTTCCGCGTGGCCGGGCGTTACGGCATGAGTTCGACACTGCTGGCGGCAGGCGGGTTCGGCGGCGCGATGAGTCTGGCGAATCTGGCGCAGGCCGCCGAATCCACCTATGAGAAGCGCTTTTCGAAAGAGCCGAAGCACACGCTGAAATTCGGCGCGTCGGGTTTCAACACCCGCAACCTGTTGATTGAGCGCGCCGGCGCAATCGAGTTCGCGCGCGACCTGGAAGAACGCACGGACGGCGAGATTCGCATCGAATTCATCGGCGACAACCAGATCTGCGGCCAGCTGAGCTGTGTCGAAAAGACCCAACAGGGGATCGTCGATATTTATGCCGCCTCAACTCAAAACTCGGCCGGAGGCGCACCTTATCTGAACGTGCTGGACTATGCCTATATGTTCCCCAGCCGCGCGGCGCAGTATCACTTCTTCTATAGCCCGGCGAGCCAGCGCATCCTGCGTGATCCGCTGGAAAAACGGCACGGGTTGAAGTTCCTGTTTACCCATTGTGAGCTACGCGGCCTGCAAATGGGTTCGACCTTTGCCGACAAGCCGACCGTCACCAAACTGGAAGAGTTGTTTGGTACCAAGAACCGCGTGACGGGTACGCAGTTGGGCCGGATTGCAATGCAATTGCTGAATCTGAACCCAGTCCCGGTGGCTTGGGAAGAGACGCTGGATGCGCTTAAGACAGGTCTGATCGATGGGGCGGAAACCTGGGCCTCGGCCGTGGCTTACGCCAACATGGCGCCGGTGGTTTCGCAGTCGGTCAATCTGAAATTTTTCTGCGGCACTGAACATACGTCCATGTCGGCCGAGGTCTTTGACGGTCTGAGTGGAGAATTGCAGGACGCAGTTATGGAATCTTCCTACTTCACTCAAGCGTTGATCCAGGGTGCGAATGAAGCCGCATTGCTGAATACGGTGGGTTTCTCGGAGCCGCAATTGCCGGACACGATCTTCGCCGAAAATGGCGTGCGCCCGGCATTCCTGGCTGACGATCAGATCAAGCTGGCCGAAGAGATGTGCGCCCCGAACTACAACCCAGAGCCTTGGGCCCAGTGGCGCGAACGTCTGAATAAATGGGCAGGCGGCATTGATACCTATCAGGAAATCTACGACATCGCGCGCGAGATTCCGGCCGACACCCTGCCGGAAAATGTCGAACCGCGCCGTTGGTGGAAAGGCGAAGCCTGATAGACTGTTACGAACCGGCCCTGAGCGGGCCGGTTCAACTTTATACCGACTGGGAGGACGGGGTTCATGTCGTTTTGGGCAGACATCGGCGCGATTTTCAGCGCCTTTCTCAGCCAGGATTCGTTCGAGATTCAATCCGCACTGGAATCCGACGCCGCCTGGGTGTTGGGCGCGATTGTCTCAGCGATTGGCGGAATCGTGATCATGTTGATCTATCGGGCGGTGCCATTTGTTGAACGTCATCTGGAACGGTCGGTGATGGTGTATTCCTACCTTGCGATCGCATTAATCATCTTCTGGGGCGTGATCGACCGGTTTGTGTTCAACGATCAGGAACCCTGGTCGACCACCATTCCCCCGCTGCTGTTCATGGTCATGGCGTGGTTTGGGGCGTCGTACAATGTCCGCCTGCGCACACATTTGAGCTTCAGCGAATTCCGCACTGCAATGCCGAGGGCTGGGCAATTGGCTTGCCTGATACTCGACGCAATATTGTGGTTCATCTTTGCGGTGATCGTCATCGTGACCACAACACGGCTGGTGGCATTGTCGGCATCAAACTTTCAGATCGTTCTGGGTACAGATAATATCATGCAGTGGTGGTTCCTTCTGGCCGCACCGCTGTCGTTCTTTCTGATGGTCGGGCGCGTGTTTCAGAACCTTGCCGATGATCTGAACAACTGGAAAACAGGCGAGCCGCTGATCAAGCAGGCCGTGATCGGAGCAGACTGATGACAGACGGAACTATGGTCACACTGATCTCTCTTGCGGTCACCTTTCTGTTCATGCTGGGCGTGCCGGTTTTGCTGGTAATCGGCTATTGGGTCATCGGCTGTTCGTTTGTTCTTGGCCTGACGCTGGACAACATGGGTGCTGAACTTCTGAACGTGTTCAACAAGGGTTTCGCCCTGCTGGCGATGCCGCTTTTCATCCTGACCGGCGACCTGATCAATAAATCGGGCATCGCGCGGCGGCTCAGCGATTTCGCCTATGCCTGTCTGGGCTGGATACGCGGTGGATTAGCGATGGCGTCACTCGGCGCTTGTGGGCTGTTTGCTGCGATCTCGGGGTCGAACTCGGCAACGACAGCCACCATTGGCTCGATGCTGCACCCCGAGATGGTCAAAGGGGGTTATGACGAACGGTTCAGCGCGGCCACGGCGGCGGCAGGCGGCACGGTGGGGATCATCATTCCTCCCTCGATCATCTTCATCGTCTATGGCTTCCTGATGAACCTGCCGATTTCCGAGCTATTCGTGGCGGGTATCCTTCCGGGCGCGCTGATGGTCTTTGGCATGCAGTTCGCCTGCTGGATCATTTGCCGCATGAACGGCTGGGGACATCTGATTCCGCTGCAACTGAACCGGGTGCTGAAAACTGCATTCGGTGCCTGGCTTGGATTCTTTGCCATCGGGCTGGTGCTGTGGGGTATATACACAGGCAAATTCTCACCAACTGAGGCAGCCGGAGTGACGGTCGGCTTCTGCGTTATTGCAGGGTTGGTCAGCTATCCGATCAATCGGATCATGGGCGCGCGGAACGACATCTCACCCACCGAAAAAAGCTATGCCGAGATGTTTGTCGTCGAAGGCTTCACGATCCCCGAGATCCCCTCAATCGTGATCCGCTCGGCCCAGATCACAGGTATCCTCGCACCGCTGATCGCGATTTCTGTGGTGATGCAGCAGATCCTTTCATTGCTTGGCGCTCAGCAAACCATTGGGGATTTCGTAACCTCGATGGGTGGCTACCATGCGGTTCTGTTTACTTCGATGGTGATCGTTTTCTTCTCGGGCATGGTACTCGAAAGCCTGCCTGTCACGATCATCCTGGCCCCGATTCTGGCACCGATTGCGGCCTCGGTCGGGATTGATCCGATCCATTTCTCGGTAATCTTCCTTGTGGGGGCTTCGATTGGCTTCATCACACCCCCCTACGGTCTCAATCTCTACGTGGCATCAGGGGTGACTGGCGTTCCCTACTTCCGTCTGCTTCGGTACACTGTGCCCTATCTAGCAGCGCTGATATCAGTGTGGATTTTGATCTCGCTTGTACCTGATCTGTCCTTGATCCTGCTGCCAAATAACTAGACTGTTGCGGGATGGCCGAAACGGAAACACAAGACAAAGAAACTCAGATCCCAACTAACTTGCGCCTTCTCCTCATCCTTGAGGAGGTGGCGCGACGCGGGGTTGCCGTCAAACCATCGGACCTGATCGAGACACTCGGTCTGGCGAAACCAACAATCCACCGTTTATTGCAAACAGCAGAGGCCGAAGGTTTCCTGCAGCGCGATCTGGATGGCCGCTCATACGGTCCTGGGCACCGTCTAAGGTTGCTTTCAGTCAACACCATGTCGTCCGAGCATCTGCGCACAGCGCGTTTGGCGATCTTACGCAGTGTCGCCGAGCAGGTTGGTGAGACATGCAATCTCGCCATTCCTGACCGAGAGGGCATGATCTATCTTGACCGGGTTGAGACGAAGTGGCCTTTGCGCATTCAATTACCGGTCGGGACACAGGTTCCCTTTCATTGCACCGCCAGCGGCAAGATGTACTTGTCCACGCTCCGGCAGAAAACACTGGATGGATTTCTTTCAGCAGGAAATCTGCAGCCACAGACTGAAAGTTCCCTGACCGATCCGCAGTCATTGCGCACGGAAATCCAACATATCGCTCAGAACGGTTATTCCACTGATGATGAAGAGTTCATGAGTGGAATGGCAGCCCTAGCAGTACCCGTTCAAGATGGGCAAGGCCGATTGGTGGGCACACTTTCGGTTCATGCACCGACACAACGTCACAACGTCAACAGCCTGATGTCGTTTCTGGGTATCCTGAAAAAGGGGGCAAATGAACTTTCGGCTCTGTTAACCACGTGACCAGAACCTGAAAGACAGCCGCGACAAAATAATTTTTGCCCGATTGCCGCGGCAGGCATCGTCCGGTTCGGGGCATTCTGCATCGCAACGGATGAGCCGCGTACAAAGGCCTTCCTCTCAGCAATCACTCTCACAGCTCTCTTGGCCTGCTAGCCATAAACTCTGAGTCTAAGAATTATTCACACCAGTAATTCAAGTTGGATTGGCCGCGCATGCCGAATCCGGGTCGTACATCGTTGGTAGATTCGAGCGAGTGGATTTCCAGACATAGCCCTCAAGGTCGGGATCACTCAATAGTGCGGGCAGGACCGAGTGATTGACGTAGTCTTATTTCTGTCGGCAACTCAACACTTTGACCGCTGTGCGCATCACGGAGTATCTGGATCAGCATCCCAGCGGCGCGACGACCCATCTCGCGATGCGGGACATGGACCGTCGTAAGAGCGGGTTCGGCGAGCATTGCAATTTCGATATCGTCAAAACCGGTAATTGAGAGGTCCCTGGGCACCCCAAGCCCCATTTCCCGAGCCGCACGTAAGGCTCCGACCGCCAAAACATCATTGACGCACATCACGGCAGTCGTTTCTGGTGCGGCTGTCATGACCTCGCGCAAAGCAACTTCACCAGTTTCAACGCCGTAAGCGGTCTCGACAAGAAACATTGTATTCGGGTCCTGACCGGCCTCTTGTTTGGCATCCCGAATTCCTTGAACGCGTTCCCTTGCCCGATCATTCGAAGCGGTTGGAGCAGAGATACACGCGATATGCTGATGCCCATATCCAATGACCTGCCGGGCAAGGGCAAACATCGCAGCCCGATTGTCAAAGCCGATGGCAGGCGGGGATTGGTCAGGATCAAATGACCAAGCGATCAAAGTTGGTACACGCTGCTTTTCCAGAAACGCATAGATTTCCGGTTCGCGATCGTACCCAATCAGCAGCAACCCATCTGCACCCCGCGCTACCAACGCACGCACCTGTTGTTCTTCCAGCTCTGAATCATAGGCGGACGAAGCAACCAGAAGCGTTTTACCATGCCTCACCAGCTCTTCCTGAAACGCCTGTAATCCGCGTGCAAAAACAGCGTTCTCCATAGTCGGTATCACGGCGGCGATGGTATTTGTCTGCCTTGCTGCAAGGGCTTGGGCTCCGAAATTTGGCGCGTACCCAAGTTCTCGTACGGCTGCCAGAACTCGTTCCCTTGTGCTTTGCCCTACCCGCTCTGGCGAGTTCAGGCACCGCGAGACAGTTGCGGTGGACACGTTCGCATGTCGGGCAACATCTGCAAGGGTTGGGACTGTGTTTTCGTGACCGCTTTGAGGCATGGTTTTTCTTGTCATTTTGGATGGGCAACTAGCTCAAGACGAATTCTATCAAAAGCACGATTTGTCGGGAACCTACAACACATGTGCAATGTAAGCGCTTGCATAACAAAATGTAAGCGCTTACATTGCGGGCGACTCAGTGCGAGGCATTGGATAGGTTGGGGAGGACGCATGCCATACTTGATAGCTGGAATATTGCTGCTCGCGTTTGTAGCGAACGTAGTGATCGGAGCAGTGTCGAATGCGCCCTTGGTCAACAATATCTGGGAAATGTTGATCTTGTTTGCCGCGGCCATCGCCTTTTCGATCGGCATTCTGCGGAGCGAAGCAAAAGAAATTTCGGATAAAAAATCAAAGGAATAAATCCGAAAAAAAGTCCAACGGGAGGAGAACACATGGACAAGACTAAACAGGAGCTGGCTTCGGCCGAGCGTCGGAATTTTTTGAAACTCGCGGGCACCGGCTCGTTCACGGCGGCCATGGTCGCCGGCGCGGCTGGGACATTGTGGTCCAGCGAAGCGGCAGCACAGACCGCCGCCGAGGAACGCGATCGCGAAAACGCGGCTGAATTCAAGATGACGTTGGCAACGGCCTATGTTCTGGGCGCGTCTCGCAGCTATCCGATCATGCAGCTGGACCTGAAAGAAAACATCCAGAACATGACGAATGGCAAGGTCTATGTGAAACTGGCTCCCGGTGGCCAGCTTGGCGCGGGCGGAGCACTGGCGCAGGCAGTTCAGGGCGGGACAATACAAGCGGCGCAACACTCGTTGTCAAATTTCGCGCCCTTCGCAAGCGTCGTCGATCTGATCAACCTTCCATATTTCTGCGGGTCCAACCAGCGGTTCACGAACCTGACTTCCTCCGAAGCTTGGAAGGCGGAAGTAGACCCCAAGATCGCGGCATCTGGCTTTAAAGCGCTGATGTATATCGTGATCGATCCGCGCGTCGTCGCTGTTCGCCAGGGAGGCAACGCAATTATCACCCCCGGCGATATGTCCGGTGTCAAATTCCGCGTACCCGGATCAAAAATGCTGCAGCAGTATTATGGCATGGTGGGTGCGAACCCGACGCCTGTTGCGTGGGGTGAGACTCCGTCAGCGATCCGGCAAGGCGTCGCAGACGCGCTTGATCCCTCGGTGGGCGCGTTGCATGTCTTTGGCTTTGGTGAGATCCTCAGCCATGTGACCTTCACTCAGGCGGTGCCGGACAGTCAGGTCTATTCGATCAACCTTGAATGGTTCGACAGCCTGCCGATGGACGTCAAGGAAGGTATCGAATTTGCGGGCGAAGTCACCCAGCAGCAGAACCTTTCCAAAGTGCCTTCGGCACGGGCCTACGCCATGTCTCAATTGATCGCGAACGGCGTCGAGTTCCACTCGCTCAGCGAAGATCAGTTGGGCGAATGGAAAGAGGCCGGTGGCTATCAGCGCAGCGAATGGGACAGCTTCAAGACCGAGCTGGCCGGATCGATGGATGCGTTCGCCAAGCTGGAAGAAGCCGCAGACACGCGTGCGAAATACTACGTGCACGACGCCTGATCGCATCTTCGGGCCGGCGCGTCCAGCGTCGGCTCATCCGATGTTTGCCCATTAGAAACCCACTAGAACACGTCGCCGCCGCGTGACGGTAGTGAGGATGCTATGTCTCAGCTCTTTCGAGCGATTGATAAAAATGCCGAACGTTGGCTGCTTTTAGTCTTCTACGTCATGCTCGTCGGCACGATGTTCATCGAAGTGGTCCGGCGCGAGGTCTTTGCCTACTCGTCCATCTGGGGCGAAGAAATCGTCCGGTATGCGTTTATCTATCTCGCATGGATCGGTGCTGCCGCCGCGGTCAAGGAACGCGGGCATATCCGCATTGATGTTCTGATGCACTACGTCCCGCGCACGGTCAAAACGCTGCTCTATATCTTCGGCGACATCGTGATGTTCATCGTGGCGCTCGTCGCGATCTATTGGTCGTGGGAGACAGTCCACGTGTCCTGGAAATTCGGGTCTGTCACACACGGCCTGCGGATCAGCCAGGTCTTTTTCCTCATGGCGGTGCCGTTTGGCTTCGCGCTGGTCATCTTTCGACTGGTGCAGTCCTTCGTCCGCGACATTGCCGACCTTCGAACGGGCCGTCCCGTCTACGAAGGCGACAAGCTGTTTGATTAAGGGAGGGCCTGAGCCATGATGTGGCAACAACTCGGCGGTCAAACGCTTGAACTTGGGTGGGATTTCTACGCCTCCGTCATTCTCTTCGTCGCTCTTGTCGCGCTCGCCGTTCCGGTCTGGGCCGCGATCGGCGCAGCATCGATCACAATGCTGATCATGTCCGGCGCATTGCCGCTGAGCCTTGTCGGCGAAAAGCTGTTCTCGGGCATCGATGCCTTCGCGCTGACAGCTGTGCCGCTGTTTATCCTGACCGGAGACGTGCTTGTCCGAACCGGGCTCAGTCGAAAGTTTCTGGACGTCGCCGAAGCCCTGACCTGTTGGGCCAAGGGTGGCTTCGGTTCGGCCACCGTCCTGGTCTGTGGCATGTTCGCGGCGATCTCCGGGTCGGACGCAGCAGGTGCGGCAGCGGTAGGGCGCATGACTATCGACCGGCTGGTCGAGAGCGGTTATCCCCGCCCCTACGCCTGTGCTTTGGTCGCAGCAGGAGCCTGCACCGGCATCCTCATCCCGCCCTCTATCGCCTATATCATCATCGGCCTCGTGCTGGGTATAGCGGTCTCGACCTTGTTCCTTGCTGCGCTGATCCCCGGCCTCTTGATCCTGACGGCCATCCTGATCACCAACGTCGTGATGAACCGGCTGAACCTTTGGGAAGGCGGCGGCATGATGACCGCAGCTGAATGGCGCGCGAACCTGTGGAAGACGGTCAAGTCCGGCTGGTACGCTTTCCTTGTCCCCGGCATCATTTTCTACGGCATCTTCTCGGGGAAACTGACCCCGACCGAGGCAGGTGCCGTGGCGGTCGTCGTGACCATATTCATCGGGTTTATCCTGGGCACACTGAAATTGTCCGACTTCCCGGCCATGCTGGTCAGTTCGGCCAAGGTCAACGGTGTGATCCTTCCGATCATCGCCTTCTCGATCCCTCTGGCCGAAGCTCTGGCGATCATTGGAGTGCCGCAAGGATTTGTCGGAGCTTTGACCTCAGTCAGCAGTAACGAATTCGTACTGATCGCCATGATGGTCCTTATCCTGATCATTGCGGGCTGCGTTATGGAAACGACGCCCAACATCGTGATCCTGGCACCGATCCTCTACCCGTTGGCGCAAGAGATTGAGATGAACCAGATTCAGTTCTGCATCATGATGATCACCGCGCTGGGGGTCGGGTTTATTACTCCACCCTTGGGGCTGAACTTGTTCGTGGTGTCGGGGATTACGGGCGAGTCGATCCTCAAGATCGCCTACCGCGCCATCCCGTTTGTTTTCTTCATGCTGATCGTGACGTTGATGATCGCCTATATCCCGGCGTTCTCTACCTCGCTGTTGCCTGATGTCTATCGATAAGCCGCCGAAAGACGCGGTAAGAAAAGGACCTAATTCATGACCCGTGAATACCTGAAGAAAGCCACGCTGACCGCGCGCAGCGGAGCGTCAGATGTCAGTGAAATTGTGCAGGGAATCCTGACCGACATTGAGACAGGTGGCGATGCCAAGGCGTTGGAATACGCAGCCAAATTCGACAACTACGAAGGTAACGTCATTCTCAGCGATGCCGAAATCCAGGCCGCGATGGATGCCGTGCCAGAAAAGCTGAAGCGCGACATCGAGTTCAGCCACAGCAACGTCAAACGCTTTGCCGAGGCACAGAAAGCGTCCATGACCGACATCGCAGTCGAGGTTGTGCCGGGCCTGACCGCTGGCCAGAAGATGATCCCGGTGGATGCAGCCGGTTGCTACGTCCCAGGCGGGCGCTACAGCCATATCGCCAGCGCGATCATGACCGTGACGACGGCGAAGGTGGCGGGATGTAAGCACATTGTCGCGTGCTCACCGCCGCGCCCGGATGTCGGTATCGCGCCTGCGATCGTCTACGCCGCGCATATCTGTGGCGCCGACAAGATCATGGCCATGGGCGGCGTGCAGGGGGTTGCGGCGATGACCTTCGGGTTGTTCGGGCTTCCCAAGGCTAACATCCTTGTGGGCCCCGGCAATCAGTTTGTGGCCGAAGCAAAGCGTATCCTGTTCGGGCGTGTCGGCATCGACATGATCGCGGGCCCGACGGACAGTCTGGTCCTTGCGGATGTCACTGCTGATCCGATGGTTGTTGCAACTGACCTCGTTGGGCAGGCCGAGCACGGATACAACTCACCGGTTTGGCTGGTGACAGACAATCGCGACCTCGCCGAAGAGGTTATGCGCTTGGTGCCAGTGCTGATCGAGGACCTGCCCGAAGTGAACCGCGAAAACGCTACGGCTGCGTGGCGCGATTATGCCGAGGTCATCCTGTGCGCGGATCGCGAAGAAATGGCGGCGACATCGGATCAATACGCCCCGGAACACCTGACAGTCATGGCCGATGATCTTGATTGGTGGCTGGATCGGCTGACGTGCTATGGGTCGCTTTTCTTGGGCGAAGAGACCACGGTTGCCTTTGGCGACAAAGCCTCGGGCACCAATCACGTGCTGCCCACGAGCCGGGCGGCCACTTACACCGGTGGCCTCAGCGTCCATAAATACATGAAGATCGTGACCTGGCAGCGCTCGACCGCTGATGCGATGAAGCCGATTGCGCAGGCGACGGCCCGTATCTCACGCCTTGAAGGTATGGAGGGGCACGCGCGTACCGCGGATATTCGATTGGCCAAGTTCTTCCCCGATGAAAACTTTGACCTGACAGCCGAAGACTGACCCAACCCGTGACCTATCATCCTGATCTCACTGGACATACCGCTCTTGTGACCGGGGCCAGCTCCGGCCTTGGTCGCAGAGCGGCAGAGGTACTGTCGCATGCCGGCGCTAAGGTCGTGGGCGTGGCGCGACGTGCAGAAGCGTTGGCCGAGCTGGATCAGGTCCATCCCCTGCCCTGGGATCTTTCGGATCGTGATCGGTTGGCGGAGCTGGCCGTTGCCGCGTCGCAGCCGTTTGGGGCACCGGATATTCTGGTGCATGCCGCCGGGATCAACACGCGCGAGGCTGCGGATGATGTATCGCCTGAGGGGTGGGACATCACACTGGGATTGAACCTTGCCGTTCCCTTCTTTCTGTCGCAGCACCTAGTGCCCGATATGAAGGCCAAAGGCTGGGGACGGATCGTAAATTTCGCATCGCTCCAGTCCAGCCGAGCTTTTCCAGGTGGGCTTAGCTATGGGGCGTCAAAGGGCGGCGTGGCACAGCTGACCCGAGCAATGGCCGAGGCCTGGTCATCGAGCGGAATATGCGTAAACGCGATTGGCCCTGGGTTCTTTCGAACCGAGCTGACGGCTGCAGTGTTCAATGATCCTGAACGCGCGAACCGTAATGCTGCGCAGACCTGTATCGGTCGCAACGGTGAGCCCAAAGACCTCGACGGCCCGTTGCTGTTCTTTTGCTCTGATGCCTGTGCCTACGTGACCGGGCAAGTTTTGATGGTCGATGGAGGGTTTACAGCGAAATGAAAGCTTTGGTTTACACTGATGTCGAAACACTGGAATACCGCTATTTCGCGGACCCGGAGCCCGGCCCCGATGAGGTTCTCGTCCGCATCGATAGCGTCGGTATTTGCGGGTCCGACATGCACGCCTATCTGGGCCATGATGATCGCCGCCCGGCACCGCTGATCCTGGGCCATGAGGGGGCCGGTGTGACTGCTGATGGTCGCCGCGTAACCATCAATCCGCTGGTAAACGACCCCAACAGCGCGGCCAGCCGGTCCGGACGTGAGAACCTTTGCCCCTCGCGACAGATCATCTCAATGCCGCCGCGCGAAGGCGCTTTTGCGGAATACGTCGCTATCCCAGAGCGCAATTTGATTGAAGTGCCCTCGCATATCACGCTGGAGCAGGCCGCACTCGCCGAACCGATTGCAGTCAGCTGGCATGCGGTGCGGCTGGGGCTTGCGTCCCTGCACCCGGCAGACGAACGGCGTGCCCATGTGATTGGCGGCGGGGCAATCGGGCTAGCGGCAGCTCTCGCGCTCACTGCGATGGGGGTCGAGCAGGTGACCTTATCCGAACCCAACGCAGCCCGTGCGACCTATCTTCGCGACACCTTTGGAATCGCTGTTGTGGACACACCGGAACAGGACATTCCATTGGTGATCGACGCAGTGGGGTTTGCGTCTACCCGTGCGGTTGCCTCGGCTCTCGTCAGCCCGGGCGGGGTGATTTTGCACATCGGCCTAGGCAGTTCCGAAGGTGGATTGGATATCCGACGCATCACGCTGCAGGAAATCACGCTAATCGGCACCTACACCTATACCGCACAGGACTTCCGCGACACATGCAATGCCATGTTCAAGGGCCGCCTCGGGACGCTTGACTGGGTTGAAACCCGCGACCTGTCCGACGGGGCCTCGGCCTTTACAGACATTCGCGCTGGCAAGACGCTTGCGCCGAAAACCATCCTTAAACCATAGCAAAAACCGGAGACCTTCATGTCAAATCCAGCCCCAAATGAAATACCGCACCTTTTGGTGCATGAAGAGGAAGACAATGTCGGTGTCGTGGTCGTCGAAGGCCTGACTGCAGGCACCGACATGCTGTGCTGTATTACACATGACAACTCGACCTTTCGCCTGACCGCAGGTGCGGATGTTCCGATTGGCCACAAGATTGCGCTCACGGACCTCAAGAACGGCGATACGGCGATCAAGTATGGTGAGGATATCGGCAAGATCATCGCTGACATCCCACGCGGCGGGCATGTCCACACGCAAAACTGCAAGACCAAGCGCTGGTAAGGGGTTAATACCATGAGCAAATATTCAAACATGACTGTCATGGGCTACCGGCGCGAAAACGGCCGGGTTGGTGTGCGCAACCACGTGCTGATCCTGCCCGTCGATGACATTTCCAACGCCGCCTGCGAGGCAGTCGCCAACAACGTCAAGGGCACGCTGGCAATCCCACACGCTTATGGCCGCCTTCAGTTCGGCGAGGACCTCGAGCTGCATTTCCGCACCATGATTGGCACAGGGGCCAACCCGAATGTCCACTCGGTGGTGGTGATCGGCATCGAGCCGGGTTGGACCAAACGCATTGCCGACGGCATCCGCGAGACCGGCAAGGACGTGGCAGAGTTCTCAATCGAACAGAACGGTGACTTCGAGACCATCCGGCGCGCTTCATGGGCCGCCAAGGATTTTGTTCACAAGGCCACCGAGGTCCAGCGCGAGGAATGCTCGATCAACGAGCTTTGGATTTCGACCAAATGCGGTGAAAGCGACACGACAACGGGTCTGGGGTCCTGCCCAACCGTTGGCAACATGTATGACAAGTTGCTGCCCGAAGGGATCACCGGGTTCTTTGGTGAAACCTCGGAAATCACCGGGGCGGAACATATCTGCCAGAAACGCGCCATCAATGAAGAAGTGGGCGAACGCTGGTACAAGATGTGGAAAGCCTATCAGGACGATGTAATCTTTGCCCATCAGACCGATGACCTCAGCGACAGTCAGCCAACCAAGGGCAACATCGAAGGTGGCCTGACCACCATTGAGGAAAAGGCGCTTGGCAACCTCGAAAAGATCGGCCGGACTTCGCAGTATATCGACATTCTGGAACCTGCCGAGCAACCTAACTCGGGCAAAGGCCTCTACTTCATGGACAGTTCATCAGCTGCGGCGGAATGTGTGACGCTGATGGCGGCGGGCGGTGCTGTGATCCATACCTTCCCGACAGGTCAGGGCAACGTGGTGGGCAACCCGATCGTTCCGGTCATCAAGATCACCGCGAACCCGCGTACAGTGCGCACCATGGGCGAGCATGTGGATGTTGATGTTTCAGGCATCTTGCGGCGCGAACAAACCATCGATCAGGCTGGTGATGCTCTGATCGATATGATCCGCAGGACAGCAAACGGCCGTAACACCGCGGCAGAGGCGCTGGGACATCGGGAATTCTCGATGACAAAACTGTATCGCAGCGCATAGTAACCTCAAGGCGGCCATTGCATATGCGGTGGCCGTCTTTCTCTTGAACCGAGGTCCAGAATGGGCGCGGCTCGAGGTGTTTGGCCACTAAGGCAGGGCGGGGTCCTGGGCAACAGATCAGAACCTTTAATTCTGAAAGTACTTATCAAGTTATGATGCACCAAGCCCTGCTCGTTGACATCGCCGAAACTCACTGGGAGTGCTTTACATGTATAAATCCATATTGATCCCCGTTGCCATTGATCATGAAGAGTTGGTTGCCGAGAAAATCACCACTGCCCGCAAGCTTTTGGCAGCTGACGGAAAGATCACACTACTTACAGTTCTGGAACAGATCCCGGGTTTTACAGCGGAATTCGTGACAGTGAAATCCGAGAACCATCTGACCAACAAAATCATGGGAACCCTAAAGTCGATCGCCGGAGAAGCGACCGATATAAACTGCCAGGTAGAAACGGGAAAGCCAGGGCTGCGCATTACCGAGTTCGCACGTGAAATCGGCGCTGATTTGATTGTTGTCGGAGCGCATCACCCATCGGCAATGGACTATTTTCTCGGATCAACGGCAGCGCGTGTTTCTCGTCGGGCATCGTGTTCCGTCTTGATTCAGCGACCGCAATCTTGAAAATTCTCTAAGCGTCGACCCGAACGCTACGGCTGCGTTGCGAGAAGCAGGTGGCCACGGAACCACTCCATGGGTTCGCACCCCTGTTGGATGTTTTCAACCGTGTGCGATCGACGCCAGCGAGAATTGCCCAGGTACACTATGGGAGCCGACGATTGCCTTCGAGATATGCGGACATTTACCCCTCGGAACCTTTACTAAACAGCGATGCGATCGAGCGGCCTTCGGCTGCAGGGTTGATGTCCGTTCGGTATTTCCGGGCTGAGCCGGATCAGATGCCCGAGGATGTTTTCAAAGAGCATCACGTGCTTCTCAATCTCCAGACCATTCCGCACAGAGTTCGGAACTGGAGGGATGGTGAGTTGCGGGATTTCATGTTTCACAAGGATGAAATCATCGTCACTCCGGCTGGTATGCGATCGGGTTGGCAATGGTACGCGACGTCTGATGTCATCGTTATCACGCTGGACCCGGCTAAGGTTGAACGCTTTGCTCAGTCCGAGCTGGGCATGCTGCTTGACCCGCAGCAATTTCGGGATTTGCCGCAGTTCTCGGACCCTGATCTGTGCACGGCTGGCGTTATACTGCGTGACGCATTGGAATCGACCGACATGTCTTCGGTCGTGATGTTCGAAGCCATGAGCCGCGTATTCCTAGTGAAACTGCTCCAGAAATATGGAAAACGCCGGATCGAAGATGTTCAGCTGTCATCCCGCTTCACATCCCGGCATTACCAGCGCGTTTTGGCCTTTGTACAGAACCGGCTGGATCAGACCATAACCGTTGAGCAGCTCGCGACCGAGGCGGGAATGAGCCCTTCGCACTTCGCACGCATGTTCAAAGAGACGTTGGGCACGACCCCGATGCAATATGTCATGGCCTACCGAATTGAACAGGCGATGAAGATGATGCAAGACCAGCAGCGTCCTCTGGGTGATATCGCTTTGGAATGTGGCTTTTCCGATCAGGCTCATTTCACGCGCAGCTTTAAACAGGTGGTGGGACAAACCCCCAAGGCTTATCGCGCGGCCAACATGGCTTGATGCAGGATCATTCAAAAACACAGCAGTCCGGTGCAATCAAGTGAACCTCCGGCAACGTATCTCTTTCGTCATCGGGCTTGCGCCCATCCAGACAGACTTTGGGAGATATCGCGATGAAAACCCTCGCTCTGAATACCGCTGCGGCTTTAATGGCCTCGACAGCTGCCGTCGCACAGGTCGAAACCCGCATTGTCACCTTTGAGAATGAAGGTGCCACCCTATCCGGCACACTGTACCTACCCGAAGAACGCGGCGATGCACCTTTGCCAACGGTCGTGGTCACAGGGGCCTGGACCTCGGTACAAGAACAGATGCCGGCGAACTATGCCCGGGAAATGGCCGAACGCGGATTTGCCGCCTTCACCTTCGATTTCCGGGGCTGGGGTAAATCCGGCGATCTGCCGAACCAAGCGCGCTTTGTCGAAAGCCCCGAAGCCAAGACCTCGGACATCAAGGCAGCGATCGAATTCATAGCGACCCTGCCAGAAGTGGACGCCGAGCACATCAATGGGCTGGGTATCTGCGCCTCAGCGGGTTATATGGTCGATGCCGTCTCGGGCAACCCGCTGGTTCAGCGACTTGGTTTGGTTGCTCCCTGGCTGCAGAACGCCGAAATTGTTGAGGCCGTCTACGGCGGCGCAGAAGGTGTTGCCGGCTTGCTTCAAGTCTCTCGGGCTGCCGAAGCCGCCGGGGGCCAGATCATTCCTGCCGCGGGTCCAGAAGGTGCCGAAGGCGTGCTGATGCCGATCGGTGGCTACTACTATGAGGCGGACCGTGGGGCGATCCCGGAATATGATGACAAATGGAACAATGCAGGCTGGGAAGGCTGGCTGACCTACCATCCCGCCGACAACCCACAGCGTCTGGATAAACCGCTGACCATTGTTCACTCTGAAAGCGCAGCGATCCCGCAGGGCGTGCAGACCTTCCTTGCCGGATTTGCCGGTGACGCGACTGCGCAGTGGCTCGAGGATGTCACGCAGTTCGATTTCTACGACAACCCCGAGGACGTGACACGGGCGGCCGACGCCGTTGCCGACCACTTCCGCGCCGGATTGGATAATTGATCCTGCTGATCAGGCGTCGGACCTCGCTATCCGACGCCTCATTCCCTTGGAGACCCTAATGACCCGAAAACTTCAACTAGCACTCGCGGTCGCGACCGTTATGGGAGGCAACGCAATGGCCGATACCCCCGAAGACAATATGAAAGTGGTTCAGAACTTTTTTGCGGCTTACGGCTCGAACGACCTTGATGGAATCGCCGTAGTCATGGACGAGGACGTACAATGGCACATTCCCGGCCGCCATCCGCTGAGCGGCACCAAAAACGGTCGGGATGAAGTTTTGGCCTTCTTCGCCCAGTTGGGCGCAGCTGGGTTTCAGGCTGACCCGATCTACTTTGGCGCGGATGAAACCCATGTTGTAGATATTCACCGAGGCTGGTCCAACGCCGAAGGTAAGCCGAATGTCGATACCATCTGGGCTCTGGTTTACCGGATCGAGAACGGCAAGATCGTCGAGGCCACCAATCTCAGTGCCGATCAGGATGCGGCGAATACGTTTTTTTGGTCGCAATACACCTTAGCGCCCGTGCCTGAACGCTTGGCTAATGAATGAAGCAGGCGCAGCAACGTACGTTGCTTTGTCCAACTCTGACAAAGGACCCGGATATGAAACGATCCCTCATCGCCATGCTCACCGCCATAACAATGATTGGAGGCCCTGCATTGGCCGATCAAACCGACATCACCCGCACCCTAACGGATATCGCTGCAGGCGCAGACCGGCATGATTGGACCCGTGTAAGGGATGCCTTCGCCGATCACGTCACCATTGACTACACCAGCCTTTGGGGTGGAGACCCGGCAACCCAACCCGCTGACGAACTTGTTGCGGGCTGGGCCGCCTTCCTGCCCGGGTTCGACAGCACGCATCACATGGTGACCAACCACGCAATCACCTCAGTTTCAGAAATCGCCGCGACAGCGCAGGCTGATTTCACCGCCACCCACCGTCTTGACGATGGCCTATGGGTTTTGGGCGGCCGTTATGACTATGTGCTGGAAAAAACAGGTGACCGCTGGGTTGTAACAGCGATGACAATGACCGCTCTTTGGGAAACCGGCGACCGTGGTCTCGTCGCCCTCGCCGGTGAACGCGGGGCCGGGGCCAACTGACATCAGTTAACGCCGAATCGTTGCGCGCCGGTTGCCTTGCCAGAGCGATGTTGGCAATCTCACTATTAGGCTTTGCTTTCGGTTAACTGACGAAAATTCAAAGGAAACCTCATGACCGAACAACGTATCGCACTTGTGACCGGAGCCAATCGAGGCATCGGCAAAGAAGTCGCCCTACAACTGGCCCGCGATCATGGATTATTTGTTTTGGTAGCATCGCGCGACCCGCAAAAAGGACAAGCCACGGCCGAAGAGATTGGGCATGGAGCTAAGGCCTTGCAACTGGACGTGTCCGATCAGAGCTCGGTCAACGCTGCCTTTGATAAGATCAACTCCGAATACGGATATCTCGACATACTGGTAAACAATGCAGGCGTTGACTACGACACGGATCAGCACGCGCTCAGCGCCGACCTGGTGCGCGTGCGCCGTGCTTTCGAGACCAACTTCTTCGGAGCCTGGGCAACAACCATTTCGGCCGTTCCTTTGCTTCAAAATGGTCATGATGCCCGGATTGTAAACGTGTCTTCCGGCTCAGGAGCGCTGACAGGCATGTCATCCAGCACTCCTGGATATGGCATCTCGAAAACGGCGCTCAATGCACTGACCATCAAGACTGCGGCTGATTTGAAACCCGAAGGCATCCTTGTCAACGCAGTGTGCCCCGGCTGGGTCGCCACTGACATGGGCGGGGGTGGTCGCCCGGTGTCCGAAGGGGCCAAGGGCGTCGTGTGGGCTGCAACACTCCCCGTGAACGGTCCAACAGGTGGTTTCTTTCGGGATGGGGTGCAAATTGATTGGTAGGATTTATCTCGGCGCCATGAAATCGATCAGTTTCCTGACACGCTCGGGCAACAGGCGACGGCTGGGATAAACCGCATACATGTCTCGAGTCAGCGGGACAGTATTCTCAACTTCCAGTCGTCGCAGATCGCCCTCCACCATATCCTTAGGCAACATCGCTATCCCCAGATTACGACGAGCGGCCTGTGCTATGACATCAAGGTCGCCAATATTATGGGCTATGTGGGCTGGATTCACCGTCTCTCCCGTTTCCAGTACCCAAGGTTGACCCGCCATCAGCGCAGGAAGAGTCTGGAACTTCGGTCGGGTCAAAGGTCCCGAAAGTCCGTGCTCTCGAATGAAGCCCTGCCCTGCGCAAAAACAATATGGAACTGACCATAACCGCTTGGCAACAAGACCGGAGTCCGCAAGCGGACCGACCCGAAAGGCGAGGTCGATATTGTCCGCGAAAAAATCCAGCATGATGTTAGTCGTCGTCAGTTCAAGCTGGACCTGAGGATTTTGTTCGGCGAAATCCACCAGCTTTGGCCCAATCGTTGTACGAGCTGCCAAGGGTGGGGCCGTAATGCGGATCGTGTGGTGCCGCGTGTCATCGGTAAAACCCGCAACACGCTGAAGCGCTTCAATCGGATCCTGACAACGATCCAGAAGACGGCGCCCCTCTTCGGTCAGGCGCACCTGCCTTGTCGTGCGCTCGAATAGCTTAGCGCCCAGATGATCCTCTAACATGGCAATCCTGCGACTAATCCTGCTAAGCGGAATACCCAGCCGATCTGCAGCTTTGGAAAAGCTGAGGTGGTGGGCGACAACAGTAAACAGGCCAAGGTCGTTGTAGATCATAATTCTATTTATGAGATAATACCTTCTAGATTCAACGATTATCACGAAATGGCGTCATCGCTATCTTCTGCGAAACAAAAGGAGATGCATGATGCCGTACGCGATAGAAATCACCCAAACTGGCGGGCCCGAAGTTCTGCGAAGCGTTGACCAAGCTGTCGCACAGCCCGGTGCCAGAGAAATCCTGATCCGTAATCATGCCGGGGCGGTAAATTTTATCGATACGATTATTCGCCGTGGCGAAATGCCAGAGGGCATGATGCCAGACCTGCCCCATGTACCCGGCGTTGAAGGTGCCGGAATCGTCGAAGCGACGGGCAAAGATGCCGTTGGTTTCGCCGTGGGTGATCGCGTCGCATGGATGGGCCCGATTGGTGCGGGCGGCTATGGTACGCATTCCGTAATAAGTGCACCTTATGTAACCAAAATTGCCGATACCATCGCCTTTGAAACCGCAGCAGCAATCCCTGTAAACGCAATGACGGCCTATCACATGCTGGTCAATCTGGGCGGTGCGGCGGCCGGAAGATCCGTACTGGTGCATGCGGCTGCAGGCGGAGTGGGCACGATGGCCCTCCACATCGCCAAGCATCTGGGCATGACTGTGATCGCTTCGGTCAGCACTGAAAAGGTCGGATACGCCCAGGCGCAAGGAGCAGATTTTGTCATCGACTATCGTACTCAGGACGTGGCCACGCTGGTGCCAGAGATCACAAGTGGGCGCGGTGTTGATCTGACGTTGAATCCGGTTTCCGGTGACTCCTTGAAATCAGACCTTGATGCGCTGGCTCCCCTTGGAACGGCTGTGCTCTTCGGATTCCTTGCCGGGCCGCCAGCTGGCGATTTTGCCGAGGATCTGGCGAAACACTTCCAGAAATCTGTCTCAGTGCGGGTCAGCGATATTTACACGTATTTTTCCAACCGACCAACTGCATTCGGCGCGGACATGACCAAGGTATTCAAGCTGTTGGAAACTGGCATTCTGCGTCCTCAGATCACCACATACCCAATCGCCAAGGCTACGGAAGCACATCGCCGCCTAGAGGCGGGCGAAACCACCGGCAAGTTGGTGCTCAGCATCGATTGACTCATTTAACAGACACGACATGCAAGGAACCAAAGCAATGAACTCGGTTTTCGAAACGGCCCTCATCGGCAAACACGTTGTTATCATTGGCGGCAGCAGCGGCATGGGTAAGGCCACCGCAAAGCTGGCGGTGGCGCTCGGTGCGAAAGTTACCATCGCCAGCCGGAGTCTCGCCAAGCTGGAGGCAGCAGCGGCAGACATCGGAGGCGGAGTTCAGATCGCACCGGTCGATACCACCAACGAAACTGGCATGAAGTCCTGGGCCAGCGGCCTTGAAAAAGTAGATCATCTGGTCATCTCTGCCTCAAGCGCAGCGCGTGGGGCCTTCGCCGAATTGCCAACCACTGACCTGCGCGCGATGTTCGAGGCTAAATTTATCGGGCCCTATGTGGCGGCGCGTGAAGTCTTGCCTGTCTTGACTGAAGGCGGCTCCATCACCTTCTTTTCTGGCGTCCTCAGCCGCCGACCCTCTGCCGGTGCAACGGGTCTTGGGGCCGTGAACGCGGCGCTCGAAGCCCTGTCCAAGGGGTTGGCATTGGAGCTATCAAACCGTGCGCGTGTGAACTGCATCAGCCCTGGAATGGTTGCGACCGAGGCTTACGCGGCAATGTCGAATGAGGCTCGCGAGGCCATGTTCGCTCAGGTTGGTAACAGCCTGCCCGTCGGACGCATTGGTGAGGCAGAGGACATCGCCCAAGCTGTGATAGTGGCAATGACAAATGGCTATCTCACGGGCGCTGTGCTGGATGTGGATGGTGGTCACCTAGTGCGTGGCTGAATGGCCAATGCGGATTGGCCTGATCCAATCAGGGCTCTTCCGCGTGATATAGGCCTAGCTGATGGCGACGCTTGTGAAAGGTCGCCACTCTTTCGACAATCTCGTCGCTGGCCACTGCAATGACGAAGGACAAAAGCGTTTCGAGCAATGCGATAGTACTTACTGATGACGGGAAGAATTGCGGCGTATCCGCCGAGATGACGAACCCGTGTTGTGCATTGCGCAGAACAGGGCTGGCTGGGCTGTCAGAAAGACCGACCACCGTCATGCCCTGCTCTCGGGCAACTTGCACCGCCTCGACCACTTCATTCCGATAAGGTTTGCAGGTCATCGCAATTAGCACATCGCGTTTGTCCGCCCATGCCAGATCGTCAATCGGATTTGATCCAGCGCGCGGGATAGCATGAAACTGCACCATGCCCGTCGAGGCCAGATAAACAAAGTTTCGCGCATTCGAATTGTTCACGCCAACGCCCAGCACGAACACGTTACGCGAATTCCAGATATCTTCAGCGGCGGCTTTCAGCTGTTCGGACGAGATATTGGCAAACGTCTCCTCGACATTGCGCAGGGCGTCCTGAACCATATCCGCATAAAGCCCGCCCATATTGCCGGACTTACGAATATCCTGCAGCCAACGCGCGCGTTCCGGGAAATCGGCCTGCCCGCGCCGGATCGCCTCGCGGAAGGGAACCCGGAAATCTTCGTAGCCTTCGAACCCCACCTGCCGCGCCATTCGGACAATGGTATTGGGTTTCACATTGGCGGCTTCAGCAATTTCGCGTACAGTCGATACGCCCACGTCGCGCGGGTTCTCAAGCACATAGGTCGCAGCCTTGCGTGCCTCGGGTGTCAACTGAGACAGTTCTTCCGCCAGCCGTTCCAAAACTAAATTTGATACATCTGTCCCATTCATGATTGACGATGGTATTTTTGTTTGCATACGGTGTCGAGACCAAATCGACTCAGGGGGGGGCGGACCGATGTCTTTCAGTTCACTCCCGCGCTTGATTGAGGTCACCGTAAATGCATCGACGGAGTTTGCCGCATGGCCCAATCCGAGACAATGAAGGCGATGGTCACCATGGGGCACGGTGATCTTGATCAGATGGTCTGGCACGAAAACTGGCCGTGTCCTACTCCCAAACCGGGCGAAGTTCTGATCAAGGTCGGTGCCTGTGGCCTGAACAATACCGACGTAAACACTAGGTCCGGCTGGTATTCTAAAACCGTCAGCGATGCGACCACCGGTGGCGCGTTTGAAGAGGTCGGCACTGATGACCCAACCTGGGGCGGAGCGCCACTGGCCTTTCCGCGCATTCAAGGGGCGGATGTCTGTGGGCAGATCGTTGGAGTTGGAGACGGCGTGGATCCAAACCGCTTGGGCGAGCGTGTGATAACCGATTGCTGGTTGCGCGATCCGACCGATCCGGTAAACAAGGACAAAACCGGCTACTTCGGATCAGAGCGAGATGGCGGCTTTGCCGAATACACAACGATCCCGGCTGTCAATGCGATAGCCATCCAATCAACACTTTCGGATGCTGAGCTGGCAACCTTCTCCTGTTCCTACTCAACCGCCGAAGGCATGCTGACCCGCGCCAAGGTCACCGCGGCTGACACTGTTCTTGTTCCGGGCGCATCTGGCGGCGTCGGTGGCGCTCTGGTTCAACTGGCCAAGCGCCGAAATGCGCGGGTCATCGCGATGGCGTCGGAGGCTAAGCACGACGACGTGGCCCTGTTGGGTCCAGATGTCATCCTGTCCCGCGCCCCCGATGATTTGCGCAAATCGTTGGGAGACGAAAAGATCACGGTCGTTGCCGACGTGGTGGGCGGGTCATACTGGCCGCAGCTTATCAGCATTCTTGAACGCGGCGGACGCTATACCTGCTCGGGCGCCATCGCGGGCCCTATGGTCGAGTTCGATTTGCGGACGTTCTACTTGCGCGATCTGACCTTTACAGGCTCGACCGTCATCGACCCCGAAGTAATGCAAAATCTTGTACGTTATATCGAAGCGGGCGAAGTAAAACCGGCCCTGGCCGCAACCTACCCTCTAAGCCAATTGCATGAGGCACAAACCGCCTTCATCGCGAAGAAACACACCGGAAACATCGTGGTGATCCCATGACGTTGGATGATGTTTTAATGGCCGCCAGGCGATTGCATCAGAACCACCCGGATTTGGCGGGTTTTGGGGGTTGGCCAACAGATTTATCCAGAACGGACTTACAGCCCGCACAGATTCCGGCAACCCGGCTTGTCAGCAAATTTGGTCTGAACGGTACGCCCGAAACACAGGCATTGGTTACGGCTATTGCAGCAACTGCTGAGCAAGCGCACTGGAAACTGACCTATTCCGAATCCGAAGTCGGTGCGGATTTCTTGTCTCGATACGGGTATTACGAACTGTTCGGACCCAGCGGGCATTTCCATTCGACCCAACTACGCGGTTATGTCGCCTATTGGGGCGCAGGTCTGCAGTATGACTGGCACAGCCATCAGGCTGAAGAGCTATACCTGACGCTCGCTGGAAAAGCCTGTTTTAAGGTTGAAGGGAATGCACAGCTTGTCGGACCGGGCCAGACCCGCCAGCATGAAAGTTGGCAAAGCCACGCCATGACGACAAGCGATCATTCAATCCTGACCTTTGTCTTGTGGCGGGGCGATGGAATGGATGAACTGCCTCGGATGGATGCCGCATGACATACTGCGTCGAGGTGAAACCAAAATGAAAATTACCGGGATTTCTGTCTTTCAAATCGACCTGCCATTGGAGCATCCATACTGGCTGTCAGGCGGGCGATTGAAGTTTGAGGAGCTGGATGCGACGCTGGTCAAGATTGAAACCGACAAAGGGCTTGTTGGTTGGGGCGAAGGCACGCCTTGGGGGCATACCTATGTACCCGCCCACGGCCCCGGCATACGGGCCGGGATCGAGACGATGGCACCGTTTGTTCTTGGCCTCGACCCGCGGCGAGTTCTGGATGTTGAACGCGCGATGGATCAGGCCCTACCCGGACATTTCTACGCCAAAAGCCCGATTGACATGGCGTGCTGGGACATAGCCGGTCAGGTTGCTGGTCTTCCGATTGCTGATCTGATGGGGGGAGGGTCGCGTACGCCGCGCCCAATCGCATCCTCCGTAGGAGCCAAGACAATCGAAGAAACCCGCGCCGTCATCGAACGATACCGGCAGCGCGGCTATATCGCCCATTCCGTCAAAATCGGCGGCGATGTGGCCCGTGATATCGCCCGAATCCGTGACATGGAAAGCCTGCGCAATCCCGAAGACATCGTCCTCTATGACGTCAATCGCGGCTGGTCGCGGCAGCAAGCATTACGCGTGATGAGTGCGGTCGAAGACCTCAATGTCATGATCGAACAGCCTTGCGAAACACTGGATGACATTGCCGCGATCTCAGGCAAACATGCTTCGCCTGTTTCGGTTGATGAAAGCCTTGTTACCCTTCAGGACGCGACGCGCATAGCCCGCGATGGCATTGCCGAAATATTCGGCATCAAGCTCAATCGGGTCGGCGGGCTTACCAAAGCGGCCCGAATGCGCGATGTCGCGCTGGCGCATGGGATTGACATGTTTGTAATGGCAACCGGTGGTTCTGTGCTGGCGGATACCGAAGCGCTGCATCTGGCGGCGACAATTCCGGATGCGAATTGTCATGCTGTCTGGGCCTGTCAGGACATGATCACCGTCGATATCGCCGGTGGGCGTGGGCCGAGAAACGTGGACGGCCACCTGCATCTTCCCGAAACACCCGGCCTTGGCGTTCACCCAGATGAAGATGCGTTGGGTGATCCTGTGGCGATCTACCGGTAACGATACACGCCTCTTGTGCAAGTTCGATGACGGTCATCTGCCGAGGTTGACCTTGCCGCTTCGCCATGGGAACGATGCGCGATGGCTTAGTCGAACAGGATATCGCGATGAAGATCGAACCCTTTGGCGTCGAAATTTGGATGGATGAATGGGAAACCCGCTGCGCCTATAACCTTGCAGAGACTTGCGTCGAGAGCCTGAGTATCGCCGAGCTTTTGAAGCTTTCCGGCAAAAACTCGGATGATCTGTCTGAATTGCTTGGGATGAAGATGACCTATGGCGCGATCCGGGGCTCGGACCGGCTGCGCGATGCGATTTGTAACCTATATGACCAGCAAAAGCGTGAGAATGTCATCGTCACCCATGGCACGATCGGTGCCAACATGCTGGTCCACAAAACGCTGGTCAAGCGCGGCGACAAGGTGGTGGCCGTCGTGCCCACCTATCAGCAACACTATTCCATCCCGGCCAGCATCGGCGCGGAGGTGACGCAGATCCATTTACGGGCCGAGAACGCTTATTTGCCCGATCTTGAGGAGCTGCGCGCCGCCGTAACTCCGGGCACCAAACTGATTGCCATCAACAACCCCAACAACCCAACCGGTGCGGTGATGGATCGCGCGTTCCTGCTTGAGATCGTCGAAATCGCACGCTCCGCTGAAGCATGGTTGCTGTGTGATGAAGTCTATCGCGGTACCGGGCAAGAAGGTTCGGGCATGACGGATGCGGTTGCAGATCTTTATGAGAAAGGCATTTCAACCGCGGGCATGTCCAAGGCGTTTTCGCTGGCAGGGCTGCGACTGGGTTGGATTGCGGCCAACCCAGAACTGATCGAAGCGGTTTCGATCCATCGGGACTATGACACGATCTCGGTCGGCATGATCGACGACCATTTCGCCGCGCTTGCGCTGGAAAACCACGACAAGGTTCTGGCGCGCAGCCACGCCATTACGCGCGGCAACCTCGCCATGCTGGAAGAATGGGTCGAAAGCGAGCCCAAAATCAGCTGGGTCAAACCCAAAGCAGGAACAACTGCACTTTTGCATTACGATGTCGACATGCCCTCGCGCGAGTTCTGTGTGAAACTGCTGCGGGAAACCGGCGTAATGTTCACGCCGGGCTCTGCCTTGGGTCTCGAAGGCTGTGTTCGAATCGGTTACGCCAATACTCCGTCGATCATTCGCGAAGGGCTGGAAAAAGTTTCTACCTTCCTTGCGAAGCTCGACTAGCGCCTCATCGACTGGCCGTTGTGGAACAGATGCACCTTTTCGGGTGCCGCCGTGACCGAGACGGTTTTTCCTCGCAGATTGCGCTGAACACCAGGTAGTTTTGCAATCATGGCTTCCCGTCCATCCGGGACTGCAAAGTAAAGCAGCGTGACCTCACCCAAAGCTTCGGTGAAATCCACCAAGCCGGAATAAATTGGTGTTCCATCAGTGATGTTTAAGTCCTCAGGCCGGACACCGATATTGACCTTTTTGCCTTCGTCAGCGGCATCCGTCGGGATCGATGAGATTGCCACGCCGCCATCATCCAGCGTGACGGTTGTTGTCTCTCCTGTCGCGGTAATAGTCCCGGGCAGCAGGTTCATTGCTGGTGAGCCGATGAACTGCGCGACAAACTCGTTATCTGGCGTCTCATAGAGTTCCAGCGGCGTGCCAACCTGCGCAACTCCCTTATTGGCCAAAACCACAATGCGGCTGGCGAGTGTCATCGCCTCGACCTGATCGTGGGTGACGTAAATCATCGTGCTGTCGGGCATCGCCTCTTTCAGGCGTGCAATCTCGATCCGCGTCGCCACGCGCAGGGCAGCGTCGAGGTTCGAAAGCGGCTCGTCGAACAAATATACTTTGGGGTCGCGCACGATGGCACGACCGATGGCAACGCGCTGGCGTTGTCCACCAGACAATGCCTTGGGCAGGCGATCCAGCAGGGGTTCAAGCTGTAGAATCTGGGCCGCGCGCTCCACGGCGGCATCAACCTCAGCGCTCGGCATCTTCGCGATCTTGAGCGCGAAGGCCATGTTTTCGCGCACCGTCATATGCGGGTAAAGCGCATAGGACTGGAACACCATCGCGATGCCGCGTTGCGCAGGTGGCACATCGTTCACCACCTGCCCTTCGATCTCAAGCGTACCGCCAGTGATCTTTTCAAGGCCCGCGATCATCCTCAGCAAAGTGGATTTTCCGCAACCTGACGGACCGACAAAGACAATCAGTTCGCCTTGCTCGATCTCGAGATCGATATGTTTCAGAACATCGACAGGACCATAGGATTTGGCCACATCCGTAAGCTTGAGTTCCGACATGGTTTACCTCTTTTCCCGAGCCAATAGACAGAATTGAGCGGCATCCAGCGTCACGTTGCTTTCCCCGCGAACGCCGCCCAACTCCTCCCCGATCACTTGCCAGTCACCTTCCGGCAGGGTCACGCCAACCGGACAGTCACCCAGATTGAAGGCGCAGAAGACCTGCTCGGCTTCATCCTCTCGGGTGAAGGTCAATACCGAACCGATTTGTGACATCCCTGTCTGCGCGCCGGACATCAGCGCTGAGTGCGCATGACGCAATGCAATCGCATGGCGGTAGTGGTGCAGCATCGACGCTGGATCTTTCTCCAACCGATCCACCGCCCGCTCGGCCTGCGCAGCGCTGACTGGCAACCAGGGACGGCTCGTGCTGAACCCGGATTGTTCGTCCTGTGCGGTCCAGACCATCGGAGTACGGCAGCCATCGCGACCTTTGAATTCAGGCCAGAATTCAATGCCATAGGGGTCTTGCAAATCTTCGAACGCAACATCTGCCTCGGGCAGGCCCAGTTCCTCACCCTGATAAAGACAGGCTGAGCCACGCAGGCACATCATGAGAACGGCGTGCTGCCGGACAGCTGCATCGTCCAAACCCCAACGCGAAGCATGGCGTTGCACGTCGTGGTTTGAGAAGGCCCAGCATGGCCATGCATCACCCGCCTTGTCCTCAAGCTGGTCAAAAACCTGCTTTGCGTAAGCTGCCGTCAAAGCCCGCTTTTCGAGGAACTCGAAAGCATAACACATGTGCATCCGTTTATCGCCGCTGGTGTATTCGCCCATAATCTCAAGCCCGCGCTGCGCGTCGCCGACCTCACCCAGACAGGCGCGGCCCTCGTATTCGTCAGTCAGGGCGCGCAGCCTTTCCAGGAAGGCGATATTCTCGGGCTGACTTTTGGAATAGAGGTGATCCTGATGGTTATACGGGTTCACCATCGGCGCAATTGATGAGTTCCTCTGATCCATCGGCAGGCCAGGATTGTCACGTAGCTGGGCGTCGTGGAAATAGAAATTGATGGTGTCCAGACGGAACCCGTCGACCCCCATATCCAGCCAGAAGCGCGCCACATCCAGCAACGCATCCTGAACTTCCTTGCAGTGGAAGTTCAAATCCGGCTGCGAGGTCAGGAAGTTGTGCAGATAATACTGCAACCGCCGCGCATCCCACTGCCACGCCGAGCCGCCAAAGATCGAAAGCCAGTTATTCGGAGGTGTCCCGTCGGGTTTGGGATCAGCCCAGACATACCAATCGGATTTCGGGTTCTCGCGGCTGGCGCGGCTTTCGTTGAACCATGGATGCTGATCTGAGGTGTGGGATAGCACCAGATCGATCATCACCTTCAACCCATGCGCATGGGCTTGATCCAGCAGCTCTTTGAAATCTCCCATGGTGCCGAACATCGGATCGACATCGCGATAGTCGCTGACATCATAACCGAAATCCTTCATCGGAGATTTGAAGAACGGCGAAATCCAGATTGCATCAACCCCCAGCGAGGCGATGTAGCCTAACCGCTGGGTGATACCCTTTAAGTCTCCGATCCCGTCACCGTTGCTGTCCTGAAAGCTGCGCGGATAGATCTGATAGATCACCCCGCCCCGCCACCAATCTGACGCCGACTTGGTTTTTTCGAATGCTGTCGCGTTGGTCTGCACGTTCATCACACGCCCTTATTTTACGGAACCGGCCAGCAAGCCGCGAACCAGATATTTCTGCATTGCAAAGAAGACTGCCAACGGCACCGCGATTGAGACAAACGCCGCCGTGGCCAAGATTTCCCAGTTACCGCCCCGCGTACCCAGCAGTTCGACGATACGGTTGGTCATTACCGTTGTCTGGCCGCTAGCATCGATCAGGAAGACTTTGGCAACCAGCAGATCGTTCCATGTCCAGAGGAACTGGAAGATCGCAAAGGATGCCAGTGCCGGAAAGCTAAGCGGCAGGATCAACTTGGTAAAAATCTGAAACTCGGTTGCGCCATCTACCCGGGCGTTCTCAATCAGGTCACGAGGCAGCCCGGCCATGTAGTTACGCAATAGGTAGATCGCCAATGGCATCCCGAACCCGGTATGGGCCATCCAGACCCCCAGGTATCCTTTGCCGATCCCGATATTGAGATGCAGTTTCAGCAACGGGATCAGCGCCAGCTGCAATGGCACCACCAATAGGCCAACCACCGCAGCGATCAGCAGGGCACGCCCCGGGAAATCCATCCATGCCAGCGCGTAAGCCGCAAATGCTGCGACAAGAATCGGGATAATCGTCGCCGGGATCGTCACCGTCAGGGTATTGAAGAACGCCTTGCCCATACTGTCGGAACTGCTTTCGTTGAACAGAACATGGGCATAGTTTTCCAAGGTGAATTCAGGCGGCAGAGTAGTCGTCACAAACACGCGAGGGCCGCGCTTGCCCGAAAACTCTTCTGCGTTTTCCATCCGATAGTCACCGTTGGCCTGAACCGTGATCGTCCCGCCACGACGAAGCTCAGCCGTTTCGCCCGGAGCAAAGGCATCAATCGCACGGGAATTCACACCCCATCGCGAAATGTCCGAGGCCCGATCACCATCGAAGATATTACCTTCGATCACATAGAGACCATCCTGCAAAACTTGCGTTTCAGGTGCCGCCGCGCGCAGAGTCAGGTTTTGTTCCGACGGGAAGAGCGCCCGCCACCAGCCGCTGCTGGAAATCTGGTCCGCTGTTCTGAATGACGAGATCAACAAACCGAGTGTTGGGAAAACCCAAAGCACCACAAGCAGCACGACCGAGGCGTGAACGACCCATCTTAGGGCTGGGCGGGTTCCTGCAATATCGCTCATAACCCCGTCCTCCTACTGCATTTCTTTGCGCGCATTGCGCACGTTCCAGATCAGGATCGGCGTCACCAGCAACATGATCACCATGGCCGATGCCGATCCCACGCCCCAGTCATTGGCGCGGAACATCTTGTCGTACATGTAATTGGCCAGAACCTGCGTCTCCCACTGGCCGTTGGTCATCGCAAATACGATGTCAAAGACCTTGAGGACCACGATGGTGATGGTGGTCCAGACCACCATGATCGTGGTTTTGATCTGCGGCACTTTGATCTTGAAGAAAATCTGGAACGGATTGGCCCCGTCCAGAATGGCGGCCTCGATGGTTTCTTCCGGGATGCCGCGCAGCGCGGCGGACAGAATGACCATGGCAAAGCCGGTTTGTATCCAGACCAGCACGATCATCAGGAAGAAATTGTTCCAGAAAGGCAGGGTCAGCCAGGTGTGTGTTTCGGTTCCACCAAAGAAGATGTAGATCGCGTTCAGGACGCCGATCTGATCCTGATCGGCCGGACGCGCATCATAGACCAATTTCCAGATTACCGAGGCGCCAACGAAAGAAATCGCCATCGGCATGAAGATCAGCGACTTGGCGACGTTACCCCAGCGGATGCGATCCGTTAGCTGCGCCACGAGCAGGCCAAATGCGGTGGACATGGCAGGTACAACAATCAGCCAAAGCATGTTGTTGCGCATCGCCTCCCAGAATTTCGGCTCGGCTACCATCTGGGTATAGTTGTCAAAACCCGTCCATTCATATCCGCCTCCGGCTACGCGATCAGTCAGCGACAGGCGCAGCGTCTCAAACACCGGATAGGCAAGATAGACCCCAAGGGCGAGGATCGCGGGAAGCAGAAACAGCCAGGGCCGGATCATATTCGCGCGGTTGATATTGCGACCCGCGTTCGGTCCACGCGCAGGGAACAGGACTTTATCCAGAAATTGGTTGGACAGGTAGAAATAGCCCACGCATCCCGACACACCGATTACGATTGTCAGCAGGCCCTGAATTGCCGGATTCATGGCGTCCTCTCCCTTGCTAGGGTTTCGGGCAACCTGATTGAAAGGTTGCCCGAAGGTTCAGCAGATTACTTGATTGCGTCCCAGGATGACTGGATTTCGCCGGTGACTTCTTCGGCGGATTTACCGCCAGTATAGTCGACCATGCCGGTCCAGAACGTACCCGCACCCACGGCGCCCGGCATTAGGTCCGAGCCGTCGAAGCGGAAGGTGGTCGCGCCCAGTAGAATGTCACCCAGACCGCGCAGAGTATCATCCTTATAGGCTTCGGTGTTCACGCCCTTATGCGGGGTCAGGAATCCGGTTTGTGCCATCATGACTTCATGTGCAATCGGTTGCTTGAGGAACTCCATGAACGCGCTGGTCGCATCCGATGGATTGCTTACCGCCATCAGAGTACCGCCACCCAGAACCGGGTTACCCAAGTCCTTGTCTGCGAAAGATGGCATGTAAAAGAAATCTGCATCCAGGCCGAACTCGACATCTTCGGGGAAGAAGGCCGGAACAAAGGACGCCTGACGGTGCATGTAGCACTGGGGCGGCGATGAGAACATGCCTTTGGGGCTGTCGCGGAAGTCAGTCGAGGCGACAGCATCTGACCCACCCGAGACCTTGGCGTCATCACGCGCGAACCAGCCAAACTCTTCGATTGCGGCGATAACGCGCGGATCATCAAACGGAATCTCGTTTGTCACCCACTGGTCGTAAACCTCGGGCGGCTGAGTCCGCAGCATCATGTCTTCAACCCAGTCGGTCGCGGGCCAACCGGTGGCGGCACCCGATCCCAGGCCAATGCACCACGGGGTTTCGCCATCGGCGACGATCTGCTCGGTCAGGGCCTTCAGTTCTTCCATGCTCGTCGGCACTTCGTATCCGGCATCCTCGAAGTTTTCCGGGTTATACCAGACCAGAGACTTGACGTTCACATTGTAGAAGAAGCCATACATCTGGTCATTGCCGTCGGCGTCTTTGTAAGTGCCAAGATCAACCCAGGAATCGCCAGCCGCATAATTGTCACCAACCCAGGCCGCCATATCTTCACCCAGCGGTGTCAGCTGCCCTTTGGATGCCATGATCGCCGCCAGTCCTGGCTGCGGGAAGACCGCGATATTGGGGGCTGATCCTGCCTCGGCATCGATAACGATCTGCTGCTCGAAACTGTCGGAACCGGTATAGATCACATCTGCGCCAGTCGCCTCTTCGAAATAGGCAATCATGTTGTTGAAGTAACCGTCTTCCGGGGTCAGCCACGGACCAAAAATCGTGACCGTCTGACCGCTCAGATCCGGGGCGCTTTCGGCCCAGGCATTGTAGCTGTCCCAGTTGAACGGCCCCTCGCCCGGCGCGAAGACCAAATCTTGTGCTTGTACCGACCCGGCCAGCAGAGCGATCGCCGCCGCACCCGAATAAAGTGCGTGTCTCATGAGTTCTCCTCCCAATATTTTCGGCGCAAACGAGATTCGTTTTCAAAGCGCTTTGGATGCCGTACTTTATCCGCTAACATTCAGACCCTGTCAATATCTCGCCTACTAACACCTAAAAAACTGCCATTCTAAGACATTCTCTCGAAACATGTTGACTGAGCTAGGTTTTCACAACAAAACAAATGGGCATCAATTTGAAGGCGCTTTGAGTAAAATGAACCTAAAGCAACTCTCTGAGATCCTCGGCCTTTCACAAACAACCGTCAGCCGCGCGCTGAACGGTTACCCGGAGGTCAGCGAAGGGACGCGCATCCGGGTTCAGGCTGCTGCGAACAAGCATGGTTACCGCCCCAACAGCCGCGCCAAGGGGCTGGCGACAGGGCGGTCTATGGTCATCGGCCATGTGATTCCCACCTCGTCCCGGCACGAAATGGTCAATCCGATTTTCGGAGATTTTGTGGCAGGCGCAGCCAAAACCTATGCGGCGAACAATTATGACATGATGTTCACGCACGCGCCGGACACATCAATTGAAGAATCCTATCGCAGCCTGTTCAATCGGGGCGTCGTAGACGGCGTGGTCCTGCAAGGCCCCAAGGTACGAGAGCCGCGCATCTCGGTATTATCGCGCCTCGGCGTGCCCTTCATTGTTCATGGCCGGTCGACCTACGCCAAAGAGCCCTATGATTGGATCGATGTGAACAACCAGCGTTCATTCGAACGCGCTACTCGGTTTTTGATCGATCTGGGCCATCGGCGCATCGCCTTGATCAACGGGCTCGAGGAAATGGATTTCGCTCGTCGGCGGAGGAACGGCTATCTGTCGGCGCTCAAAGAAGCCGGGATCGCGCCTGATCCAAACCTACTGCGCAGCGCTGAGATGACCGAGATTTATGGGCATCAGACAGCCTGCGACATGCTGAAGCTCGACGACCCGCCAACAGCAATTTTGGCCTCTTCGATTATCTCTGCGGTTGGAGTCCGGCGCGCACTGGAAGAAAGCGGCCTGAAAATGGGGCGCGATATCTCGGTGATCGCTCATGATGACGAGTTGTCATACATGCGCAATGGTATGGATGTTCCAATTTTCACCGCAACGCGCTCGTCGGTCAGACACGCGGGCGAGGTGGCTGCCGAAATGCTGATCGAGCGGATCAACGCTCCGGATGACCCACCCAAAACGCGCTTGCTGGAGGCTGAACTTGTCGTCGGCAGCTCGACGGGGCCAGCCCCACAAAGGATGTGATATGAAGTACAAACGCGCAGATTTCCCGCCAGATTTTCAGTTTGGCGTGGCGACGTCGGCCTATCAGATCGAGGGACACGCCAATGGGGGCGCAGGCAAGACCCATTGGGACAGTTTCGCCGCAACTCCAGGTAACGTCGCCAATGCGGAAAACGGAGATTTGGCCTGCGATCACTATAACCGGTTCGAACAGGATCTGGATCTGATCCGGGGCGCAGGCTTCGACTGTTACCGTTTTTCAACCAGTTGGGCGCGCGTGCTGCCCGAAGGGCGCGGACCGATCAATCAGCAAGGCTTGGATTTCTATGATCGCCTGACCGATGCGCTGCTTGAACGCGGCATCAAACCCTGCGCAACGCTGTATCACTGGGAACTCCCGTCACCGCTCGCCGATCTGGGCGGTTGGCGAAACCGGGATATCGCGAATTGGTTTGCAGACTTCACCGAGATCATCATGGGCCGCATAGGCGATCGGATGTTCAGCGTCGCACCTGTCAACGAGCCTTGGTGTGTAAGCTGGCTGAGCCATTTCGAAGGCCAACATGCCCCCGGCTTGCGCGACATCCGGGCAACCGCGCGCGCGATGCATCATGTATTGCTGGCCCATGGCCGCGCAATCGAAACTATGCGCGGATTGGGCATGTCGAACCTTGGCGCAGTGTTCAACCTTGAATGGGCGGAACCTGCTGACGACAGCGATGAGGCACAGACTGCGGCGGCGCTTTACGACGGGATTTACAACCGCTTTTTCCTGGGCGGCGCTTTCAAGAAATCCTACCCTCAAAATGTTCTGGAAGGATTGGAGCCGCATCTGCCGGACAAGTGGCAGGATGATTTCGACACGATAGCTGCACCTGTCGATTGGTGTGGGCTCAATTACTATACGCGCAAGTTGATAACGCGCGCAGATACGTCTTGGCCTTCCTTCACCGACGTCCCTGGCCCCTTGCCAAAAACGCAAATGGGGTGGGAGATTGATCCGGCAGCCTTGTCCCGTTTCCTGATCCGGACCGCGCAAGAGTATACTGGAAACCTGCCTATCTACGTGACCGAAAATGGCATGGCGAGCGCAGAACGTCAAAACGACGCTGACAGAATTGACTACTTGAACCAGCATCTTGCCGAAGTGTGTAAGGCCCTGGACCACGGCGTTCCGATCAAGGGATATTTCATCTGGTCCCTTCTCGACAATTACGAGTGGGCGCTGGGATATGAAAAACGGTTCGGGCTGGTCGATGTAGATTTCGAGACGCTGGAAAGAAGGCCAAAGGACTCCTACCGCGCGTTGCAGGCCGCATTGGTTCGGGATCAGTCTGGTTGACCGTCAAGCTTTGCTACTGCGGGCACACGCCGGTTCAGTTTGGCACCTTCAAATGTGGCGTTTGGCGTTCCACCGTAAGGTTCTGTGTGGCCGAGGATGACGTCAGTTCAACAAACAAGCGCTCGGCGCGCGCAAACCGTTCGAAATAGGTGAACTGAATTGAATTCACTAACGACGGCTCCCGACACTGCACCAGATAATCGGCCTGAAATTCGGTGTGATGCACGGCATTATCGCTGACTTGCCCCTCATCCTGAACGAAGACATCACCAACAAGCGCGACATTGGCCGTTGCAGTCACACACCCCGCTTCAGGCGGCACCTCAAAGATCTCAAGCGGTTTAGAAAGGTCCGAGATTGCGACGGCAACATCCGCCCTCTCATCTTCGTTCTCGGCAGTGTGTTCGAACCCAACAATATCTACGCCTGGCACTTCAAGCGTCAGGCTAAATCCGGTTTCAACGAATGAAATTGCCATATGACCCGCGCCATGAGTATGCGCTTCGATGGCGGTCTCTGCCTGCGCCATCAGCGCGGCTGGTATTAGCGCAAGAACAACGGCCGCGCGTTTCATTCTGTTCACCATTAACCAAACAAACCGTAGGGCATTTTAATACAATTGCGCCTCAGCGCAATGTTCGCCGGGTGCATCGGGCTCCCCAGATATGGTTAGTCAGAAATAGGAATAATACCCGACAATAAAACTCAGGTTGACATTGCCGACTATTTCACTAAGAAATTGCCCCGTCCAGCCCCGCTGTGCCTGCCGGGGTCCGAATCCCGCTAAGAAAGAAAAGTGTTCCACATGACCAGATTGTTCAACGCGGCCAGTGCCCTGACCTTGTGTATCGCAAGTACAGCTGTCGCCGAGGCCCCGTCCAAAGCCGATGTTCTGACCACATATTCCAACATCGCCGAAGCCAAATATGACGACAGTCTGATTGCAGCAAAGAATCTGCAAGCTGCCGTCAACGCCCTGATCGCTGACCCATCCGATGCCACTCTGAACACCGCACGTGCCGCATGGGTCGCCGCGCGCGTGCCGTATCAGCAGACCGAGGTTTATCGCTTTGGAAACGCCATCGTCGACGATTGGGAAGGCAAGGTGAACGCATGGCCTCTGGACGAGGGCATGATAGACTATGTGGATTCCTCCTACGGCGGCCCCAGCGATGAGAACGAGTTTGCCGCGCTGAACGTCATCGCCAACCCCAGCTTTGATCTGTCTGGCGAGACCATCGACGCCAGCGAAATTACCCCTGCCCTGCTGTCGGATACGCTGCATGAGGCTGACGGGATCGAGGCGAACGTCGCCACCGGCTATCACGCCATCGAATTCCTGCTGTGGGGTCAGGACCTGAACGGCCACGGCACGGGCGCAGGAAGTCGTCCTTATACCGATTATCTAGTTGGTGACGGCTGTACAGGTGGCAACTGCGATCGCCGCGCCCAGTATCTGAAAGCGGCAACCGATCTGCTGATTAGTGATCTGGAATGGATGACTGCCCAGTGGGCCGAAGATGGTGACGCACGTGCCGCTCTTGCCGCAAATGAAACTGCTGGCGTTAGTGCGATCCTAACCGGCATGGGTTCGCTGTCCTACGGCGAGCAGGCGGGTGAGCGTATGCGCCTCGGCCTGATGTTGAACGACCCCGAGGAAGAGCAGGACTGCTTCTCGGACAACACCCATAACAGCCATTACTATGACGGCCTGGGCATCCAGAATGTGTATTTGGGCAGCTATACCCGCATCGATGGCACGCCTGTTTCGGGTGCATCCCTATCGGATCTGGTGACCGCAGCCGATCCGACGCTTGATACAGAGATGAAAGCCAAGCTGGCCAACACCATGCTGGCGCTAGGCCGTATCAAATCAACCGCCGAAGCGGGTTTTGCGTATGACCAGATGCTGGAACGCGGCAATGAAGGTGGCGAAGCGCTGATTATGGGTGGCGTCAATGGACTGGTCGATCAGACCAAGACCATCGAACGCATCGTGACCGTGCTGGAGCTTGACCAGATCGATTTCGAAGGCTCGGACAGCTTGGATAACCCTGACGCGGTATTCCAATAGGCATCATGGCCGGGCGCATTTTTAGTGCTCTCGGCCTTTCTCAACACCGGGTGTGGCGTCTTGGCACTGGACGCACCCTCAATAACCTACTATTTCACTAGGAAATAGCATACCCCGACTGAGTCGCCATGATCGTTTGCCATTGCACCAACATCTCTGACCACGATATCCGAGCGGCGATCGATTGGATGCGCACGGCAGACCCACAGACCATCATCACTCCCGGCAAGATCTATCATGCCCTCGGCAAGTCAGCGGATTGCGGCGGATGTATGCCGCTTTTCCTAGACACAATGCGCGCAGACGATAATCTTAAAGTCCCCATGCAGCTTCGGTCATTACGATCCGAAGTATCACAGGAGAAAGCACATGAAGGGCGATCCCAAGGTCATAGAATACCTCAACAAATCACTGCGGCATGAACTGACGGCGGTCAGCCAGTACTGGCTACATTACCGCCTGCAAGAGGATTGGGGGCTTGGCCATATGGCCAAGAAAAGCCGTGAGGAATCCATTGAGGAGATGGGCCATGCAGACAAGCTGATCGAGCGGATCATCTTTCTGGAGGGCCACCCCAACCTGCAGAAACTTGACCCACTCCGCATCGGGCAGACCCCGAAAGAAACACTGGAATGCGATCTAGCCGCCGAACAAGACGCGCGGGCGCTTTATGTCGAAGCGCGGGAATACTGCCGCGAGGCCGGCGACTATGTGTCCATGGGCCTGTTCGAAGAATTAATCAGCGACGAAGAAGGACATATCGACTTCCTCGAAACGCAGCTCGACCTTTATGAAAGGATTGGCGAAGCCAATTATGCGCAACTTAACGCATCCAAGATGGACGAAGGCGAGTAAGCTTGCCCTTGCATCGGTGGCCGCACTCACGGCCACCTCTTCCCAAGCCACCGAGCTGCGGGACTCTCATCTAAATTTCCTTCCAAGAACTGCCGAAGAACGCGCCCGGATCGACGCTGTCACAGCTGCGCCGGATGACTTCAGTGTGCCGCAGCGGTTCGAAGAACTGTCCGCTGGTGCTGCGACCGTGCGGGCGCGCACTGATGCGGACGCGTTTTCTCAGCCCTCCGCCAATTTAAGCTTCGAACAGGAGCTGGACTTCAAAGTCGGCAACGGGTTGTTCAAAAAGATCTGGGTCTCGTCTCCGTCGTCCACTCTGGCTTCGGACGGTTTGGGTCCGCTGTACAACGCCCGCTCGTGTCAGCGCTGTCACATCAAGGACGGGCGCGGTCATACGCCTAACGGCCCGGATGACAATGCCGTCTCGATGTTCCTGAGAGTTTCGGTTCCCGGCAAGCCAGAGGACGCGCCTGCCGAGATCAAAGACTATATCGCCACCCTGCCTGATCCGAATTATGGCACTCAGCTGCAGGATTTCGCTCTGGCAGGCCATCCCGCAGAATATCGGCTGGACATCACGTATGAGGAAGTCCCCGTCGCGCTGTCCGATGGCGAAACGGCCTCGCTCCGCCGCCCCAGCTATAAGGCCGCCGATTTAGGCTATGGCCCGCTGCACCCGGACGCGATGCTTAGCCCTCGAGTTGCGCCGCAGATGATCGGACTGGGGTTGCTGGAATCAATTCCGGTTGAGGACTTGCTGGCCAAAGCCGATCCTGATGACGAAGATGGCGATGGTATCTCGGGCCGTCCGAACATCGTATGGTCGACGGAATTTGGCGAACCAATGATGGGCCGCTTTGGCCACAAGGCCGGGATGCCCACGGTGATGGAGCAATCGGCGGCGGCCTTCGCAGGTGATATCGGCATATCAAGTCCGCTTTACCCCGCGCCGTACGGCGATTGCACCGAATTGCAGGCCAACTGCATTGATGCTCCGCACGGAGACAACGATGCGCGGGGATTCGAGATTGACGCAATTGGCATGGACCTCGTCGCCTTCTACAGCCGCAATCTCGGTGTTCCGGCGCGCCGAGACACCGATGACCCTGAAGTGCTGCGCGGGAAAGAAGTGTTTCTTGCTTCGGGCTGCGCATCCTGCCACACGCCTGCTTATGTCACCCACAGGATGCCCGATAGGCCCGAACAGAGCTTCCAGCTTATCTGGCCCTATACCGACCTGCTGTTGCACGACATGGGCGAGGGTCTGGCCGATCACCGCCCCGAGGCCCGCGCAACGGGCCGCGAATGGCGCACGCCGCCTTTGTGGGGCATCGGCCTGACCCAGCGCGTCTCGGGCCACACCCAACTCCTGCACGATGGTCGCGCGCGATCCCTGCTTGAAGCCATCCTTTGGCATGGTGGCGAGGCGCAGGCCGCCCGTGACACGGTTGTTTCAATGCCAAAAGCCGACCGCGACGCTCTGATCCGCTTTCTTGGGAGCCTCTGACCCATGCGTAGCCTTACTTTCGCCGCCGCCCTGCTGGTGCCCTTGGGCGCCTTTGCACAGGATCGTGCTCCGATTTTGATGGATGTGACCGAAACGCATATTCTACCGCGCTTTGCAGAGCTGGCTGACGCAACCGGTGCTTTGTCGACCACAACCCAAACAGATTGCGAATCGGAGTCAGACGACCTGCGCGCTGATTACGCCACGGCATTCGATAGCTGGATTTCGGCCAGCCATTTACGTTTTGGGCCGTCCGAGGCTGACGATCGCGCTTTTGCACTGGCTTTCTGGCCAGATACCAAAGGATTCACGCCCAAAACCCTGTCCCGACACATCGCCAGTGAAGACACTGCCGTCGACGACCCTGATGCCTTTGCCGAAACCTCAATCGCCGGGCGCGGCTTTTTTGCATTGGAACGAATGCTCTTTGATCCAGCGATGACAGAACAAGGAAGCGCCGACTATCGTTGCGCGCTTATCCGCGCCATCACCACTGATATCAACCGAAATGCCGTCGCGATCAACGCGGACTGGCAAAGCTACGCACCACGACTGACGCAGCCGGGGGACAACAGCCCCTATCGCTCGGGCGATGAGGCAATGCAGGAGCTGTTCAAGGCGCTTACAACGGGGCTAGAGTTCACAGCCGACACACGCATTGGACGCCCTTTAGGAACGTTCGAGCGTCCGCGCCCGAACCGTGCTGAAGCGCGGCGGTCCAAGCGGTCGTTGCATCATGTCACGCTGTCTCTGATCGCCCTGCGTGACTTGGCCGCCCGTCTGTCCTTTGACCACCCCGAGATTGCTGCAGATCTGGATGCCGGTTTCGCGCGGGCCATCGACCGGGCTCAATCACTGGACGACCCCGCCCTCGCCGGTGTTGCGACACCGCAAGGTCGCGTCCGCATCGAAGCGCTGCAGCAATCGATCAACGACATTCGCGAGATCGCCGCGACCGAGCTTGGCCCGACGCTCGGCATCAGCGCCGGATTCAACTCACTGGATGGGGATTGACCATTGACGAACCGCCGCGAATTTCTTGCAGGCCTTGGTGCCGCCAGTCTTGCTTCGGTGCCGGGCTGGGCGTCCGTCGGCGCGCCCCGCTATCTGGCCGCTGCCTTATTCCCAGATGGTAGCTACCGCCTGTCCGGCCTGGATAACTCGGGCGCAGTTTTGTTCGCTATACCGCTACCCGCGCGCGGGCACGCCGCCGCGGCCCATCCGTTCAAAGCCCAAGCGGTCGCCTTTGCCCGCCGCCCCGGGACCTTTGCAATTGTAATTGATTGTACAGATGGTTCTGTCCTAAAGCGGCTGGAGGCACCCAATGGCCGCCACTTCTACGGGCATGGTGCATTCTCGGCTGATGGAACACAGTTTTTCACAACCGAAAACGACTATGAGGCCGCAGAAGGTGTGGTTGGCGTCTGGGACGCGATCAGCTTCGCACGGCTGGGAGAGTTCTCGTCAGGTGGGATAGGCCCCCACGACATGCGCTTGCTGCCCGGTGGCGACATACTGGTCATCGCCAATGGCGGCATCGAGACACACCCCGACAGCGGTCGGACCAAGCTAAATCTGCCAACGATGCAGCCCAACCTGAGCTATCTCGACATTTCGGGTTCGATATTGGAGCAAGTAGCGCTACCCCGCGCGCTGCACAAAAACTCGATCCGCCATCTTGCGGTGCGTGACGATGGTCTAGTGGGTTTTGCAATGCAATGGCAAGGCAGCCAGACCAAGTACCCTGCCCTTCTGGGGCTTCACCAAAGGGGCGAAAAGCCTCGCCTTTTGTCAGCGCCCGAAACGCAGCAAAGAGAGTTGCAAGGGTATGCTGGCAGCATTGCCTTTTCCACCGATGGCCAATCGGTTGCGATCACCTGTCCACGAGGCGATGCATTGCACCGCTTCGACGTAAATAGCGGAGCATTCATCGAAGCTTTAGTGTTCGAAGATGTTTGCGGTTTAGGCGCCGGCAAGGCTGGGTTGGCGTTTACCACCGGAACCGGTGCATTTGGCACTCTGACGACCACCGGCGCCGAAATCACCGCGCGGTCGGATTGCCAGTGGGACAACCACCTGATCCCGATCCGTGCATACGGCTAGAATTCGGCGGCGAACCCTCTCACAGTTTACACTTGGACGAATCAAACTGCTGCCGTATTGGCAGGCGCTAAACCAGCACACCCAAGTTAAGGACTGATCTGATTGAAACAGACGCCCGACGCACCGCATTCCATCTACGGGGTTGAGAAATGGGGCCATGGCCTCATTGAGGTGACAGAAAGGGGCGAGATAGCTCTGCGCAATCCGATGGCCCCCGAGGCCGAGGCAATCAGCCTGCCGGGTATCCTCAGCGATCTGGACGACCGGGGGATCAAAGCCCCGATGGTCTTGCGTGTTGCTTCTTATCTAGAGCATGAAATCGCGCACCTGAACGAGAGCTTTGCCGAGGCAATCGCGCGCGTAAACTATAAGGGCCACTATCGCGGTGTTTTTCCGATCAAGGTGAACCAACAGGCGCAGGTGGTCGACCGGATCGTCGAGTTCGGCAAGAAATACAATTATGGCCTTGAAGCAGGATCAAAACCTGAACTGGTGGTGGCCCTGGCCCATCGCCTGGCCCCCGAAGCGCTGATCGTCTGCAATGGCGTCAAGGATGCTGAATTCATCCAATTGGCGATCCTGTCTCGCAAGATCGGGTTCAACACCGTCATCGTGCTGGAAAGCCCAAAAGAGGCCAATACCGTCATCGAGGTCTATAACCAACTGGGGATCGAGCCCCTAATAGGCGTTCGGGTCAAATTGACCAATCAGATCAGCGGCAAATGGGAAGAAAGTTCCGGCGACCGTTCCGCCTTTGGAATGAACACCGACCAGCTTGTTGCCACCGTGGACAAGCTGAAAGCGGCGGGATTGCTGCACTGCCTCAAGCTGCAACATTCGCATCTGGGTTCACAGGTGCAAGACGTTAACGATGTGCGCCGCGCTGTTGGCGAGGCATGCCGGTATTACACCGAACTCTCGCGTGAAGGTGTACCACTCAGCTACCTGGATCTCGGCGGCGGCATGGGGGTGGATTACACGGGCGAAAAAAAGGCCGCGGAAAACTCGATCAACTACACGGTCGAGGAATATTGCGCCAACGTAGTCGAAACCGTGGCTTACGCCATGGACGAGGCTGAAATCGACCACCCCACACTGATCACCGAAAGCGGCCGTGCGGTTGTTGCGACGTCGTCCATGCTGGTCTTCAACGTGTTGGAAAGCACACTCTACGACGCCCCGAACGGACCAATGGCCGAGCCCGATGACCACCACATGGTTTCGGACCTCGCCGCAGTACACGGCTATCTCAGCAAGGATCGGCTGCAGGAATGCTGGAACGACGCAACTTTCTATCGCAATGAATTGCGCGCGCTTTTCAGACGCGGGTATGTCGACCTGCGCCAGATGGCCCGGGCCGAGCGCATCTACCTGTCCCTTATGGCCCGGCTCAAGGCCTTGGCGGCAAGTGATGATCTGGACACGGAAGTGGATGACCAGCTTGAGAAGGTCGCAGACATCTACCATTGCAACTTCTCGCTGTTCCAATCCCTCCCCGATGTCTGGGCCATCGACCAATTACACCCGATCGTGCCGCTGCAAAGCTTGAATGAAACACCAGACCGACGCGCGGTCCTGTCCGACATCACCTGCGACAGCGACGGAAAGATCGACCGTTTCATACTGGCCGACGGCGTGTCCCCCAGCCTGCCAGTGCATTCGCTGCCCGAAGAAGGCGAGTATTTCATGGGCGTCTTCTTCGTTGGCGCCTATCAGGAAACGCTTGGCGACCTGCACAATCTGTTCGGCGACACCAATGTTGTCACCATCGACCTGCGCACCGACGGTGGCTTCGACTTGCTGCATGAACAAGAGGGCGACACAATTTCTCAAGTCTTGTCTTATGTGGAATTCGACCCGCAAGACTGTGTCGCCGCGTTCCGCAAAATGGTGGACGAGGCGATTTCGACCGGTACTCTGCAAGCCAAGGACCGAAAAACCCTGATGAGCGCCTATCGCGACTCGATCAACGGCTACACCTATTACGAATAACCCCTTGAGAGGAGACTATCCCATGGGCAAAACACTGGTTGTCGGCGCGGGCGGCGTGTCCCACGCAGCCGTGCACAAAATGGCGATGAATTCGGACATCTTTACCGAGATCACGCTGGCCAGCCGAACCAAGTCAAAATGCGATGCCATCGCCAAAGCCGTGAAAGAACGTGTTGGTGTAGACATCACGACTGCCGAGTTGGACGCCTACAAGGTTGAAGATACAGTCAAACTGATCAAAGAAACGGGTGCAGAAATCCTCGTAAACCTGGCCCTGCCGTATCAGGATCTGGTTTTAATGGACGCGTGTCTTGAGGCCGGCATCCACTATCTCGACACCGCGAACTATGAGCCCGAGGACGAGGCCAAGTTCGAATACCACTGGCAATGGGCCTATCAAGAACGGTTCAAAGAGGCTGGTTTGACTGCCATCCTCGGCTCGGGCTTCGATCCGGGTGTGACCAGCGTCTTCGCCAAATGGCTGAAGAAGCACAAGTTGGATACGATCCGTCAGATCGATGTGCTGGACGCGAATGGCGGCAGCAACGATCAAGAATTCGCCACCAACTTCAACCCGGAAATCAACCTGCGCGAAGTGCTGGCCGAGGTGCGCCATTGGGAAAACGGCGCATGGCAGCACAGCCCGGCGATGACCCACAAGGTCGAGTTCGACTTCCCCGCCATCGGCCCCAAGAACATGTACCTGATGTATCACGAGGAACTGGAGTCGCTCAGCACCCATTTCCCCGAGATTGAGCGCGCCCGCTTCTGGATGACCTTCGGTGACGCCTATATCACTCACGCCAAAGTGCTGGAAAATGTCGGCATGACCCGCATCGACCCGGTGATGCATGACGGCAAGGAGATCATCCCGATGCAGTTCCTGAAAACCCTGCTGCCCGATCCCGGCGATCTGGGCGCGGAGACCAAGGGCAAAGCCTGCATCGGTGACATCGCCACAGGTCAGGCCAAGGACGGCTCGGGCGAAAAGACCTATTATATCTACAACATCTGCGATCACGAGGAATGCTATGCCGAGGTCGGCAGCCAAGCAGTCAGCTATACCACCGGCGTCCCCGCCATGATCGGTGCAGCGCAGGTGCTGAAAGGCAATTGGACCCAGCCGGGCGTGTGGAACATGGAACAGCTCGACCCGGACGACTTCATGGACATGCTGAACACCCACGGCCTGCCGTGGCAGGTCCACGAACTCGACGGCCCCGTCGATTTCTGATCCGCATCAGCTTCATCTGGCTATAAATATCTCGGGGGGTGCGGGGGGCAGCGCCCCCCGGCCTCTCCACAATCCGGAGACACCCGAATTGTCCGACATGATGACCACCCAAGCCGGAGATGCCGGTGCTTTCCGCAATTTCGACTTCAACCGCGTGCCCACCCCTTGCTTCGTGGTCGATGAGAAAGCCGTAGAGTGCAACCTGACCATCCTCTCCGAGATCGGCACCTGTTCCGGCGCACATGTCCTGAGCGCGCTTAAGGCGTTTTCCATGTTCTCGCTGGCCCCACTGGTGCGCCGACACCTCGGCGGCACTTGCGCGTCCGGCATCTATGAGGCGCGGCTGGGGCGCGAGGAATATGGCGGCGAGGTCGCCACTTTCTGCGCCGGATATAAAGACGCGGACATGGACGAAATCCTGTCGCTATCGGACCACATCATCTTCAACTCACCCGCGCAAAAGGACCGCTTTCTGGCAAAAGCCCAAGCCGCCGGCGTACAGGTCGGTCTGCGCATCAATCCGGAACATTCCGAAGGCGAAATCCCCAAATACGACCCTTGCGCGCCCTGCTCGCGTCTGGGCACGCCGGTCAGCCAATTGACCGCCGAGACTATGAGTGGCGTGGACGGGCTGCACATGCACACGCTCTGCGAACAGGGGTTCGAGCCGTTGCAGCGGACTTGGGACGCGGTTGAGCCAAAACTCAAACCGTACCTTGGCCAACTCAAATGGCTGAACTTCGGCGGCGGGCATCATATCACCCGTGATGACTATGACCGCGACGGGCTGGTCGCCTTCATCAAATCCATCCGTGAGACACACGGTATCGACGTCTATCTGGAACCCGGTGAGGCTGTGGCCCTGGATGCGGGCATTCTGGTTGGCGAAATCCTCGACTTGCCGACCAACGGTATGACCCTTGCGATCACCGATATCTCGGCCACCTGCCATATGCCGGACGTCATCGAAGCCCCCTATCGCCCCGCCCTCATGAATGAGGCCGAGGCAGGCCATACCTATCGCCTGGGCGGCCCGTCCTGTCTGGCGGGCGACGTGATCGGTGACTACACATGGGACAAACCACTGGAAATCGGCCAGCGCTTTGCCTTCCTCGATCAGGCGCATTACTCGATGGTCAAAACCAACACCTTCAACGGAGTTCCGCTGCCGACTATAGCGCTGTGGAACAGCGAAACGGACGAACTGAAAATCATCAAACAGTTCGGCTATGACGACTTTAAAGGCCGCCTCTCATGAGTATTTTCCTCGACAGTGAACTGTCCGCATCCGAGCGCACTGAGGACGCGCGGTTCCGTGTGATCCCGGTGCCGCTGGAACGCACTGTATCTTACGGGGCGGGCACCGCCAAAGGCCCGGACGCAATTATCGAAGCCAGTAATGAACTGGAACGCATCACTGGCCACGCCGAGCCCTGCGTCGAGGGGATCTTGACCGAAGAACCCGTCGACTGCGATGCAGCGTTGTCAGAGATAATGGAACGCCTAGCCCAACGCACGGAAGCGGCCGTTCGCGCCGGCAAAATCCCGGTGACGCTAGGTGGAGAGCATTCACTTAGCTACGGCGCAGTGTTGGGTGTTGCCCGCGCTCTAAACCAACCGATTGGTATCGTGCAGATCGACGCCCATGCTGATCTGCGCAACGCCTATCAGGGCGAGAAACATTCTCACGCCTCAGTCATGCATCTTCTTGCCGAAGAAGGTATCCGTCTGGCGCAATTCGGCGTTCGCGCCTTTTCGACCGAAGAAGCCCAAAGCCGCCTGAAAAATCACGTGTTTCATGTAGACGCCGAAGAACTGGTTACCGGCAACATCCACTCGGTTGATCTGCCCAAGGATTTTCCCGAACTGGTGTACGTCAGTTTTGACGTTGACGGGCTGGACCCGGCAATCATGCCCGCCACTGGAACACCCGTCCCAGGCGGGCTGGGATATTATCAAGCCCTGCGCCTGGTGGAACACGCCCTGAAGGGCAGAAAATGTGTGGGTTTCGACGTCGTCGAACTTGCCCCGAACGGCAATGCCGCCTGGGATTTTACCGCCGCCCAGATCGTCTATCGCCTGATGGCCGCCTGTTAACCCTCGGCGGTCTCATTCAGTTCCATGTGCCCTTCGCCTTTGTTCAGAACGCGGCGCAGCATGGGTTCGAAGAACTCCAGCGGTTTGGTCGGATAATCCGGGTCGAACGCCTTCTGATCGTATTCATGGCAGAAATATCGGCAGTCTTCCCAGTGAGGGCTATCGCGATACCTGTCGCGGGCGTTTCTGTCGCCGCCAAGATGGTGGTTGTAGTAATATCCCTGAAACACGCAGTGGTGCTTGAGGATCCAGTGGGTTTTCTCGCTGACATACGGCTTCATCATCGCCGCTGACAGTTCTCCGTGGTTATAGGGCGACAGGATATCGCCGGTGTCATGGATCAAGGCCGCCACAATCAACTCTTCATCCGCACCGTCCTCATAAGCACGTGTCGCAGCCTGCAGGCTGTGCTGATATCGGTTCACCGGATAAGGTGTCCACTCTTCGTCCAGTGAACGGATAGCATCGAGAATACGATCCGGTAACTCCGCGTTATAAGCCTCTTCATAGTCCATGACCGCATCCCAATCGGCCTTGGTTGCCTCTTCAAAACTGGTCCAGGTGGGTTTGTGGCTCTTGTCCAGCATGGTGCGAATCCTTTGGCTGCATTCATCCAATCACCTTAAGGCGGCAGTTGCAGGCAAAAAAATGAATTGATTTTATCAATACGATCAAAAAATACTTTCGGTATGCAAACCAAATCTCTGGAAACTTTTTTGTGCGTTGCCGAAACCGGCGGGTTTCACTCAGCGGCCCGTAAATTGAACATCACACAAACCGCGGTCAGCGCCCGGATTAGAGCCTTGGAGGACGCAACAGGCAAACCGCTATTCTCGCGCGGGGCCGGGGGTACGGTTTTGACCGAGTATGGCCGCCAATTCAAACCCTACGCGGAACAGATGCTGTCTCTGTGGTCGTTCGCGGCCAATGACCTGCCTGATCAGGTTCAGAATCGGTCGGCATTGCGACTGGGCGCCCAGCTGAGCGTTTGGGATCCATTACTGGTGGATCTTGCGGTTCGCTTTGAACAACGGTTCGGGCAATTGTTGCTGACCCTGAATTACGACCATGACCTGAATATCGTCGACGCCGTTGCGACCCATGTGCTTGACGCTGCACTGACCCACGAAAAACCTGCGGACCGCCGCGTGATCTTCCATGAACTTCCTCCCGAACGGCTGTCTTTGGTTCAAAGCAGGAAGGATGCGAACACCGACGCTGAACGGGTATTTGTCAACATAGAACTGGGCGAGACCTACCGGGATCATGTCCGTTCCACAGCGCGTCTCGCGACAGGGCAAACTATCTTTCTGGGTAATTGCTTGATGGCTTTACGCTATCTCCTACAGCGTGGCGGGTATGGGTATTTCCCGGACTATGTCATCACTCAGCATCTGAACTCAGGCGAGCTGTTGCGCGAGAAAGATGCGCGCGACTTAATGCTACCGCTGTATTTGGTGGTCCGTTCGGACAGTCAAGAAGTTGAAAACATCCTGCAGTGCCTGGAGGAACTTCGCCGCTGACTTCAGACCGGTGACGGCTTTGGTGCTCCGTTTCGAACCCTTTTTCGCATCAAGGGTCGCCCCGCGGCCAGTAAAAACAGAACCGACACAAGCACGCCCATAACGGCGGGAAGATACAGCAAACCCCAAAGTCTGGGATCATTGATGACGAACGGGGATACGAATCCCCGAACCCCCTCAAGCAGGACCAGAATGGTAAAGGCACCCAGGATCTGAGGCCAAAGCCCAAAGCGCGAAAAGCTACCCAGCATCAGGGTCGAATATCCGACCAATGCGACCGCAATACATATTGCAATCCACGAGAACCTCTGGTGCAGCTCATCCACCAGATGGCCGATGCTGTGATCATCTTTCACTGAGACCGCTTCGCGATCCCAGATCAACTCGACCGTCGGGATGGCTTCAAGGCTGCGATGGCCCATACTCGAATTCTGGGTCAGTTCGGAAATGTCGTAAGAGGCGTCTTCGAACAACGTGGATGACAGCGTGTTACCAGCCTGATCATACCGCAGCGCAATCCCATCCAGCATAACCAGATGAATGCCCGAAGCCTGATTGACCAGATAGGCCGTAGCACTGGAATAACTGACCGGGTTAATCCCATCGCGACGGTCCGAGACGAAGACTTCGCGCAGCGTTCCGTCCAAATCGATATCGCCGATATAGACGGTTACACCTTCTGCTGGATGCAAGAACTCGCCCTCATTCAACAGCTGTGCGGTGACATCTCCGGCAACTTCATCCTGTCTTAATTCCAGTTGATCAACCGATGCAGGTCGCAAAAAGACGCTGATGACAGCCATCATCAGTCCCGCACTGAACCCGAACACCAAGACCGCTCGCGCAAGTCGCCACGGGCTGGAGCCTGTTGCCAGCATCACCGTCATCTCGCTTTCGCGGCTCAAACGGTTGGTTGTGTAAACAGCGGCCGCAAACACAGCCATGGGCATGACCGTCCGGATCAGCGTCGGCAAGGTCAACGCCGTGAACTCCAGGAATACCATCGCCGATTGGCCGCCGCTGATGACCCGATCAAAAAGGCTGACTGAACGCGTGATCCAGAACACCCCGACAAGCACAAGGGTGAAAAAGCCAAACAGCACCAGCAATTGCCGCAGGAAATACCCATCAAAACGCGACATGCGACCTCTTGTTTCTTGGCGATTGGCGTTGCGGCGGACTTTAGGTGATTCAACGCGCCGAGGAAACCTCGATTAAGCCTGATCAGCGGCGGGGATCACGATGCGATGATACCAAAGCCAGCGCAGAATGCGCGACGCCGTGTGTGTGGCCAAAACCTCTGACCAGCTCTTGATGATGTTCAAAGTGGTTGTCGGGGCGCCCAGCCGCTCTAGCAACGGTCCCAGCATTGCGCCCTCCAGATTTGCAACTGGCCTTGGAAGATTCGGGTGCCCTATGACAAGGCCGGGTTCGATATGCGAAGCGGTTTGCACGCCGGAAGTGATGAGCTTGGCCTGAGGTGACAGGATGAGGGGCTGATCATCACGCAACGCCTCCGTGTTTGGATCGAACGCTGGAGACTTTACCCAATCCAACGGCTTTGCGCGCTCAGCCCAGAAGTGCGAAGGATCGACAGCATGCTGCCGTGCATAGAAATCGGCTGCGAGCGCTGCATGGGTCTGCACACGCTCGAATTGCCGATCCGCATAAAATGACAAGGCCAGATCACTATGATCGGGGGTTGTCAGAAGCGTGTTCACCACAGCTGCGGCCTGCACCGCCTGCCCCATCGCCAATTGCACCCCCTGCGACGACAACGCGTCTACCGCGAAGCTGGCCTCTCCGACCCGCAGAAGGTCGCGCGTTGGTGGTGTTGTCTCGGCCTGGCTGGTCGCATCCGCCCGCCGCACAGGCCCGATACGGCGCTGTTCCAGACAGGGCGCTAGTAGTGTCGAACGGGCCAGAAGATTCAGATAGAGATCGCGTCGATCTGCGGGTGGCAGCCCGATGCAGGCGTCGGGATCGACAAAAACCATTGCGTTGACCACTCCTCCCGGTAACAACGCGCCCCAATACCAATGTCCTTGTCCCGCCTCGACCCGGGCTTGCGGGCCAAAGCCCGGCGGCACGTGCCAATAAGCATAAAGCGCCAACAAAGGTTGGGATGCAGGGAGAAACCTGCGGCCCAGCCCGGCTTGCCGTCCCGCTGCGTCCAGCAGGATTTGTGCCTGGATCCGAAAGGCGCCCGTGTCGGTCCGAACGGGAATCTCCCAACCAGACTGCTGGCGCAAGGGGCGGTATGCGCGCGCAGGTTGGACGACCTGCGCCCCTGCCGCTTGTGCTGCACGTAACAGCACTGCATCAAACTGGCCCCGGTCAACCAATAGTCCGGGGTGATCACCGTCGACGCCGCGACGTTCGAACGCTCCGGCCCAATGCAAAAGCGATCCGCTTGCACGCAGAAAACCGGTTTGGGAAACGGTTTCGTCGACCCCCAACAGGTTCAGGATCGGCCAGATTGATGGCGGCAATGACTCGCCGACATGCTGGCGCGGGAACGTTTGCCGCTCGATCAAGCAGACACGCCGACCTAGCTGAGCCAACCTCAGCGCGGCAGAACTACCTGCCGGGCCGCCTCCGATCACGCAGATTTCGGTCTCAATCTCCATCCGTTCAGGCAGAGGCCACCTGAGCGGACACGCCAAAATAATCCGGACGTGCTTCGGACAAGCGGACATAGGCTTGAAGGCAATAGTGCAGCCAACCTCGAATGTAGTCGCAAGCGGGGCGTCCGCGATGGATGACCTCGTGATGACAGCCGCCGCCGCACAGATACCGCGCCCAGCAAGTGCCGCACGGGGACTGGGTGTGCACGTGACGGTTCGTCAACCAATTTTCTCGCCGAAGATCAGGGCCATCATAGACATCGCCCATGGCTCCGGCTTCGTCTTCAACAAAGCGATGGCAGGCGAACAGTCCACCATCAGCGGACACGCCGAAATACCCGCCCCCTGCCCCGCAGGCATAGGGCCGGTGGGTGCCTCGGTGGATCTCCTGCATCGCCGCTGCCATGTTCGAGAAAGGGTAGCGCCGCCCTTCGATTACCGCCGCCTCGAAAACTTCGCCGCAACGGATCATCTGCGATAGCATCTCGTCCAAATCACTCCGGTTCAGTTCATGCTGACCGTTGGGCGAGGCCAGCATGGGCGAGAATCCAATCGAATGAAATCCCATTCCCACAAACCGATCCAGCGTCTCTGGCAGGTTCATATTCTTCGGCGTAACCGTTACCCGAGCACCAACCTGCATACGGTGTTGAGCTGCCAGCAAAGGTTCGACCCGTTTCAGGATCGTATCAAAACTACCCCGACCGCCACGATTTGGGCGCAGCTTGTCATGGACCTCGCCCACGCCATCCAGACTGATGGTGACAGCAAATCCATGCGCTTCGAAAAACGCCGCATCCTCGGGGCGTAGCAGGGTCCCGTTGGTTGTGATCGAGAACCCGACGCTCAACCCGTTGGCATGCGCCTGATCGACGGCAAATTCCGTAGTGCGTTGCACCAGATCGCGGTTGATCAGAGGTTCTCCACCCAAATAGGCAAGGTTGATCCGCACACCGGGTTCGGCTTCGGCCACCAGCCGATCAACCGAAGCCTTGGCGACTTCCCATTCCATATTCCGCGCGGGTCCGCCAAATTCTCCCCCTGCAGCATAGCAATAAGTGCAAGCCAGATTGCATTTCTGCGCCACTGCCAGTGACAGCGACCTCACGGGCATACTCTGAGGCGGCGTGTCATCGATGAAAGGTGTTCCATCCAATCCCATGGACCTGAGGAAAGCGCTCTGACTTCTCTTGTCCATCGTTGCGAATTGGTCCGCCGTCCCCTCAGGCACATCAAACACGCGCGATCCATCAACGGCCAGCATGTGATCTCCATGCCCTGTGTCATAGAAATGCACCTGCGCGGCGGGTGGGATCACGCCTTACCCTCCGTCCAGAACGGGATGCCAATCCCCTTGGCGGCCAGCGCTTCGCCCTCGACGCGGAACAGCTTCATGTCATCGCGCACCTGCTGGATGTAGGCCTGGGAGTCTTCAAATTTGCCATCCGCTTCAAGCGCATAGGCGTTGGCTAACCCATCCTTGACCTTAGCGTAGAGTTCCAGCGCCGTCCTGGCCTCCTCTTCAGTGCCAACTTCAATCTGACGCAAATAGGCAGGCGTGCCTTCTCCCGTATCGTATTTGGCCAAAACGTCCTTCATTTGACTGAAGCGCAGGAAGTGCTCGTCCCCGTCGGTGTCGATCCGTACCGCCAGCGCATAAAGGCGGCGTTCCGGGAACAAATCCTCCTGCTCCAAAGTCGCCACACATTGTGCATAAGCGCGGTCAATAAAGCCTCCGGGGCGCTCGATCTCGATGAAATCCGCAAGCGCTTCGGCCGTTAGTGGCCTCAGTGCGCGCGGCTGCGTCTTACCCTTGCCCGCCGGCAAGGTTTCAGACGGGGTCAAGATGGGTTCATACCCCTCGGGCTCAAGCTCCCAAAGCAACTGGTTCGCCCAGCGCATATGGGTCATCTCGCCAATCGCGACCTCCAGCACCGAACGCCGGGCAAATATCAGATCGTCTTTCAGCGTCGGCCATTTTCGGGTATCCGCCGTTTCGGGATCCGCCAACGAAAAATAGGCATAGAGATATTGCAGGCTCAGTGTCATCTCCATCGCGGCCAGACGCGTCTTGAGGTCCTCGATCATCGCCTGCGGCGTGTCATAGGGCTCCACGCCTGGCATTTCGGGATCAACTTCATAAACCTCGCCCGTTTCGCGGCCTTCAACGACGATAGGCAATTCGCTCCACATCTGATTTACCTGATAATGGTCAATCTGGTAGGGGCGGTTTTGTTCGACCGTATTCAGCGCCGCGACGTTACCGGACGGAGACTTGTCCGAGCGCAGCCAATCCAGATAGGTCTCGGCCTCGATCGGGTTCTTTGACTGACCCGAGGGTAACTGATCGTCATGTGCAACCTCGGCCATCACCACATCGGGATGGTTCGAGGGCCAGTAGTGGCAGCCGCAGTCGCGGAAGTCATGGGACCACGGGTTGCACAGGCTTTGCGTCAATTCTCCGGGATCATAGGCTTCGCTGAAGACCCCCGCCTCGGTCCGGTACTGGCGGCGGAATCCGTGCAGGACGACCTGCTCGGTATCCACGATGCCCTCATGATTGCGCCGTTCCAGAGCAATGCTGACCGGTTTGTCATCACCATGTTCCAGACTGCGGATGAACCGCCAAATCATCAGCCCGTCATAGGGTGTGCCGTCTTTCTCCTGAAAGGTGATCCGCTTGCCGCTTTGTTCGACCCAGGACAGGAACCAGCGACCTTGGCTGAGCTTTGCGCCAATGTCACCACTGTAGGCCTCCAACAGCGTCTGCACCCACTCCTCGGGGCTGTTGTCAGGCAGCATCGGGTCGTAGAAATAGTCCACAAAAACCAGATGGAAGCCCTGCGAATTCTTCGGCGCCACGGGCACGGGGTTCAGCGGCACCCGCGCGGCGTTGAACACCAGACCGGGGAAAAAGCGGCGGTCGAGGTTGCGCACATCCATTTCCAGACCGGGAAAGCAATTCCCCACCGATCCGTCCAGTCGCGTGTTGTCGGGGTTGCCCGGTACCTTATAGGCCGCGCGGGCGGTCAGGTTGCGGGGTTTAACGCGAATTTGGCCGGGCTGATCAGACATTCTGAGCCTCCGTTTCCTGTGCAACCAGATAGTCGATGAACGAGATCACCAGATGGTACTGCCTGCGCGACAGCGACAGTGGGTAATAGTTGGAATCGCGCATATAGGGCGGCATCCGCGCGTCGTGCATCGAGTCGCGGATAATCCGAGGATCGCGAAAATCCGGGTTCGGATTTTGATCAGGGTTCGGGTCGGTTTCAAGCTCGGTCAGGATACCATATGGTGGACGCAGCAGTGTTTTAACGAAATCCGGGCGACGGCGTAGGAAATCCAGCAGGTTGGCCTCGTCAATCAACTGCTCATGCACGAACTTCGTCGCCACTGTATAGGGCAGCCGATCATTCGGCACGGAGTTCGAAAAGACCGAGATCGGTTGCGGGCGGATCAGTTCGTCGATCTTGTCCGGCGGCCTTGCATCCTCCTCCGTCATGGATTTCGCATCGGTTGACGGCAGGCCCGGCGTCGGGGAAATCCCGGTTTTCGCCTGTAATTTGGCATTGTCCTTCAAACCTTGCGCGCGGATATCGTCGAGGTTGATCAGGCTGTTGGTCTCGAAGGCGCGGCGGAAGATATCGACCACCTCGTCTTTGGCCTGGATGTAGTTTTCTTCAGTTACCGAGATTAGCGACAGATCACGATCGGCCAGATCATCCTCAAGGCTGTAGAACGGCCGCGCATCAGGTGCAAAATCGGGTGGTCCGGTCATGATCGTGGCGCGCGCGGTCAGGCGTTCGCCACGTACTGCCAGCGTCGCCTCGATCACGCCATCGCTGGTGTCATCGGCCACTCCCCAGGATTGGTCATTGCCCACACGGGCACCGTCGTAACTATCGTGCGGCTCAGGGTCGTCCGAGGTGCCGGACATCATGATCCATTTCGACCAAGGGGTGTCGGGGTTCAGGATGCGGTTCTGTTCGGGCACGATTTCGTGGATGCGACCATATTCCGATTTCGGCGGGTCGTTCTGATAGCCCGGTACGGCCAGCGTCGCCGGACCGTATGCAGCATCAGGCGGGCCATAAACCTCACCTTTCGGAGGCATAAAGCGCAGGCGCAGGATGCTGCGGTCGATGAACTCTCCTTCAACCGGCTCGTCGTGCCCCTGCACCGGATGGATCGCACGGATCGAGCCCAGCGGGATCGGGTTGTGCTCATAGACCATCGGCTGTTGTTCAGACGTGTACGGGCTGAAGGCCAGCAGGGGTTTGGGGGTGAAATCCTGCCCCGCGATCTCGACCCGTGCACGAAATCCGCAGGCCGCGTCCCCGGTCCGACGCTCGGCCTTGGTGTTGCCGACGGTGACCGAATAGCGCACGTTCTGCAGCGACAGGCCTTGCCCCTCAAGCAGGTTCAGGGTCACCGGCGTCTCATAAACCTCACCCGTTTCAGCGTCATGCATCCGCGCCCAAAGCTCAAAGAACGGGGCGACCGGACGCAGCGCACCGCCTTCGTCGCGAAAGCGGATCGTGTCGGGATCGGGAAGATAGGCTGAAACGCTGCCATCTTCGACTTCGCGCAGGGTTATGTTCGACCGGATAACCGTCTTGTTGTTGCCATGGGCATCCATGTCCTGCTGCCATTCATAGCTTTCCAGCGGCGTCTCACCCGGCCCCAGACGGGCAACCGCCATCGGTGGCAGAAAGAAAATCTCTCGGATCGTGTCCATGCTGGGCCCTCCCCCGTTTGGCCTTGGCTGCCCCCGCTTTCAGGGGTTCGAATAGCTCTCGTATGTGATCGTTGGGTCGTCGAAGATCGACTTGGACGTATCTCGGATGATGTCTGGCGGAGCGTCATCCGGCACCGGCGAAATGCTCTGCTGATAATGGAAGAAATTATGCGGGTCGAATTTCTGCTTCACGAACAGCAAAGAGTTGAAATACTCGCCCCAGTATTGCCAGCGATAGTTCTTCTGGGTCCGCCGTGGATAGTTCTGATAGACGCGGTCAATGAAATAGCCCTCTTCGGTCATCAGCTCCATGAATCCGTCGAGCCACGGCACAACGATCTCTTTTTCTTCTTCCGACACCCAGAACACATCGACGTAGAAGTTCAGCGACACATCACGGTGAATGAAGGCATTGCCTTGTTTGCCCAACGGCATCCGATTGATCGCCCCCCCATAGGGTTCGATGGCCACAGCGCCATAAGCGTTGGGCGTGCTGTCGAGGTAGTCTACGACGCGCTGCCATTCGGCTTCGTTGAGCTGGCGTTCAATATATCCGGCCTGCTTATCTTCACGCGCCTGATCGGGGACGACGGGGATGTCATATTTGTCGTCATACAGCCATGAGTTGATTTCTTGATAGGTGCCATAGTTCTGGTCGTCCTCACCAATCTCGCCGCCGATTTCATCGCTCAGCAGGGGCTGAACAAACGCGTTCCCCTCTTCGGACGTGCCATCATAGAGCGCCGACACCAGCAGTACCTTTCGATCTCCCTGATAGGCCAGAAAGATATAAGCCCCGAAACGGTCATCTTCGCAGGTGCGCATGTAGTTGGCCTGCAGGTACTCCAGTGCCTTGGCGGCTTTGTCCAACGGCCATGTGATGTGGCAACCCCAGACTTCATACAGCTGGTGCAGCTGGTAGCGGATTTCCAGCAACACACCAAAGTTGTTGCCGGTCCCACCTCGCATGGCCCAGAAGAGGTCGGAGTTCGTGTCTTTGTCCGCGATCACGATACTGCCGTCCCACAGCATCACGGTGACACCCAGAACGCTGTCGCAAGCCATCCCAAGCCGGCGTGAGGTAAAGCCATAGCCGCCGCCCATCATGAAACCCGCCACGCAGACATCCTGACAGGCCCCGCCCGGCACGTGCAGGTGATAAGAGTTCAACTCCGAATTCAGCATCTTGAACGGTGTGCCCGGACCGACATAGGCCATCGGCACCTTTGGATCGACGGTCACGTAACGCATTCGGCTGGTATCCAGCACCATCTGGTTATTGACCGAATACCCCGCCGTGCTGTGACGCCCTGACCGCGCAACAACCCACAGATCATGCTCGCGCGCGAAAGCAAGGCTGGCGCGTACATCCTGAATGGTCTCGCAATAGACGATGATCTCTGGGTAGTCCTGGAAAGCCGGATTCCAAACCTGCCGGTCATTGTTGTAATCCGCGTCGGTTGGCAAAGTGACCGTTCCGATCAGTTTCTTCTCAAATTCACGTATCTCATCGGGCGTGATCGAATGGTACTGCTGCAGCGCCAGATCGGTACGGCTTTGCGCCAATACATCCTTGGCCAGAAGTGTTTTGCTGATCTTACGCATTAGGTCTCCTCATACCACAAGAGCGGGGCGCCGGACTGGTGACCCAGCGCTTAAAAGTCGAAATTCAGGTATCATACCAACTCTGCCCGCGCCCAAGCTGGCAGTAAGTTGGCCTTCGGGTCAAGTAATCGTTTCCATCAACGCTCGTGCGTCTTTGAGGTCCGGCAGTTGGGCATCTTGATGGAAATGCGACATGACCGAATTCAACGCCTCACCAACCGGTTCGCCTCGGTGTTGCCGCCACTCCGCCAACGCGACCGCCGCACGAAGCTCGTAAAGCCGCGCGCCTTGCCTTTGCGCTGTTTCGATAGCACGCAACAGCAGTGGTTCAGGATCGCCCCCGGTCTTGGCTACAAGGGCGGCCTCAATACGCAGTTGATCGGCCTCGGCCCATTTCTCTTCGGTTTTGCTCAGAACATCTCTGGCGTGCGTCAGAGTCTGATGCGCAGCGTCGTGATGGCCGGCGTTTGTCTGAATCTCGGCAATCAGCGAAGGGAAGAAAGTCTTGTAATTTCCGGCCCCAACCGACCACCAGTCTTCCGACGCCTGACGCAGGTCCTCGATATGTTCGACTTCAGAGGTCGTGGTCGCCTTTGCCCAGCTTTCCCATAGCCGCGCAATTGTCGCCATAAAGGGTAGCGAATGCTCCTCGGCGACTTCGGACAGCGCCTTAACATCCCTTTGCAATGCAGGGATGTCGCGCGCCAGCAGGTGAACCTTGCACATGTAAACCAAGATCTGCGCCACACTATGCGCGTGCTTGAGGTTCTTGGACCATTCCAGCGCTGTATTCTGCACCTGCAGGGCATCTTGATGCCGACCCATCAGGCAATAACATGTGCCCAGAAATGCTGATGTAATCGCGGCATGATCCGTTCCATAGACATAGGCTAGCTGGCTGTGCTGATCAAAATCATAAAGCGCCCAAGCTTGCTCAAGATGGCGCTTTGCATCTGACAGGTTGCCCAGATGCAATTGCACCGCCCCCATGGCGCGATGACCGACCATGCGGTGTTCGGTCTTGCCGCTTGTCGCCGCCAGATCGAGGATCTGCGCAGCCACGCCTTTCGCCAATCGATATTCGGCACGCACAAGATGGAATGCATATAGCCCGTTGAGCACAGGAAACAGCCGCTCGGTCTCGTCAGCTCGGTGACATAGTTCGCGCAGACGCCCATAGGCCTCACCCGTCGCATCCCCCGAAATACCGCTTGTTGAGCGCAGGACACCGGCACGCAGGATCTGGATGTCGATCTCTTGCAAATCCCGTGCACGGCTCTTTGGCAGATCGGCAAGCTGATCCAGAGCTTTCGACAGATGGGTCAACGCCTCAGCCTGGGCCGAGCGTTCGATCGCTCGACGCCCCGCGCTTTGCCAGTGCATCACGGCCTCATCCGCGCGTTGGGCCAACGTGTAGTGCTGTGCCAGAACCTCGGGCTGAGTCTGGGCCAGTTGCGGCTGGTTCTCTAGCAACGCACCCGCCGCGCGGTCATGCAGCGACTGCCGTTCCGTGCGCAGCAGGCTGTCATAAGCCATGTCGCGAATCAATGCGTGGCGGAAGATGAACTCATCCTCTGCCGCATCCGGGGCTTGAAGAATGATCCCGGCCGATGAGAGCTGTTCCAGTCCGGCCTGCAGAACCGTCGGAGACAGAAACGAAACAGAGGCCAGCAACGCGATCGAGAACTGCCGCCCGAACACGGCGCCGGTTTGCGCCACTTCTTTGGCCTTGCCCAAACGGTCTAGACGCTCCATCAGCGAATCCTGCAACGTGCTGGGAACTGAAAGCGATGGCAGGGGGCCGCGCACGACATACCCCTTGTCGCTCAAGCGCAATTGCCCCGATTCCAAAAGACCGCGGGTCACTTCCTGGACATAAAGCGGAATGCCATCCGTCTTGGCCGCAATAAGGTCGCAAACCTCGGGTGGTACAGGGTGCCCCCCCGCCACCTCAGCTACGATCTCAGCCACATCCCGATTGGTCAAACGCTTGAGAGGTATACGCAGGGTATTGTTGTGGTGACCCCAACCCGGATCGAAACCGGTACGTGCTGTTACGACGATCAGCACCGGTAGGTCCCGAATATGTTCGATCACCCGATCTGTAAGAGACAAAGTGGTCGGATCAACCCAATGCGCATCTTCGAACAACAGCAACACCGGTCGTTCTCGCGCTAACGTTGCAAGCTGTTCTGTCACTGCCTCCAACGTCTTCTCAAGCTTCACTTGCGGCGGCAGGTCGAGAGGCCCCAGCGTAGCATCAGCATCAACGCTCAACAAATCGGCGATCAGGCGCACATGCTCAGGCGGGTGATGGCGCAAGAGGTATGAGAGTTTTCCCAGTTTATCCTCATCGTTGTCTGTCGGCGCAAATCCTGCGGCGCGTTCCAGATGCTGAATGATCGGATAAAGTGCCGAGTTGGCATGAAAGGGCGAACACTGGAAGTTCAGGCGAAGCGCACCTTGATCCAGCACTTCTTGGCTAAGCCCCTCAATCAGGCGTGATTTGCCGATCCCTGCCTCGCCAGTGACAAGAACCGATTGTCCAGCGCCCTGACTTGCCTCATTCCATTTGTCGGTCAGCTTGCGGAACTCTGCCTGGCGCCCAATGAGCCGACCAGAACCGGCATCAGGCATTATGTCAAATCTGCGCTCGATCCGCGCCTGCCCTGTGACGCTCCAGGCTTGTATCGGTTCCGAAAACCCTTTCAGTGCGAAAGACCCGCGATCCTGCAGTTCAAATGCATTGCCCACCAATCTGCGAGTGGACGGGCTGATGATCAGTGTATTGGGCTCGGCCAAACTCTGCAAACGTGCTGCCAGATTGGGTGTACGCCCCATGACCACGTCATGTTCCTTCAACCCTTCGCCATGGATCTCGCCCACAACGACAAGACCGGTCGAAACACCGATCCGCGCAGTCAGACGCTCCTGGCCTTCCATGCGATTCAATCCTTCAAGAATATCCAGACCCGCATGAACGGCGCGCGAGGCCGCATCTTCCACCGCGTGAGGATACCCGAAATAGATCATCGCCCCGTCACCCATGAAATCGGCGATATGTCCACCAAAGCGAGCAACCGAGGTCGAGCAAATTTCCTTGAACCGCCGAAGCAGCTCCCCCAAGTCTTCGGGATCAAGCCGCTCGGACATGGCAGTCGAGCCAACCAGATCAACAAACATAACTGTCAGTTGCCTCCGCTCGGCGACAATCTTCCCGCTGCCTTGCACCGGGGTCGGATTGGCATCCCGCGCCTGCCCCAATGCGGCCATCAATCGGCGCCTTGGTCCAAGTGGCAGCCCAAGGTCGATCAAATCATGTTCGGAGAGATGTGCGAGATCGGCCAATGTAACTTCGTTCGACGCGAATACCGGCGCATATTTCGACAGCCCGTGTTCTTCAAGGAATGCGTCGATCTCTGTCATTATCCCCGTTGTCCCCGATCGTCTCCGGGTTCCCCTACCCGGTCAGGCTTGCATATTGTGACACAAAAGCCGAACGACTTTAGCACATTAGCTGGACAGTCCTGATGGCTTTTCCTTCAGCCTTGATCAAGCTTTTTCTTTATTGCCGCACACGTCAAGTGAATTGCGCCACACGTATGCACCAAGCCCGCGCCTCTGTTGCAGGAATTTCGCTTGTCCGGTGGGAAATGGCAGGGGCAGCAGGGTTCGAACCCGCGACCTACGGTTTTGGAGACCGTCGCTCTACCAACTGAGCTATACCCCTAGGCTGGGCCATCAGATATGACAGAGGCGCAGCGGACTCAAGAGGCTTTTTGAGTTTTCCGAACACTTTACCGCTGACAAAAAAGTTGCGCCCGGCGCGCAGTTCTTTAAGACAAGGCTCGGCCAGCAGGAGGACCGCAGCCTTGAGCATCCGCAAGAAAATCGCAGACAGCGAAGCCGTGCTGAACTGGGTCGCGCGACGGATCGCAAGCTATATCCGGTTGGTGCATCGCAACACACGCTGGCAGCGCATCGGTTACGAAGAGCTGGATCAACTGGCCGAACAGGGCGAACCGGTCATCGTGGTGCTGTGGCACCAGAGACTGGCACAATCGCCATATTTCTTCCCTCTGGACAAGGGCCGCATCTGCTCGATCACTTCGGCAGCGCGCGCGGGTAGCATGGTGGGGCGAGTGCAGAAGCTGTTCGGGATGGATACAATTGCAATGTCCAGCCGCAAGCGCCACGTCGCTTTGTCGCGCGAAGTGCTGGGAAAGATGAAACAGGGTATCTCGATTGGCATTGCCGCCGACGGCCCTCGCGGACCCGAGCGGGTATCCTCGACCGTACCGCTGGTCTGGGCTCGCACATCAGGTAAACGAGTTTTCGGCATCACCTATTCCGCGCGGCACGGGCGCGAAGCCGGAACTTGGGATCGTCTGCTGATGCCTCGCCCCTGGCGCAACGACGGCGTATTTCTGTGCCGCGAATGGACCGATCCAGTTCCACGCAAGGCCAGCGAAGAGCAGATTGAGGCCCTTCGTCTGAGCCTTGAGCAGCATATGAACGACATCACCGCCGAGGCCGACCGGATGGTCGGGCGTGAGCCATGGGCAAAGAGCATTTGAACCCAAAACCCGGCGTGAAACGACTATTGCGCCGTTAGGCCGCGTCTGCGCTGGTTTTGACCGAGGTCGCTCCTCTCGCCATGCTGTCCGACATTTCAGCAAGCTTGATATCAAATCGCTTGCGCTCTCGGCAAAAGTCGCTGATTTTGCACTCAACTTCCTGTTCGTCGTCACCGAGAACAGCGGCTCTCATATCGTCCAAATCCTTGCTGTGAAGGATTTGCGTTCCATAGTTTAGAAATTCAAAACCAAACATCTTAGTCTCCCCTGATCGCCGGGACGCGCTTGATTTGCGCGTCACCTTTGCTGTTGCAATAGAGAGCTGGGAGTTCAGTCTTCGTTTGGAGTGGACGGTAGATTAAGAATGCGAGATCGACAGCTGTTTTGTTCAATGAACTCAGCTTGCCCGAGATTATTCGACGAATAATCTCAATGCGCCGAGAAGAATGGATGAGAAAAGGCCGCCCCAGTTGGAGCGGCCTTCTTTAGTTCACCGATTTGTCGGGCCAAAGCCCGACTACTGTGATTACTCGATGATTTTCGAGACGACGCCGGCGCCGACGGTGCGGCCGCCTTCGCGGATCGCAAAGCGCAGGCCGTCTTCCATCGCGATGGGCGCGATCAGCTCGACGGTGA